>CALLKX010000044.1 GCA_938083085.1 uncultured bacterium
GGCGGTGGGATCCTCGGCGCTGCGGCGTCCCGGGGCGTCCCGGGGCGTCAGAGCCCCCTGCCCCCCGGAGCCGGGACAGGCTCAGTCCTTCAGCCGCTCGAGCTTGCTGACCCGACCGTTCCGGTTCCAGTCCAGCACGTACAGGTTCCCCTCAGCGTCCGCTCCGATTCCATGGGGGGAGAGGAACTCCCCGTCCGCCCACTGCTCCTGGGGCACACCGTTCACCCCGCGTCGCGAGGGCTCGGGGTTGTCGCCGAGGTGGGCCACGACGTAGCGCTCGCCCTTCTCGTCCAGCCCGAGCAGCGTCACCCGCCCCATCAGATCCGCCACGGCGAGGACGTCACCGGTGAACACCCCGTTACAGGGACGGCGCAGGCCGGGAGTCTCCACACGGACCAGGTTCCCGTCCAGGTCGAAGCGCTGGAGACGGTGATTCTCACGGTCGCAGACCACGACGTAGGTCTCATCGCCCACGCGCTCGATGATCATCCCGTGCGGGGTGCGCATCTTGCCCGGCTCCGTTCCCGGCCCGCCGAAGGACCCCTGGTACTCGCCGGTCACAGAGAAGGAGTGGCACCAGCTCTGGCCGTAGCCGTCCCCCACGTAGATGTCGCCGTTAGGCGCCACCGCGATGCCCGTGGGCCGGTACTGCCCTGCGTTCTGGTAGACCCCGGAGGCGGCGGGGTATCCGCTCTTCCAGACGAGCTCGCCTTCGAGCGTGACCTTGGCGATCTCGTGGCGACCGATGTGCGAGAGGTAGCAGAACTCCCCCTCGGTCTCCTTGACGATCGTCATCCCGTGCAGGCCGCCCGCCCACTCCGATCCCCACGTGTCGACCACGTTGCCGTCGGCGTCCGCCACGACCACCGCGTGCTTGGCGTCGGTGTTGAAGTACACGCGCCCCTTGGAGTCAACCGCCACGCAGCCGTGCGTGTTCCCCAGGACCATGCCCTCGGGGAGCTTCAGCCAGTCAGAGACCCAGCGATAGCGATGCCCTTCGGGACCGAGGACGACCTCCGTGGACTCCGCGGGCTTCTCGGCCGGGTCGTCCTGGATCAGCCGCGGGACGGCAGCCGGGATCAGCCGAGGGGCGACGGAGACTGAGAGGGCGAGGGGCGCGACGAGGGGAAGGAGAATCAGCATCGGGAGCGAGGAGGTCGGAGTGAGGTGTCTGATCATTCTCCGCCGTGCAGGCGGCGCCGCCAAGCGCGGTCCGCCAACTCCACGCGCCGGAGGCTGCCCAGCAGGACCTCAAGCCGCTCAGACGGCCCCTGGATGGCCCGGCCGGCGGCTGCGCCGACGCGCTGCTCGATGTCACCGCGGACCTGGGCCAGGAGAGCCGCGCTCCGCCCGGCGAAGCGCGCACGCACGAGCACCCGCGCCCCAAACAGCCAGGCGAGAGCGATGAGGGTCGCGCTGACGAGGAAATCGACCCCGACATACTGCTCGGCGATAAACCCCTCCACGGTCCGATAGAGCACCCACGCGCCGAGCCCGAACACAGGCAGGTCCACGAGGACCCGGAGCAGTCGCGGGACGCCCCTGCGAGCCTCCCGGGGTAGGTCGACCCGGAGCAGACGATCCCAGGCCTCATCCACGGCCCCTGCTGCGCTCGCAGACAGCTCGCTACCCGAGGGGGCGAGGTCAAGCGCGACCTCATCCACAGCGAGCTCCGACGCGGCGATCCGCGCGTCCACGAAGGCCTCGCGCTGCAGCTCCTCAAGCTCACTGCCGCCCGGCAGGAGCCCCGAGGTGGACTCAAAGGCGCGATCGCGGACCGCGCCCTGAACTCGCGACGCGGCGAGGCTCCCCGCCGCGAGGCCCGCGGCCAGGAGCGGATTCCGCCGGGCGACGGCGGCGCCGGCACCGAGGCCCAGGGCCCCGATCCCCCCGACCCGCAGGGCATATCCGCCCGGGCCGTCCCAGACCTTCGCCGCGTCATTCCAGAGCATCCGCGAGAGGTCGGCCTTGCGCTGCTCAAGCCGCTCGTTCACCAGCGCCACGGTGCGCCCGCACCAGCCGGCGGCGCCCCCCTCGAGGCCCTGCTGGAGCCGCCCTGCCGCCGCCTGGATGCCCTGCCCCGCCTCTGAGATCTCGGCCCCGATACGCGCCACGTTGCCCACGGCGTTCTGCCGCCGCACGCTCCCGAGGCGCTCCTCTGAGATCAGGTCGGCGAGGGCTCGCCGGAGCTCCGGGAGGCCGCCAGCGTCCGCGCTCTCCTTGCCGCGACCTGCGCTCACCGAGAGGACCGGCGCCCCCTCAGCACCCCAGCGGTCCCGCGCAAGCCCCGCGAGCTGGGCTCGAAGGTCCGCGTCCGCCGCGGCGTCGAGCTCGTCTCTCCTCCCGAGGACGAAGATCATCCCGCGGCGACCCGCGAAGAGGTCGACAAAGGCGGCCGAGCTGAGCTCGGCCACCGACTGACGATGGGCGACCACCACCAGCACGTCCGAGCGCGCCGCCAGCTCGCGTACCACCTCGCGGTGCCCGGTCTCGACGCTGTTGGTGTCCGGCGCGTCGATCAAGATCTGACCTCGCCAGAAGGTCTCCACACCGCCCCCATCCCTGGGGTCATAGGTCACCACCCGCGGCGCCTCCCCCGGGAGCCCGGCGACGAGCTCCGAGATGTCCGCGTCCGCCGGTCGATAGATCACGGGCGCGGAGGTCGTGGGCCGATCCACTCCCTCCGTCGCGATCGCGCGACCGACCAGCGCATTCAAGAGCGTCGACTTGCCGGCCCCCGTGGACCCCACGAGACACACCACCGCGGCGGAGCTGGCGCGATCCAGCTGCTCCGCCAGGTCCTCCTCGAACCCGGCGAGCTCCTCCGCCCGCTCGGCGATGGCGCGCAGGGGCGCGATGGACCTCAGGTCCCGGCCCAGCTCCTGATGCAGGCGTCCAAGCTCGCCGCGGGAGGTCTGTGATCGTTCATCCATCATGTCGGTGACTCCTCGTCGGTATCCGCAGCCACCTGGACGGCAGGCGCGTTCAGGTCCCAGGTCCACGCCGCCGACCCCGCCCAGCGATCGCAGGTTGCGAGCAGGTCCGCCGCCTCGGCCTCAAGTCCCTGAAAGGTCTCCGCCGCCGGCCCCAGCAGCCCCGCCAGCGCCGCGTCGCTGATGCGCGCCGCCCGCAGCTCGGTCCAGCGGGAGCGAGCGGCAAGCGCCACCCCGGTCCCCAGGGTCCGAGACAGGCGCTCCGCGAGCGCCGCCGCCGCGGCGCCGCCGCCAGCCATGGCCACATCGGTGCCGAGACCGCCGGTGTGCACGATCAGCACCCCGGCGAGCCCAAGGGGGAGCAGGTGGACCACGTCCACCGCGAGCTGCAGGAAGGCCTCGGAGCCCTGGCGATCGAGCTCCTCCCGGATGATCACACGGCAGGCCGCCCGGTGTTCCTCGAGCAGGCTCGGGTCGAGGGCGAGGGCGGCCGCGGCCCGGTCGAAGGAAGCGCGGGCTGGAGAGAGGGCGGCGCTCCCCAAGCTGCGCCCGGGACCAGCGCCGAGCTCGGCCTCGAGCGCCTCCACCGCCCGGGGAGGGAGACCTCCTCCGCGTGCGAGCTCGCGCAAGCGTCGCTGGGCGGGCTCGTAGAAGCCAGCCCACCGGCGCTCCAGCTCCGCGCGCTCCACCTCCAGCAGTGTCCGCTCGACCGTGTCGGCCGGCGTCTCCTCCGACGAGCCGCCGGTCAGCTGCCGCCGAGCCCAGCGCAGCCCGCCGACCAGCTGATCGCCCGTCCAGCGCAGCCCCCGGCGCAGCTCTCGCTGGACGAAGGTCGGTCGTTCATCGAGCACGTCGCGGAAGGCCTCCAGGAAGGGGCCCATGGGCATCGCCTCCCGGGCCACCGCCCGGCCGAGCGGGGTCGCCGATTCACGCAGCGCGCCCCTGGCTTCTCCCATGGCTCCGATGGCCTGGCGGCACTCGCGATCGAGGTCCCCGAGGTCCTCCCTGAGGGCCGCCAGCGACGCCTCCATCGCCCGCGCCTTGAGGTCTCCGCGATCCCCCAGCGTTCGTAGCCAGGTCGCGAGAGAGACGCTTGCGTCGTGCAGGCCACGAGGCTCAAGCGGCGCCTCGCCGCGGGCCACTTGAGGATCGAACTCGGCAGCGAAGATCGCCTCGGCGGCCTGCCCCAGGTCCGCCTCGACCTTGCGGGCGTGAGCCGCCGTGGTCGCCTCATCAATCGACTCGTTGTACACGAGCACCCAGGGACGCCCGTGCTCGAGCCATCCCGAGAGAAACTCGATGACGTCGTGGTTCTGATAGGTGTGCCGGGTCACCACGACCACTGCGACATCCGCCACCGCGAGCAGGGCATCGGTCACCGCGCGGTTCTCCCTCAACACGCTGTCGAAGTCCGGGGTGTCCACCAGCAGCAGGGCGTCAGGCAGAGTGCTCGACTCCACGAGGAACAGCGCGGCCTCCGCACCGGGCTCAGCGGACTCCCGAGCCTCCCGCACCCCACCCGCTCCACAAGTCACGGGGCGCAGGTCGAACCGCTGCATGGTGGGCTCGGCCTCGAGCGCCGCGCGCAGCGCAGGCGAGAGGGCGCCCACCAGCCGGCGGGTGGCGCCCCCGGTGGGTTCGGCCGGGCTGAGGGTTCTGGGCGCCGCCCCCTCACCGGCGGCCAGCGCGTTGAAGAGGGATGACTTGCCCGCATTATTTGGCCCGACGATCCCCACCACGAGGTGCTCATGACCGCCAGCGGTCCTGGGGAGCAGGTCCCGCTCCAGGCGCGAGCGGACGGCCACCAACGACGCCCACCCCGGACCGCCGGCCTCCAGGACGCCACCCAGCGCTCCATGGAGATCACGGAGTCGCCAGGTCAGCGGGCGCTGGGGCTGCGGGCGCTGGGGCTGGGGCTGGGGGCGCTGGGAATGGGAGCGCTGAGCTTGCGGGCGTGAGGCTTCAGGCATGGATCCGTCAGGGAGAGTAAGCGTCCCAGGACTCGTTCGGAAATGGGCCCCGCACCTTCCACCGAAACGTGACGTCCCGCCCCCAGACCAGGCCAAGGTTCAGGGGTCGGCCCGCTCGCGGAAAGCCCCGGCCTCACCGGGCCCCACCATCCATCGAAGCGTCCCCGACCCGGGGGCCAGGTCCCCCCAGGAGGAGAGGTCCAGGTCCACCCGCGCGACGGACGCCGGAGCGAAGGACAGCGGAGGGCCACCGGTCAGCAGGTGGATCCACTCGGAGAGGCCGGGCTGATGTGCCACGAGCATGAGCCGCGTGGTGCCAGGCCGCGCCCTGCTCGCGGCGGCGGTCAGCGTCAGAGGCGGCGCGAGGTAGAGGTCGGCCGCCAGCTCGACGTCGGCGGTCCAGCCTCCTTCTGCGTGAGCAGCCTCCGCCGTCCTCGCAGCCCGCACTGCGTCGGAGCAGAGCAGCTGCTCCGGCCCCTGACCGAGCCGTGAGAGCATCGCGCCGAGCTCACGAGCGCAGACCCCTCCGCGCTGCGTGAGCGGTCGGCCGTGATCTCCCGAGGCCGACGTCATGGCGGCCTCTGCGTGACGCACGATGTAGAGCGTCCTCATCGGCCACCGCCCTCGGCTGGCCCGCCCTCGGCTGGCACCTTCGCCGGGTCTTTCGCCGGGTCTTTCGCCGGGTCTTTCGCCGGGTCTTTCGCCGGGTCATTCGCCGGGGCATTCGCCGGGGCCTCGCCGCCGCCCAGGCGCTGGGATGCGTCTTCCACGGCCTGCCAGACCGCCCTCACCACCGGGGCCGCGACCCCCTCGCGGCGGGTGAGTTCCTTCAGGTCTCCTCGCGCCATCTCCAGCTTCCCCGCCGCCACGGCCGCGAGAGCGCGGTTGCCGAGGGTCGGCGTGTCTCGCGGGTCCAGCTCCAGGGCCCGCGTCCACTCCTCGAGCGCCTCGGGATACCGGCCGACGCGGTGGAGGACATAGGCACGACCGCGCCGAGCAAGGACGTTGTCAGGCTCCAACTCGATCGCGGCGTCGAACCTGCCGAGCGCGCCCTCGAAGTTCCCCCTCTCGAGGTCCGCTCGGCCGAGGCGGATCTTCACCTCCGCGCTACCGAGGGACACGGCCTTGATCCGCCCAAGCTCGAGCTCACGCGCGGCGCCCGAGGCTCCCCGTCGGACCAGCCGCGATCGCAGGCGGCCGAGGTCGGCCTCTCCAGGCGGATCCGCCCAGCGGCCCGGGTACGGCGTGGACCACGCCGGACGCTCGGCCAGCGGCCGGGCGAACACGTCGAGGTCGGCCTGGAGGTCTCCCGCACGCCAACCGCCGGTGCGCACCACAGCTAGCCGACCGTCCGGCTCAAAGACAAGGAACCAGGGCAGGGGCGGCGCGTCCGTACGATCCAGGCGCCAGCTCACGATCTCGGGGACGATCAGCGCGGCCTCTCCGATCGGCGCGAAGACTCCCCCGCCCCAGCCTGCCGCCGCGAGCCGCGTGGCGCTGAAGTCGAGCGGGTCAGGTGCCCCGGCGGACGCGCCCGTCAATCCCGGACCCACCTCGAGCCCCTGGGGACGCGCGGCCTCCGCACCGACGTCGATGGCCACCAGAGCGACGCCCGCGCCTGCGGCTGCGGAGGTCAGGGCCGCCAGATCCCCGAGCCCCTCGATCGCCGCCCGGTCGCTGGAGTCCCAGACCGCGACCACCGTGTTGCGGCCGGTCCCCTCGGGCCCGTTGGGGGTGATCCCGAAGACACGCCCGGTCTGGCCCCCCCGGGCCCGCAGCTCCAGCCCGGGGATCGAGGTGGGTGAGGGCAGGACGAGGCGGCGGCGCTCATCGCGGCCCGACGTTCCGGCGCTGAGGGGGCCAGCCGAGAGCACGAGCCGGTCGGGCGCTGGCGCCTCGGTCACGGTCCCGCGGCCCTCCGTGAGGACGTAGCGCCGCCCTACCCGGACCTCTCCGAAGTCCTCGAGGTCCTGCGTGCCTGGCCAGCGCACCTGCAGCTGGACCCTGCGCACCCGCGCCGGCCGGCCCCCCCCGGCCCTTCGCCCGAAGCCGAAACGGAGCCAGGCCGACGACTGGGCGAGGTAGCCGGAGCCCGCCGAGCGGGTGCGGCGCTGCGTCTGCGCCTCGCCATCCCCTCCGGTGGTGGTCGCGAAGACCACGGCGCCGATGGCGTCGCGGTTGGCAGCCGTCCCCCTCAGGCGAACCGAGAGGTGCTCCGCCCCGTCCGCCATGCGGTTGGCGAGGATCCGTAGGCGCGGCGAGGTACGGTTCGAGACGATGAGGTCCTCGTCGCCATCGAAGTCGACGTCCATCCGCACCGCGCTCCGACCGTCGTCGGGGAAGTCCAATCCCAGCACGGGGCCAGCGTCCACAAAGTCGACGCTCGCGCCGCCCGAGTTGAGGAACGCCGCGTTGCGCTCACCGCCGCTCCACGGCTCACCGCGACGCAGGCTCTCATTGAGGGCCGCCCAGCCCTCGAGGTAGCGCTCCTTGCCGGTACCGGTCGTGGTATCCACGCCGCCGTTCGCATCCTCGACGTTCCCATCCAGAGGTGAGCGCGACACCACGTGCCGCCAGAACGAGCTTCAGAGGTCAGGAGCTCCGGGCCTCTCCGCCGAGACGAACCCGTTGGGCACGAAGAGGTCCAGCCACCCGTTGCCGTCCAGATCCACGGGGATGCCGCCCCACGCCCAGTGCCCGGCGGTCGCGAGTCCTGACTCCTGGAAGCCTCCCTCCGCGGTGCGAAGGAAGAGCGTGTTGCCTTTCGCGTGCCGCCGATACAGAGAGCGCGTGTCCTCGTCCGCGCCCCCCTGGAAGCTCTCCTGCGAGGTGATCCGCCGTCCGGCAGACGATTCCATGTTGCTGACGTAGAGGTCCACCTGCCCGTCGCGGTCGAGGTCGGCGAAGGCGGCCCCCATTCCAGCGGCCACGTCCTCCACGCCGAGCGCTGGCGCCATGTTCCGGAAGTACCCGGTGCCGTTGTTCACGTAGAGGGCATTCCGCCCGAAGTCGTTCGCGACGTAGAGGTCAGGGTCCCCGTCGTCATCGATGTCCTCGAAGGTCGCCGCGAAGCTGAAGCGTGACCCGTCGCGATCCAGCCCCGTCTCCACCGTTGCGTCGCCGAGGATGAGCTGGTCGGCCTCCTCGGTGACGTTGGCGATCAAGAGGTTCGCCTGCCCGTTCTCTGCGTCGTGGTACGGCAGAGGAAAGGTGGAGCCGTCGTAGGGGTTCGCGTAAGCGCAGACGTAGATGTCCAGCCGGCCATCCATGTTGATGTCGGCGGCCGCGAGGCTCGTGACCCCGGTCCGCTCGAAGCGCTCCGCTTCCACGTAGCCTTGCTCCGTCCTCGCCAGGACCACGACCCCCGAGGCCAGACCGAGGACCACGTCGAGATCCGCGTCGCCGTCGAGGTCGACGAAGAGCGCGCTGGTCGTCGCGTCCACGAGGTCGAGGCCCCCACCGCGCGCCGCCTCGATGAACTGGCCACCGGGAAGCCGCAGCCAGAGTTGGTTCGGGACCCCACCCGGCTGGCAGAGGTAGAGATCCTCGAGGCCATCGCCATTGACGTCGGCCACAGCGACCCCGTGGTGCCCGAGGAGCCCGACCCCCACGTCGACGTCCAAGCGATCGCGCAGGTCCATGACCGACTCGGCCAACCCAGCGGTGGCGGGCGAGGCACCGAGCGCCGACCGAGTGACGTCCTCGAAGGCGAGCTTGCCCGGGAGGTCCACCCGCTCGACGATCGTCCCAGCCCATCCGAGGAGGCGCAGCTCCCCGTCCGTCGCCTCGGTCACCCGCAGCGTCCAGATGGACCTCGACGACGTCGCTCGCTCCCCCGGCACCTGGCGCAGGTGCCGGACACGCAGCCGGACGTCCCACACGTCGTCTCCCGTCCGGCGGACCGCCTTCGCGTTGATCTCCGCGGGGCGAGTCGGGGCACCCCCGAGCGCCCCGGTCACCGCGTCGAAGGCGGCGCGGACATCCTCAGCCGCGTCCTCCGGACCCGTGGTCGGGTCCAGCCGCATGGCGACCTCGCCGCCTCGCTCGACCAACACCGGACGCGGCGCGACGCTCGACTGCCACGTGGAGGCGGCCCCGGCTTCCACGTCGACGGCGGCCAGCGCGTCCACATCGATCCACGCCTCACCGGGGTCTCCCCCGAGGGGATCTCCAGTGGCGAGGTAGGCCCGGTCCATCTCCCGAACCAGCCGGACCACCGAGCCTGAGATGGCCTCGGCCCCCTCAAGCTGCTCGGCGACGGGCAGGCCCGATCCCTGGGGGACCCGCTGGCTGAGCTCCGCTCCTTGCGGGCCCGGCCCCTGAACGCAGAGTCCCACGAGGGTGATGAGCAGCGCCGACAGCATGGCTGGATTCTAGGACACCACACCGGTGATGGACCCAGCCGACACGAGGATCCCGCGGACGCCTGGGCCCGGCCAACGGAGTCCCCTCCGAGCGGGGGATTCGCTAACGGGGTGATCGCACCAGCAGAGTCAACCCCGCGCTCGAGTGGGCCCCGCGGCGGACGGGAGCCTGGGGGGATGAACTCTCGGAGCCAACAGGAACCCGGAGCGCGAGGTGATCAGTCCGCCCCGAGTCGGCGCCTCAAATCCTCGAGCGCGTTCATCACGTTGAGGTAGGCGTCGTGCGGGCTGTCGTAGGGGCTGAAGTACTCGTGCACGTCGCCGTCCGTCTCGCACTTGGTGGACATGTAGTACACGTGGTCCGAGGTGGTGAAGTCCCGCCAGGCGTTCAGCAGGTCCGGGTCCCCCGAGGCACGCGCCGCGGGGCCGAGCTTGTAGATGGCCTCGTGCGCAGCGCGCTGCATGTGATTGCCCAGCCACGCCGAGACGTCTCGCTCCTCGTCCGCCCAGGAGATGGGGCGGGGATAGTGGAGGTCCTCGACGATCGGGTCCCGCCGGGCGATCTCCGTTGGGGTCGCGAAGTCCAGCTTGTCCGACCCCACCGCGAGGTCGACCATGGTGTCCATGAAGTCGAAGATCCCGGTGTCCCGCGACTGGTGCTCACCGAACGTCTCGTAGTCCATGAAGAGCCCCACGAAGGGGCGCTCGTCAGGGAGTGACTCGAGCCAGCCGTTGAACGTCGGCGCGAGCAGCGGATACCCCTCCCAGCCCTGGTTGCTGAAGCGGAACCCGATGTCGTCGGAGAGCTGGAAGTCGCGGAGGATCAGGGGGAAGCCGTCCGCCCCCGCCATGCCGTAGAGAGCCTGCGCGGTCTTCCCGTGAAGGAGCTGATCCGCGCCCTCCGCCAGGAGCACCTCGAAGCCAAGCTCCTTCACCTGCTGGGCCACGCTCGCGTCGGTGATGAGCTCGGTGTTGCGGAACGCCGTGGGCTCCACGCCGAGGTGCTCCTTGAGGAGCGCACGCTGCTCTCCGACCTGGGCCTGGAACTCCTCGGGGTCCACCAGGGCCGCGAGGCTGTGGCGCGAGGTCTCGCAGAGGAACTCCACCGACCCGCTCTCGGCCAGGTCGCGGAAGCTCGAGAGCGCCTCGGGCGCCCAGGCGGCGAGCTGCCGGATGGCCGTCCCCGACACGGAAAAGCAGCAGCGGAAGGCGCCGTCCGAGCGCTCCACCGCGCGCAGGAGCTGGCGGTTCATGGGGAGGTAGCACTTCTCCGCCACTCGCTTGGCCACGTCCTCGTTGAGCCAGTCGTCCCAGTAGTCGGACCGGGCGCCGATCGCGTCGTAGGGGAACGGCTTGACCCGATAGGGCTGGTGAACCTGAAAGTAGTAGACGATCGACGTCATCCCTTGCTCCTCCTCCCGGAGGTGGACCGCGCCTGCTCCAGGGCGGCTTCTAGGTGGCGGGCACTCTCTGCCCAGGTGAGGCGCGCGAGCTCAGCTCGGCCCTGTTCGACGACCGCGAGGCGCCGGGCCTCGTCGGTGAGCAAGGTGACGATCTCCGCCGAGAGGCCGGCCGCATCCCAGGGGGGACAGACGGGGGCCGAGGGCAGGACCTCACGGACACCGCAGGCATCCGTGAGGATCGGCGCGGCGCCGCCGCGCAGGGCCTCGAGCGGCGTCAGGCCAAAGGGCTCTGAGACCGAGGAGAGCACGAAGACGCTGGCGTCGGCGTAGGCGCGGTCGCGCAGCTCCGAGCTCACCCCGCCGGTGAAGAAGACCCGCCGGCCGATCCCCAGGGCAGCGGCCATCTCGATCATCCGCGTCCGGTCCTCCCCCTCCCCCATGAACACGAAGCGGGCGGAGGGACAGGACTCCAGGACCCGGGCCGCCGCCCGGACCAGGAACCCCACTCCCTTCTGTCGGGTCAGGCGCCCGACGAAGAGGACCGAGGGGCCCTCGGGCCCGACCACCCGCGCCGGAGACGAGTTCACGCCCGAGGGCGCTGCGTTGTGCACCACGCTGACCCGCTCGGGGTCGAGGCGGTACTCCCGCACGAGGAGGTCCCTTGTGAAGCCGCTGACCGCGCAGACCCGATCGGCCGTCCTGAGCCCGGCGCGCTCCACAGCGCTGATCGACCCCACCGGCCCCGGCGCCGACGCACCGCCGCGGTCGATCGCCGTGGAGTGGACGTGGAGGCACACGGGGCGCCGGCGCACGAAGCGAAGGCGGAGGGCCGCGGGGAAGGTCATCCAGTCATGGGCGTGAACGACGTCGAAGTCCCGGTCCGCCAGACGGGTCACCGCCTCCCGGGAGTAGCGCTGAATCGCCGTCGAGAGGTCCTCGCCATACAGCTTCCGCGCACTCTGCGCGTGTGAGCTGGACGAGCGGGAGCCCGGATCCTTCGGGTCGGCCCCCTGGGCCGCCGAACCCGTGGGCGGGGCCCCGGCAGGCGCGCCAGCCGCTCCGGCAACCCTGTCCACCGAGTAGGGATCCAGGATCGCCCCCGGGTGAAACGGTGAGAACGAGGCGTCGCTACCCAGCGACACGCGCTCGATCCCAGGGTACGGCGCAGGGTCCGCCGGCGCACCGTCCGCGGGCGTGCAGAGGGTCACCTCGTGGCCACGATCAGCGAGGGCGGTGGTCAGCCCGTGGCACGCTGCCCCGAGCCCGCCCGCCACAGCCGGGGGATACTCCCAGCCAAGGACCAGTACCTTCATCGCGGGCGGTCTTCGCCGAGGACCTCGGTCAGGAGGCGGAAGGCCCGGATGGACTCACCGCTGGCAGGGGGAAACGTCACGACTCCGATGGGCGTCACGCCGCCACCAGGGCTCTCGGCCCAGGCCTCGGGCGCACCGTCGATCGCCGCTAGCAGGCTCTCCTCGAAGTCGAGTCGCCCGAGGTCCCGGCCGAAGGCTCTGATCGCTGCCTCTGCGTGCACCCCGAGGAGCCAGGGCCAGACCGCGCCGTCCTGCGGTGACTCCTCACGGAAGCCGCGGTCCGCACGGTCGATCGACCGCACGCCGAGGGGCGTGAGCAGGCGCTCATCAACCGCGTTCACCACGGCTCGGCGCTGCATCTGGTCCAGGGGAGCTCCCTCGAGAGCGGCCGCCACGAGCATCCCCGCCCGCATGGACAGCGCTGCCCCGCCGATCGGGTCGACGCGGTCCATTTCGAGGTCCGCGAGCCGCCGCGGAGTGGAGAGCCAGAAGGCGCGCTGAAACCAACGGCGAGCCTCAAGGGCCCGGCTCGCGGCCGACTCTCCCCGCACTCCATCCGACACCATGCGGCAGAGCTGCTCTTCAAAGATGAACAGCTGGTGGAGCAGCGCCCCCGCTTCCACCGACGCCGCTCCGCGGGGGTCGGCAGGGGTCGAAGCCAGCACCTCGTACCAGCGCCGAGCGCCGCGAAAACGCGCCGCCCCGGGCACCAGGTCGTCGCCGGCGCCTCCATCCTCTGCACCTTCCGCTGTCGCAAGTTCGCCGACCCCTTCCGCACCGAGGTCAGGGGCCGCGGTACGACCTGGGCCCTCGCCACCCGCCGAGGAAGCGCCGGGCTCGAACGGCGTTGCGGCGGCGGGCGCTGCGGCGGCGGGCGCTGCGGCGGCGGGCGCTGCGGCGGCAGGATCTGCGGCGGCAGGATCTGCGGCGAGGATGGCATCCACCATCGAGCGGATCGCCGGGGCGAAGCAGTCCTCCACCAACCCCCGATAGGTGAGCGGCCCCCAGGCAGAGCGGAGGTTCCGCAGGAGCAACTGGCACGTGCGCCCCAACCACAGGGCTGAGTCGTCTCGGGCGATCTCCCCTGGGCCACCGATGGACGACATGGCCGCGGACACATGCTGGTCAACCCAGCCCGAGACCCGATCTGGAGCCCAGCCCTCCTCCAGCGCGAGCCCCGGGGCGGACAGAATGTCCAGGAGGCGATCGCGGGTCGTCGGCGGTGCGGCCTGCGCGTCCGTGGGTCGCGACCCGGCGTGGGCGAGGTCGGCTTCGACCTCCACCGTCATTCGAAGGCTCTTGGCGGACTCGGGGAGGCGAATCACAAACACCCCTGGGGAGAAGCGGTCCTCGACTCCGAGCGGGCCGCTCTTGTCGAGCACGTTCACGTCCGAGTGCCAGACCGCGGCCCCCTCCAAGGAGACCTCGCCATTGAACCTGATGATGATCGGCGGCAGACCCGCATAGGGACGCACGCGCACCACGGACCCAGATTCGCTGGCCTCCAGACGCACCCGAGGGTCGAGCGCCTCGTTCTCGAAGGTTCGTTGCCCGACCGGGCGGCAGGGCAGCGTGCACTCGACCTGCGCCAGCGTCTTGTTCACCGACCAGACCACCTCGACCCGGGGCGTGACGGCACCCAGGCGGATCCTTGGCGACCCCAGGCGAGCGGGGGCCGAGGGGACGCCGCTCGGCTCGGGCTCTCCGCCCTCCGCGGGCGGACCCAGGCTCACCGCGACGTCACCCAGCCAGACGATCGGCTCACCGGGCAGGTCGGCGGTCTCTGCCACCAGGAGCCCGTCATCGAGGCGCTCCGCCACGAGGAAGCCGTCGGAGGCACGGCGACCGGAGGACCAGAGGACGGGGTCGGGGATCCCGACGGTGGGCGGACCGTTGGATGCGCCGGTGGAGATTCCAGCCGCGGTGGAACACCAGCGACGGCGACCGAGGGCCTCCGAATGGAGTTCCCTGGGGAGTTGCAGTCGACGCAGAAGAGGGGCAGACATTCGGGGTGGAGCCGTGGGCCCGGATCGCGCGCTAGGGCACAGTGCCTCTGGGGTGGAAGGTAGCTACCGACGGGATCCAGATCAAAGGCCGAGTCCCGGAGGTTCTCCCTGGGCCAACTGTTATCCACGGCCTCAGTCTGTTCTGATCAACGAAGACCCCGAGCCCCCGGCCTCCGCACCCCCATGAATCGCGCACAGCTTCTCAAGTCGACGCTGACCTTCGTCCTCGCTGGAGGGCGCGGAGAGCGTCTCTCGCCGCTCACCATCGGCCGCGCCAAGCCCGCGGTTCCGTTCGGCGGCGCCTATCGGATCATCGACTTCACCCTGTCCAACGTGATCCATTCCGGTCTGCGGCGCGTCTTCGTGCTGACGCAGTACCAGGCGTACTCACTGGAAGAGCACCTGCGCCTCGCATGGAACTTCCTACCCCGTCGACTCTCCCAGTTCATCGTCCCTCGCCCCCCTCAGCACGGCGGCCAGGGCAGCTGGTACCGGGGGACCGCTGACGCGATCGCGCAGAACCTCGAGCTCCTACAGCAGGTGGAGTGCGACCACGTCGTGATCCTCTCGGGCGATCACATCTACAAGATGGACTACGGCGACATGCTGGAGGAGCACGTCGCCGCGGGCGCCAAGTGCACCATCGGCGCCGTGGAGATCGGCGCCGTCGACGCGCCGCGCTTTGGAGTCCTCGAGGTCAACAACGAGTCGCAGGTCACCGGCTTTCAAGAGAAGCCGGAGGTCGGGACGGAGATCCCTGGCAAGCCCGGCCGCTGCCTGGGGTCCATGGGGATCTACATCTTCGAGCGCAAGGAGCTGATCCGGCGCCTGAGGGAGGACATGGCCAAGACCTCCGGGACCAGCCACGACTTCGGCAAGGACGTCCTCCCCGCGATGGTCGAGGACGGTACGACCGTGATCGCCCACTCCTTCCAGGACGTGGACACCGCCTTGGCCCAGGGCGACGACGGCCCCGAGGACGCGACGCCCTACTGGCGAGACGTGGGCACGCTCGACGCCTACTTCGACGCCAACCTCGACCTCTGCAAGGTGGTGCCGTCGATCAACCTGTACGACAAGCATTGGCC
Organism: uncultured bacterium; assembly: GCA_938083085.1. GTDB lineage: Bacteria > Planctomycetota > UBA1135 > UBA1135 > Saltatorellus. The sequence goes on from CALLKX010000044.1 coordinate 15,078, forward strand.
CATCTACACGCTCTGGCACAACGACCCCCCCGCCAAGACGATCTTCTCGGAGCCGGAGGGTCACCACGCACAGATCGTGGACTCCCTCCTGTGCAACGGGTCCATCATCTCGGGCTCCCGGGTCAGACGCTCGATCATGGGGAACCGTGTCTACTCCGGCGAAGACGCCGATATCGAGGAGAGCATCCTGATGCACGGCGTCGTGGTCCAGCCCGGCGCCATCATCCGCCGCGCGATCATCGACAAGTGGACCACCATCCCCTCGGGCGCCCAGATCGGCGTCAACCTCGAGGAGGACCGCAAACGCTTCACGGTGACGGAGTCCGGCATCGTCTGTGTTCCCCGCGGATATGACTTCGAGCGCAACCGGCGAGCGGACGACCATGACCTCCCGAGCGACGCCGATTTCGTCAACGTCTGAAGCTCTGGCCTCTTCTCTTGACCCCTTGAGCGGCCTCTCCAACGGCCTCCGTAGATGGCCGCTCGATGAGCCCGCAGCCCGCTCCGCCTTCGCAATGCGCCTCCTTCTGCTCCCCCTCGCGTTCCTCGCGTCCTGCGCCTCGATCTCCACCACGAGCCTCTTCGGGGGCGGAGACCCGCTCCCCTCCTGGACGAATGGAGACCTCAAGGCATCGATCGTCCGCTTTGTCGAGGGCGCGACGGACCCCGAGAGCGTCCATTTCGTACCAGCCGAGGAGCGGATCGCGGTCTTCGACAACGACGGGACCCTGATCTGCGAGAAGCCGGTCTACTCCCAGCTCGCGTTCATGGTCGACCGCGCCAAGGAGTACGTGGCAGACGACCCCGCCCTGCGCGAGGAGGAGCCGTATCGCTCCCTGATGGACGGGACCTTCGGGAGCACAATGGACATCGACGCCTTCATCAAGCTGGCGATGAAGACCCACACGGGCATGCTCGATGAGGAGTTCGTCGCCATCGCCGAGGGGTGGCTCGCGTCCGCACGCCACCCCGACTTGGATCGGCCTTACACCGAGCTGGTCTACGCGCCAATGCTCGAGCTGGTCGCCTTCCTCCAGGACGCCGACTTCCAGGTCTGGATCTGCACCGGGGGCGGCCTGGACTTCGTCCGCTGCTACGCCAAGGACGTCTACGGGATCGGGCCTGAGAACGTCATCGGCTCCTCCACGCAGAAGGCCTACCGGGAGATCGAAGGGCGCGGCGAGTTCGTGCGGCTCGCGGAGCTGGTGACCCCGCTCAACGACGGCGCCGCGAAGCCGGTCAACATCGATCGCTACATCGGTCGGTCGCCGATCCTCGCGGTGGGCAACTCCGACGGCGACCTCGAAATGCTCGAGTACGTCGCGCAGCGCCACGCCCGCACGCTGACCCTGCTCCTCCACCACGACGACGGGGAGCGCGAGTTCGCGTACGACGCCGGGAACGAGCGCGCCCTGAGCGCGGCAGCTGAAGGGGAGATCGAGGTCATCTCCATGTCCCGAGACTTCGGCACCGTCTTCGCCCCGGCCCCCTGAGCCGCCCTCCAGCGGGCGCCCCCCCGACCGAACGTCCAGCTTGGCTGCCCAGTTTGGCCGCCCAGCTCGGCCCCGCCGGCGTCGCTCGGTCTGCCGGGCTCTGTCTATTGGCCCGCCCCCGCCGGGCCCCACGTGCTCGGCCGGGCCATCTCTGATCCCCATCGCCGGCGCGCCCTCACTGGCCGACCCTCCCCCGCTGCCACCCGCTCGATCTCAATGAAGAACCTCCTCACCACCGCCTGGACCGTCCTCCTCACGGCCCTCATGCTCCCGCAGGCCCAGGCCGATGTCCTCGAGCTTCGCTCCGGCGAGCTGCTGAACGGCAAGTACATGGGCGGGTCCCAGACGTCGATTCGCTTCGAGGTCGCCGGCTCCCTCCGTGTGGTGGCCACGCCGGAGATCCTCGCCCTCACCTTCGACCTCCGCCAGGCGCCGGCCCCGGCTCCCGCTCCCGTGGCTGCTCCGGCCCCTGCTCCGGCTCCGGCTACGGCCCCGCCTGCTGCTGCTGCTGCAACGACCGCTGCTGTCGGCGTGACGGTCCCCGCCGGCACCCCGCTCTCCGTCCGCCTCAAGGACTCCCTCGACTCGAACCGCCAGTCGAGCGGACACCGGTTCACCGCCGTACTCGAGGGGAACCTCGTGGTCGGCGGCGCGACCGTCGCCCGCAAGGGTTCGCCCGTCTACGGGGAGCTGGTGGGCAAGAAGAAGTCCGGCCGCTTGCGAGGCCGCTCCGAGTTCACGGTCCGGCTGACCGCGGTCTCCATCGACGGGACGATCGTCCCGATCTCCTCCAGCGGCTGCAGGGTGGTCACGGAGAACACCGCCAAACGCACCGCCGGAACCGTCGCCCGCGGCGCCGCGATCGGTGGGCTGGCCAAGGGTTCCAAGGGAGCCAAGAACGGGGCGAAGTGGGGCGCGGGGGTCGCCATCCTGACCGCCGGAAACAGCATCTTCATTCCGGCCGGAACGCTCCTCGAGTTCTCCCTGACGGCCCCCCTCAAGCGCTGATCCACGGCGGGGGCCCGCCGCCCGGGTTCCGGCGCCCGGGTTCCGGCGCCCCTCCAGCAGCGCGGCCGCTCAGTGTCGAGGCGAACCCGCCGTGCGCCCGTGGACCCCGGCGCTCAGCGCCGCGTGCTGAACGTGAGCATGGCCTCGATGCCCTCGACGTCGAGGTCCCCGAAGTTGTTGCTCAGGTTCACGTTCGTGTCATACCAGCGGGCGCCGACGCCGATGAAGGAGCCCGGGCTGATCTCGAGCTCCACGCCGGTCCGGGCATACCCGCCCACGCCGAAGCCGCTCCCCGAGCCGGCGTCCACGCCCGGAGCTGCGGACTGGTGGTAGTTGGCGAACTGGACCACCGGCCCGGCCGCGCCGTACACCCGTGCCCGCTCGCCGAGCGGCACGCTGACGAAGGGGCCTCCGTAGAAGTCCACAATCAAGAGGTCGAGGCTCACCGCGACCGCGGCGCCGCCGCCGCCGACCACGAAGGCGCCGCCGTTGGATCGCCCGCCCAGGGACATCATGGCCTCAAGGCCCAGGTCGAGCCGCTTGCCCCCCAGCTTGAACTGCCCCCCTCCGCCGATCACCGGGTACTGATTGATCGATCCGCTGCCGCTCTCGATGTCGTTTGAGTTTCCACCCGTGCGCGAGAGGTCCTGGACCGAGTTGACCCCGAGGTAGCCCTGGAGGAGCGCCTGCCCGTCACGCCACTTGGTGCCCTTGCGCTGCGCGGACGAGCTAGCGAGCGCCGGCTCGCGCAGCCCCGAGAGGTAGACGGCCCCGGGCTCGACCGAGGGCATCACACCGGGATCACGCAAGACGGGGAGCCCGGGGGCCGAAGCCTCGACCGACACGGGCACCGCGACGACGCGCTCCCCGCCCGCTCGGCAGCTGACGAGCGCGAGGGAGGAGAGCAGGAGCAGGACGAGGCGTGAGGGCGCGGTGAGGAGCATGCTGACGGGGAGGAGGGGAAGCCCGCCCGGGAGTCGGGCGGTCCGAGAGCATACCAGCGGAGACCCTGGCCAGAGACCGGGCCCCGCCCCCCCCACCGGCGCTCAGTCGAAGCTGATCGCGAGTGAGTGGGTCAGGTTGGACGTGGGGAAGATCGAGACGTCACGGAACCAGGCCTGGAACCGGTACGTGTCCCCGGCCACCGCGCCGACGGCCCCCGTGGGCTGCGGCAGAGCGGTGAGGTCCAGCTGGAAGAGGAACTCGCCTGCAGGCCCCGAGCTCAGAACGTCACCGGCGTAGCGGCCGATGGACCCGCCGAGGCAGAGGGTGCCTGCGCTCCCGCCAGGGCTGACGATCAGCCCCGCGTCGGTCGAGACCAGGAAGTACCCGAGGGTGTTCGCCGGGAGCGACTCCGCGATCAGCTGCACGTCGTTGGCCGCCGCGGCGCTGGTGCCCACGGCCCGGAGGGTCCCGGGGCTGCCGCTCGAGTTGGCGGCGGCCGGGGCGCACTCGGCGACCCCGATCCCGGACGGGTCGCAGTCCACGGTCCCGACCTGGACCCCGTCCACGCCAGCCTCGACGATGGACTGAGCATTCGCGTCGTTGGCCGTGAAGCGCAGGAGCATGGTCGCGCCCGGCGTCACCCCGGCACCAACCAGCTCTGCCGCGGAGAGGGTGTCCTGGACCCACCCGCCGCCGGTCGAGGCGCGGTGCTGACGGAGCGTGGACCAGCTCGACCCACCATCCGGGCTGACCTCGACCTTGAGCTCATCCTCGGCGTTCTGGTTGGTCAGCTCGAGGTAGTAGAGGTAGGTCACCTCGCTCGCGGCGCCAGCCACAGCCAGCGGCGGCGAGGTGAGCTGGACCTCGCCGTTGTCCACGTCGGAGTTGCCGGCGGTGTTCTGGGTGACGAAGCAGCTCCCGCTGCCGTCCCCGTCCGCGGAGGGGTCGTAGGCCCAGGACGGGTCGTTGACAGGGACACCGCGCTGCCAGTCGCCGGTGGTGGCGGTGGAGGCTGTCTGCCAGCCCTGCGCGACCTCGAAGTCATCCGCAAAGCTTGTGGTGGCAACGCCCACCGCCGCGATGAACGGATCCGAAGCACCGCCAGCCGGCGCGAAGACCTGGCCACAGGACAGAGACTGAGCGCTCACGAAGTACTCGGGCGCGTCGCCGCAGGCGTAGACGGGGAGCTGAGCCGTGAAGACCCCACCGCCCATATCCATCATGGCGATCGACTGAAACATCCCGGCGGAGCTGGCCCGCTCGTGGAGCGTCACGCTGCCGGGGACCACCGGCCCGAGCGCCAGCGCGGAGACCGCGACCGCCTGAAGCGGCGGCAGAAGTGTCGGCGCGCCCGGCGCCGCGAGGCCCGCGCCGCAGATGCCCTGCGGGCTCGCGAGCGCGCTCTGAAGGTCAGGGTGCGAGAAGCTCGTGCCCGAGTTCTGGCCGCCGGTCGAGCTGCACCCGCCGTGGGTGTGGATACCCACTGCCTGGTCCGTCTGGTCCCAGATCACCGGTGAGCCGGAGTTCCCGCCCGTGGTGTCCGTCTGGTACTGCACCGTCGTCCCCGAGTTGGTCACCAGCGGCCCGACGTGGGTCTGCTGGGTCTGGTTGCGCTCAGGGGGGGAGCTGTCCGTCCCGAACCCGGTAATGCGGATGTCGGCGCTGCCCGGCTGCGGCGGGGCGGAGAGCTGGAAGCCAGGGCCCTGGGCCTGGGTCACGGTCAGCCCCGAGGTGCCGTTCGGGAAGGCCCCGAAGTACGCCCAGTCATTTCCCACGCCCTGGCCGCCGTTGGACTGGAGCGATGCGCCGTCCACCGGGTACTGGTCCGAGGGCGGAGGGTTCTGGATGGAGCCAGAGCTGGACGAGGGGGGCACGTTGAACTGGATCACCTGGATGTTGCCGGTGCAGTGCCCCGCGGTCAGGAAGCAGCCCGCGCAGTCCTGGATCAACCAACCCGTACAGCCGACCGGAAGCAGCCGCCCCGAGCGAGCATCGGTGGAGGGCAGCCGATCGTCGTTGGGGCCGCAGATGGAGGTCGTCCCGAGCAGCGGCGGCGTGCCCATGTCCATGGCCCGCAGCTGCACGCGGCTCGTGCCCGTTCCGGGCCGTGCCCAGACCTCGACCACCAGCGAGTCACCGTTGAAGTACGCCGTGGAGCGGTCCCAACGCTCGACCTCGATGGCGTTCATGACCTGGAGGCCTCCGTCCAGCATCGAGGTGATGCGGAGCTCGGCGCCGGTCCCGGCCAGCGGGTCCCCCGCGAGGACGACGTCGTCGAAGTAGAGCCGGATCCACTCCGCGCCTTCCTGGTCCACGGCGAAGCTCGCGCAGAGCTCCAGGTCGCCGCCAGCGGAGGCAGCGGGAGACACCCATCCGGTGTCCTGGACGAAGGGGACGTTGTCGAAGGAAGGTGCCTCCACCTGGCCAAAGGCCGCGGGCGAGAGGACGGCGAGGGCGAGCGGAGCGAGACGGGACGGTGCAATGATCATGTCAGTCGGGAAGGACGTGGGAGTCCACCAAGTGTCCCACGGCCCAGCCCCTTCCGCCACGTTCTTCCAGCCTCGCGACGGTCGCGGCCAGCGCTGCGCTGCGGTCTCGATCCCGAACCGGTCGTGGACAGGGCCAGGCGGGTATCGGACTGAGAGTGTCGCGTGGCGCCAGACGCAGCACGCGCGGTCAACCCCACCCGCAACGTCCAGCGTCCAGACGCTCGCGCCGCCCCGGCGTCAGTCCACGAGGCGCGTACGGAGATACTCTGGCAGCATCCGGCGCCAGGTCGGCCAGTCGTGGTCCCAGTCCTCTCCCCACTCATCGACGTGGTTCGGGATTCCCCGCGCGCCGAGGACGCGAGCGACGGCCCAGGACTCCTCCGGATCCTCCCAGCGCCCCGCGCCGTGGCTGATCAAGATCCGGCGCTCCCGCAGCTTCACGAGGCTGGGGTGATCCTCCGGGAGGTTCGGGATGAAGTGCAGGGGCGACGCGAAGTACCACGCCTCGTCCATGTCGCCGTCGATGAACTTCGACAGCTCATAGGTGCCGGACATGCAGATCGCCTCGGAGAAGAGCTCGGGATGGCGGCAGATCGCCGCCAGGGCGTTGTAGGCCCCGATGGACGCGCCCGACGCGATGATGTCCAAAGGCTCACCCTCTGCCACGTTGCAGTCGCGGCGGATCATGGGCACCAGCTCGTGCTCGACGAAGGCGTCGAAGCCCGCCTGAGCGCGGGACGCCCCGGGGACCTCGTTGTCCTCCTTCAGCCAGACCATGCCGGGCACAGAGTCCACCGAGTAGAGCTTGATGATGCCCTCCTCAAGGAGCGGCGCGAGGGCGTCCACGAGCAGGAAGCGCTCGCACTCCTCGGCGTCGCCCGCGGCCGTCGGGAAGAAGACCACGGGGGTCCCCATCTCACCCCAGCGGACCACCTGGACTTCACGCCCCACGCGCTCCGACGACCATGTCTCGGTGACGCGTGTCATGACTGCACCCCGTGGATGCTGTCGCTCGGAGCCGCGTGCGCGGTCTCGTGCCGCCAGCTCTGGATCGACCCCCAGAAGTGCTCCGTGAACTCCTCCACCTCATGCTCGGGGAAGAGCGCGCCCACCTTCTCGTGCACGGCATCCCTCGCCGCCGCCGTCCCGAAGAACTCCCACGCCACCTCGTCGAGGGGGCCGAGGTGCTCGGCGCAGAACTCCTGGAACCGCGCGGTGTCGAAGTGCTCGTCGGCGATCGCTGCGTACTGCGGGAGCTTGTCCGCGAAGGTGCCGGGGCCGTCGGCGATCTCGAAGTAGGGGTTCCAGTCCAGGTTGTTCTTGAACTTGCGCCCGGTGGCCGCGACGAACAGCGCCCACCGGAGCTTGCCGAGCACCAGCCACGGGAAGTGCTGATGGAGCGACGTGACCTGGGAGTCGGGGCACGGGTTCGCGAAGTCGATGGGGTGCCAGACGCCGTCCTGGCGCAGGCTCTCGCAGGAGTTGAAGTCCCAGCCGAAGAAGGCGTTGATCGTCAGCGTGATCTGGCGCAGGTGCTCCATGTCCGCCTTCGAGAGGTGGTTGTACTCCTTGGTGTAGCGCTCGTGGAGGGGCGCCGCGGGGTCGTACTCCACCATGCGAATGTCCGGGCCGATCCCGACGCAGCGGACGAAGTGGTCATGGGGCAGGACGCCGTGCTGCAGGTGCATGACGAACTTGCCGCTCTCGTCGTAGGCCGTCTTGAGCTCCTCGACGTTGTCGACCTTGTTGACACCGACCCAGCCGCCGCCGTCGTAGGGCTTCATGAAGTGCGGGTAGCCGACCTTCTCCCCGAGCTCTTCGAGGTCGAAGTAGCGCGCGTACCGCTCGAGGGTCGGCTGCAGGTCAGGGCTCGACTCGTACTCCTTCGGCGGCACGAGCCACGTGTCCGGGATCGGCATGCCGAGCCGCATCATGGCGCAGTAGGAGGTCTGCTTCTCCATGGACTGGACCGACCAGGGATTGTTGAGGACGTACAGGTCGTCCATCAGCACCCCCTTCTTGATCCACTCACGGGTGTTCGCATACCAGTGGGTCAGGCGGTCGAGGACCACGTTGTAGCGCGTCGGCGTCCGCAGATCGAAGGGCTCGATGACCACCCGGTCCACCTCGAAGCGCACGTCGCGCCCCCCCACCTTGAGGGTTGGATCCCACCGCTCGAGGATCCCCTCGAAGCAGCGCGGCCAGCAGATGTCGGCCCCAAGCGAGAGCCCGATTCGTTTGATGTCAGCCATGTCGTTTCACTCGTAGACCATCCAGAGCGGTCCGGGGAAGAGCCAGGTGAGCCCTGCGCGGAGGTGATCCCGCCAGTTCTCCCAGTTGTGACCGTCCTGCGCCTCGACGAGGGTAGCGTCGACGCCGACGGACTGGAGCATCGGAAGCAGGGTGCGGTTGTAGACGATCAGGGACTCGTAAATCCCGCAGGACAGGAAGACCCGGTCGGCAGGCTTCACCGGGGCCCGTCGGTACCCGTTGACGAACGCCACCACGGGGTCGAAGAGCGGGCCGCGCTCGTGGCTTCCGATATCCGTGAAGGCGAACGAACCCGACTGTAGGAGGAGCCTTCCGAACACGCCGGGGTGCTGGAGCGACGCGTGGAGCGACGCAACGCCGCCAAAGCTGGCCCCCATCAGCGCGCGGTTCTCGGGGCCAGCCTCCAGGGAGAACTCGTCCTCCAGGAGCGGCAGCAGCTCGGTCGCGAGGAAGTCGGCGTGCTGGCCGCTCGCCGCATACTCGTGGACGCGGTCTGGCGACTGGATGAAGCACACGACCATCGGGGGGATCTCACCGAGATCGATGAGGTTGTCGACCACCGTCTTGAAGGCCGCATAGCGCAGATAATCGAGCCCGTCGTGCACCACGAGGAGCGGATAGCGGTGGGTCACCCGGTAGCGCGGCGGCAGGTAAATTGAGAGCGGGCGGACGTCGTCGAAGACCTCGCTCTGGAGCTGACGCTCGAGGATCACACCCTGACGCCGCGAGCGATCCTCCACCGCCCACCACGGAGTGGTGTAGTCCGGACCGGTCACCACCGAGTTGGTGGCGAAGGGGTCCCGCGCCACCGCCGGGTTCAACGCGTCCAGGATCAGCTTGCGTTCGCCGTTCTCCTGGACCTCCAGCTTGTACTCCACCCGGGCAGCGGCCTGCACCTCGAGCTCGAGCGTCCAGACGTCGGGGTGGGTCCGGAGAAACTCCTGAGCGGACTCGAGCCCGAAGATCCAGTGATGGAGCCAGACGCCCTCCGCGCGCCCCTCGTAAACGAAGAGCGCCCGCCCGCCCTCGACGATCGGCACCTCGAGGCCCTCGAGGGCCGCGGCCCCGGAGTCAGCGATGGCGTCCTTCACCGCCTCGATTCGAGTGGGTGTCGTCATGCCCCGACCTCCATGAGCTCGGCGACGACCGCACCGGCGGGAGTCAGCCGACGGGCCCCCTCGCCGGACCACCCGTCCGCGCCAGCCTCGAGGCGATCCCCGTCGTCCAGGGCGACCACGAGCTCCGGCGCGAGCCGCCGCGCAAGAAGCGCCACGCGGCCCCGATCGTCAAGGTCGAGGCGCCGGGAGGCGTGCGGCAACACCACCACTCCGGGCGCCAGCCCGAGCCCGGGCCCGAGGAACTCAGCGTCGCCCGGCCCCTGGGGCGGTGAGTCATGGAAGAGCAGGATGCGGTCCGTCAACACCATGGCGCCGGCCGACCACCCGACCACCGGCGTGGACGCGGGGAGCGCATCGCGCACCCCGAAGAGGCGCATGCGGTTGTAGAGGATGCCGACATGGCCGCCTGCCACAAGCAGGGTCCCGGCGCCGTCGAGCACCTCTGCGATCTCCGCGCGGCCCGCGCGGAGACTCTCGCGCCCGGCAGCTTCCCCGAAGACCTCCTCGTTGATCTCGCCCACCCGCGAGCAGTGGAGATCGTCAAGGTCGCGCAGTGCGCCGCAGGCGAGGTCGAGCGACGGCCCCACCAGGGGGTCCGCCTGGTCAGGGCGCGTGCGCCCCATCAGCTCCCGGGCTGCCGCGAGCTCCGCCGCGAGCCGCACGCGGTACAGCGTGGAGAGCTCCTTCATGCGATCGTGCCGACCGAACATCATGTGCCGCAGATCGGAGTCCGCCTCGAACGCCGCCTCGCAGCGAGGCCAGAGGTCGAGGGAGCGCGCGGGCTCCCCGAGGTGAGCGTCGAGGCGCCCGGTCTCCGACTCGCGCTCCTGCCACCCGGCAGAAACGAGGACGTAGGGGCCCGCGGCGCCCATGCCGTCGAGGACCTCGCGCAGATTCGGTCTCTCGTGCTGGGGCCCCAGCAGAGCGAGCGATCGGGAGTCAGCGGCCATCAGGTGTCGCAGTGGATCCGCACGTCCCGGCCGATGTCGTCCGCGATCCGCAGCGCCTCGGTGAGCAGGTTGTGGCGCGCGATGCACCACCCGTCCCCGGTCACCACCTGGGTCCAGTCCCGCCGCGGCGCGCCGATCGGCACCAGCTCGACCACGGGGAGGTGCTCCCCGTCCCGGGCGAGGATCGGCTCGAGCCCCTCGATCCTCGTCACGAGTGTCCCGTCACCGTGGGCGCGCTTGAAGACCAGCGCCGCGTTGTACCGGCGCTCCATGGACTGCTCCGACGATCCGCGGGCGATCGCCTCCGCCCAGAGCTGGAACACGTCGCCGTCGCACGCGTAGTTCATGCCGTGGGAGAGCCGCCCCCCCGGAGCGCGCGCGCCGACCTCGCCGAAGATCGCCTCACCCGTCTTGTCCGAGAGGTACCACTCCATGTGCGCCATCCCCGTCCGGTAGCCGAGCGCCTTGAGGGCTCGTCGACCGAGCTCAACGCCCGGCGCCACGTCGGGCTGGTCGAGGTCGGCGAGGCAGACCGCCTGGGGGCTCATCCACGGGTTCTGCCGCGCCACCAGGGGCTTGGGCCGATACCACGCCACGTTCTCGAACAGCGTCTCGCCGTCCGCGAGGATCGCGTCATAGGTGAACTCCTTCCCCTCGATGAACTCCTCAACGCTGACCTCCGGGACATGGGCCACCGCCTCGATGACCCGCTGAAGCTCTTCTTCGGAGCGCGCCGTGTGCGTGTCCTCGGAGCCGGCGCCGTCGATCGGCTTGACGATCAACGGGTAGCCCACGGCGCGCGCGGCCTCCTCCACCTCCGCGCGAGACCGAGCGCGGTAGTGGTGCGGGGTGCGGATCCCAGCGGCATCGAGGGTCGCCTTCATCACCTCCTTGTCACGGAAGGTGACGGCCTGCTCCACACGCAGGCCCGGCACATCAAAGGCCTCGCGCATGCGTGCCGCCAGCACCACGCCGATCTCCCAAAGGCACTCGACCCGGTCGGGCCTGACCCCCAACTGTCCGAGCCAGCGGCCCACCTCGGCCACGGTCTGCTCCTCATTCCAGAGGTCCTTCACCACGAGGTGATCGTCGATAGCCGCTCGCACCGCGGGCTCCATGGCCGCGGCTGGCTGATCCCCCACGCCCAGCACTCGCACGCCAGGCAGCGCGTGCAGCGCCTGCGTGAAGTGACCGTTATCGGCGGGGAAGCCTGGTGAGATGAGGACGACGTTGATCGTCATGGGAGACCTTTGGGGAAGACGGGATCAGGGGGCGAGTGGAACGGGCGCCGCTCAGGAGGAGAGCTCGACCTGCAGGATTTCGACGGCGCGCCGCAGCCCTTCCCGCACGCGGTCGGTGTCCTCATGCCGGAGAATGATGAAGCCCTCGCCCTCGTAGGAGCTCGCCTTGGGCTGGCCGGGGGCCGGAAGCTGGGACTCGACCACGAGGTCACCGAGTTCCTCGTTGGCCCGCTCGATCCCGGCCACGCGCGCCACCCGGCCGCCGCCCTGGCCGCGCAGGTAAGCCGCACCTGTGGCGTATCTGCGCGGCGGAGGCGTGAACTCCTCGAGGATCGAGACCTCGGCCCAGACCCGGTAGAAGTCGCGATCGTGGGCGTAGGAGATCAGCGAGGTGAACTGGGCGCCGGGCGGGCGCGCCGCGACCTCCGAGATGGCGATCGACCCATCGGCGCGACGGAACCACTCCATGTGGGTCATCCCGCTGACCATCCCGAGGGCGTCCAGCGCACGCGGACCGGCCGAGAGGATCGGCGCATACTCCGGGCCACTGATATCGCGGGGCAGCATGACCGTCCACTGGATCCAGGGCGACTCCATGACCTGCAGCGGCGTCGGCGAGTACTCGGAGATCGAGTGGAACAGGTGCCGGCCGCCGACCGACACGCTGTCGAACGAGAACTCCCGCCCCTGGACGAACTCCTCGAGGAGCAGCGGCCGCTGGGGAGACGGTGGGTTTGAACCCATCCAGCTCTCCAGCTGCGCGACCTCGTCCACACGGAACGTGTCCCGGGCTCCGGCGCCAGCGGGGGGCTTGGCCACCAGGGGCATGGTCCCGCGCGCAAAGCTCAGGGCGCTCGCCGCGTCGGTGGCCAGGTGGTGCCCGGCGCAGGGCAGGTCATGGGCGCGCAGCGCGTCCTTCATGACCGCCTTGTCCCGGAAGCGCCCGGCCTCGGCCCGGTCCATCCCACGAATCTGGAGTCGCTCGCGCACGCTGGCGAGCGCCTCCTGGAGTGGCTCGAGGATGCCCACCAGCGCTGTGACCTCGGACCCGGTGCTCGCAGCGACTCGCCGAACGGCTCCCTCCAGCTGGTGCGGGTCGTGGCAGTCCGCAACGGAGACGATATCCGCGATCCTATCGCGCACCTCCTCATCCAGCGCCGCCATGAACGACGCGGCGGGCTCCTGCGCCACCACCGAGAAGGTGGTGTCGGGAAGCAGCGCCGCCGCCCTCAGGAACCTCAGCGTGCTGGGCAGGGCGAAGGGCGCGACGAAGACGGTGTTGGCGCGTGACATCTGGACCGGAGGATACCCACCAACAGGGTCTGGATTCCCACCAGAAGTCCTGCCCCTGCCCGACCCAGCCCCCGCGGTTCGCTAAGCTCCCGCCATGCAGCTGCCCCTTCGCATCGCGATGGTGTCCGCGGAGTGCGCTCCGTTCGCCAAGACGGGCGGCCTCGCCGACGTGGCCGCGGCGCTCTCCCGAATCCTCTGGAAGCGCGGCCACGAGGTCAGGCTGTTCGTCCCCCTCTACGGGAAGGTCGAACGGTCGGGCCTGGAGACGGACCCGTACCTCTCCCCGTTCCCGCTGAGCTTTCCCGGCTGGGACGTACCGGTCTCCGTCCGCAAGGCCCCCCTGCCAGACTCCGAGAACGCCGACGGCGTCCCGCTCCAGGTGGAGTTCATCCACTCCCCGGAGCTGTTCGGTCGGGAGGAGTTCTACACCAACGATGACGACGAGCCGATCCGCTGGGCGGCCTTCTGCCGGGCCGCGATCGAGGCCTGTCAGCGCACAGGCTGGGCGCCGGACGTGTTCCACGCCAACGACTGGCACGCGGGCCTCTTGCCCCTGCTCTTGAAGTCCACCTACGCCTGGGACGAGCTCCTGCGCGGGAGCTCCACGCTCCTCTCTATCCACAACCTGGGCTACCAGGGGGTGTTCTCCGAGGACGCCATCCGCCGAATCGGTCTGGGGGGCGTGCGGGATCAGTTCCACCAGGAGCGTCTCGCAGCCGGCGCGGTCAACTACCTCGAGACGGGCATCCTGCACGCCTCCTGGCTCTCCACGGTCTCCGACACCTACGCCCGCGAGATCCAGACCCCCGAGTACGGCCACGGCCTCCAGGGCCTCCTGGCCCAACGCGAAGATCACCTGGCCGGCATCGTCAACGGCGTCGACTACGGAGAGTGGAACCCCTCCACGGATCCCCACCTGCCCGCCCACTTCGGGCCGGATGACCTGCTCGGGAAGCGCACTTGCCGCGACGCGCTCCTCGACGAGCTAGGCGTGGCACCGGAGCCCTCCGGGCCTGTCCTGGGCATCGTCTCGCGGCTGACGCACCAGAAGGGCTTCGAGCTGATCCCCGACTTCGCCGAGCGGCTCCTCGACCACCACGACATGCGCCTCTTGGTCCTCGGCAGCGGGGACCCCGAGCAGGAGAGCTACTTCCGCTGGCTCCGCGACCGCTACCCGGCCAAGGTCGGCGTACACATCGGCTACGACAACGGGCTCGCCCACCGCATCGAGGCGGGCTCTGACCTCTTCCTCATGCCCTCGCGCTACGAGCCCTGTGGGCTCAACCAGATGTATAGCCTCAAGTACGGCACCGTCCCCCTCGTGCGCAGCACCGGCGGGCTGGCTGACACGGTCGAGCGCCTCGAGGACGGCCGCGGGACAGGCTTCACCTTCTACGAGCACACATCCGTGGCATTCGAGGACACCCTGGCCCACGCCCTCGAGGTCTGGCGCGACCCGAAGGCCTGGCAACAAATGCAGCTGCGCGGCATGGCGAAGGACTTCTCCTGGGAGGTCCAGGTCGACCGCTATGAAGACCTCTATGCCGCGATCATGGCCGACCTCCAGCTGGCCTGAGCCCGTCGCGGGCACAGCCTGACGCCCCAACCGAACGCCTCCCCCCGACGACCCATCGACGCCCGGGTCCCGGCGTCCTCACGCCCGCCCCAAGCCATGCACGTCATCTTCGTCGAGCCCTCCTTTCCGTCCAACCAGAGGGAGTTCGTCCGCGCCCTGAAGGAGGTCGGCGCCCGGGTCACCGCCATCGCCGAGGCGCCGCCCAGCGCCCTGGACAGCGAGCTGCGCGGTTGGCTCGATGGACACGAACAGGTGCCGTCGGTGACCAATGGAGAGGCGCTCCTCGCCGCGGTACGGCGGGTCCAAGAGCGCTCCTGGGTCGACCGCCTCGAGGCGACGGTCGAAGCCCACATCACGCCCTGCGCCTGGGTCCGCGAACAGTGCGAGATCCCGGGAACCTCGACCCGCACCGCCTGGCTCTGCCGCGACAAGCCGGCCATGAAGGAGGCGCTACGTGAGGCCGGCGTCCCAACCGCCCAGAGCATCGGAACCTCCGACCTGGACGAGGCGCGGGCCTTTATCGACGAGGTGGGCTTCCCCGTCATCCTCAAGCCGCGGGACGGCGCCGGCGCCGCCGGTACGGCCCGCGCCCACGACGACGAGAGCCTCGATGCGGCGATCGAGGAGAGCGGCCTCGGGCGGGGTGAGGGCGTCGCCATCGAGGAGTTCATCGAGGGGCACGAGGGCTACTGGGACACCCTGAGCCTCAACGGTGAAGTGGCCCACGAGTTCATCACGCACTACTACCCGAACGTCCTCGAGGCCATGCGCCACCGCTGGATCTCGCCCCAGATGGCGACGACCAACGAGGTGCACGACGAGCGCTACGACAGCCTCCGAGAGATGGGTCGAAAGGTCATCGAGACCCTCGGCATCGAGACCTCCGCCACGCACATGGAGTGGTTCTTCGGGCCCAAGGGCCTCAAGTTCAGCGAGATCGGTTGCCGCCCGCCGGGCGTGCGCATGTGGGACGTCTATCAGGCGGCCAACGACTTCGACATCTACCGGGAATGGGCTCACCTCATTGTCCAGGGGAGCCCCTCCCAGACGCCGTCGAGGCGCTGCGCCGGCGGCATGATCGCCCTGCGCCCGAGCGCCGACGGCCGCGTCGAGGGCTACGAGGGCGTCGAGGACCTCAAGGCCCGCTACGGCGAGCACATCATCGACTCTCACTTCCCTCCCCCGGGGACCGCGACCCAGGGCGTCGAGGCCGGCTACATGGCCAACGCGTGGGTCCGGCTGCGCCACCCTAGCTTTGACGAGCTGCGCACGATCCAGGACTGGATCGGCGAGCACGTCCGCGTCCACGCGGGCTGATCCTCTGCGGGCCCCCAGCACCGCCCGGCGCCGATCCGTCGATCGAGCCCCCGCTGGTTCCACCGCCCTCGGGTATCGTTCATCGAGACCATGAGCCTCGACCCGAACCTCCCCTCAATCGAGCACCTGCGCGAGCGGGGCCGAAAGCGCGTTCCCCCCTTCGCCTTCGAGTACCTCGACAACGGGTGCCATTCGAACCTCAACATGCGCCGCAACACGGACGAGCTCCGTGAGGTACGGCTCGAGCCGAGGTACGTGCTTGACTACGGCGGCGCGGACCTGGAGACCGAGCTCTTCGGGCAGACCTACGCGGCGCCCTTTGGGGTCGCCCCCATCGGACTCCAGGGGCTGGTCTGGCCCGGCGCCTGCGAGTTCCTCGCCGAGGCCGCCCACGCCGCCAGGGTCCCCTTCATCCTCAGCACGGTCGGCACCGCCAGCATCGAGCGCGTGGCGGAGATCACCGAGGGCAAGGCCTGGTTCCAGCTCTACCACCCGACCGAGGACGACCTGCGGGACAAGATCCTGGACCGCGCCGAGGCCGCAGGGGTCCCCGTCCTCGTGCTGCTGGCGGACACGCCGACCTTCGGCTACCGCCCCAAGGAGATCCGCAACGGCCTCGCGATCCCCCCGCGCATGTCCCTGCGCAACATCGCCCAGATGGTGATGCGCCCGACCTGGTCCTTCTCGCAGCTGGCGCGGGGCAAGCCCGAGTTCGCCACGCTCGCGCCCTACATCCCCAAGGGCCTCGACATGTCCCACCTGGGGCAGTTCATGAACGCCACCTTCAGCGGGCGGCTCTCGACGGACCGCATCGCGGCCATCCGCGAGCGCTGGAAGGGGAAGCTCGTGGTGAAGGGGATCGTCAACCCCGAGGACGCCGCACAGGTGCTCGAGCTCGGGGCAGACGGGATCATCGTCTCCAACCACGGGGGCCGTCAGCTGGAGGTTGGCACGTCCACGATCCAGGCGCTCCCCGCCCTCGCTGGCGAGTTCGGGGACCGTATGGAGGTGCTCTTCGACAGCGGCGTCCGAGGCGGGCCCGACGTGGCCTGCGCCCTCGCGAGCGGCGCGCGCTTCGCCTTCATGGGGCGCTCCTTCATGTACGCCATCTGCGCCATGGGCGCACGGGGTGGGCCGCATGTCATGACCATGCTCATGCGCCAGCTGACCCAGGTGATGGAGCAGCTCGGCTGCGAACGCGTCGAGGACCTCCCGAGGCACCTCGCACCGCGCCGCTGAGCAGCCCTGGTTCGCCTCGCCGTCGAGGGCTCGACATCGAGCACGGGGGCGCGGGGACGACGCCGGAACAAGAGAAGGGCCGGACCCCGGCGGGGTCCGGCCCTCCTCGTGAACCGCTCGACTCGGCGAGCGGGATCCAGCGAGCGGAGGCTCCGAAGGGGCGGAGCTTCAGCCCGGACGAAGGCTCACTTGACGCCGAACCGGTCGAGGTTCATGACCTTGTCCCAGGCGGCGACGAAGTCGACGAGGAACTTCTCTGCACCGTCCCCGGTGCCGTAGACCTCGGAGACCGCGCGGAGTTCGGAGTTGGACCCGAAGATCAGGTCCACGGAGGTGGCGAACCACTGGGGGGCGCCCGTCGCGCGGACCGAGCCCACGAAGGAGTCCGAGCCGTCGGCGTCGGCTTCCCACTTCGTGTTCATGTCGAGTAGGTTCACGAAGAAGGCGTTGTCCAGGTGCCCGGGGGTGTCCGTCAGGATGCCGGCCTTCGACCCTGCGGCGGTGACGCCAACCGCCCGGAGACCGCCCACGAGGACCGTCATCTCGGGGACGGTCAGGGTGAGCTGGTTGGCGCGGTCGATCAGAGCCTCGGACGGCTTGAGGTACGCCCGGTCGGAGAAGTAGTTCCGGAAGCCGTCCGCCTTGGGCTCCAACACGTCGAAGCTCGCGCTGTCCGTCATCTCCTCCGAGGCGTCCATGCGCCCGGGAGTGAAGGGCACCTCGATGGTCGCCCCAGCGGAGGCCGCTGCGGCCTCGAGACCGGCGCAGCCGCCGAGCACGATCAGGTCGGCCAGGGAGACCTTCTTGTCCCCGCCGGCCGCGTTCACCTTGGCCTGCAGCTGCTCGTACATCGCCAGCACCTTCGCGAGCGTCTCGGGCTCGTTGACCTCCCAGCCATTCTGCGGGGCGAGGCGAATGCGCGCGCCGTTCGCGCCGCCACGCTTGTCGCTATCGCGGTAGGTGGACGCTGACGCCCAGGCCACTGCCACCAGGTCGCGCGGCGCGATCCCGGAGCTAAGGATCGCGGCCTTGAGCCGCTGCTGCTGACCGCCATCGATGAGCGGGTGGTCCACGGCCGGGATCGGGTCCTGCCACAGCTGAGCCGGGGGCACCTCATCACCGAGCAGGCGGCTGGGCGGCCCCATGTCTCGGTGAGTCAGCTTGAACCAGGCAGCGGCGAAGGCCTTGTCGAACTCGCCCGGGCTCTCGAGCCAGCGCTTGGTGATCTCCGCGTAGATGGGATCCTCGCGGAGCGACAGGTCCGTGGTCAGCATCATGACCTTGTTGCGCTTGCCGTCCACGTGGGCGTCCGGGACCACGTCGCCCGCGCCGACGGGCGTCCACTGCTGCGCGCCAGCGGGGCTCTTGGTGAGCTCCCACTCGTAGTTCCAGAGGTTCTCGAGGTACTCGGAGGACCAGTCCGTGGGCGTGGAGGTCCAGGCACCTTCCAGCCCGCTGGTGATCGTGTCTGCACCGTTGCCGGTGCCGTAGCCGTTGTTCCAGCCGAACCCCTGCTCGGCGATGGGCGCCGCCTCGGGGTCAGGGCCGACGTTGTCTCCGGCCGGCGCGGCCCCGTGGGCCTTGCCCAGGGTGTGGCCGCCTGCGATCAGCGCGGCGGTCTCCTCGTCGTTCATGGCCATGCGGCCGAAGGTGACCCGGATGTCGTGGGCCGCCGCGAGCGGGTCGGGGTTGCCGTCCGGGCCCTCGGGGTTCACGTAGATCAAGCCCATGTGCGCCGCGGCGAGGTCGCCCTCGAGCTCGCGGCCCTCTTCCCAACGGTCGACACCGAGCCACTCATCCTCGGGGCCCCAGTTGATGTCCTGCTGGGACTCCCAGAGGTCCTCGCGGCCGCCGGCGAAGCCGAGGGTCTCGAAGCCCGAGTGCTCGAGCGCGACGTTGCCCGCGAAGATCATCAGGTCCGCCCAGGAGACGGAGCGGCCGTACTTCTGCTTGATGGGCCACAGCAGGCGGCGCGACTTGTCGAGGTTGGCGTTATCGGGCCAGCTGTTGAGCGGCGCGAAGCGCAGCATGCCGTCGGCGGAGCCGCCGCGTCCGTCGGTGCTCCGGTACGTCCCCGCGCTGTGCCACGCCATGCGGATGAAGAGCCCACCGTAGTTGTCCCAGTCCGCCGGCCACCAGGCCTGCGAGGTGGTCATCACCTTCTTGAGGTCCGCGCGGAGCTCGTCGAGGTCGACCTTCGCAAACTCGGTTGCGTAGTCGAAGCCCTCGCCCATGGGATCGCTCTTGGCCGAGTTCTGGCGCAGGATCGAGAGGTCGAGGCGGTTCGGCCACCAGTCCGCGTTGCGCTGGTAGCGCCCCGCGTCATCGACCGCGACGGTGGAGCCTGCCAGCTCGGCCCTCGCCCCATCGCCCATCACCGGGCACTCCTCGATGCTGGGCCCAGCGGCGGCCACGACCGAGGCCGAAGTCGACGCCTCCGTGGCCGACCCGGCGGTCGATGAGCAGGACACGGTGCCCAGAAAGAGCGCACTCACAAGGAGCGGAAATGCGTGGCTACGAGGATTCATTGGAGTCGTTTAGGTGAGGAGAATGAGCCTGCCAGCGCTCCGGTGGGAGCTAGGCGATGATCCGGCCCTGGTCATCGCGAGTGAATCATCGGCCAGGCCTGGGAATCCTGGTAACCAGAAGTGGCGATGGCTCCCATCGGCGGCGGTAATCACCGCCCCGCGCAGGCGAGCGGGAGGCCGGGCATGCGAGCGGGAGGCTGGGCAGGAGCCAGAGCGTGCACGCCACGACTCCCCCTGCCAGCGCTTCCGGCCCCCCCGCTCCACTCTCCCCCGCAACTCCGGGGGGGCAGGGCCCTGAGGACGGGACCCTGAGGACTGGACCCTGAGGACGGGACCCTGAGGACGGGCCCCCCAGGACCCTCGGGCTCCCTCAGCGCACGCTACTGCGCCGGTTCTTGACATAGTCCACGAACAGCGTGGCCCCGAGGCGGTCGCCCCCCGCGAAGTACGCCCGGCCCCGGTTCGCCTCCGTGAACTCCTCGATGAAGTTCACCAGGACGGGGTCGTCCGTCAGCATGAAGGTGGTGATCGGGATCCCGTGCCGACGGCATATGGTGGCCTCGTCCATGGTCTTGGCGACCACGCGACGGTCGAGCCCAATTGGGTTCTTGTAGATCTCACCATCGGGCTCCGTGAGCGCGCTCGGCTTGCCGTCCGTGATCATGAAGATCTGCTTGTTGGCCCGCCGCTCACGCCGCAAGAGGTCCCGGCCCAGCTGAAGCGCCGCCCTCGTGTTCGTGTGGAAGGGCCCCACCGAGATCGTGGAGATGTCGTCGAGGGACACCTCCTCCGCCTCGTCCCCGAAGGTCACAACCCGCAGGGAGTCCTTTGGGTAGCGGGTCCTGATGAGCTCCGTCAGGGCGAGGGCGACGCGCTTGGCCGGCGTGATCCGGTCCTCGCCGTAGAGGATCATGGAGTGGCTCAGGTCCAGGAGCAGCACCGTCGCGCAGCTCGAGAGGTGCTCCGTCTCATGCACCTCGAGGTCGTCCTCACCGAGGGTCAGCCCGTCGAGGTCCACGCCGCGGCGTAGCGCGTTGCGCACGGAGCTCGTGGCGTCGATCAGCGACGCGGGGTCCCCGAAGGTCCAGGCCCGGGTCTCGGGGAGCCGCTCCTGCCCTGCCCCCTGGGCCTGGGTGCGATGCTCTCCTGCGGCGTCCTTTGTGAGGCCGCTGAAGATCCGCTCGAGGGACTCCTGCCGGAGCGCCCGATCGCCACCCGGCGCCATGCGCAGGCCCTCGACGGTCGCCTCCACCCATCGCTGCTTCTCGAGGTGGCGACGGAAGTCCTCCATGGTGAAGCCGTCCGGGAGAAGCGGATAGCGCGCGGCAATGGTCTCCATCCACTCGAGCGCCTGCTCCGGGTCCCCGTCGGCCTGCAAGAGCAGGTCGTTGTAGAGCGCCTCCAGGCGCTTGAGGAGGTCCCGGAGGGAGCCCTCCGAGGGGTCGTATTCCCGGTAGCTGAACTTCATCGAGGCTGCGGTTCGGGGCTCAGGCGCCCAGGCTGCGGGCCATCTGCGCGAGCATGTCCCCGTACTGACGCCGGTTCGGACCGTCGTCGTCACGGGAGAGCAGGGAGCCCTGATGCAGGCCCTCGAGCACCAGCTCCATCAGCGAGGCGAGCTCGCCGTCGTTCGCGGGACTCGCCGTTCGCTCCACCAGGTCTCGGAGGCCCGCCACCTCACTCAACCGGGCAAGGTGGGCCACGTCCCCAGCGGAGTCATCAAGGTCAAGGGTGCCCCCTGACCTGAACCAGCTAAGGACCGCGTCGTAGACCGGGGCGCTGGTGCCAGCGTCGCCCTCATCCTCGGCATAGCCGTCCGGGAAGGTCCGAGTGAAGGCCTCACCGAGCGCCTTTCCCACGAGGGCTGCTGCGACGGCGCCGATGCCCTCCCGCTCCCCGTCGTACACCAGCTCGACCTTCCCGGTCACCGCAGAGATCGCGGTGAACAGGTCCGCAGGCCGCGCGGTGGCGGTGGCCTCCCCGGCGCGCAGCGCGCGCCGCTCCGCGTTGGAGATCACGTTCTCGAGCATGGCGATGGAGAGCCGCGCGCTCACGCCGCTGGCCTGGTCCACGAACTCCGACGCTCGCGCCTCGAAGGCCACCAGCTCGATGGACTCCCGCAGCGCCGCGGGGACCTCAACGTCGACCTCTCCGTCCCCGCGATCCCGCCAGGCCTCCTGGTCCGTGATGGCCATGGCCTGGTCCAGCTCCTTGGGGTAGTGGGTGAGGATCTGGGAGGCGATGCGGTCGCGCAGCGGCGTGATGATGCTCCCGCGGTTCGTGTAGTCCTCGGGGTTCGCCGTGAACACCAGCCCCACGTCGAGGGGCATCCGGATGGGGAAGCCGCGCACCTGGATGTCCCCCTCCTCGAGAATATTCAGCAGCCCGACCTGAATCCGCGCCTGGAGGTCAGGGAGTTCGTTCACGCAGAAGATGCCGCGGTTGGCGCGCGGCAGGATGCCGAAGTGGATCACCTCGGGGTCCGCGAAGGTGAGCTTGCGCGTCGCCGCCTTGATCGGGTCCACGTCGCCGATGAGGTCAGCCACCGTCACATCGGGCGTCGCCAGCTTCTCCTGATACCGCTCCGAGCGGTGCATCCACCGGATCGGAAGCTCGTCTCCGAGTTCCCTGGCCCGCCGCATGGAGGGGACGGTCACCGGCGCGAGGGGATCCTCATTCAGCTCCGAGCCCTCGATCGCGGGGATCCACTCGTCGAGGAGGTCGGCCAGCGCCCGAGCGATCCGCGTCTTGGCCTGGCCCCGGAGGCCAAGGAGAATGAAGCTGTGCCCGGAGAGCACGGCGTTCTGGATCTGTGGGATCACCGAGTCCTCGTATCCGACGATGCCGGGGAAGACCTCCTCGTTCGAACGGAGCCGCTGGATCAGGTTGGCGCGGAGCTCGTCGCGGACCGAACGGGAGGCCCAGCCGCTGGCCTTGAGCTCTCCGAGTGTCTTGGGGCGTTGCATGGGGTGAAGATAGGTCGACGCTCACCGAAAGAGCACCTGGGACCTGGCAGGAGAATGGGTGATAATCTGCGGCCATGTCCCCGACCCTCGATCTCCATCGCCGACCGCTCCGCAACCTGCGGCTCTCGGTCACGGACCGCTGCAACCTGCGCTGCGGTTATTGCATGCCGGAGGAGCGCTACACCTGGCTCGAGAAGGCCAAGCTGCTGACGTTCGAGGAGTCGACCGCCCTTGTGGCCGAGCTGGTCCCCCACGGCTTGGAGAAGGTCCGGCTCACCGGAGGCGAGCCGCTGCTGCGGCGTGACATCGACCAGCTCGTCCGAAGTCTCCGCAGCCTGGCGGGCCTCAAGGACCTCGCGCTCACCACCAACGGGCTCCGGCTCCCCGACCTCGCCCCGGCCCTCCGTGATGCCGGGCTCGACCGGCTGACCGTGAGCCTGGACACCCTGCGCGCCGACCGCTTCCTGGAGCTCACCCGTCGCGACGAGCTAGAGCGGGCGCTGCGCGGCCTGGACGCGGCGGCTGCTGCCGGCTTCAGGGAGACCAAGCTGAACGTCGTGGTCATGCGCGGCACCAACGACGACGAGCTGGTGGATATGCTCGACTTCGCCCGCGAGCGCGAACTCGAGGTCCGCTTCATCGAATACATGGACGTGGGAGGCGCCACCCGCTGGGACATGAGCCGGGTCGTCCCCGCCACCGAGATCATCGAGCGCATCGGCGCCGCCCGAGGCGGCGTGACGCCGGAAGACCTCAAGCGGACCGCCGCCCCCGCTGACCGCTACCGGACGGCAGACGGCCAGCGCTTCGGCGTGATCGCCTCCACCACTCGTCCCTTCTGCGGGAGCTGTGATCGGGCGCGGCTCACCGCCGACGGCCAGTTCATCACCTGCCTCTACGCGAGGTCGGGGACCGCGCTCGCGCCGCTCCTCCGATCCAACGGGGCCGCCGCAGCCGCGGAGCGGATCGTGCAGCTGTGGACCGGAAGAACGGACCGGGGCGCCGAGGAGCGGGCCAGCCTCGACTCGCGCGGGGCCCTGGCTGGACCGAGCGAGCTCCAGCAGGAACCGCACCTGGAGATGCACACCCGGGGCGGGTGATCGACGCTGCGCGCACAACGCCGAGCCGTCGTCGCTAGCGGCGGTTGCTTTCGCCGCCGCCCCACCAAGGTGTCCTGGCGCCGATCCGCCGGTCCAGGAGCCAGCCCGTCTCCGAATCCGACTCGCTCGCCACGAAGCCGATCCGTTGTTCGGGAGGCGGGCTAGTTGATCCGGATGCCGGCGCGGTAGGTACCCGTGCGGAGTGTGGGTCGCCCGAGGTCGTCGAAGAACTCCCAAAGGCCCTCGCGAAGCCCCGCCTCGTAGCGCCCTCGTTCCTTGATGGACCCGTTGGAGTACCGCCGAACCCAGCGCCCCTGCTGGACCGAGGCCTCGAACTGCCCCTCCTCGAGGAGCGCCCCTTCCCTGCTGTACCGCTGCCAGGCCCCCTCCTGGGTTCCGTCGACGTACTCCGCGAGCTGAACCAGCTGGCCGTTCGGGGCGTACTGGAGCCAGGCACCATCGCGTTTGCCCCCCCGGTAGGAGCCTCTCTCCCGCGCAAATCCCTGAGGGTCGAAGAAGCTCCACTCGCCCTCTCGGACCCCAAGGTGGAAGGTCCCCTCCGCCCGGATTCCGTCCAGCTCACCGGACTCCAGCGCGGAGGCCAGCGCCTCACCTGCGGGGGCCGCGGCGCCCTCGGTGGATTCGGCGGACTCGGGCTCCGAAGTCCTCTCATCCGGCGCCTCGACAGGCCCCCCGTCCCGACGGCGGCCGTGGGCCGCCTGAGAGCGAAGACCGTCGGTGGAGACGTTGATTGGAGCAAGCTCGTCGTCGCCGAGCGCTCCGCCGCGATCCGCTGGGCGAACTTGATCCGCCGCCGCGGTCATGACGATCCCCGCGCCCGGCCCGTAGGCGGGATCGCCACCCGCGCCTGGGCCGCCGCGCCCGAGCAGCAACGCGGCGCCCGAGAGGGTCACGACCGTCGCCAGCGGCAAGCCCCTGAGAGGGGCGCCGCTGCGGGGCTGCTGCTGCGAGGAAGAATGGAGCCTGAACATGGGAAAGGGAGGCTGTGAGCGGCGGGGCTCAGCGCGAGCGCGCCCCACCGTGCAGTGACTCTCTGCGCCTCACCTGCTCCTCGTCAATCAGCTGCCTGACGAGAGATCGGGTCGCATCGGTTGAGAGGTCGCGGCCCCGGATCCGCCCGCGAGCATCGACCACGAAGAGGCTCCCTGGCGGAGGTGTGCCCCATCGATTGGAGAGGCAGCGCCCCGCATCGGGTGACGCGGAGGCTCCGAAAGCTCCAGGGGTTCCCCAGTCGTGCCCCTCGAGCGCATCCGAGAGGGCCTCGCTGATCGGCCCGTCAAAGAGCTGAACGCCGCTGAACTGCGCGGCCTCCAGCAGCCGGAGGTACGCCTCACGATCCCCTGACCGGGTCACGCCGATGAGGTCGAAGGGCGCATCCCAGAACTCCCGCACCCACGTCTCGTCAGCCCGATGCGCGGCGAGAGAAGCGGGGCTCGTGCGGTCCCAAAAGCGGATCACCAAGACCTCTCCCTCGAGCTGCGCCGAGCGGAGTTCGTTCCCCGCTGGGTCCCGCGCCACGAACCTGGGGATCGGCGCGCCGACGCGCAGCCTCTCGAGGCGGAGCCCGGAGCGGCGGAGGAACAGCGGCGCCTCTCCCGTCCTGGGGTCGGTCACCTTGAGCGAGACCTCGTCGTAGAGAGCCGCCGCACGACGCATCACCGGCCCCCGGTCCCCGCCTGCCGCGGCGCTCGCGATCAGTGGTTCCAGGATCAGAATCTCGGCGCGGAGAAGCTGAGACCGAACCTCCGGGAGAAGACCAGCGGACAGGAGCTGCTGGCAGGCCTGAACGAGGTCAAGCCGCTGCGTCGGCGTCGCTCCGATTGCGAGCTCCGTGAGGACTCGTGGCACATCCGCAAGACCGCCCCCCGAACCTGCCCACGCGCTGTCAGAGAGATCGCACGACGCGCCCCCCAGGAGGCCAGCAACCAGCCGCTGGATTTGTGACCAAGGTGCGTCCGCGCTCGGTCGTTGCCGATCGAGGCTCAGCCTCTCCAGCTCCGCCAGCATCGCGGTCGTGAGGCCCTGATCTGCCGCGCCGGCCCCTGGGTCGGCCCCTGGGTCGGCCCCTGGGTCGGCCCCTGGGTCGGCCACTGGGTCGGCCACTGCGCAGGCAGCCGGGACGGCCGCCGGGACGGCCGCGACCTGAGGGACAGCCAGGGACAGTGCTGAGAGGATTCCGATCATGGTTGGCTCGGCGTTCAATCGCTCCAGGACAACAGGCGGGGAGCGGGTCGCTCCCGGGGGGACAACCCGCCTCACGGAACGAAGTTGCCATCTGGACTCGCCTTTTGGAGGACGAATCAGTCAATCCCAATCCGCCATGCCCCAAGGCGGCCCATGGCCTTCTTATGGACCCATGCCAGCTCACCAACCAATGCCAGACGCCCCCCCTGGTCTCTTCGACCAGGAGGGGCGTCTGTCGTGTCCCGGGCGCCTCAGGCATAGCCCGAGACGACCCAGGTCAACGGCTCACTGCCAGGTGACGGTGATGCCGTCAGAGAAGTTCGAGACCGCGGTGCCGGCGACGGAGTCGCGGTGCCAGGCCTGGAAGTTGGCGCTATCACCGGCCATCGCGGCGACGCTACCCGTCGGGGCCGGAAGGGCGCCGAGGTCCCACTCGCTGGCGGCGGTGCTGAGCGAGATCTCGCTACCCGCGCCGGAGTTCTTGATCTGGCCGGCACCGACGAAGCGCCC
Source organism: uncultured bacterium (assembly GCA_938083085.1). GTDB lineage: Bacteria > Planctomycetota > UBA1135 > UBA1135 > Saltatorellus. The sequence continues at coordinate 41,327 of CALLKX010000044.1, forward strand.
GATGGCACCGCCGACGCAGAGGTTGCCTTGGCTACCGCCGGGGTTGGCGGCGAAGCCCTGGGTCCCGGAGTAGAGGAAGAAGCCGAACGTGCCGGTCGGGAGGTTCCCGGCCACCATCGTCAGGTCGTTCGCAGCGGCAGAAGCGCTACCGAGAAGCGACATGGACGTGTTGACGCCAGTCGAGTTCGGGTTCGAGTTGCAGTAGATCGTGCCGATCGTCGGGGACCCGCAGGAGCCCGGCTCAGCAAGCATCTCCATGTAGAAGGACGCGTAGGGGTTCGACGGGCCGCCGCAACCGTTGTTGTTGCTGTAGCCGCCGAAGAAGTAGCAGTTGGTGCTGGCCCCGGTCGGGTCCTCGAGCCACCAGAAGTCCTGGGTCAGGAAACCCGAGCCAAGGCTGTTACACGCGCTCACGGCACCGTAGTAGGTGTTGGAGCCGTCCAGCGGGAGGCCACCAAGGACGTAGGTCGGGTCGGTCGCAACCGGGTCACCCACGAGCAGCGGGCCGGCCGTACCAGCGCCGCTACCGGCGTAGATGAAGCTCCAGCCGAAGCTGTCGAAGTCGGGGTCGTCGTCCCAGCCGGGGGCGAGAGCGCCACCGTCGGCCTCAAGGCAGATCTCGCTGCCGGTGAGGTCAATGTCGACAACCCAGCAGCCGCCAGCAGCGGGGAAGCCGGTGACCGTCGCGCTGCCGTCCGGGGCGGTCCCGAGCGTGCAGGGATCGTAGGAGGCGTAGAAGTTGAACGTCCAGCCGCTGAGACCGGCGGCGCTGTTGTCGCAGTAGGCGTAGCTGAAGCCGTTGATGTTGTACTCATCACGGTTCGGGCCGGCGCCGCCTGCGAAGGTGTTGCCGTTCGTGGTGCCCGGAAGGCCACCTTCGTCAAAGTTCTCGGCACCGCTGCCGAAGCCAGCGTTGCCGCCAGCCGTCGTGAAGTAACCCGACGTGGCGGTGTTGCTGTAGACGATGTCTGAGGCGCCGAAGTTCGAAACGGCGCTGCCGCCGGTGCGGGTCCAGGTGCCGGTGGCGACGTGGTAGATACCGGCGTGCTTGACAGCGCCCGGGACCTTGTGAACGGCGTTGAGCTGCTGCGGAGTTTGAGCAGCGGCGCTGGCCATGAGCGCGAACGAACTGGCAGCGATGAGGGAAGAGCGAAGCATCAGGATGAGTCTCCAGAAGGAAGAATGAGAAGAAGTGGGACTGTGCAGAAGGACGAGTCCCACCCAAGTGACGTTGCTGTGAGAGCCGGTACGGTGACCGGCAGCAGCGGCGCTCCATCAGGAAGGAACAGTCGATGGATTGAAGGACGGATCCGCTCAGAGAGAGGTTCCAAACTCCTGCCCAATGGACGCTACCCCGTCGATCCCATCCATGCGAGTGTCTTCTTCAGGCGAGACAGTCGCGGCTGTGTCATCCGGAGACATCGACTCCATTGGTGCACCGCAGGCTTGCATTGATGGGGCACCAGTGAGGCGACCCGTACCATCGCGAGAATCCGCGCGGCGGTCAGCCCTGGCGCCTCGCCCACGGGATGAACGCGCTCGTGTTCCGAACGTATTCCGCGTAGTCCGGCCGCCGCTCAGAGATGGTCTGCTCAGTGAGGGTGACCCCGGAGACCTTCAAGAGCATGAACACGATGAGGCCGAACCCGAAGAGGCCCCACCACGCGCCAGAGGAAACCGACACGAGGGTTATCCCTGCCCAGAAGACGGCTTCCCCGAAATAGTTCGGGTGGCGAGAGGTCCCCCAGAGCCCGGACCGCATGACCTTGCCCTGGTTCGACGGGTCGGACTTGAAGCGCGCGAGCTGTCCGTCCGCAACCGCCTCGTAGCCAAACCCGGCGACTGCGATGAACAGGCCCAGCGCGCCGAGAGGGGAAACGGACACGCTGCCCGACATGCTCGCAAGGAGTGGCAGCGCGACGATCCACGCAAGGACTGCCTGCAGTAGAAAGACGACGAAGAAGCTCTGCCACCACCAAGCTGCGCCCCGCGCCTCTCGCATGGCCTGGTATCGGCGGTCCGGCCCCTCGATGCGGTGACGAGCCCTGAGGTGCATCGCGAGCCGCAACGCCCACGCCGAGGCGACGAGCGCGACCAGGAGTCGCCCCCCACGCATGGGCGCCCCTGCGGCGAGGGCATGGATCGCGGCGACCAGGACGATCGCGACACCCCAGAAGGGGTCAATGATGCTCGCGTCCTCGTCCCGCAGGTGGGCTGCCCAGACGCAGACCATCAGGAGGCTCACGCCGAAGAGTGCGATCAGAGCAGGCTGGATGAAGAACATCGCGATGAGGGAGCGGGACGGCAGGACGCGTGGGTGAGCGGAAGGACTATTCAGGGATTCGCGGCGACAGGCTACCCTGACACACATGGTTCGAGGATTTCTCTCTGTTGGCGCGGGGCTGCGGACGGCCGCGGCCGCCATTGCTCCGGCCCTGGCGGCCCTGGCGGGCGCAGCGACGGGGGGAGCCATGCCGGCTGGGCCCGACGAAGATGCAACCCAGGCGCAGATTGAAAACGCCATCAACCGGGGCGCGGACTACCTCATCAAGCGCCAGCAGTTGGACGGTTCCTGGCGCCCGGACGAGCACAAGTACGTCTCGGGCCAGACCGGCCTCGCGATGTACACCTTGATCAAGTCAGGGGTCTCGCCGCGCCACCCATCGATCCTCCGTGGCCTCGCGTACCTGCGCGCTAACCCGCCCCGCCAGACCTACGGCATCGCCTGCTGCCTCATGGCTGTGCACGCCGCCGACCCGGTCCAGCACATCGATGAGATCGAGACCTGGACGGAGATCCTGCTCGAGTGTCAGGGCCAAGGATTCAGCTATCCGGGTGGTCACGAGGACCTGTCGCTCACCCAGTATGGCTGCCTCGGTATGCGCGTGGCTGAGGCCAGCGGGCTCGAGATCCCCGTGAAGATCTGGGAGCAGTGCATCGACTACGCGCTGAACATCCAGCGAGACGATGGGTCGTTCTCCTACAAGCAGGGGACCGCGGTCACCGGCTCCATGACGGCGGCAGGGGTCGCCATCCTCGAGCTCGGGCGGCAGGCCCTGTCCGCCCGCAATGACCTCAGCAAGCGAGACGCTCGGGTCATCGACGCCGCGATCGAGGGCGGAGTGAGTTGGCTAGGTGACCACATCAGCATCGAGGCCCCCACACCCTCCCGCTGGCACCTCTACTACCTCTACGGGCTCGAGCGCGTGGGCGGACTGACCGGGCGGAAGAACTTCGGCCCCCACGACTGGTACCGGGATGCTGCGAACTACCTGGTCGGGAGGCAGCACGCCTCGGGCCGGTGGGGAACAGGGAACGGCAATAACAACGAGCCCCATCCTGGAACCTGCTTCGGCGTGCTGGTCCTGAAGCGCGCCACCTCTCCAACCTCGGGCCTCAAGCCGCGGGGAGCGAAGAGCTACGGGGACGATGACCCGGAGTCGCCCCTGTCCGTGAGGATCACCGGCGACACCCCGTTGACCGCGTGGGTCTCCTCGTGGGGTGACCGAACCCGTCAGCAGCACGAGTGGGACAAGGAAATCGGCAAGGGGCCCCGGATCTGGCGCATCGACTACGTGAACGCGGACACCGGCGAGATCCTCCGGTCGGTCGAAGGCGACCCTCAGAAGCCCTCGAGGGGCGAACGCTTCGCCGCGCAGTTCAGCATGGACGAGCCGGGCAAGCACAAGATCTTGGCGAAGGCCTACGTGCGGCCCATGGGCGATGACGAGGGCGAACAGGTGGAGCTCCTCTCCCCTACCCTCGAGGTCCGAGTGGACGGGGTGATGACGGTCCCCATGCGGGAGGCCTCGCGGGACTTCGGCCGGGACGAGCTTGGTAAGACGCTCAGCACCTGCCGAGCGTCCAGCATCGCGAACAATGGACACCCCGCTCGCTACGTCCGCGACGGCTCCCACGGACACGGCTGGCTGTCCCTACCGACCGACGAGCAGCCCTGGATCTCCATCGAGCCCGACCGTCCCCAGCGCGCCGACCACGTCGTACTCTCCCCGTACTACGAGGCGCCCGACCAACGAAATGCCTGGGGCCGTCCCAAGCGCGTCCTGATCGAGATCAACGGGAATGAAGTCGGGGAGTTCGAGCTCGACCCCGACCACTTCGGCAAGGCCTACCTCCCGCTGCCCAAGACGAAGGTGATCCGCGACGTGAAGGTGACGGTCCTTGAGATCGCCGTCGGGACGAACAACGGGCACAAGAGCGCGACGGGCTTCGCAGAGATCGAGCTTCAACGCCGCCCGGACCTCGTGAAGCGGCGCAAGGCGGAGGAGACGGCCCTGCGCAAGGCAGAGGCCGAGGCGGCCTCCGCAGCCAGGGCCAACCGCAAGGCCCGCTAGCCGCCCTAGCCTGCGAGCTCGAGGAGCACCTGCAGCCGCAGGAAGTCGACGTCCTTCACGCGGACCGAGATCTGGTAGCCCTCCGTGAAGGAGAGGACCCGCTTGCCCACAGAGACCTTCAAGGTCGCGCCGTCCACCTTGGGCCGGTCGCCCATGGAGCGCGCGGGGATGAACCCCGAGACGTTGAGCTCGCCGATGTGGACCTCGAGCCCGCCCCGGGAGACGCGCTGCACCTTCGCATCAAAGGTCTGCTCGATCCGAGGCTCCATGAACTGACAGACCTTGAGGTCCTTGACCGCGATCTCCGCCATCCCCGCCGCCTCCGACTGCACGCTGCAGTGGGACGCGGTGTCGTTCAGCTCATCGATGAGCGCCAGGGAGCTGAGCTCCTCGGCCGCCTCGTCGTGGCGCGTCTCCACAGAGTGAAGCCACCGGTGAACGATCAGGTCAGGGTAGCGCCGGATCGGGGACGTGAAGTGCAGGTAGGCCTTGCGGGCGAGGCCAAAGTGTGTGGCGACGTCCTCGTGGTCCTTGACCTCGTACACCGCTCGCTCCACCAGGCCCATGATGCGCTGCACGAGGGCCTCGGCGTTCGGCTTCCGCCGGGCCAGGCGGATCATGCGACCGATATCTCGGCCGGTGAGGCGGTCCTTGTCGGGGACCCGGATCCCGAACTTGGACAGCATCGCGGAGACCCGCTCGATCTCCTCGGGATCCTTCTCCGGGTGAACCCGATAGATCGTGGGCAGCCCCTTCGCGCGAAACAGGTCCCCGACGGCCTGGTTCGCTGCCAGCGCCGTCTCCTCGATGAGCGTCTGCGAGAAGTACTTGGGCGCGTTCACGATGGCCTCGACCTCGTGGGCATCGTCGAAGACGAACTTCTTCTCGCGTGAGTTGATGCGGAGCGACCCCTTCGCGTCGCGGATCCGTTGCTGGACCTTCGTCCACTCGCTGAATTGCTCAAGGGCGCCGCGGAGAGGCTCCATCTCCGCGGTCTCCTCGGTCACGGTCCCATCGAGCAGGTCCTGAACGATCCGGTAGTCACCGCGATGCACGCTGCAGATGACGCTCTTCGAGACGCTTGACGAGACGCGCTCTCCGGCCTCGTTGAACTCCATGAAGACGGAGTACGCGAGGCGGTCCTGCTTCGGAACCAGTGAGCACAACCCGTTGGAGAGCGCCTCGGGGAGCATCGGGATGACTTGATCGGGCAGGTAGACGCTCGTGCCACGGGCGAGCGCCTCGTCGTCCAGCGCTGTCCCGGGCCTCACATAGTGACTCACGTCGGCGATATGAACGCTGACGTGGAACCCGCCACCGTCCCGCGGCCGAATCGCGATGGCGTCGTCGTAGTCCTTGGCGTCTGCACCGTCGATCGTGAAGATCACCTCGCCGCGGAGGTCCAGACGGTCCTCGTAGTCCGCGGGCACCGGGTTCTCTGGCAGCTCCTGAAGCTCCTGGAGGACATCTTCGGGAAACAACGTCCGCAGCCGGAAGGACCGGACGAGCTCCATCTCCTCCGAATCAGCGTCTGCGTAGCAGGCTGGACCGTGCTCCATGGGCCCGAAAGCCCCGGGGCGGCGCGCGATGCGCGCGGGTATCTGGCTATCGGGATCGGGAAGACCCTCTAGGTCCTCCTCTGTGAGCTCGTACGGCTCCTCATCGCCCGTCTCCAGGGTCCACCCCCTCCCGGGGCCTTCAGGTGAGCCGTCTCCAGCCCTTGTTTGGTCCACTCCCTCGGAGTCTTCTCCTTGGATCCCCTTGAGCGCCTTGCGCAGATCGCCGAAACTGCCGAAACCTGAGGATGAATCACTGCGTCCCATCCTCGCAGAGTAACCGGAGACCTCCAGGATTCGCGTCGCAGACCTCTTCCTGGACTTAGCCTCTTCATCGCTGCGCACCAAAAGGGCCCCGCAGCCCGGCCCCCCCCCGGGCCACTCGGAGCCCGATCGTCCCCCCCCCTGCCGCGTCGCTTGATCCCCGAGACGTCACCCACCGCATCCACGGATGCCGCCAGTGACCCCGGTCGATAACCCATGACCCAACGACTTCAATTTTTCTCGTCTCGACGCCCTGTACGCGCTGCGGGACGCTTGCTGCAGGCCGCATTGGTCGCAGGCGCCGTCTGTACGTCCGCTGGCGCTCAAAGCCTTAGCGTCGAGCTCAAGGGCTCGATGGTCGAGCGGATCCGATCCGAAGGAACTTGGGTTGAGCGCGCGGACCTCCGGTGGGGAGAATCAAGCGGCAGCGTGAGCCTGACCGACCGTTCGGCGACAACGCGCAACGCCGACAGCCGCAACCTGGAGTCGTACTTCACTCGCTCCAACGTGCTGACCCCTTGGGAGGTCAGCTTCGGGCCCTGGACGCCTGGAGCCGGCCCCGCGGCAGACTTCTTCCTCTTCGAGGTCGGTGGGAATGATGTCGTGCAGGTTCGCGCACGTTTCCAGAGCGGCTCGATCGGTGATCCCGTCGCGCTCGGGCCCTGGGTAGAGACCCCGGTCTTCTGTGAAGCGGGAGATAACCGGGGGCAGCGCGTTCACGCCATGAGCTTCCATTTCGAGGACCTCAAGCTGCCAGGTGGCGGCAGCGTCACCTCGCAGCACAGCGTCACTGGCATACAGGTCATCTCCAACGGCATCGACGGCGCCGCGTTCCTGATCCGGCAGCCCGGCGTCCACGCCGGCACCGACGGCAACGGCGATCACTCGATCAGCCCGCTGGAGCCTCGCGTCGGCTCCCCCATGGAGCTCAGCTTCCTCGGCCCCTGGGAGTCCGAGACCGGTGAGAGCCCGAATCCCTTCCTCGATTACCGCCTGTCAGCCCGCTTCGATGGTCCCGGCGGCCGAAGCCTCGAGGTCCCCGGCTTCTTCGACGCGGACGGTGGATCCGGGGATGTCGGCAACGTGTGGACCGTGCGCTTTCTCCCTCCGACCAAGGGGACTTGGACGGCGAGCGTCGCCATGCGCTTTGGAGCCGGCGTCGCCATCCAGAGCGGCGCGAACGCTGGCTCTGCGGTCACCACCGTGGACGGCCGCCAGATCACCTTCGAGGTGAAGGGCATCGACCCCGCTGGCAAGGGCCTCTACCGGCTTGGCACCCTCGCCGATTCAGGGCGTCACCACCGAAAGTTCGAGCACGGGCCCTTCTACCTGAAGGCCGGTATCAACGGCCCTGAGAACTTCCTCGCCAACAGGGCGATGGACGACATCACGAAGACCCAGGGCGCCGGCAACCTCCACAGCTTCGCGGAGCATCGCGCGGACTGGAATCCTGGCGATCCGCTCCTCCGGCCGGGCAACGGTGACGAGGACGGCAAGGGAGCGATCGGCGCCCTCAACTACCTGGCAGAGAAGGGCGTGAACTCGATGTTCCTGCTGGTGATGAACCTCGGCGGCGACGGGAGGGACGTCTACCCCTTCATCGGCCCAAAGAACCGCGCCTTCGAGAAGCGGCATTACGACACGAGTCGCCTGCGGCAGTGGAACACGATCTTCGAGCATGCCCAAGGCCTGGGCATCTCACTGTCACTCGTGATGAACGAGACCGAGGTCGCGAACGAGCTCTGGCTGGACGGCGGCACCCTCGGGACCGAGCGTCGGCTCTTCTACCGCGAAGTGATCGCTCGCTTTGGACACCACCCGGCGCTGCGCTGGAACCTCTGCGAAGAGACCGACTTCAACGCATCGACCCTGGGGAGCTTCGCGCAGTGGATCACTGATCTGGACGCTTACGAGCACGCCATCTCGCTCCACAATCGTCCCGATGACCTCGCGGTCTTCCAGTCCGTACTGACCGATCCGAACATCGACGCCGCGTCGCTTCAATTCTCCCTGAACTCCGCTGAGGACCAGATCGAACAGCTTCGATCGCTCTCCACGCAGGCAGGGCGTCCTTGGATCATTGACGCCGACGAGATGAATCCGTGGCCCACAGGGCTGACGGACTCCAACGCCGACGACGTTCGGAAGCGGGTGCTCTACGACGCGCTCTTCAGCGGCGGAGGCGTTGAGTTCTACCTCGGCTGGCACAACCTTCCGCTCGGCGGCGACCTCTCCATCGAGGACTTCCGGACGCGCGACGACATGTGGACCTACGTCGGACACGCCCGGCGCTTCATGGAGGCGGAGCTTCCGTTCTGGGAAATGCACCCCAACGACAGCCTCCTCCGCAACGAAGCGACGAGCATCGGAGAGGGCCAGGTCTATTCGAAAGACGACCAGGTCTACGCGGTCTACCTCCCCGAGGCCTCCGCCACCGGGGAGCTCAACCTCGGGTCGTCGATAGGCGCCTTCGAGCAGTTCTGGTTCAACCCGAGGACCGGCGAGTACGCCGGACAGCCGGTCATGATCAACTCGACCGGCGGCTGGCTGGCGCTCGGATCAGCGCCCTCAGAGGCGAACGAGGATTGGGTCACGGTGCTCCGCCGTCATGCGGCACTCTCGGCCCGGTCGAGCTCCGGTTCGGTGAGCAGCGCGGACCTCCAGCAGATCTACTTCCATCCTGGGGAGGCGTACGCGAACCGGGACTTCATCATGTTCTCGAGCCTCAGCGGCACGTCGAACGGATTCGTCCTGGGTGGGCTCGACGTCCCCATCAACTTCGATCGATGGACCCGCACCGGGTTGATCGACACCCAGGGCGCGGTCTTCCGCAACCAGCTTGGCACCCTGAATTCGTCGGGGGCCGCGGGCATCCAGATCCGCCTCAACCCCGCGTTCATAAGCGGCCTCGTGGGCCAGACGATGTACCACTGCGCGGTGACGCGGGACCCCTACGACTTTGTGTCCAACGTCATCACCCTGCAGATTCTGCCCTGACCGGACGGACAAGGAGGGGCTGAGGGGCAGGCGAGGAGGCGGCTGATGGTGCCGCCCCTGCTGCGAGGACGTCCCTGCTGTGAGGACGTCCCTTGGGGTGAACACCGCTGGCGGGCTCCCGCTGGCGGGCCTTCACCAACCGGGGCCTGGCGCAGAAGCTCAGCCGAGCGCGGTGGAGAGAAAGAACCAGAGGCCAACGCCGATGGCCGCCACGTCCACGGGCAGACGCACGAGGCGGGGAGCGGCCGCACCGGGGTCGCGGCTCCGGGACAAGGCTGGAAGCAGCACAAGAGAGAGGGTGAGCAAGGTGAGGGCGAGCCCGATGCTCACGCCAGCGAGGGGCGCCGTGGGGCTGTCCTCACGGATCAGCTCCGGCGACAGCTGGACGACCTCCCTCCCCCCGAGGGCGAGCCCGAAGACCATCGCCTCGATGAAGCGCGTACGCCCGTCGCGGTGGAGCAGATCGTCTAGCCCCACGTAGGCGATGGCGAGCGGGACGGTGAGCTCCAGGAACCGGAGCTCCGTGGACGAGATTGGCACCCTCGCTCCGAGCTGGCTCCCAGCCGCTGCCGCAGCGGCGAAGAGCCCCACTGAGATGAGGGCTGAACGCCAGCCGGGACGGGCTGCGAGCACCAGCAGCAGGACCAGCAGGAGCGCGTCCACGCTCTGAAGCACCCCCTTCGCGCCAAGGACGACGTACCGCTGGAACGCGGGAGCGCCCCGAGCGATGACCTCTTGACTGGCCACAAAGACGTGCGCCTCTGCGCCGAGGGCAAACTGCCGCTGGCCGACCTCGAGGCCGTTCCAGACGACGGCGCAGGAGTCACGGTGGCCGGGGCTGGTGACCTGAAAGAGAGACTGATGAACGCCGAGTCGACCCAGCGTCCCCTCGGGCCCCTCCGCCCCCTCGAAGCTCAGCACCACGTCGACCCACTCGCTGACCTCGTTCATCGGGTCGAGCGCGAGCGGTGCCTCGTCCACAAACGCCCCCACCACGCTCAACGCCCTCGAGGCATCGGCGCAGCTCGCGTCGTCGAGCGCCCCGGGGACCAGGCGGTAGTGACTCGCCACATACCCGGCGATCTCGTCCGCGAAGCGGTCGACCTCGCCCGGCTCAGCGTGCCCGTCGAGTTCGGGATCCAGCCCCTCGATCACCTCACCGAGCGAGAGCACCTGACAGCGCAGCTGCAGCTCGACGCGGTTGTTCCGGATATGAAGCTCCGAGATCGAGAACGAGTTGGGGTGCGCCGACGCGGGCGCCCCTCCGGACATCGCGACCAGGGCGAGGAGCTCTGCCCACATCAGGAGCGATGCCGCCCGAGCGCGACGTCGAAGGCATCGTCGATCGTCTGGAGCGGAATGAACTCCAGCTTCTGGCGGGCCACCTCCGGGAGCTCGACGAGGTCGGCCATGTTTCGCTCGGGAAGGAGGATCGTTCGAATGCCAGCAGCCAGCGCCGCGAGCACCTTCTCCTTGACCCCGCCCACCGGGAGCACCCGGCCGCGAAGGCTGATCTCACCGGTCATCGCGACCGTGCCACGGACCGGGCGATCAGTGAACAGCGACGCCAGCGCGACCGTGATGGCCACCCCCGCCGACGGTCCGTCCTTGGGGACCGCACCGGCGGGAATATGAAGGTGCACATCGCTGGAGCCAAGCTCCTCCGCGTCGATGCCAAGGTCCGCCGCCCGGGACTTGAGAAGGGTGAGCGCCGCGAGCGCGCTCTCCTTCATCACATCCCCGAGCTGACCGGTGAGCCGTAGCTCCCCCTTTCCCTTGCTGGCGGCCGCCTCGATGAAGAGGATCTCCCCGCCCACCGAGGTCCAGGCAAGTCCCGTAGCGACCCCGGACTGAGCCGTGCGTTCAGCGACCTCCAGCTCCCGGCGCTCATGGCCGAGGATCTCCTTCACCTCGTCCGGGCCGATCGTGAGGGGCTTGCGCCGCCGGGAAGCGAACTTCACCGCCGCATGACGGCAGATCGCCGCGATTTGACGCTCGAGTCCCCGCACCCCCGCTTCTCTGGTGTAGCCCGTGATCACCTCGCGGAGCGCAGCCACCGAGACCTTGAGCTGACCGGGCTTCAAGCCTGCGGCGGACCGCTGGCGCGCCAGCAGGTGCTTGCGGGCGATGGCGAGCTTCTCAGCCTCGGTGTAGCCAGAGAGCCGGAGCACGTCCATCCGGTCGTGCAGCGGCCCTGGGATCTGCTCCTCGACGTTCGCTGTGGCGATGAAGAGGACCTCCGAGAGATCAAAGGGGACCCCGAGGTAGTTGTCCTGGAACGTGCCGTTCTGAGCCGGGTCGAGGACCTCTAACAGCGCCGAGGACGGGTCGCCGTGGAGGCCTGCACCGAGCTTGTCCACCTCGTCGAGCAGGAACACTGGGTTACGGGTCCGCGCCTTGCGCAGCCCCTCGATGATCTTCCCCGGCATGGCCCCCACGTAGGTCCGCCGGTGGCCGCGAATCTCGGACTCATCGTGCACCCCGCCGAGGCTGACGCGCACGAACTCCCGGCCCATGGCCCGGGCAACGCTCTGCCCGAGGGAGGTCTTGCCAACCCCCGGAGGCCCCACGAGGCAGAGGGTCGGGCCCTGCCCCTCGGGGTTCAGCTTCTTCACCGCGAGGAACTCCAAGATCCGGCGCTTGACCTTCTCCAGCCCATGGTGATCCGCGTCTAGCACCTGCTGGGCCACGTCGAGCTGGAGGGTGTCCTTGCTGCGTTCGTTCCAGGGCAGCTCCGTGAAGACCTCCATCCAGGTGCGGAGCATCGAGTGCTCCCCCGCCTGCTCTGGGGTCCGCTCGAGCCGCCGGAGCTCACGGCGGACCTCACGCTCCGCCTCCTCCGGGAGGTCAAGCGCGTCGACCCTCTCGCGGATCTCTGCGAGCTCATCGGTGAAGTCGTCGCCCTCACCGAGCTCGCGCCGGATCTGCCGCAGCTGCTCCCGCAGGAAGTACTCACGCTGCGCCTGATCCAGGGAACCCTTGGTCTCACGCCGGATCTTCAGGCTCAGTTCGAGGACGGCCGCGGCCTGCCCGAGTGCCTCCAGAAGGCGGTCGAGGCGAGCCTTGACCTCGAAGGTCTCGAGAATCTCCTGCTTCTCCGGGGACGGCATGTCCAGGAACGTCGCGACGAGGTCAGCGAGCATCCCCGGAGAGTCGATTCCCTGGACGGCCTGCTCCAGGTCCTCGGGGGTCCCCGGCGAGAGGCTCAGGACCTCCTCCGCCCGCTGCTTGAGCGCCACGAACCGCGCCTCGATAGCGCGCGTGGGTTGTTCGACCTCCTCGACGCGGCGCACTCTCGCCACGAGGAGCGGCTCCGTCTCCACGTAGTCGATGACCTCGAAGCGGCTCAGCCCCTGGCAGATGGCCTGGTGCCGGCCGTCGGGAGCCGTCCAGTAGCGCATGATCTCGCCCACGGTCCCGACCTTGAAGAGATCGGAGGGCCCCGGCGAATCGTCGCGCTCGTCGCGCTGGAGGAGCAGGCCGATCGGTCGATCGTCCTCGACCGCCGCGCGCACGGCAAGGACCGAGGATTCCCTCCCGAGCATGAGCGGGAGCACCACGCCGGGGAACAGGATCATGTTCCGGACCGGGACGATCACCAGCTCCTCGATCTCGGCGTCGTCGACCGAGCGCTTGGAGCGGCGCTGGGTCTTCCTCTTGGACTTCTTCTTACGAGCCAACGGAGCCTTCTTACGGGCCGACGGAGCCTTCTTGCGGGCCAACGGGGTCTTCTTGCGAGCCAAGGGAGTCTTCTTGCGGGCCAAAGGAACTCGGGCGGGTTGAGTGATGAGCGCGGCGCCTCAGGCGCCGAGGCGGGCGACGAAGGCGCTGTTCTCGCCTTCGAAGGCCCATGGGGAGAGGCGCGCGGATCCGTCGCCGTGGCCAGCGAAGCGGCAGGTGGAGGGGTTCCCCACCACGGCCTCGCAGCCGGTCGCGAGGGGGGAGTACCAGAGCGACTCCGGCATGGTGCAGCAGGAACGATCGGGGAGCGCTTCGCCCTCCACAGAGAGCACCCCGGGGACGGCGAGTTGGAACACGTCCCCCTCCTGCTCAACGGAGAGCGAGGCCCGCTCCACGGTCAGGACGGTCCCATGGTCCATGCGCGCCAACACGTGGTCAACGGCAGCGTCCGCCGTCCGCTGGTCCGGCGCGTCCACCCAGATCGCGGAGCGGATCTCCGGGACGCCGCCCGCGCGGAACACATGCTCGGCCTGCAGGTTCGACGTCCCCTCGACCAACGAGACGACGCGGACCCCCGTGAGGTCGGCTCCATCATGAGCCCCTCCTTCGAAGGCCCAGCCCGCCGCTGCGTAGGTCCCCTGGCTCACGGCCTCCGAACCGATGTGACAGGCGCCTCCCCAAACCGTGGCGTTGCGGACCTCGAGATAGACCCCGACTGGGGCACCAGGCAGCGGCTGCGCGTCGCCTGCTGCCGGAGAGCACGAGCCGCCGAGCGCCGAAGACACACGGGCGCCAAGCTCACAGGGGCACGGGAGGAGGCCGGTGAAGAACATTGCCGTCGAACCGGCGATCACGAGAGAGGCGAGGAGCTTCATGGTGGATCAGAGGAGGTCTGCCAGGGGGGACTCGAAGCAGTCACGCCCCTTGCGGCAGTCCTCCGGGTGGGCGGCGTCGCCGTCGGGGCCGATGAGCATGTGGGATCGTTCGCACCAGCAATGCTGGCTCGAGTCCAGCACATCGCCGTCCTGGAGCGGGGGGCGCTCGGAGATCATCATCTTCTTGCTCGCGAGGTGCACACAGTAGGGGCTCACGGCGGGTGTCCTGGGATCACTCATGGTCATGTTCTGGGAGGTCAGCGGGCAGGATCAGACCAGGGCCTCGAGGGCGCGGAAGAGCAGCCCCTTCACGAGGTGCACCTTGTAGCCGTTGTGCTCGAGCGGGTCGGCGTCAGCCACCGCCGCCTCACCGGCAGCGGTCCAGGCCTCCGGCTCCATGCGCTTGCCGACCAGGGCACGCGCCGCGGCAGGGACCTCCCACGGCTTGGGGGCGACGCCCCCCAGGACGACACGGGCGTCGGTCACGACGCCGTCATCGCCCCGGCTCACGGACACGGCCACTGCCGCCAGGGCGAAGTCGTAGGAGGCACGCTCCTTGTACTTCAGGTACGAGGCGCGGGCGTCTGCCGCCGGCGCCGGGATCGAGACCGAGGTCAGGATCTCATCCGGTCGAAGCACGGTCTCCGTATCCAGCGTCTCCTCCGGCAAGACGTACAGCTCCGTCAGCGGGACCTGGCGCTCTCCATCAGGGCCGGTGATGGAGGCCGTGGCGCCGAGCATCACGAGCGCCGTCGCGAGGTCGGAGGGGTGGCTGTAGTAGGACGGGCCGCCGCCGAAGATCGCGGCGTACTTGTTGAAGCCGAACTCTGCGAGGCACACCGAGCCGCCCTTCTTGAAGCAGCTCACCGACGGGTGGCGATAGTAAGGACAACGCGGCCGCTGGTTCAGGTTCCCGCCCACGGTCCCCTGACTCCTGATCTGGGGACTCCCGACGGACCGCGCGGCCTCGCGCAGCGCGGGGAGCACTTGCTCGACCCGGGCGTCCTCCGCGAGGGTCTGGATCGTCACCGTCGCGCCGATGGTCAGCCCGCCGCGCTCGTCCCACTTCATCCCGTCGAGGCCGAGGCGCTGGAGGCTCACGAGCGCCGCTGGCTGCTCGATGTCATCCTTCATGACGGTCACGATATCCTGGCCTCCTGCGAGGACCTGGGCGCCGTCACGGCTGTACGCAGCGGGGAGCTCCCCCACCGCGGCGGCGAGGGTATCCGGTAGCTTGAGCTCGAAGTCCTTCATCAGATCTTCCCGTAGAGGGTCTCCAGCACGTTGTCCGCGGTGAATGGCATGCGGGTGAGCCGCGCGCCGCAGGCATTGTGGATCGCGCCCGCGATGGCGCTGTGCCCCGGGATGACCGGCGCCTCGGCCATGCCACAGACGCTCGGACGTTCGTCCTCGTCGTCGATGAGCGCGACCATCTCGGGGATCTCCTGGGCCCCCGCGATCTTGTAGAGGTCAAGGTTATCCGAGAGCAGGAAGCCGTCCTGTTCATCGAACACCCGCTGCTCGAGCAGGCCGTACGAGAGGGCCTGGATCATCCCGCCGTTGATCTGGCTACGCAGCGCGAGGCGGTTCAAAGGCAGCCCCTGGTCCTGGCAGGTCACCATCTTGAGGACCTTGACCCGCCCGGTGAGCGTGTCGACCTCCACCTTCGCCGCCTGGGCCCCGTGGATCCGACCCTCATGCAGGAACTCTCGGAACTCGCCCTGGGCCACGAGCGGCTCCCGGAGGAGCGCACAGACCGCGATCCAAGGCAGCGAGCGGCTCGCGTCGCCGCGCACGGAGACCTGACCGTCCTTCCAGACATAGGAGCCAACGGGAGCCTCAAGCACGTCCTCGAGGAGGACCTCCAGGCTCTCGCGCGCCTTGTGCGCGGCGTCCTTGATCGCCGGAGCCGAGCTGCCCGTGGTGACGCTCCCGCCCGAGGTCACGCTCGGGGGCAGATCGCTGTCCCCGATGCGCGCCTCGACCATGCCGACCGTCAGGCCAAGCTCCTCAGCGACGATCGCCGCGACGTAAGTCCGCGCGCCGGTGCCGAGGTCCTGGGTCGCGGTGGCCGAGACGACCGAACCATCAGGACGGACCGTGACGTCGCAGCGAGACGAGCGGCCGCCGGGTCCCCAGACGGAGACACCGAATCCAATCCCCACCGCGCGCCCGTTCTCGGCGCTGCCCGGCCGGTCTCGGTGCGGGTGTTCACCCCAGCCGATCTCCTCCGCCACGCGGCGCAGCTGGCGGTGGTGGACCTCGGACTCGAGGTTGCGGATCCGCATCTCGACCAGGTCCATGCCGAGCAGGTACGCCAGCTCGTCCATCGCGGCCTCCATGGCGAACGACGCCTGGGGATGCCCCGGCGCGCGCATGGCGCGGCTGCCGTCCGTGGCCGTGTGTACCGAACGGATCTTGCTCGAGACGGCCGCTTCATCCTCCACCGTGTAGATGTATGGCGGCCCGGGGAGGGACCCACCCGACACGCCGCCGAGCTTGTCGGCCTGCAGCTTGAGGCCGACGAGCCGACCGTCGCTGCCGGCCCCCACCTTGAGTGTCTGCCGCGAACCCGAGCGGTTACCGGCGATCGCGAACTCGTCCGAGCGGGTCAGCATGAGGTGCACCGGGCGCCCGGTGGCATTGGCGATGCGCGCGGCCAGCGCCCCCTCCAGGCCGGGGCCAAACTTGGACCCAAATCCCCCGCCCATGTGCGGGGTCAGCACGCGAATGCGGGACGCGTCCCGCCCCAACGTACGAGCCAATCCACGCGGGGTACCGCCCACAGACTGGGTCGAGGCGTAGACCGTGACCGGCTCATCGTCCGGCGCGGGCTGGATCACGTGCCCGTGGGTCTCAAGGCAGACGTGATGCTGAACGGGGATCTCGAACGACCGCTCCACCACCGCCACGGCGCCGGCGAGCGCCGCGTCGGCCAGGGCCTCGTCACCGCGCTCGTTAGCCCGGCCCACGTTGGAGTCGGCGTTGCGCCGACGACTGACCACAGGAGCGCCCTCCTCGAGCGCCTGCTCCGGGGTGACCACCGGGGCGAGCCGCTTCGCCTTGACCTCGATCGCCCGCAGGGCGTCCGCTGCTTGATCAGGCGTCTCGGCAGCAACGACGGCCAGCACGGCGTCGTCGCCCATGTAACGCACCGCGTCCCCCGGCTCCTTGAGCGCCTCGATGTGCACGACCCCCGGCATCTCGCTGGCCGCCTCGAGCCCGATGGACTCGATCTCCGCGCGCGGGACCGGATGGATCAGGAGTCGCGCCCAGAGCATGTTCGGGAGGCGAACGTCATGGGTGTAGACCGCCTGGCCGGTGGCCTTCACGGGTCCGTCCACGCGAGGGATGTCTCGGTTGAGAACGTCGAGGTCACTCCGCTTGCCCCAGGAGGGCTCCGAGGATTCCGGACGATGGTTCGAGCGGCTCATCTCCCTTCACCCCCGCGAGCCCGATCTTCCTGGACCGCCTGCGCGGCCTCGAAGACGTGGGGATACGTGCCACACCGGCAGAGGTTGCCCGACAGCTGATACTTCAGCTCGTCGAGGTCCGCCTCCGGCGCGCGCTCCAGCGCAGCGTGGGTCGCGACGACGAAGCCCGGCGTGCAGAAGCCGCACATCATCCCGTCCTTGTCGCAGAATGCCTGCTGCACGTCCGACATCGCGTCGGGGCTCCCGAACCCCTCGACGGTGGTGATCGGGCGGCCCGCGCAGGTCGCGGCGAGCGTCAGGCACGAGTAGGCAGGCTGCCCGTCGATGAGGACGGTACAGGCCCCGCAGGAACCCATCCCACAGACCTCCTTCGTGCCCGTCAGGGGCGGCTCCATGTGCGTACGCAGCGCCTGGAGCAGCGTCGTGCGGGGTTCGACCTCGACCGTCCGCAGCTTGCCGTTGACAGAGATCTCGAGCTCCGAGGCGCCGCGAAGAGCCTCCACCTCCGAGGCCCCGGCGGCCTCGGATGCCGCCATCTCGTCGGCGGCAGATGAACCGATCATGCTCCCCGCTGCGGCCACCTGCGTGGCCCCTCTCAGGAAGGACCGTCGGCTCATTGCCGACGGATCACCGGATGTCGGGTCCTTCTCTCTCATCGAACTCTCCCTGCTTCACTCGGGTGCACGGTTTGCCTCGGGCTCAATTATTGCCGGACGCGGGGCCATCGGCCCCGGCCCCCCCACTTCCAGACGAGGGTCAAGCCGCACTGACCGGCGCGGCCCAGCGGAGCCGCCCGGCGAGACGTCTCCCCCGCTGATGGTGGCCAGGCGGTCCCGGAGGGCGGACCGACAGGGCCGAGCTGGAGAGCGCCACGAATCGGAGCGGCCGCTCGCCGATCTTAGGGCGAGGACCCCGCTGATGCCACGCTCACGCGGGATGGCGACGGCGCAGGGTCCCACGGTCAGGGTCCCCGCCATCGAGCGACCTCGACCGCTTCCACGGCAGGCCTGGTCTGGTTCCGGGGCCCAACCTCTTGGATTCCTGGACCGTCTTTGTCGGATTCTTGGGCAGGTCAGACTGCTAGGCTCGTACTCGACCGCGAACGCGGAGGACGTCGCCCCCTCCAAACTGGTCGCGCCGCAGCTGCTCCCATTGGAGTCGCGCCCAATCGAATCCAATGACCGCCAACGAACCTGACGTCTCCCTGGTCCCGCCGGGCGGGGAGCGGCCCGAACCGATCGTGAGACTGGAGGGGTTGCGCAAGTCCTTCGGCAACGTCCACGCCCTCCGCGGCGTGGACATGGAGCTGCCCCCGGGGCCAGTGGGCCTCCTCGGCCCGAACGGCGCGGGCAAGACCACCCTGATCGGGCTGCTCCTGGGACTCCTTGAGCCCACAGAGGGGACGGCCACTGTGGCCGGGCTCCAGCCCACCCACCGCGCCGCGCGTCTCGAGATCCGCAAGCGGGTTGGCTACATGCCCGAGAGCGACTGCCTCCTGCCGGGCATGACCGCCGTCGAGATCGTCTCCGCCCTGGCCAAGCTCACCGGCCTGTCCCGTCAGGACGCGATCACGAGGGCCCACGAGGTTCTCGACTACGTGGAGTTGGACGAGGCCCGCTACCGCGCGCTGGACGGCTACTCCACCGGCATGAAGCAGCGCCTCAAGCTCGCCCAGGCCCTCGTCCATGACCCGGAGTTCCTGCTCCTCGACGAGCCCACCAACGGCCTCGACCCCGCCGGGCGCAGGCACATGCTGTCGCTCGTGGAGGACCTCGGGCGGAACCAGAAGAAGAACATCTTGCTCTGCTCCCACCTGCTCCCGGACGTGGAGCGGACCTGCGACAACGTCGTCGTGCTGGTCAAGGGCCAGGCCATCCTCCAAGGCTCGATCGCCGAGCTCACTGCGGCGGAGTCCCGGCGCCTGCGCGTGGAGGTCGAAGACGGGGCCACCCAGCTCCAGACGGCTCTCCAGGCCGCCTCCTATGACGTCTCGATCGACAAGACCGGGGCGCTCATGATCACGCTCCCCCAGAGCGTGGAGGACGCCGACCACCTCTGCGGCCTCGCGGCCGCCGAGCGAGTGAACATCTCCTCCATTGACCCCGTGCGTTCAACCCTCGAGGAGGTCTTCCTCAAGGCCGTCGACGAGAGCGAGCAGAAGACCGAGGCCACGAGCGCATGAAGGCAACCACTCATACCGAGGTCTACCGCCGCTTCGAAGGGGAGCTCCGCGAGCGCCCCCTGCGCTCTGTGACCCTCGCGTGGTCAGGCATCCGCATCGGCTTCAAGAAGAAGCTCCCGATGCTCCTGCTGTTCCTCATCCCGGGGATCTGGACGATCGTCACGAGCTTCATGGTGCAGCTCAAGTTTGAGGCGGAGGCGGGGACCATCTCGGGCATGGCCGGCATGGAACCCTCGGCCCAGACCATGGCCATGGGCGCCCTGCTCTCGAACCAGATCGGTCAGGTCGAGACCCTGATCTTCCAGCTGCTCACGGGCATGCAGTTCTTCGTGGTGCTCAGCATGGGCTGGTACGGTTCGGGACTGATCGCCGAGGACCGCAAGCTGAGGGCGAACCTGCTCTACTTCGCGCGCCCCATTTCGCGCCTCACTTACATCGCAGGCAAGCTGATGACCGTCATGTTCTGGGGCAGCATGTCCGTGGTGATCCCGGTCACCATCGTTTGCTCGGTGGCGAGCCTCGCCTCCCCGGAGTGGTCCTTCCTCACCGACCGCTGGGATACGATCCTCAAGCTCGAGTTCTACGCCGTGCTCTGGGTGCTCTTCCACGGGATCCTCGTGCTGGCGATCTCCTCCGTCACGGACCGCCGCAATCGCGCCCTGGGCGGGCTGTTCATCTTCTACTTCCTCACGCAGGCCGGCGCCAACGCCATGGCGGCGCTGATGAGTGGTCAGGGCTGGCGGCTCCTCTCGATCCCCAACAACTTCATCCGGGTCTTCGACAGCCTCTTCGGGCAGTCCTCCCCTGGGATCGGCTGGCGCCTCGAGTCGTCCCTCTGGGTCCTCGGGCTGCTCACCCTCGCGAGCGCCGCGGTCCTTGCCCGACAGACCCGCAAGCTGGAGGTGGGCGCGTGACCGCCATCATCCAGGCCGAGAACCTCGGCCGCTGGTACGGGGAGGTCGTCGGGCTCGGCGACCTGTCGGTAGAGATCGAGCCCGGCATCACGGGCCTGGTCGGCCCGAACGGGGCAGGCAAGTCGACCTTCATGAAGCTCATGGTCGGCGAACTCCGGCCGGCCCGCGGCCAGCTGACAGTGCTCGATAAAGTCCCCTTCGGGAACCGGGCGCTCCATCGTCAGCTGGGTTTCTGCCCGCAGCAGGACGCCCTGTACGAGCACCAGACCGGCCGCCAGTTCGTCCGGGACCTCCTCCGCCTGGGGGGCTGGTCGCGCCGCGAGGCCGACGTCCTCGCCGTCCGCGCGATGGAGCGGGTCGGGCTCGAAGACGCCATGGACCGCAAGGTCAACGGCTACTCCAAGGGCATGCGGCAACGCACACGCTTGGCCCAGGCCATCGCCCACGGCCCGAAGCTCGTGATCGCGGATGAGCCGCTGACGGGCCTCGACCCGATCGCCCGCAGGCAGACCCTGGATCTTTTCCGGGGCCTCGCGGAGGACGGCTGCTCCGTCGTCCTCTCCAGCCATGTGCTGCACGAGGTGGAGAGCCTGACCGAGACCATTGTTCTCATCCACCGCGGCCGCCTGCTCGCACAGGGGAGCGTGCGCGACGTCCGGCGGCTCATCTCGCGCCACCCGAGCCGGGTGGAGCTGGTCGCCCGGGACCCGCGGCGGCTCGCCACCGCGCTCCTCCCCCTCGAACACATCCGCACCATCAAGCTCGGCGCCGACCCCGGCACC
Source organism: uncultured bacterium (assembly GCA_938083085.1). GTDB lineage: Bacteria > Planctomycetota > UBA1135 > UBA1135 > Saltatorellus. The sequence goes on from CALLKX010000044.1 coordinate 62,367, forward strand.
CTGACGGTGGAGACCGACGACATCGCGGCCTTCCACAGCGCCTTCGCAGGCGTGGCGGCGTCGGCCGGCGCCGGCGTCTCAGGCTTCAAGAGCGACGACGCCAGCCTCGAGGCGGTCTTCGACTACCTGGTCGGCTGAGCCCCCCACTGATCCATGAACCTCCTCACCGAGCTCCCCAGGGCGACCTGGCTGATCTTCCGGATGCACCTGGCCTCGACCGCCGCCTCGCGCCGCGCGCTCGCGGGCATCCTGTTCGCCGCCATCCCCCCGCTCTTCGCGTTCTTGGCCATGACCATCGGCGGGAGCAACGAAGGCGGCGAGCGCGTGTTCATGTACCTCGGCGTCCTGGTCCTGCTCCAGGTGGTCGCGCCAGCGCTCGGCGTCTTCCTCGGCATCGGCGCCATTGCCGACGAGACCGAGGCCCGCACCATCACCTATCCGTTCACCCGCCCGATCCCCAGGGCCTCGGTGTTCCTTGGCCGCTGGATGGCGAGCCTGCTCGTCCTGACGGTCCTCCTCCTCGCCAGCGGAGCGGGCGTGGCGGCGATCACCATGGGAGCCGAGGGGGGCACCTCTCCGGAGGCAGCCACCGCCCTCATCGGCGCCACGCTGATCGCAGGGGTGCTCTACTCCCTCGGCGCCGCCGTGATCGGGGTGATCTTCAAGCGCGGTCAGGTGATCGCCCTCGGCTATGCGTTCGCGTTCGAGGTGATGCTGGCCAACATCCCCGGCTCCGCACAGAAGCTGAGCCTCCAGTACTACCTACGCTCCCTCTTCGCCGGAGGGGACAGCGCCGACTGGCGCTCCCTCGAGGTCTTCTCGAGGGCTGAATTCATAGAGTCGTCGGCCTCCGCCGAGCGCCTCCTGATCACAGCCGCGGTCCTCCTCGCCGTGGGCTGCATCACCGTGACTCGCAAGCAGTTCGTGCTGTCCTCCTGAGTTCACGCCGACGCCCTCTCGGTGGGACACCCCACCGAGAGCTGGGGCTGGATGAACGGTGAATGAGGGGCGTGGGCGGCCCGAGGGCCCCCAGTGGCCTCTGAGGCGATTCTGCGGCCGTTGGCACGGTCCGTGCTTCCCTGGGAATGCCGCGCGACCTGCGCGCTCCACCCCCAGGCCTGTCCGCTGGATCTCGCCTGGGCCGCCGCCCCTTGAACACGGAGGTGTTCCCATGCGACCCGCTCTCCTCGTCCCTAGCTGGCTCCGGCTCGCCCCGGCTCTGCTCTTGCTCGCCGCCCTCGGGACCAAGGCTGAGGCCCAACCGCTCACGGCCTATGGCGCCCGAGGCCTTCACCCCTCTCAGCAGTGCGCGACCGCTTCATCCTTTGGCGTGCACTACGGCACCTCGAGGAGCTACCGGCGAGGGCGGTACGAGACCCGCTGCGAGCAGGTCTGGGTCCCCGGCCGACAGGAGCGAGTCTGGATCGAGCCCCGCTACGAGTGGCGCCATGATCCCTGTGGCCGTCGCTATCGCGTCCTCGTCTGCGCCGGCCACCACAGCCTCCGCCACATCCCCGGTCACTACGACTCGCGCACGGTTCGAGTCTGGGTGCCTGCCCGTCGGATCGAGATCCGGACGCCCAGGCACCGCGTGACCCACGTCGGGAACCGGTACCGGCGGTGATCCCCCACCGGTGAGGGAAGTTGGATGGGCCCTCCTGGTGGAGCCCCCGGGGCACGGTGCCCCGGGGGCTCCTTTCGTTCGCCGCGCGACGGCCACAGGCGGCCTCAGGGGCGCTACCTCAGGGCCGCTGCACCCAGAGCACGGAGCCTGGACGTTCGCCTGGACCGAGCGCCTCCACCCGCGTCCCCGCCTTCTGCGGCGGAGGAAACGCCGCCGCGGCGCACAGGCCAGCGTCGAGAAAAGTCGGGTCATGGCGCAGGAAGAACTCAGGCGGGACCGCCTTGTCGTGGCCCGGCGAGCGCAGCACCTTGTGCGGAGGACGCAGCGCGACCTCACGCGTGACCAGCCCGTTCCTGTCGTGGATGAAGAGGTTGGAGTGGTACCCGATCGCACCGACGGCCCCGTACACCAGGGACGAGCCCGGCGGCGCATGCTGCGCGAGCGCGCGGCCGACCTCGGCCCAGTAGCCCGCGCGGTCCGACATGTTGCGCCACTGCTCGACCTCCGAGGCAGAAGGCCTGACCCCCATCAGCGTCTGGTTGTGCCGGAAGTGGAAGGCCAGGCGCGCGGTCTCGGGGACCGCGTGGACGTCGAAGGCCGCCGACACGGACAGCGCCGCTGCGCCTACGCCAGCGAGGAGGGTCACCGCGCGGGAGCGCCGCTCAAGGCAGGCGAGCGCACCGGCGGTTCCGAGCACCGCGAAGGGGATGACGGGCACCAGGAACCGGGCGAAGCACATGAAGTCTCCGCCGGATGAGATCGCGTAGGCGGTGCCTCCGATGACCATCGCGGCTACCCCGCTCGCCTCGGCCGCGCCGAGGCGGCGACGGCTGCACCAGGCGCCGGCGAGGGCCCCGACGGTCAGCAGTCCGAGCCCGGGCATGGAGAGCCACGCGGAGACCACGTAGTCCAGGCCCCGCTCGGCGGCTGCGCCGGTGAGGCCCAGCTTCACTCGCGCGGTGTTGGGAACCCAGTCCCCATAGACCGAATAGCGCCACGCCATGTGCCCGAAGAACACCAGCGCGCCCGAGCCCGCAGCGGCGAGCGCCGGCCGCCACTGGCGCTCGTCCCTGCGAACGAGCCCTGCGATGATCGGGGGAGTGAGGATGAGGGCGACGAGGAGCGCCGCGTCGGCCCGCATCAAGGTCAGGCCCGCCGTGATCAGGCCCAGCAGGAGCGCACGGCGCCGCCAGTTCCCCGCGGGCGCACCATGCGCCACGAGGAAGAGCGCCACCGCCAGGGCCGCGGTGGGCATGGTGGCCATGCCCCCCGTGGACCAGACGGCGAGCGGCGGCGCGGTGCCAAGCAGCAGCGCCGACGCGAGCACGGCGGCCGGCGCGTCGGCGTAGCGCCTCGCGATGGCCCGCACCAGCGCCGAGACCATCAGCAGCCCGGCGAGCACGGACAGGACCCGGCTCAAGATCTCAGGGCCCACGCCGAGCTTCATGCCCAGGGCCATGAGCCCGGCCCAGAGGAACTCGCTGTAGCCCTCCACTGGCGCCTCCAGCTGGGGCGGGTTGTAGACCAAGCCGAGCCCTTCCGCGAGGTTCCGCGAGTAGCGGAACGTGATGAAGGCGTCGTCGCAGAGGAAGTCAAAGCGGTGGACAAGGAGCCCGAAGGGCACCAGCGCCAACGCGAGCGCGAACCACAGCAGCCCCCGCGGCGCCGCCGCTCCCGGACCCGGGCTCGGCGCGCCCAAGGCCGCCGGCTCCCGTGCCGACTCCCGGGCCGGCTCCCGGGCCGGCTCATGGCTCGAGGACCCCATCGCGGCTCAGCCGACCTCCACGCTGTAGATCGCAGGCAGGCCGCTGGCGATGCGCGCCCAGCTCTCGCCCTCGTCGCGGGAGGCCCAGACCTCGCCGGACGAGGTGCCGAGATAGAGGCCGAGGGGATCGCACCCGTCGACCGCGAGCGCCTGCCGCTTCACCGTCCACCACGCGCCCTCCTCCGCGAGCCCCGCGCCCTGCCGCTCCCAGGTCTCGCCGGCGTCCTGCGTACGGTAGAGCGCCGGCCGGCCGCCCAGGGGCAGGCGGCTGCCGCCGCTCTCCCCACCGAGCGGGACGACCCAGCACGTGTCGGGATCGTGGGGGTGGACCGCCACGGGGAACCCCGCGTCGTGGAACTCGCCGTCCTCATCCCGCGGTCCGGTGCGGACCCAAACACCCTCCTCCCGATCCATGCGGTGGAGGCCGTGGTGGCCCTGCATCCAAAGTCGGTCGGGGTTCGTCGTCGCGGGGACCACGAGCTGAGGCGTCACCGCCGCGTCATGGTCCAGTCCGCCCTCCAGGCGCTCCCAGCTCTCTCCGCCGTCCTGGGTCGCGAGCACTCCGCCGCTCGACATGGCGAGGGTCATGCGGGATGAGGAGCGCGGGTCCACGTACACAGAGTGCAGCTTCGGCCCGTCGGGGGTCCGGTCTGACTCGAGGTCGGTCCACTCCTCGAAGCGCGGGTGCCCGTGCAGCCCCTCCACCGGGGACCAGGAGCGGCCGCCATCGTCCGAGCGGAACAGCCCCTGGGGGCACGTGCCCGCGAACCATGTGTCACGATCACGGCGGTGACCCGGCGAGAGCCAGAAGACCTGGTGGACCTCTCGCTCGAAGCGCGCACCCGGAGCCGCGGGCCCGAAGCGAGGCGGCCCGTCTGCGGCGGTCCAGGTCGCGCCCGCGTCCTCGGACCTCATCACGGTCGGGGTCTCACCTGGGCCGCGGACCGCTGCGAGCAGCACATCCCGCTGGAAGGGGTCCCGTACGAGGTGAAAGCAAGTCCGCCCCAGGATGGCCGGCCGCGGCGCCTCGAAGTCCCGGCCGGTCCCGTCGCCGTCCATCACGAAGGCCCCCTTGCGGGTCCCAAGGAGGATCCGGAAGGGACCGCGCTGCGCACGCGGGACGCGGAGCTTGTGCTTCGGCTGGACCTGGGAGTCAGGCATCGCCGAGAGTCTACGCCCTGGAGGCCCCCCAGGTGCGGAGCCGGCGGCAAGCCTCATCGAGGGCCTCCTGCTCCTTGGCGTAGCAGAACCTCACGAGCCCCTCACCGGTCTCCCCTGCCGTCCCGGAGAAGAAAGCGGTGCCAGGCACCGCAGCCACCCCAGCCTCCTCCACGAGGCGCATGGCAGCCGCCTTGGCCGTGGGCTCCCCCATCCCGGAGACGTCCGCGAGGATGTAGTAGGCGCCCTCGGGCACGATCGGGGTCAATCCGATCTCCCGGAGCGTGTCCACGAGCAGGGCCCGCTTGCTGTCGTAGTCGGCCCTCATCTGCTCGAAGAACGCGTCGTCGAGGTCGAAGCCGGCCGCCACCCCGTGCTGCAGCGGGGTCGGCGCGCAGATGTAGAAGAGGTCGTGGACGAGCTTGAGCTTCTCCGCCATCGCCGCTGGCGCGACCACGTACCCGAGCCGCCAGCCCGTGATGCTGAAGGTCTTGGAGAGCCCCAGGATCGTCACCGTGCGGCGCGCCATGGCGTCGGAGATCGAGGCGGGCGAGAGGTGCTCGCGGCCGTCGTAGGTGATCGACTCGTAGATCTCGTCGGTGATCACGATCAGGTCATGCTCCTCCGCCACCCGGGCCGCCCGCTCCAGCTCGACGCGGGTGAGCATCCGGCCTGAGGGGTTGGAGGGCGTGCAGAGCACCAGCCCGCGAGTCCGCGGCGTGATGGCCGCCTGCAACAGCTCCTCCGTCAGCTCGAACGCTGGGGCGCGGAGCCCGACGAAGGCCGGGACAACCCCCGCGACCTTGGCCGCGCCCACGTGGTAGCCGTAGTAAGGCTCGGGGATCAGCAGCTCATCGCCGGGGTCGAAGAGCCCGTGGAGCACGCAGGTGAACGCCGCTGCAGACCCCGCGGTCACCACGATGTCGGTCTCGGGGTCGGCCTCGATGCCGTTCACTCGCGCGAGCTTGGCGGCGATCTTGCGCCGCAGCCCCGCGTCCCCTTCGCAGTAGGTGTAGGTGCTCTTGCGGTCCCGGATGGCCTGGACCGCCGCGTCCGCCACCGGAGCGGGGGTCGGCAGGTCACAGATCCCCTGCCCGAGGTTGATCGCACCCGCCGCGTCCGCCGCGCGGGTCATCGCGCGGATCTCGGACTGGGCGAGGCCCTGGAGACGTTGACTCATGGTCGGACCATAGCAGCCTGGCTCCAGGGCCTCGCCCGCCGGCTCAGCCCTTCACCGAATTCAAGAGCAGGTCGGTGACCAGCTGACCGAAGCGCTTGGGGTCCTTCGGTGAGCCGCCCTCGGCCAGCAGCGCCTGACCGTGCAGCACCTCGGCCGCCTCAGCGATCCTCGGGGACTTCTGGTCGACGCCGTAGAGCTTGGTGAGGCTCTTCACGAGGTCATGGTCGGGATTCAACTCGAGCACCCGCTTCTGCGGCGGCACCTCCTGACCCGAGCGCTTGAGCATGCGCTCCATGTGCCCGGAGATCCCTCCCTCGGCGGCCACGAGGACCGCCGGACTGTCCTTGAGGCGGGAGGTGAAGCGGACCTCCTCGATGTCCTCCTCCAGCGGGTCCTTCAGGGCGCCGAGCAGCCCCTCGTGCTCCTTCTGGAGCTCCTCGCGCTTCTCCCGGGCGTCGTCGTCCTCGGTCGAATCCGCGCGGTCGAGCGGGATGATCTTCTTCCCGTCGAACTCCGTCAGGCGCTGCAGCATCCACTCGTCGACGGGGTCGATGAGGTAGATCACCTCCTCTCCCCGCGCCAGCACGGCATCGAGCAACGGCGAGGCCTCGACCGTGATGCGGTCCGCGCCGGTGAGGACGTGAATCGTCTCCTGGCCCTCGGCCATGCGTCCCACGTACTCCTCGAGCGTGGTGGGCGCCTCGCCGTTGGAGGAGGCGAACAGGCACACGCCCGCGATGCGACCGTCCGAGTCATCACCGGACCAGATGCCCTCCTTGATGACCTGGCCGAAGCCCTCCCAGAAGCCCGAGTAGGCCTCGCGGTCCTTGCCCAGGAGCGAGCCGAGCTCGTCGATCACCTTCTTGACGAGGCGCTTGCGGATCTGCCCAAGGCGCGGGTCGTCCTGGAGCGTCTCGCGTGAGACGTTCAGGGGCAGGTCCGAGCACTCCACGACGCCGCGCACGAAGCGTAGCCACGAGGGCAGCAGCTCGGTGCACTCGCGCTGGATCAGCACGCGGCGAACGTAGAGGCTGACGTTCGACTCCCGGTTCGAGGGGTCGAACTGGTCGAAGGGCGGCTGCTTGGGCAGGTACAGGAGCGCCGTATATTCCAGCGAGCCCTCGGCGCTGAAGTGGAGGTTGCCGAAGGGCTCGTTCCAGTCGTGGGTCAGGTGCCGATAGAACTCCGCGTGCTCCTCGTCCGTGATCTCCGACTTCGGACGGGACCAGAGCGGCTTCTGCGAGTTCAGGGTCTCCAACTTGGTCTCGGTGACCGTCTCGCCCTCGACGGGCTTGCCCTCGTCGTCGAGCTTCGGCTCGTTCCGCTCGATCTCCATCTGGATCGGGTACTCGACGAAGTCGCTGTACTTCCGGACGACCTCGCGCAGCGTGAACTCCTCGAGGAACTTGCGCGGCCCGTCTCCATCCTCACCCTCGGAGGCCTCGCGCAGATGCAGCGAGACCACGGTCCCGCGGGCGAGCCCCTCGACGGGCTCGATCTCATAGGAACCATCTCCCTTGGAGCTCCAGCGCCAGCCCTCGTCACTCCCCGCGCGGCGCGTCTCGACGACCACCTCTTCAGCGACCATGAAGGCGCTGTAGAAGCCGACGCCGAATTGACCGATCAGGTCAGGACGCTCGTCTCCCTTGCCATCATCGGCGCTCGCCTCAAGGAAGCGTCGCGTGCCGGAGCTCGCGATGGTGCCGAGGTTCTTCGTCAGCTCCTCGCGGTCCATCCCGATGCCGTTGTCCGCCACGCGCAACACGTGCGTCGTTGCGTCGACCTCGAGGGCCACGCCGAGGGTCTCACCCTCCTCGACGAGCGAGGCGTCGGTCAGGGACTCGAAGCGGAGCTTGTCGAGCGCGTCGCTGGCGTTCGAGATGAGCTCGCGGAGGAAGATCTCCCGGTTGGTGTAGAGGGAGTGGATGACGAGGGAGAGGACCTGCTGGACCTCCGCCTCGAAGCTGTGCTTTTCTGTCTGAGCAGTCATTTGAAGGGCTCCTGTGGAACCGGGGCCGTGGGCCACGGGTCTCTTCCGCAGAGTTTAGGGGCCACGATTTTCCGCCTCGGGGCGCTGCTGGCAACCTTCAGGCGCTCGATTCGGGGCAACCTCTTGCTCAAGGGCTCCAGCCGGGGCGCCGCGCGCGGCTGGGTCCAATAGATTTTGTGCAGGGACGGCTCGCTCCAGGCCGCGAGCCCCCCCCAAGCGCCTGGCAGATCCAAGATGAACCTCCGCCGCAACATCGCCCCAGCCCTGCTCCTGTCCGGGGTCATCGCGCTCGTCGCGTCTCCCGACTCGTGGGCCTTCGCGGTCTACGGGGATGTCCTTGATCTGACGCAGCGGGACTACCGCGTCCTGAATAACTTCATTGGCCCCAGGGCCAACACCAATCAGGTCCCCGACCCCGACTTCCCCGGCGTCCTCGGCGCCGAACTTGCTCTCCGCAAGGGGGTCGCCGAGTGGGGCTCTCGCCCCCACGGCTCGGGGACCACGGACCCGACCCAGCCGGTGCTGGGCTCCGGCGGCTCCAACTTCGACGCCTTCTTTGCAGGGCAGGCCCTGGGGCCGGGCAACCGTGATGCCAACATCATCTCGGCGGTCCCCTCCGCAGGCGCTGCCATCGCGCAGACAGACATCCCCATCGGCGACGGGTGGCGGATCCGCTTCTTCGAGGGTGCCGTCACATGGTGCGACGATCCCGGCGGGGCCCTCGCCGGGACCAACCCCGTGGACCTGCAGGGCGTCATGACTCACGAGTTCGGGCACGCTCTCGGGCTCGACCACTCCGCGGTCCCAGGCGCGACCATGGGGATCACGACCGCCAACGCCGGGCTCGACCTGCGCTCCATCGAGCAGGACGACCGGGATGGGATCGCCTTCCTCTACGGCGCCCTTGACCCGGCCAAGCCCGTGATCGAGACGTACGAGTTCACCGCGACCGGCACCCTGCGCCTGGAGGGCACCGGGTTCCACCCGACCGATAACGAGCTCTGGTTCACGCCGTCCGACCCCGCCTTCCCGGGGGACGGAACGCCGATCAAGCTCCAGGGGGTCCCCTCCCTGGCAGGAACGGCAGGCACCCGCATCGAGGTCGCCGTGCCCGCGGGGGTGGGGCCCGGTGACGTCGCGGTCCTCCTGCCTGGACCTGGCGCTGCGGCCCTCTCCAACGTCTTCCCCTTCGACCCGCAGCGCACCCCCTGGAGCCCGCCGGTCTCCTACGGTGCCCCGGGTACGTCCAGCCTGGGGGTCCCGATTCGGATCGCTTACAGCGGCCTGCCCAGCGTGACCGCAGGGCGCTTCACCATCGGCGTCACAGGCGCCGCGCCAACGCTGTCCTTGAGTTTCGGCCTCGTCGTCGCGGGCACCCAGCCGGGACTGAACGTCACCGGTTACGGGACCCTCCTCCTGAGCGGCTCCATCCGCCGGGTGGCGACGATCCCGCTCTTCCTCGGCACGGGGAACGCGGAGGTTCCGCTGCCGCCCGGAGCCGTGATCGGAACCCGATACTTCTATCAGGTCTGGGTCCCCGACAGCGCTGCCGCAGGCGGTGCCTTCAGCGACGCGCTCGAGGTCGAGCTCGTCCCCTGATCAGCGCCCCTCGCTGCGGGGCGGCGCCTGCTGCTGGACCTCACGGAACTCGAGCCGGTTCGCCAGCCCCCCGACCATCCGAATCCGTTGCTCCACGGGCTCGCTCTCCGGCGGGAGGATCTGCACGGCAAGCTCGACAATCTCGTCACAGACGACCATGGCCCCGACCGGCTGCTGATCTGCGACGCTCCAGCGCAGGGTCGCGCCCCCCTTGGCCTGGACGGCGAGCTGCGCCGCGAGGGTCTGCACTCGCTCCCGGGCCTCGGCCTCAATCCGATTGTCCTTGATGAACTCCGTACGGTCGGAGCGCATCGTGACGTCGAACTTGAACTCGAACTCCACGAACCGACTCTCGGGCGAGTCCCCGCCGATGGCCTTGACCGTGGCCTCCACGGTGCCTTCGACGCTCCCGCCGAAGCCGATGTGGAGGTTCCCGGCGACGCCGCCCTGGAAGGCCCGGAGGATCTGCTCGTCTGCGCCCTCGCCACCTCGCCACAGCAGGAAGCCGCTCGGCGCCAGCAAAGGCTGAAGCACCTCGGGCGGGAGGGACCAGCGGTCCCCCAGGCTCACGCTCCTCGCCTCGCGGTCGGTGCCGCTCCCGAGAAAACGGCCCCAGTCGAACGGAGCCTCGAGGGACGAGAGGAAGCCCTCCCTGAGCGCCCGGCCGTCGTAGTGTCGACCGAAGCGGTCATCGCTCCCGGGCAGCGGCTGGAAGGCCACGCTGACGCCCTCGAAGGGCGAGGTCAGCTCAACGACCTGGCCGCTCCACTCGCCGGTCTCCTCGTTGATGGACCTGGGGTCGACCAGCTCAAGGCGCCCCTCGAGACCGAGGTACCGACGGCGCCGCCGGCCAGCCTCCTCCTTGAAACCGTCCGCCACGACCGTCTCCAGGCGAGAGCGGAGGCGAAGCTCGATCTCCGCCTGAGCGGGCTCCTCGGAGCCACGGCGCGTCACCAGCGACTCCAGTAGCAGATCGTGGGACTCGGTCGCTGAGATCGCGAGGGACGCGCCCGACGGCGGCTCGAAGCGGAGCTCGATGGGTTCCTGGGTCCGAGCCAGCAGGAACGGGGCCGCGGAAGCGACCATGACGTGAAGGATCATTGGATCAGTGCTCCCTTGCTGTAGCGGCCGCTCCGCGTCGTGTCGAGCTGCCCCTCGGCGCTCCAGAACTTCCACGGGCCCTCATAGGTGCCCGCCTTGTAGTCACCCTGGGCGATGAGCTGGCCGCTCCGGCCCCACTCCGTGTAGGGGCCCTCCTGGATCCCACCGACGAAGGTCGCCACGAAGCGTCGCTCGCCCTGCTTGTGGTAACCCGTCCAGATCCCAACGGCTCGCCCAGCCTCGAAGCGGCCAATGCTCTCGCGCTTGCCGTTGGGGAAGTAGCTGACCCACTCACCCTCTTCCAGGCCGCCCTTGAAGGTGCCAGCGCGCTTCAGCGCGCCGTCCTCGTGGTAGAAGCTCCAGGGCCCAACGCGCTTGCCAGAAGACCAGACCCCCTTCTCCACGAGCGACTTGGCGCCGGTTGACTTCTTGATGCTCGGGCCGTCCTTCAGGCCGGCCTTGTACAGCGTCCGCTCCACGAGGAGGCCGCCGCGAGTGAATCGCTCGTGCACACCGACCCGGACCCCGTGGTCGTAATGCGCGACGAGCCGGAGGTCACCGCGCCCGCCGTAGATGGCCCAGGCTCCGTGCCTGAGTCCCCGGTCGTCGTAGTACCCCTGCGAGGTGGCCCGAGCTCCCTTGCCATAGAGGATCCATGGGCCGACGCGGCGATAGTCACGGAAAGCCCCGACGTACACCCTCGCCCCGGACTCGTCCCACGCCTTCCAGACGCCGGTCCGCACCCCGTCCACGAGGTACCCCTCGCGCGCGAGCGCCCCGGATTCGTGATAGAAGCGCGTGAAGACCCCCGCATCAAGCTCGGGAATGACCTCGGGCGGTGCCTCGAACGGTGGCGGCGTGGGGGCTGGCTCCTCCTGCTGCACAGCGGCAGATGAGGACAGCGCCGAAAGGGCCAGCGACAAGCAGATCAGTGCGGGGTTCATCATCGAGGTGCCTTGGGGGGGAGACTTGAGGAGGCCGGCTCGGGCTCGAGAGGTCCCACGCGCTCGTCATCTTCGAACACGCCGGACCAACGCTCGTTGAGGGCCCCGTCGCTCTTCCAGTAGGTCCATCGACCGATTCGGCGGCCGTTCTCCAGTTCACCCGCGGACTGAGGACCGCCATCGGCGTACCAGGTCATGGATCGTCCCGATTTCTGGCCCTCGGCGTAGGTCGTCTCCTCGATCAGCACGCCCTCCTCGCTCCACGTCCGAAGGAGCCCGTCCATCTCACCGGCGGCGTAGGGAGTGGACGAGAGGGTGACTCCCTCGACCGAGCCACTCTGCCAGACCCCCTCTCTCTTCCCGTTCCGATACTCGCCCCACTGCCTGGGGCTACTGCTGGCCGGGTGGAAGTCCATCCAGCGCCCCTCGAGGACGCCCCGCTCGTAGTTCTCGCTACGCACGAGTAGCCCCGCCCGCCCCCAGACCTTGCGCTCTCCTTGCAGGATTCCGCCCGCGTAGGTCTCGGTCTCCCTCTCTTGGCCAGAGGGGAACCACTCCCGCTGCTGCCCCTCGGGTAGCCCGTTGCGATAGATCTTCTGCTCGGTCAGCTGGCCGTTCTTGGAGAAGCTCCGCCACAGCCCATCGCGCTGACCATCCACGAAGACCCCCTCTCGGGCCAGCATGCCCACGGGCCGCCACTGCTTGATCGGACCGTGAGGCACGTCGTCCTTCCACCACTGGATCGAACGAGTCGCCCCTGAGGGGTGAAAGCGCCACTCGGGACCGTGCAGCACCGGCGCAGCGCCCTCGGCGATCGCTGGCCGCGCGCTGGCGATTCGGAGCAGGGTCCCGGCTGTGGGGTGGACCTCCCGAATGATCCTCACAGGATCGCCTCCTACCGACGCCGGCGCGGGCCAGTCAGCGGGATCGGTGGGTTCACGCAACGCCTCGACCGACTCGACGACGAGGTCGGAGGGGATCGCCCCCAGCGCCTCCGCAAGCTGCTCGAGGGTAGAGGGTCTGGCCTCCTCGGCGCTCGGCGACGCCGCTGAGGTCTCGTCCTGTGCAGGGGGATCCTCCGCCAGGGGATCCCGAGCCCCCGCCCCCTCGGCGTCGGAAGCCCGGGCCGTTCCTGCCGTGCCCGGGTGGGGCGCCTGCCCCCGTTCGCCAGGCTCGCCGGAGCCCTCCGAACCAGAGCAAGACGCCGCCAGGGCCGCGAGGCAAGCGGCCGTCCAGCCGAGTAGGGTCGCCGAGAGATGGTCCCGGAATGGGTCGTTGGTCCTCATCACGCGGGAACATACGGGACCGAATCGCCCGAGTGTGAGCGCATTTCGACACCGCCCCTCCCGTGCCCACCGGAACCGCAGGCTCCTCCTCTACTCGCCAGCGCGACTTGCTCAAACGACCCGCGTGAGGCCTGGGCCATCACCTCACCAAGGAGCGGCCTCGACCGAGATCGACCCGCCCTCGAAGCCTCCTCGAGCCCGCTTCGGTGGAATCCGGCCGAGCGCCGGAGCCCGGCAGAATGGAGCCTGAAGGGCCCCACGGCAGCTCCGACGCCCCTCAGGCTTGCAGTTCAGGAGATTCCTGCCCGATCCATGGGAACGCGAGACGGCCCGCCTGCGTCTCGGAATTGGACAGGGGAGCGACGCCTCGCAGCCCAATCCCTCCGCCCAGCGCCTGCCCGGCCTCCCAGCCAGGTCCAGGCCAGCCTGGCCCGCCCAGGCGCTGGTTCCAGGAGGGTCCTCGGCCTCGCCCTCCGCGTGGAGGTTCCGAGAAGTCGGCTTCATTTCGAGGCAAGCGCCCGCCGATCCCTTCACCACAGCGGTAGCAGGAGCCATCTCCTCCCCCGCTCACCCAACGCCCGCGGCGCAGCCGCAGGCCCTCAACAGTTCCCGCGACCTGCCTCGCGTCCCAACGTCACTTCTTTTTCTGACCATGACCTCTTCCGATCAACCGCGTTCCGTCCTTTGCCTCGGTCTCAACGACTCGGACCGCAGCAGGGTCTCCGAAGAAGCACACCGTTTCGGGTGGCTGATTCGCTTTGCAGCGAGCGCTACCGATGCGCGAGCCACCGGGAAAGGCAAGCGTCCCGATCTCGTCCTCTTTGACGTGCAGGCCGCGGACGACACCGCCTCCGAGGTCGTGCGGCAGTGCACCGCCCACCCCCTGCTCCCCGTCAGCCACGCCGCGCCCACCACGCCCCACGCGTCGGCCCCGTCGGTCCAGTCCTCTGTCGAGCCCACCGCCGTGGACGACGGCACCGTGCTGCTCGAGCCCGGCTCGATCCATCGCTTCGAGGACTACGAGCAGCAGATCCTCAAGCACGCGCTCGAGACCACGACCTGGAACGTCAAGCGCGCGGCACAGCTCCTCGGCATCGGCCGAGCCACGCTCTACCGCAAGATCGACCGCTACAAGCTCCGCGAGTTCCAGCCGGAAAGAAACGCCGGCTGATCGAGCCAACTCGAGGGTCCGCACCGCGTATGGCGATCAGACCCGCAAGCGGGACCCACGGAACGATGCGGCGCCTGTCCCCTTCCTCCTGGGGACCAGGCGCCGTCTCTCGTATTCTGGAACAAGACGCCTCTTCCACACTCCAGGGATTCACGTCCATGTACCTGCCTCACGCGATTCTCGCCGCCCTCCTGACCCTCTTCCTGCTCCCCTCACAGGCGTCGGCGTCGACGCCGCTGCAGGACGGGAGCACCCTTCAAGATGAGGGGCCCCTGGTGCTCGAAGACCTCGACTTCGAGTCGGCGGTCTCGCGAGCCGAGCGGCTCAAGAAGTTCCTGGTGATCCTATGGATCGACCGAGCGGACTCCCCCGGGGAGGCAGGGCTCATGAAGTCCGTCTTCGAGGACTCCGGCGTGAAGGCCTGGATCGATAAGAACGCGGTCGCCGTCCGCATCAACACCAAGAAGGACCGGGACGGAGCGCGCAGGAACCCCTTCAAGCGCTACCCCTGCATCGACATCCTCGACTTTGCTCGCGGCGGTCGCGTGGGGCGGCTCACGGCCGAGGACCAGGGCGCGGACTTCCTCGCCACCGTCTATGGAGCCACGGCGGAGTCTGGCGTCGCTGACAAGCCAGAGGGCGAGTCGGCGAAGGAGCCGTTCAGGTGGCTCGCCTGGGCCAATACGCGCTATCGGGCCATCGAGCCACAGGGGCGAAAGGACGCCGTGAACGGCTACACCTGGTGCCTCCGTCGGGCGGACGACTTCAGGCCGGGCTTTCGGAGCCGGTACCTCGAGTTCATACTCGAGCGCATCTCCTCCGCAAAGATGGACGCGCCGGAAGCCGTCAGCATCCTCCTCACGGAGTCGAACATCCTCGCGCAGCAAATGCTCGACGGGCTCGGAAGCCGGCAGACGGCGTACGACTTCGTCCGGGTGAACAAGTGGCGGCGCAAGGACCTGGAGACCCGCGATCTCTTCCTCGAGCTCGCCGGTCGAGGACCAAGGCAGGAGGCTGCCCGCCGGTGGCTGCTTCCCGCCGCCATCCCCGTGCTCGGTCGATACCAGCAGTACGATGACCTTCTCGAGGAGGTCGCCAGTGAAGCCACGGCGATCTTCGCGAGCCGGATCGCGAGCCTCAGGGCTGCGGCGGGAGCCACGCCCGCCGCTGAAGCGGAGGCGCCGCCTGAGGGGACCGACGGCCCCGAGGTGATCGTCCCGCTCGCCTTCAGCGTTCCCGACTCACGCGCACAGATCATCGAGGAAGCCTCCTGGGTGTACGAGGCCCTGCTCGCCAACGGCCGCGGCGCAGACGCTCGTGAGCTCTTCGAGCTCATCCAGGGCGCCTATCCCGTGCCCAAGACCTTCGGGCTCTTCATGGAGCGGGCGATCCGGCTCAAGCTCTGGTTGCTCGTTGCAGAGATCGGAGACATTGGCATGGGCACCCTGGATGCCCGCGGCCAGATGCGGATTCAACGCCTCCTCGCCAAGATCCCCCCGCCCACGGCGGGGGCCGACGACGACCGTTGACACCGCTGAGGCGACCGGGAGCTCAAGGCTCCGGTCCGCCTGGACCCTGGCCACCGGAGACCGAGTTGGCCCGGTCCCCCAACTCCGGCGCTCACCTGGCCGGGGAGCCCATCGCCGAGGACCCAGTGGCCCGGAGCCCGTTGGCTGGGAACTCGGCCGCTAGAGACCCGGTCACGGGAGCTCCGGTCGCTGGAGACCCCGTTGCTGGAGACCCGTCAGCTGAACGTCCCGCCCCCGCGCCCTCCACCATCCGGTCGTCTGCCGCGGCCTCTGATCCGTCGAGGGGCATCCCGGAGCCGCCCGTGGCCCACTCTTCCGCCGGGCGCAGCACGGCCAGAGCCAGCGCCCCCACGCACCGGATCAGCCGGACGTTCCGCTGGACGCGGCTGGCGGTCTCGATCACGCCCCCCCGGAACTCCCCCCGATGAATTCCAGCGATCCAGCCCAGACCGTTGCCGTGGACCCACGAAATCGAGGACCATTCGAGCCAGAGCCCAGCCCCCAGGCGACGCCCCATCACGCCATGACCGCACGTCGACGACAAAACCACGCCCTCGGCTCCGCCGCGGCAGTCCTCCTCGCCAGCGTCCTCTCCGCCTGTGGTGCAGGCGGGGATGAGGGGAGCCAGATGAACGTGCTCCTCATCACGCTGGACACGACGAGGCCCGACCACCTCAGCTGCTACGGCGGCGCCCCCGGCCTGACCCCCGAGATCGACGCGATCGCCAGCGAGGGAGCGCGCTTCGAGCGCGCCATCTCCACCGCAGGGATCACGCCTATGTCCCACTCCTCGATCCTCACGGGCCTGAACAACTACGAGCACGGGATGCGCGTCTTCTTCAGCGAGGACGTGTCCCACCAGCTGAAGGACTCCGTGGACACCCTCCCCGAGCTCCTGGCCAGCCGCGGCTATCAGACCGCGGCCCGGGTGAGCTCCTACCCGGTCTCCAGCGCCTACAACCTCGACCAGGGATTCGCCGACTTCGACTCTGGCGTGGACCTCGAGGCCCTCGACCTCACTCGCCAACAGCGGCACGGGACCGTCTGGGACACCAGCGGGCGGACCGCCACCCAGCGTCGAGGAGACTTCACCACCGACTCCGCCCTGGAGTGGCTTGATGCGAACGGTGAGGAGGGGCCGTGGTGCATGTGGCTCCACATGTTCGACGTGCACGACTTCTCGCTCGTCCCGCCGGCGGACTTCGCCGCGGACTATGGGATCGAGTACCCGACCGCTGAGGCCTCCCGGACGATGCCCGGGAGCCTCGAATGGCGCGAGCGCATGTACGACCCCGAGCTCGCCTTCATGGACGGCCAGATCGCGCGGCTCCGCGGCTGGCTCAAGGAGCACGGTCAGGACCAGAACACGGTCATCGTGATCACCGCCGACCACGGTCAGGGAATGACCGAGGGGCTACGCAACCACGGCTGGATGAAGCACCGCCTCCTCTACGATTGGTGCGTGCGCGTCCCCCTGATCATCCGCGTCCCCGGCGGCCCGAGCCGGGTGGTCATCGACAACCAGGTGCGCACCATCGACGTGGCCCCCACCGTCCTCGAGGCCCTCGAGATCCCTGTCCGCGCGCGGATGGAGGGCGAGTCCCTCATGGACCTCATGCGCGGGCAGCCGGAGAGCGAGCCACGGATCGCATACGCCGACGCTCTCAACGCCTACGACAGCCACGCGCCAGGACCGAAGAAGCTGCCGCTGAACCAGTACGACAACCTGTACATGGCCTGCGATGGCCGCTGGAAGCTCATCTGGCACGAGCGCAGCCCCCAGCACTCCCAGCTCTTCGACCTCCTCAAGGATCCCTCTGAGCTGAAGAACCTCTACAGCGAAGACCACCCCGAGGCCGCCCGGCTCACCGAGTTCTTGGAGGAGCGCGAGGTCACCCGCGTCGACCCCCCCTCGGCATCCGACGGCGGACCGGACGCAGGCGCCCTGAACTCACTGGGCTACGGCGGCGCGGATGAGGATGAGGATGAGCCCTCTGCCGCTGGCGCCGACGGCGAGGGACGCTGAGGGCCAGATGAAGACTGCCCTGACCTTGCTCACCGCCGCGCTCCTCGCGGCCGCTCTCCCCTCTTGCAACCCCACGGAGCCCGTCGGCGAGGCTCCGACGGGTGCTCCTACAGAGGGGGCCACGCCGGGGGCCGCCGCCCTGGATGCCGTCGCAGGACAGGGGCTACTCGAGACGCTCGACCCGCAGGATCCTGCTCGCCCACGGTTCCATGACTTCGGCGAGATGATCTACGGTGACCGGCTCACCTGGGTCGTGCGCTTCCGTAACAGCGGCACCGGCCCGCTGAAGATCTTGAATGCCCAGGCGGCCTGCGGCTGTACGCGGCTCGCAGGCATGAGCGTCAAGGAGCCCGGCCGCGCCCCGCGCGTCCTCCGGTCGTTCCGTGGCGACGTCATCACCACCGTGCCCGCCGGAGCTGAACTCGAGGTCTCGATCGAGATCCTCACGGCGTTCACGGCCCCCAACCAGCGCAAGCTGGCCCTGTTCCGGATGACGACGGACAGCGACCTCGACCCCTACGTCACGCTGGAGCTCGGGTTCCTCCCCACCCGCCCCTTCATGCTGGCCCCCACCGAGGCGCGGCTCCTGAACGTGCCGACGTCGCACGGCGGCAGCAAGCGGGTGAAGATCATCGTCGACCGCAAGGAGACGCTGGCCCGCATCCTCGGCGTGGTGAGCGCGCCCGAGGGGCTCGGCGTCGACCTCGTGACGGAGTCCTTCGGTGGCGAATTCGTCTGGTACGTGGACCTCAGCGTGGCGCCGCTGACGCCGCTCGGAGTCACCCGTGGCAGCGTGGTGCTTCGCACCACCGATCGCGACGGGACCGGTGAAGACGGGCGCCTCGAGGTCCCCGTGATCGCCCAGGTGGTACCCGACGTGGTCCTCGCGAAGCCGCTCATCACCCTGGGAGCAGTGGCCTCATCGGAGGGTGCGTTCTTCGAGAGCGAGCTGAACGCCCTCGTCCCGGGCGCGAAGATCAAGGTCCTCGCGACCCGCGTCGAGAGCGCCGCGCCGGTGCCACTCGAGATCGAGACCGAGGCGCTGCAACCAGACGCCGATGGCCGCGCGGCCCTGTGGCGGGTCCGCATCACGATGCCTCCGGGCGCGTCCCCCGGGTTCGTCTCTGGAGACGTCGTCTTCGTGCTCGACGAGCCCGTGGGAGGCGTGGGTCCCGACGGAGCGAGCACCGAGCTCCGCGTCCGGCTCAGCGGCCAGGTCGTCGAAGGCTGAGCCGCGCGCCCCCCGACCTAGCTCGGGAGCATCCGCGCAGCTCGCTTCTTGCCCACCTGGACCAGCTGAGCCTCGGAGGGCCTCGGGATCTCCTCCCGGGCATCGCTCTTCACCTCTCCGTCCAACCGCACACCTCCCTGCTGGATGGCGCGGCGCGCCTCCGAGGTGGACTGGCAGAGTCCGAGCTCCTTGAGGAGGTTCGGCAGGGGGAGCGCATCGCCCCACCCGTCGCCCCACACGACCTCGGGGAGATCGTCCGGCAAGACCTTGTCGCGCACCTCTCGATCAAACTGCCCCGCCGCCTCACGTGCGGCCTCCTCGCAGTGATAGAAGGCGGTCACCTCGGCGGCCAGCAGGGCCTTGGCCTCCCGGGGGTGGCCGGAGAGGGCCTCGTCGATGCGGGTGGGGTCGAGCCGTGTCAGGTGCAAGAACCAGTCCCCCATCACCTCGTCGTCCACCTGCATGATCCGGAAGGTCATGTCCTTGGCGGAGGCGGTGAGGCCGATCGAGTTGCCGTAGGACTTGCTCATCTTCCGGCCGTCGAGACCGTTGATGAGCGGCTGGGTCAGCACGATCTGTGGCCGCTGCTCCATCTGCTCCTGCAGACGCCGCCCCACCAGGAGGTTGAAGAGTTGGTCCGTACCGCCCAGCTCGAGGTCCGACTCCACCTGGACCGAGTCCCAGCCCTGCATCAGGGGATAGAGAAACTCGTTGATGCCGATGGGCTCACTCGCCTCCATGCGCGTCTGGAACGTGTCACGCTCGAGCATCTGCGCCACGGTCATGCGGGTGGTGAGCCGGAGCAGCTCCTCGAAGTTCATCTTGTCGAACCACTCGGAGTTTTTACGCACCTCTGTGCGCTCCATGTCGAGCACGCGCGCCGCCTGCTCCACGTAGGTCTTCTGGTTCGCGTCGACCTCCTCGCGGCTGAGCACCGGCCGGAGCTTGTTGCGGCCGCTGGGGTCCCCGACCATCGCGGTGGCATCTCCCACGATGAGGACGATCTGATGACCGAGATCCTGCAGGTCGCGGAGCTTGCGTAGCTGGACCGCGTGCCCCAGGTGCAGGTCCGGTGAGCTCGGGTCCATCCCGAACTTGATGCGGAGCGGTCGCCCCTCGGACAGCGACTTCGCGATCATGCCGCGCAGCTGCTGCTCCTCGATCAGGTCACAGGCGCCGCGCTGGAAGACGGCGAGCTGACGGTCCACTTCAGGGCCTTGGGTGTCCATGGGGCAGGATCGTACGGGAGCAGAGGGAGCGATTCACCGAATGGCTGGAACGCCTTCGAGTTCGCCCGACTCGACCCGGCGATCGTAGCGCTCCACGAGGAGCTCCTTCCAGTCGCGCTCGTCCCGTCCGAACCCGTCCACGCCGCGGACCCCCATCAGCCAGCGGATCGCCGGGACCACCGGTCCAACGGCCTCCGGCGGGAGCGTCTGGACGGCTCGCCCGAGCCCGTCCAGGGCCTCCTCCCGCCGAGAGGGCGCGATCCGGATCGCACACTCAAGGAGCACATCCGTGGCGCCGCGCCCCTGCTCCACCAGCTGGACCAGGCGCTGCGGCTCCACGAGTCCGGTCGGTATCCAGCCCGCGATATCCGTCCGCTCTCCCTCGGCCACCGAGATCTCGCGGGCTGGGAATGGCTCGCCCGCCTGCTCCAGCTCCCCCCCCGTACACACCAGCGTCACCGACATGCGGGTCGCCATGGCGCCGACCGGGACCTGGATCGGGAGCGCCGCCAGGAGCCTTGAGGCCGCCGCGCCAGGGGGCAGTGACAGCTCCACGGCGTCCTCCAGCACCACGCTCTCGGTCCAGTTGACCTCGAACCCTCCCTTGTCGATGTGGAGGCGCCCGATGAGGATCGACGCCGCGAACGGCCTGATGGTGAGCGCCTCGGTCCACGCCGACTCCCCGGTCAGCCAGGCCTCCACCATCTCCTCGCCGGGGCGGCGCCGCAGCTCGATGCGCAGGCTCACCGCCCGCAGGCGCTCCCTCCCGTCGATGATGTTCTCGAAGCGCTCCAGGGCGATCAGGGCCGCCTCCACGCTCTCACGACTCGGCAAGTCTCCCGACAGGGTCAAGGCCGCCACGTTGTCCGTCCGCGTGCGCGCCTGTGGGAGCGAGATCGCCGAGTCGAGTTCGCGGTTGAGGCGGCCCTGGAGCTGTCGCGTGGTGGACCGCGCGAGCAGCAGGTCGTCCTCTTCCAGTGCCTCCTTGAGGGCCTCGACGGCGGCGGCGTAGCTCACATGGATCGCCCGCAGGGCGGCGCCCTGCCCTGCAGGTGCGGGGGCGGGCCCGGCCAGCGAAGCGCAGGATGGAACCAGCAGCGCCGCAGCGGCAGCAGCGAGGAGCGTGAAGAGGCGGGGAGGCATGGTGGGAGCGCCGAGGGCGAGGGCGCGGGCCCAGGTTAACGCAGGGCGGGGACGGCGCCTTGCCGTCCCCGCCCTTCAGCGGAGGCTACCCGTACAAACCGCACGGGCGCCCCAGGTCACCGGAAGATCAGGCGTCGCCGCCTTCCTTCGTGGCCTCTTCGCCGCCGGCATCCTCAGCCGGGGCTTCTGCGGCCGGAGCTTCCTCAGCGGGAGCCTCAGCGGGAGCCTC
>CALLKX010000045.1 GCA_938083085.1 uncultured bacterium
GTCGTTGATTCCGTTCCCGTTGCAGTCGGGGAACGGCGTCAGGTTCTCGAACCAGCTGACCGTGTCATCGCCCACCGAGGCCACGATCACATCAGGGTCGAGGTCTCCGTCAAGGTCGCCAAGCGCGAGTCCCACCGGGTAGTCCTGGGCGGTGGAGATCACCTGTTGAGGGCCGAAGCTCCCGGTTCCGTCGCCGCGATACCACGCAACCTTGTCGTCGAGGGCCGAGACGGAGAGCACATCCAGGAAGCCGTCGGCGTTGACGTCGGCGGCTTCGATGGACTCGACGAGGTCCGCGTTCACCGTGATGATCTGCTGGGCTCCAAACTGGCCCCCGTTGTTCGAATACCAGGCCACCTTGTCGTCCCCCAGGGACGCGGAGATCACGTCGAGATCTCCGTCGTGGTCGAGGTCCGCCGTGCGCACCGCTTCAGGCAGGAACGCGGACTGCGTGATGACGTGCGGTCCGGAGAAGCTGCCATTGCCCAGGTTGAGGAAGAACTCGATGCGGTCCGGATCGGAGGTCGAGAGCACGTCCATGAGCCCGTCGCCGTCGAGGTCGGCGGCCCTGACGGACTGTGCAAAGTCCGATTGAATCGAGATCACCCTTCGGGACCCGAAGGAGCCATTGCCGGTGTTCTCGAACCACGAGACGGAGTCATCGTTCTGTGACGCGACGAGGACGTCTAGCGCGCCGTCACCGTTGAGGTCAGCCGGCCAAACCGAACGCGCGCCCATGCAGGCGCTTGAGATCGTCTGTCCGAAGGCGAAGGTGCCGTTGCCCAGGTTCGAGAACCAGGTGATGCTGTCGTCATCCTGCGAGGCGACGAGCAGGTCCATGTCTCCGTCAGCGTCCAGGTCGGCGGCCTCGATACAGACAGGTCGGTTCAGGGAGGAGGTGACGTCGATTGCCTTGTCGAAGAACCCGTTCCCGAGGTTCTTGAAGGTGGACACCCTGTGGTCCGAGCTCGAGACGGCGGCGATGTCAAGCCGTCCGTCGCCGTCGACGTCCACCGTCACGGCGTCGTAGGCGCCGTCCAACATCGAGTCCAGGACCTGCTGGGAGCTGAACGTCGTCTGGGCCGCGGCCCCCTGCGAAGCCGCGAGGCTCGCGAGGCCCGCGACCAACCAGCGAGGTAACCCTCGTAGCCCGGGCTTGAGCCAGGGCTGGGGGGGGGGCGGGAGGGGGCTGGGGAGCACGGTGGTGGTGACGGCGCGATACAGAGCGAGCACCGGTCCGGCACGGGCTAGACGGTCCTCGGCCGTCCTCGGGTGGAGGCTGGCCGATGTCGTGCCGGGCGGACGCGTGCAACCGCAGGTCAACGCGTAAGGGAAAGGAGGAGAGCGGCCGCCGAGACGACCGGGATCCACTCTATGTGTGGTTCCAAAGCCTGCTGTGGGCGTCTCGAATTGCCCCCGCCTGGGGTCGAAGCGAGACACTCACTGGGGCGCCGCGGGTCCTGCAGACCCCTCCAAGAGGGGGCCGGCCGAGAGCGAGGGGGCGCGCGGGCGCCGACGAGTAGGGGCCCGTTCGGCGCTGGCCCCCGGCCAGCGGGTTGGGGTCCGGACCCGACTTCACCCGAGTGCCATGGTCCGGGCTGGGTGGAGCGGGGTCGCTTCACGCTCGCCGGCGACTGTTGTGGGGCCGGATTGGAGGGTCGTCACTGTTCGGGGTCAGGGGACGCCGCTACGGTCACCAGCAAGCCCCCTTCCCCGCTCGGTGGCGACCGCACGGCGACGTCGACTCTGTACGTCGATTCTGCAAGGCCCCTGATCGCAGGGCCTGGCGCACGTCGTCCGCCGCCGAGCCAACACGACGAGCCAAGGTCGAGACCGATGACACCCGCAGCCAACTCCGCCGCCCCCGGCCAAGACCTCCCCGAGATCACCGACCGGAGGTTCTTCGGGCACCCCGTGGGGCTCGCCATCCTCTTCTTCGCGGAGATGTGGGAGCGCTTCTCGTACTACGGGATGCGGGCGCTGCTGATGTTCTACCTGACCAAGCACTGGCTGTTCTCGGACGGCGATGCGGGGGTTATCTACGGCGCCTACACGGCCCTCGTGTACATCACGCCCGTTCTCGGCGGCTACCTCGCGGACCGCTACCTCGGTCAGCGCAAGGCGGTCCTCTTCGGCGCGGTCCTGCTCACCCTCGGCCACTTCTTCATGGCCTTCGAGGGAGATGGAGGCACGGACTCGGCGGCGCTGAGCGTCTTCTGGCTCGCCCTCGCCTTCATCATCGTGGGCTCTGGCTTCCTCAAGGCGAACATCTCCGTGATCGTCGGACAGCTCTATCCGCTGAAGGACGTCCGCCGGGACGGCGCCTACACGATCTTCTACATGGGGATCAACCTGGGCGCCGCGGGCGGCGCGCTCCTCTGTGGGTGGCTCGGCGAGAAGTACGGCTGGAGCTACGGCTTCGGCGCCGCTGGCTTCGGCATGCTGCTCGGGTTGCTGGTCTTCATGTGGGGGAAGCCCCTCCTCATGGGCCGCGGCGAGGCGCCGTCGGAGGCCCGGCTCAAGGACCGGTCCCTGGGGCTCCCGTTCGAGTGGATCCTCTACGGGGTTGGCGTGGCGGCCGTGGGGCTCTGCTGGTACCTCATTCAAAACCAGGACGTGGTCGGGGCCCTGCTCTGGGGCGTCGGCCTCGCGCTGATCCTGTTCGTCCTCGGGATCGCGACCTTCCAGCTCGCGCACGGCAGCATCGACCGCGCGCCCAAGGGCCCGCTGCAGCTCTACATCGCCGGCAGCGTGATCGCCGTGCTCGGGTACCTGCTCCAGTTCGCGCCCGTCGGGCTCCCCAGCGCTGCGCTCAGCGGCCTGATGGGCGTGGGCGGCCTGATGGCCGTCGGCGCCACCCTCCAGCAGGTGGTCACCTTCCGGAGCCCGTCCAGGGACCGGATCTTCGCGGCGACCTTCCTGATGGTGGGCTCGATCCTCTTCTGGGCGCTCTTCGAGCAGGCGGGCAGCTCCCTGAGCCTGCTCACGGACCGCATGGTGGATCGGAGCCTCGCGGGAACGGAGGTCCCCGCGTCGATGTTCCAGTCCATCAACGCGATCTACATCATCCTCCTCGCTCCCGTGTTCGCCTCGATCTGGACCCTCATGGGCCGTCGGGGCATCGAGCCGTCGGCGCCGGCGAAGTTCGGCCTGGCGATGATCCAGCTGGGCGCCGGCTTCCTCGTGCTCGTCCACGGCGCGGAGGCGGGAGAGCTCGGCGGGCTGATCCCCGTGATCTACATCCTGCTGATCTACCTCCTGCACACGACGGGCGAGCTGTGCCTCTCGCCGGTGGGGCTCAGCGCCATGAACCGTCTTGCGCCCGCGCACCTGGCGTCCATCGTCATGGGCACCTGGTTCTTCGCCTCCGCCACGGGCAACTTCGTGGCGGGCAAGATCGCGGCGGCCTCGGGGTCGGATTCGCTCGAGGGCGGGAGCAAGGAGATGGTGCCCGGGAGCCCCGACGCCATCAGCTACGTCACCAACGTCACTGACGTCTACACGACGATCGGCTGGACCGCGGTCATCGCCGGCGGCGTGATGATCGGGCTCTCACCGCTCGTGAAGAAGATGATGCACCTCGACACCCTCGGGTCGGTGGACCACGCCCTCGCTGGCGAGTCCGAGCTGGCCGAGCCCCAGGCCGCGGGCGTGGACACCTCGGGCGAGGGGCGCTGAGCCGGCTGGGGGGCGGCCGGGGAGCCTTTGGCCACCCGGCTGCGCACCCATGGGGACGCGCGTGGGTAGGGTGAAGGCCCTGCCTCGCGCCCCCTGCCCACGGACCGCCGATGACCCTCCTGCTTAGCTCGCTCCTCCTGCTCGCCTCCCCGGGCCCTGAAGCCCCCGAGGCATCTGGAGGCGCCGGCCCGCAGGGAGTGGCAGGGGCGCGCGCCGACCAGGTGGCGCCCGGCTTCGAGGGCGTCCGGTGGTCGGCCGAGGAGGAGCCGAAGAAGGCAGCCTCGAGGCCGCAGTTCCTCTCGTCCTCTCCCGCCCCCCCCGAAGGGCGCCGGGCTCGAGGCCTGGGCCGGCCGGGTGGTGGTCCTGCTCCAGCTCCCCAACGATCGTGGCGGCGCGGAGCAGCTCGACTTCCTGGGGACGATCCAGGAGGCCAACGCCGACCGGGGGTTGGTGGCCGTGGTGCTCCTCCCGGGTCCTGAAGTGGAATCGGGCGAGGAGCCGGGGGGTGGACCTGAAGGGGACGCTCCAGGGGAGACGGCCAGTGACTCCGACGAGGCGTCCAGCTCCGGGTCCGACGGGGGTGGGGACTTCGCCCCGGTCCGGTCCGGCCTCAAGACTGGCCTCGTGCCCGAGGGGTCTCCTTGGGGCCCTGCCGGCGGAAGCCGGGCGCTGGTCGTCGGGCCGAGCGGCGAGCTCCTGGGGAGCTGTGAGCTGCCCGGGGAAGAGGACGAGGTCTACGAGCTCTTCTCTGCGGCCCTCTTGCGCTACCCCGCGCCGAGCCTCGCCAGCCCGCTACCCGAGGAGCTCTCCGCCGCCGGCACGCTCTACTTCGGAGGGGAGTGGGCCAAGGCCCGCAAGGCGGCGGCCAAGGTCGCCAAGCGCATGGCCCGCAAGGACCCCGAGGTCGCCGCTCGGGGGGACGCGCTCGTCCGGGTCATCGACGGGTTCGAGCGTGACCTCTTCGTCGCCTTCACCGAGGCCGAGGGAGGGGGCTACTCCTCAATGGAGCAGCTGGCGACCATCGCCGCCGCCGCCCAGCGCGGCTTCCCGCGGAGCAAGCTGGCCAAGTTCGCCAAGGACACCCCTGATCGCCTCGCGCGCGCGGGCGCGCTCTCGGGCTTCAGCAGCATCAGCAGCTGGATCCTCGCGAGTGAGTATGTCGAGCTTCTGGAGGAGCGGCCCCCGCTCTTCCCGGTGGTGGTGGACTCCAAGTCCAAGCGCTTCGCCAAGGAGCTCTCGTCGCTCCTGGCGCGGACGTCCAACTATGGCGGAAACCTCACGCGCAGGGTCCAGTCCTTGCTGACGCGCTACGAGGCCGCAAAGGCGACGCGCTGAGCCTGTCGCAGGCCGGGGGAGCGCGCCGCGTGGCCCTGGGGCCCTGCGCCCCGGGCCTCTTGAGTGGGGTCCCGCCAGCGGCCGGCAGGCCGGACGCGAGCGCGCGCAGGAAGCTCGCGGTGGAGCGGGCGCTCCCCGGGGGGGGGCTGTTGCGCTAGGTTGGCGACCATGAACCGCCCCATCGCACTCGCCGCGCTCACCGTCCTCGGCCTGGCGCTCGTCGTGTCCTGCTCCGAGTCCCCCGGCCCCGCTGCCATGGTCGAGATGCCGCCCCGCGCGGGGGTCGAGAACACCGGGCCGTATCCGGGGTTCACCCTGTTCGCGCCCCTCGACTCGCGGCGCGTGATCCTGGCGAACATGGCGGGCGAAGAGGTGCACCACTGGGACACGCCCCTCAAGCCGGGGGACTCCTGCTACCTCACCGAGCGCGGCACGGTCCTGGCCTGTCAGCGGTACGGCGACGATCCCTTCTTCCAGGACGCGGGCGGCCACGGCGGCAAGGTCCTCGAGCTCGGCCACGACGGAGAGATCCTCTGGACGTTCGATTGGAACGGCGAGCACGGCTCTCAGCACCATGACGTCGAGGAGCTGCCCAATGGGAACCTCCTGTTCGTGGCCTGGGACCGGATGACCCGCGAGGACGCCCTGGCCGCCGGTCGCGACCCCGAGCTGCTCGAGGGCGACGAGTGGTGGGCGGGCGCCGTGTACGAGGTGAAGCCCACGCGCCCGGAGGGCGGCGAGATCGTCTGGTCCTGGCACGCCATGGACCACGTGGTGCAGAGCTACGACGAGGACCTCGCGGGCTACGTGCGGGACGCCTCCGAGGCGCCCAACAAGATCGACATCAACGGCGACTTCGACCCCGGACCCTCGAGCGAGGAGGAGCAGGAGGAGGTGGCCAAGCAGATGGCCGCCATCGGCTACGCGGGCGGCGGGGAAGACGGCGGGGACGACGACCCTGGCGACGACGACCCCAAGGCCGACGACCCCAAGGCTGACGACAAGGTGGGCGACGAGGAGGACAAGGAGGACCCCGCGGACGCCGCGCGCAAGGCGCGGGTCAAGGGCGCCGACTGGATGCACACGAACGCGGTGGCCTACAACGCCGAGCTGGACCAGATCGCCATCAGCGTCCGTCGCTTCGACGAGATCTGGATCATCGACCACGCCATCTCCCGGGAGGAGGCCAAGGGGCCCAAGGGGGACCTGCTCTACCGCTGGGGGAACCCCTTCGCCTACGGCATGGGGGCCCACGCGGACCGGCCGCTCCTGGGCCAGCACAACGTCCAGTGGATCCCCGAGGGCGACCTCGGCGCAGGGAACCTGATCGTCTTCAACAACGGCAACCGCGAGCGCAAGTGGTCCACGATCGTGGAGTGGTGGGCGCCCCGGGACGAGTCGGGCCGC
Source organism: uncultured bacterium (assembly GCA_938083085.1). GTDB lineage: Bacteria > Planctomycetota > UBA1135 > UBA1135 > Saltatorellus. The sequence goes on from CALLKX010000045.1 coordinate 6,421, forward strand.
TACCCGCGTGAGGAGGGGCAGCCCTTCGGGCCCACCGAGCCCCAGTGGGACTGGGCCGCGGGCGAGCCCGAGAGCTTCTACTCACCCTTCATCTCGGGCGTGCAGCGCCTGCCGAACGGCAACACCATGGTGTGCAGCGGCGCCCCCGGCCGCGTCTTCGAGGTCGCCCCCGACGGCGAGATCGTGTGGGACTGGCGCAGCCCCTTCACCGCGCCCGAGGGCACCGAGCAGGACCTGAAGGAGTGGCCCACCGCCATGTTCCGCGCCCTGCGCTATGGCCCTGCACACCCGGGCATCGTCGCGCTCCGCGCCAAGGGCGTCGCGCTCCCCCTGGATCCCGGGGTCGGCCCGCCCACCAACCAGTACGTCCCGCCCGCCGACGACGAGCCCGAGGAGGACTGAACCGGGAGAGTGATCCCGACGGTCCATCGACCCATCCGCCGGTCCCCGCAAGAGGGTGAGCGCCGGCGAGTTCCCTCGCCTGCCCGAGAACCGCGAGGCCCCCGGGCCCCCGGTGGAGGACGTGGTGGGCGCGGTGCTCGGCGAGGCGCCTTCGGTCGGAACCGGGCTAGTCGCCGAGGGTCGTGAGCTCTTCGGCCACGAGCTTGCCGTCTCCGTCGAAGTCGAGCTTGTCGAAGCTCTCGCGCGAGCTCTGCGGGACCTCCGTCCGCGGGACGACGCCCCCGTTCTTGTCGGCGATGCCCTTGAGGTGGCGTTGGACGCGTGGCTCCAGCACAACAAACTGTGGGTCGTCCGGGGCCAGCGTCGGGTCTTCGCTGGCCAGCACGTAGTCCACGAAGCCGATGAGCATCTCGTCGTCCGTGTCGGGGCCCCACCTCACCGCGCGGTCCGGCGCAGGGTTGGCGAAGTTCTTCGACGAGTTGTCGAACAGCGCCCACACGTCGATGCGCTCCCCCGCGCGGAGTTCGAGCGGCTCCTTCAGGTCGTAGGCCAGCTGCCAGTTGAAGTCGTAACGAGGTACGTCGAGCACCGTACGACGCTCGCCGCGGGCGGTGACGTGGTCGAACTGGAATGACCTGCCCCGCAGGTGCATGTGCGGCATGAACGAGGTGATGCGCAGGTCGCGCACGGCGATACCGACGGCAGAGTCCGCGTGGCCTTCGGCGCCGGCGGGGATCCGGAAGCTCCGGTTGCTGATCCCCGCGGTTCGGACGACGTGCGCGGGACGCCACTCGGGATCGGTCGACGCGAAGTGCACACCGACGGCCGACCGGTCCGTCCGGGCGGTTCCGGTTGGCGTGTAGTGCAGCTCGAACATCAGCACCGTACCGGCGCGGAGGAGGCGAGCGTGCCCCTCGGGGTAGCTGGCGGGCTCGGCCCCAGGCGCCCATGCCGCGAAGAAACCGCGGCGCTCGTCGAGCAGGTCCCACCGCTTGAAGCGACCGTTCTTGAACGCCTCTGCGGGGAGCGCGTAGGCGATCACGTGGTGCACGACGTCGATCGAGCCGGGGCGTACTTCGATCGCGTCGATCCACGCGTCCTGCTCGAGACCCGTGGGGACGGCGAAGTACTGATAGTCGACGCGCCCCTCGGCCGGCACTTCGAAGGCGCGCGGCATGCTGAAGATGGCGTCCGGCTCCCCGAGGGCCCACGCGGCGTCATTCGGACGGCGCGCGAGGGGCAGGTGTGCGCGGTCGCCCTCCGGCTTACCCGCTTCGATCCACCGTGCGAGCCGCTCGCGCTCACCGGGGAGGAGCGACCGATCGTTCGCCCAGGGGCTCTTCCCGCCGCCTGTGTGCGCGGCGAACCAGGGCGGCATCAACCCCTCGTCGATCACACTCAGCAGCATCGAGGCGCGCCGCGAGACCGCCTCGAAGGTGTCGAGGGCGAAGGGGGCCACCCCTCCCTCGCGGTGGCACTCGACGCAGCTCCGCTGGAGCAGGCGAGAGATGTCGCGGGCGTAGGTCACATCGCCGCCCTCCTGTGCGTCCCCGCCCTCGTGCTCGATGACGCAGCCCGGAGCCGTGGTCGCAGGGACCTCGACCTCACGGCCGGTGGCGAGGGCGACGAGGGCGTCGCGCAGGTAGTGCTGGCGCGCCGCGGGCAGCGCGAATCCGATGCCGTACTGGTCGTTGACCGCGCCGCGGTAGCGCAGGGTGCCGCGCGCATCGACGACGAAGACCTCGGTGGTCGTTCGGGCGTCGAGGGCGCGCGCCAGGGCGCCATCTGTGTCCTGGACGATCGGAGCCTCAAGGCCGTGGCGTTCGCCGTGGGCCCCCAGGGCGGCCGTGTCGTCGAGGCCCTGCACGCCCACGTGCACGAACCCGAAGCCGAGCTGCTTCGCCCACGCCTCGGTCCGCGCGAGTTCCGGGAAGAGCTTCTGGCCCACGGGGCACGTCACGCTGGTCAGCGCGAGCACCGTCCCCTTCTCTCCGGCGACGTCACGCCAGTTGAAGGGGGCTCCTTCGAGTCCGGCGCATGTGACGTCGGGGACCCAGGTACCGACCCCGAGTTCTCGCTGCTCACGGGGCGTCAGAGGGCTGGCGGCCCGGTCGAGGTCGGGGAGGGCGGTCGGAAGGAGAAGTGCGGCACAGGCGAGCAAGAACATGGCGCGATTCTGCCAGCTGTCCAGGAGGAGGAGGGGCTTCCTGACCAGCCAATGTGGCGCGCCGATTGGTTCGCCTTTGCGTGCCTCCATGATGGCCGAGTGTGATCCCAAACGAAGTGGGCCTGAACATCTCCGAGGCGGCGGCCAAGTCGTGTCCGGAGGGAGCTGGCGCGCCAGGCCCGTTGCCGTGCTGTGTGTGACCGTCTTCCACTCGTGGCCTCGACCGATCCACTTCGACACCTTGCCCCTGCGGATCCTGGCGCCCCTCCTAGACTCCGGCGAGCGTCCCCCGTTCCTCGTCCGGAGACCCCACGCGCACCGCCACGTTCCTCGCCTCTGCTGCCCTGGCCGTCGCAGTGGGTCGGTGGGCGGATCAAGGGGAAGGAGTGGGTCGGGCGACGACGCCCAGCCAACGGGTCCCCGCCGCCGATCACGCCGCCCGAGGGCCGCGCGCCCGGGTGGGGTGGGACAATTGGACGCAGCGCGCGGGTTCAGCGTGGGTTCGTGGACCCCTCGATGTCTCAGCTTCGTCCTTCCAAAGGCGTGGCTGCGACAGGCTTTCGCCTGTCAGACCTCGTCCCCTCACGCGCTCGCCGTCACGGGTACCCTTTCATCATGAGCTCGCCCCTCCTCCGCCGCCTCGCCCTCGCCTTCATTGCCGCCGCGGTGCCGGGTCTCGCCTCGGCCCAGTACCAGCTGGTCTGGGAGGATCAGTTCAACGGCAACACCCTCGACCTCACCAAGTGGGAGCCCATGGTCGGTAACGGGTGCCCGAACCTGTGCGGGTGGGGCAACAACGAGCTGCAGTACTACCGGGCGGAGAACGCCACGGTCTCCAACGGCACGCTCAAGATCACCGCGCGCCAGCAGAACTTCGGCGGCGCTCAGTACACCTCGGCGCGGCTGCGCACGGCGAACAAGGCGGACTTCACCTACGGCCGCTTCGAGATGCGGGCGAAGATGCCCGCGGGTCAGGGACTCTGGCCGGCCTTCTGGATGCTCCCCACGGACTACGTGTTCGGCGGCTGGGCGGCCAGCGGCGAGATCGACGTGATGGAGTACCTCGGGAACGACACCCGCACGGTCTACGGCACGATCCACTACGGCGGCGAGTACCCCGCGAACGCCTACTCCGGCGGCGCCCGCACCGTGCCCTTCGGCAACCTCGTGGATGACTTCCACGAGTACGCCGTGGAGTGGGACGAGACCGAGATGCGCTGGTACCTCGACGGCCAGCTCTACAGTACGAAGACCTCATGGTGGAGCTCGGGCGGCGCCTACCCGGCGCCCTTTAACCAGCGGTTCCACATGCTGCTCAACCTCGCTGTTGGCGGGAACTGGCCGGGGGCGCCGAACGGCTCGACCCAATTCCCCGCCACCATGGAGGTCGACTACGTCCGCGTCTTCCAGGAGGGCGTCTCCAACCCCAACGCCTGCGCCCAGGTCTTCGACGACATGGAGCTCGCGGACCCCGCGTCCGATTACTTCACGTTCGGCGGGCCCTCCGCAGGCGGACAGGTGAGCAACGAGGTCGGCGATCACCCTCCGGTCGCCGGCAGCCAGTCCCTCGACGCGAATTGGGGCAACCTCTTCAACACGCCGGGGTTCCTTGGTGGCTTCGGTCGGACCTTCCCCCTCGACCTCTCGAACGCCACCCACTTCGACTTCTGGATCAAGCCCAAGTCGAGCCTGGACCTCGTGATCGAGATCAACCTCCAGGACGATGACAACGGCGACAACGTCATCCCCTCGGTCCCGGACGGCGCGGACGACGAGTTCCAGTACGAGCTGCATATCGCCGCCACGGGGACAGAGATCGTCAGCGGCGCGGGCTGGCAGAAGGTCTCTATTCCGCTCTCCGAGTTCACGGACGACAACAGCTACCACACCGGCGGAAACGGGATCTGGGATCCCACGCCTACCGGGGCGGGGGGCAATGGCCAGATGGTCAACGTCGTCTTCGCGCTGGTGAGCCTCAACGGCCTCCCCGCGGAGTTCAAGGTCGACCAGTGGGAGTTCACCAGGAAGGGCGCCATCGCCGGCCGCGTCTGGGCGGACGAGAACGAAGACGGGATCGACAACCTCGAGTACGGCCTGGAGGGCGTGAGCCTGCGCCTCGTCGATGACCAATCGGGGAGCGTCGTCGGGGTGGCCACCACGGACGCGGACGGTCGCTACGAGTTCTCGGCGCTCGCCGGCGGCGACTTCGCCGTTGAGGTGCTCCCCTCCGGCCTGCCCTTCGGGGCCACGCCGACCTTCGACCCCGATGGTGTGAACACCCCGGGTGCCTTCGCCGTCACGCTCAGCTGCGGGGAGGAACTGACGGACCAGAACTTCGGCTACAAGCCGTACTTCCTGGGCCAGACCTACTGCTCGCCCGCCAGCCCGAACTCAACCGGCGGTCCCGGTGAGATCTCCGCCAGCGGCTCGGTGGTGACGGCGCAGAACGACGTGGTCCTCTTCTGCTCGTCCCTGCCCTCGAACCAGTTCGGCTACTTCCTCACCTCCATGACCCCGGGGTTCCTCCCGAACCCCGCAGGGAGCCAGGGGAACCTGTGCGTGCTGGGGGATATCGGCCGCTACATCGGGCCGGGTCAGGTGCAGAACAGCGGCCTCCTCGGCCTCGTCTCACTGACCATCAACCTGGATCAGATGCCGCGCCCCACCGGGCCCATGGCTGTGCAGCCGGGCGACACCTGGTTCTTCCAGTTCTGGCACCGGGACGGCAGCTCCTCGGGTCCGGTGTCGAACATGACCGACGCTCTGCGCATCCAGTTCCAGTGATCGTCCGGGGTGGCGGAGCTTCGCTCCGTCCCTGAAGCGCCCCCTGCGACTCCGGTCGTGGGGGGCGCCTTCATTGGGGCTCGGTGCGCGCGACCTGCTTGGGGAACCTGTTGCTTCCCGTTGGTCCCTGCGCGAGGGCACTCGCTGCACCCGGGGACCCTGCGCGAGGGCTCTCGCTGCACCCGGAGCCCCTGCGCGAGGGCTCTCGCTGCACCCGGGGCCTCGGCTCGCGAGAGGCCTCAGGAGTCAGGGGTTCAGATGGCTCAGGGTGAACGAGAAGAGGAACCCGAGCACGGCGTAGATCCCCGCCCGGCTCCCTGTGCCCTCGACCGACTCGGGGATCATCGTGTCGACGATCATGGTCAGCATGGCGCCCGCGGCCAGGGCTGTGGTGGCGGCGACGACAGCAGGGGACACCCCGTCGAAGGCCAGGTAGCCCACGAGGGAGGAGAGCCCGCAGGCCACGGCGATGGCGGTCCAGACGCCGAAGACGTAGCCCGCCGAGCGCCCCGATCGCTTCATGCCGTCGGAGCTGGAGAGGCCCTCGGGGAGGTTCGAAAGGAAGATCGCGACCACGGTGGCCACGCTCACCGCGCCGCCGTGGAGGATGCTCAGGCCGATGGCGATGGACTCGGGGATGCCGTCCAACAGCGCGCCCACGGCGATCGCGGCGCCGCTGCCCGACTGCTCCTCTTCGCTGGGCTGGCGGTCCCCCGAGCGCTTGCGCTGCTTGGCGCCGCGCGCTGCCAGGAGCGCGTTGGCGCCGGCGTACAGCCCGGCGCCCGCGAGGAACCCCACCGCCGCCGCGCCGGTCCCCGCCTCCTGGAACGCCTCCTCCATGAGCTCGAACGAGAGGGCCGAGATGAGCACGCCGCTGCCGAAGGCCATGACGGCGGCGACCACGGTCTTGGGCACGCGCACGAGGAACCCGATGGCGGCGCCAATGACGAGAGCGCCGCCGGAGACCGCTCCCCAGAAGAGCGCTTGTACCCAGAGTTGATCCATGACGCCCCGTGACCGGGGCGCCTCCATCCTGCCGGATCTGGCCCCGCGAGGAGTCTGCGCCTGCGGGATCCCTTGGCGGCTCCTGGCCGGCAGGTGCTACAAGTGTCCCAACCGGTCGCCCGGCGCGGGTCGCGTGATTGCCCGCCAGAGGGACCGTTGCCTGCGTCCCCCGCCGTCACATGTCATCTCGAATCTGCTCTCGTCCACGGACCCCTCACCTCGGTCAACGCGCCCTCGCGGGCCTGCTCCTCGCGCTCATGGCGGCGTGCGGCGAGCCGGAGCCGCTTGGGATCCCGGCGCCTGCCGGCGGCGAGTGGATCACGAAGGACGCGGCCTACCGCTCGGGCGTGACCACGGGGTCCTTCGCGCCGCTCACCCACGGGCACTGCTACTACGAACTCTCCGGTCCGGCGCTGGGCGAGACGGACCTCCCGCTGCTCGTGCTCGTGCACGGGTTCTCGGTCCCCTCCTTCATCTGGGACCCCACCTTTGAAGAGGCGGTGCGCAGGGGCCGACCGGTGCTGCGGCTCGATCTCTACGGTCGTGGTCACAGCAGCAACCCCGACGTGGCCTACGACGTGGACCTGTTCGCGGGTCAGGTGCTGGAGCTCCTGGACCACCTCGGCGTGGACGGGCCCGTGGACCTCGCCGGGCTGTCCATGGGGGGGCCCGTGGTGATCCGGGTCGCGGCGCTGGAGCCAGGCCGCATCAGGACCCTGGTGCTGGTGAGCCCGGGCTCCTTCTCACCGGGCGATGGTGCAGCTCCGGATCCGACCCCGCCCACGCCCGAGCAGGTCGAGCGCTTCGAGGCGGAGGTGCTGGCCACGTGGGCGGAGGGTCAGGCCGCTGACTTCTTCGACCCAGGAGCCTTCCCTGACTGGACCGAGAGGTGTCGGCCGTGGGCCCGCCATGAGGGCTTCGCCCGGGCGCTGCTGTCCACGTGGTCTTCGAGCCGTCCGTTGGAAGAGGAGCACCGGTCGATCCAGGCCGCGAACTATCCGGTCCACATGGTCTGGGGCCGGCAGGACGGGGTGGTCGTATACGAGCAAGCACGGGCGCTCGTCGAGGAGCGGGTTCCCCGTGCGGAGGTCCACCTCTTCGACGCCTGCGGACACTTGCCCCAGATGGAGCACCCCGTTCCGTTCGGTGAGCTGCTCTTCGACCGGATCCTCGACCGCTAGCCGTCGGTCTCCGCGGGCCTGCGCCTGGGGTAGGTCAGCCGCCGCCAGAGGAGCTCGAAGGGACCGCCTCTCGCGCGGGCCATCCAGAGGGTGCTGAGCACCACCTGGACGCTGAAGATGAGCGCCGCGAGCCCCACGAGCTGTGGGCGGGAGAAGTCACCCAGACGACCCGCGCCGTGCCCGTAGAAGATCAGGCCCGCGATGATGTTCTGGCCCAGGTAGTTGGTCAGCGCCATGCGCCCTGTGGCGGCGATCGAGCGGCGGAGGCCGGTCGCGAGAGGGCTCGCGCACCAGATGGCGACGAGGCCAGCGTAGCCCGCAGAGAGGGATAAGCCGCCGAACTGGTGCAGGAGCACGTCGGCGACCCTCAGGCCCACCGGGAGGTCCCCCCGTCCGTGGAGGAGGAGGGACGCGCCCTCCATGGTGAGGCCAACCGCCAGGCCGATCACCGCCAGTCGTTGATGGAGGTGCCGTGCCTCGGGGTTCGCCCAACCCCGGCGGAGCAGCGCCGCGCCCACCAGGAACAGGGCCATGATCCGCCAGTTGAAGGCGATGATCGACGAGAGGAAGAGCCAGAGGACGTAGACCTGGCCGCGGGCGGCGGAGCCCTGGAGGAAGGTGCCCTCTGCGAGCGCCTGATCCAGCGCGCGCTCGCCATCGCTGCCGCTGGAGCCGTCGACGTAGATGCCCTCGAAGAGCACCGAGAGCGTGACCCCCACGGCGAGGAAGGCCCCGGCGATCCAGAGCATCGTGCGGGGCGAGCAGCGGCGGAGCAGGAAGAGCGCCGTTCCCGCGACGGCATAGGGCAGCAGAATGTCCCCGAAGAAGATGCAGACGCCGTTGAGCACGCCGAAGGCGGCGAGCACCGCGAGGCGTCGTGGGTAGAACGACGCGGGGCTCACGCCCCTCGCCTCCGCGCGGTCCACCTGCAGCGCGAGGCCCATGCCGAAGAGCAGGGAGAACAGCCCCATGAACTTGTTCTCCGCGAGGGCGCGGATGAGAGCGGCGGTCCAGGCGGCGGACCCGCCGCTGGCTTCATCGATGGCCCAGAGGCTCGGCGCGTTGCCGGCCTCGGAGAAGGGAAGGCCAAGGAACGGCAGGTTCACCAGCAGGATGCCGAAGAGGGCGATCCCGCGGAGCACATCGAGGAACTCGATGCGATCGGTGGAAGGGGTCGGTCGAGCGGCTGGGTTGGGCATGTACTTCGGGCGAAGGGGGGCCAAGGTCGGCAGGCGACCCGTCCAAGCTTAGGGGGCTGCTGTCAGGGGAAGGTGGCGGGTCGACGGCCAGGGAGAGGGGGGGTAGGGTTCGACCATGAAGCTCGGCGCCCAACAGCCTCGGCTCGCCCCGGTGATCCCGGGCCCGCTCCTCGCGCTCATCGTCTATGCGGTGCTGGTGCGCGTCCTGTCGATCTACGGCCTGGTGACGCTCTCATTTCCAAAGATCGAGGGCCCTCCGGTGGACCGTGCGCCCGCGACGGTGCTCGTGGTGGTCATGTCCGTCATTCACCTGGGCTTCGCGGTGGTCCTGGTGGGCCTCTATCGCAAGAGCCGGAGCGCCCCTGCCGGGGTTCGCCGGGCGCACCTGGCAGGCTGCATGCTGGGCGCTGTGCTCATCGTGCTCCTCCAGTGGAGCGCGCTGAGCGGGCTCGGGGTCATGAACTCCGTGCTCGACAACGCCGGGCGCTGAGCCCCTGGCGGCGGAGCCGCGGGCCCTCTACCCCGGCGTCTCGGCGGCGCGAGGTCGGAATCGAGACCCGTGTTCGATGGGATCAAGATCCCCCTAATGGGTAGGGGTTATCCCTGACGATACCGGCGGGTGTGGACGAAGGAGGGCCCCCAGCAGCGCATGGGCTCACACCTCGCCCGGTCTCGAACCACCCTTAGAGCCTCCATGAGCCGCCCCGCCAAAGCCCGCGTCTTGCTCGTCGATGACGAGCCCCTCGTCTCCAGCGGCCTCCGCCGGATGCATCAACAGTCCTTCGACTTTGTCTGCGCGAGCAGCCCGGAGGAGGCCTTCGAGCGACTCGAGGCAGACGGCCCCTTCGCGGTCGTGGTCTCCGACTATCAGATGCCGAAGGTCAACGGCGCGGAGTTCCTGAGCGAGGTGGCGGAGCGATACCCCGACACGAGTCGGGTCATGCTCACCGGCCAGGGGAACCTCGAGACCGCCGTGGAGGCGGTGAACCGAGGCAGCATCTTCCGCTTCCTCATGAAGCCCTGCGACCCGGCCCTCTTCCGCAAGGTCGTCAGCGACGCCGCGGAGCAGTATCGCCTGCGTCGCGCCGAGAGGGACCTGATGCGGAACACGGTCAAGGGCGCCGTCGAGGTGCTCGTCGAGGTGATGGCCCTGAACAACCCGGCCGCCTTCGGGCGGTCACGACGCGTGCAGCGCCTCGTCGCAGCCGCCGCCCGAGAGCTCGGACTGGAGTCCACATGGGAGCTCGAGACGGCCTCGCTTCTCTCCCAGCTGGGCTTCGTGGCGATCCCGGATGTGGTCGTCGAGCGAGCGGCCACGGGCCAGCCCCTGACCGCCGACCAGGAGCGCATGCTGGAGGGGCACCCCGAGCTGGCCTGCCGGCTGGTGGCCAAGATCCCGCGCCTCCAGACCGTGGCGGCCATGATCGCGCCGGGCGCCGCCAGTGACGGAACCGCCGACGTGGCGGTACAGGTCGCGGCCCGCTTGCTTCGTGCAGCGACCGACTACGAGGAGTTGATCGCGCTGGGGGCGGAGCCGCAGCAGGCGCAGGCGGCGCTCGCGGACCCGACTCGCGGTCATGACGCGCGGACGGTGCACGCCGTGGCGACCGCGGGGGCGGAGCTTCATCGCTCGACGCTCCAGGCGGTCCCGATCGCGAAGCTCCAGACCGGGATGATCCTCGCGGAGGACCTGCGCGCCATGGGCGGCGGCCAGGTGATCCTCAAGCGTGGCGTCGAGCTGAGCGAGAGCTCCCTCCAGCGACTGCGCAACTACAGCGCCGCAGGGCTCCTCCAGACCGAGTCCGTGCGGGTGTTCCTGCGCGGACGGACGGCTGCGGCGGACGCCGCCGTCGCGGCCTGAGGGCGTCAGGCGCGGGCCTCGCGGGCGCGCAACGCCAGGGCCGCGGCGATCGCGGCTGCCGCGGGGAGCCACAGGGGGATCTGGACCTCCCAGTCCCCGGGGCCCTGCCGTCGCCACTCGGGCTCGAGGCGCAGGGGCTCGGAGTTGCCCGCGATGTAGAACGTCTCGCGAACCTCTCGATCGGATCGCGTGATCCGAAGCCGCCCGTGTTCGAGGCGGCACGAGACGCCGCCCCCGCCCCAGCCCGAGTAGACGGCGGCGTTGATTGGATAGAGCAGCAGGAGCAGCGCCGCGAGCACGAGGCATCCGCGCCGCGCGCCGCGTCGGCTCAAGCGTCGGTGGCCTTGGTGGAGCAGCAGGCGCTGGTGCACGCCTCGTCGGCGACCTGAGCCGCGGCCGGCTCGTCCGCCGGGCAGACCATGTCCTCATCGAAGCAGACGTCGGGGGCGAAGCAGTCGGGGCCCGCGGGGCAGAGGGTGTCCTCGTCGCCGCAGGCGGCGCTGTCGAAGCAGCCGCCCTCGCTGCAGCAACTCGCCTCGCCGCCAGCCGCCGGCGCGGGGCTGGCGGAGGCCTGGTCGATGCCCTGGAGGGCGAGGACCGAGAGGGCGAGGGTGAGGACGCCTGCGGTGGTGATAGCCATGAGTCGCTTCATGCATGTGACCGTACACCGCGGTCGCCGACTTGGGGAGGATTCCTTTATGGGGCTGGGGGTTGTGCTGGACGCGCTCCCGGACTCTCTCGTGGCCGGCAACCATCGGTCAGGACTAGCGTCCGCGACCTCCGAGACGCGCCACAGACCCCCTCCGCCATGCAGCAGACCGCTATTTCCCCCCTCGCCCTCGCCCTGACCCTCTCCTGCGCCGCGGTAGGCCCCCAGCAGCAGGTGGCGAAGGCGGCTCCCGCGCCGCGCGGGATCTCCTCCGTTGAGCTCTTCCAGACCACCCGAGGCGGCGACCGGCTGAAGCTGGTGGAGGTCTCCGCAGCTCCGGCCGCGGACGGGGCGCGCCGCCTGACCCTGGACCCCTCGACCACCTTCCAGACCCTCGAGGGCATCGGCGGGTCGTTCACCGAGGCCAGCGGTCAGGTGCTCACGGAGCTCTCCGCCGGGAAGCGAAACGAGGTCCTGAAGGCGTACTTCTCGCCCGAGGGCGCGCACTACTCGCTGACCCGCACGCACATCGGGAGCTGCGACTTCTCGGTCAAGCACTACAGCTACGCGCCGGTCCCCGATGACGTGGCCCTCGAGCACTTCACCATCGAGCCGGACCGCAACTACCTGCTGCCCATGATCAAGGACGCGCAGAAGGTGGAGGGCGCGAGCTTCAAGGTGCTCTCTTCTCCGTGGACCGCGCCGCCCTGGATGAAGGACAACGGTTGGTGGCACGGCGGCGAGCTGAAGGCCGAGCACTACTCGACCTTTGCGGACTACATCGTGCGCTACCTGAAGGCGTATCAGGCGGAGGGGATCCCCGTGTGGGGGATCACCCCGGAGAACGAGCCCCTCGGCAACGGCGGCAACTGGGAGAGCCTGCACTTCAACGCCGAGCAGATGCGGATGTTCATCGCCGACCACCTCGGCCCGGCCCTCGCGGCGTCCGGCCTCGACACGACCCTCTGGATGTACGACCAGAACCGCGAGGAGGAGATGATCGAGTGGGCCAACGTCATCCTCGGGGACGAGCGCGCGGCGTCCTTCGTGGACGGTATGGCGGTGCACTGGTACCAGAGCACCGTGGACGTGGGCGGCGAGGCGCTGACCCACGTGCAGGAGAAGTTCCCGAACACGCCCATCCTCCACTCCGAGGGCTGCATCGACGCCATGGGCGACGACGAGCCCGTGGGCTGCTGGCTCGAGGACGACTGGTACTGGCGCCCCGCCGCCACGGACTGGGGCTTCATCTGGGCGCCCGAGGAGGACAAGCCGGCCCACCCGCCGTACCGCCCCTTCTACCGCTACACCCGCGACCTGATCGGCGGCCTCAACCAGGGGCTGGTGGGCTGGATCGACTGGAACATGGTGCTCGACACCCGCGGCGGCCCGAACCACGTACGCAACTACTGCCTCGCGCCGGTGATGGTCGACAGCGGCCGAGACCACGTGTACTACTCGCCGCTCTACTACTCGGTGGCCCACTTCAGCCGCTTCATGCGCCCCGGCGCAAAGCGCATCGCCATCGACGGCCACGACGACGACCTCATGGCCACCGCCGTGCAGAACCCCGACGGCTCCATCGCCGTGGCGGT
>CALLKX010000046.1 GCA_938083085.1 uncultured bacterium
CACCCACGACTTCTGCCCGCCGCTCGACGAGTGCGCGCCGAGCGGCTACTTCGGGAGCTGCCAGACCTCCCAGGTCTGCTCGAACATGGGCACGATCATGAGCTACTGCCACCTGTGCAGCGGCGGCACCGGGAACATCACCACCTACTTCCACCCCGAGGCCGCGGCGCTCCTGACCAGCGCCTCCGAGAGCTGCAACCCCGCCATCTTCGAGGTCCAAGTCACCGCGCCCGAGGTCGTCTCCGACCTCTCGCCCACCCAGACCATGATCCAGGCGGTCGTCGGTTCGATCGGGTCCGCGACCATGAGCTACCGGCTGATGGGCGCGACGACCCCGACGCAGGTCCCCATGACCCCCATGGGGAGCGGCGCCTTCGTCGCCGATATCCCCGCGGTGCAGTGCGGCCTGACGGTCGAGTACTGGTTCGACATCGACGTCGCCGGCGTCGGCTCGACGGCGGCCCCCTCCGGCGCCCCGAACGAGTTCTACACCGCCGTTGGCGGCATCGAGACGGTGCTCTTCGCCGACGACTTCGAGACCAACCAGGGCTGGACCACCGCCAACCTCGGCGCGAGCTCCGGTGACTGGGAGCGCGGCGTACCGGTGAACGACCCGAACTGGGCCTACGACCCCGCGTCCGACTACGACGGCTCCGGCCGTTGCTACCTGACCCAGAACCAGACGGGTAACACCGACGTCGACGCTGGCGCGGTGCAGCTGCTCTCCCCCACCATCGACCTGAGCAACCCCGGCTCGTTCCTGAGCTACGCCTACTACCTGCGCCTGACGGACGCGAACGGCGTCGACCAGATGCTCGTTGAGGCGAGCTCTGCCGGAGGCGCCTTCGCGGAGGTGACGCGCCATGACACGGACGGCGGCTCCAACTGGCGCACCTCTGTCCTTACCGAGGCGGACTTCCTCGCCGCCGGCGTCACGCCTGGCGCCCAGATGCTGCTCCGCTTCACCGTGAACGATGACAACCCGCAGAGCATCGTCGAGGCTGGCCTTGACGCCCTCACGGTTCGCGCCATCGACTGCGGCGCCGTCGGCACCGTCTACTGCGACCCGGCGACCCCCAACTCGACCGGCAACCCGGCGACGATCACTGCCGAAGGCAGCGAGCTGGTGGCGGACAACGACGTCACGCTGACCATCGAGTCCCTGCCCGCCAACACGGTCGGCTACTTCCTCACCTCCCAGACCCAGGGCTTCATCGCCAATGCCGGCGGGAGCACCGGGGACCTGTGCCTCGGCGGCAACATCGGTCGCTACATCAGCTCGATCCTGAGCTCGGGCCCCTCTGGGACCTACTCGCTCCAGCTGGACCTGACCGCCGTGCCCCAGCCCACGGGCTTCGTCGGGGTCACCGCGGGTGAGACCTGGAACTTCCAGTCCTGGTACCGCGACCAGCTGCTCGGCTTCCCCAGCTCGAACTTCACCGAGGCCATCGAGATCCTCTTCCAGTAGGGGAGAGACAGAGAGCCAAGCTCCTCACCGCCCGCGTCCGCGGTCGCCCTCAGGGGCGTCCCGCGGGCCCGGGCGCTTTCATACCCCACCGAAGGGCGGCGGCGCCTATCGCTCGCTCTCGTCGGAGCGGCCCTCGAAGGACTCCCTCCAGTGCCGCCGGCAGAGGGACAGGTAGGTCTCATTGCCGCCGATCTGGACCTGCTCGCCGGTGGTCATCACGTTGCCTGCGCCGTCCTTGCGGATGACCATGGTGGCCTTGCGCCCGCAGTGGCAGATCGTGCGAATCTCGCGCATGGAGTCCGCGAGCGCGAGGAGCGCCGCGGAGCCAGGGAAGGGTTCCCCGCGGAAGTCCACCCGGAGGCCGTAGGTCATGATCGGGACGCCCAGGTCGTCGGCGGCCCGCGCCAGCTGCCAGACCTGCTCGGGCGTCAGGAACTGCGCCTCGTCGATGAGCACGCAGGCGATCGGGTCGGCGGCGCCGCGCTCCTTGAGCTCCCCCTCGATGACGGCAAAGATGTCCTCGCCCGGGCGATAGGTCCGCGCGGCGGTGTCGATGCCGATCCGGCTCGTCACGCGGCTCTCGCCGCCGCGGTCGTCGAGGGCCGCGGTCATCACGAGCGTGCTCATGCCGCGTTCGCGGTAGTTGTAGTCGGCCTGCAGGAGCACGGTCGACTTGCCCGCGTTCATGGTGGAGTAGTTGAAGTAGAGCTTCGCCATGGCGTCTGATCAGTTCCCCACGACCTCGTCAGCCACGTCGCTCACGGCGGCCGCGAGAGCGGCCGAGGCGGCCGCTGCCTCACCCGCAGGACCCTCCACCGTCACCTCTGCCCGGCCCTCGAAGCGGCGGTCCACGAGGACGCCGCCGCTGTCCTCGGCCAACGCGATGAGCGTCACGACGGCCGCCGGCCGGCCGTCGCTCTCGATCTCGAGCCGCACGAGCTCCACCTCGAGGCGGAGCGTCGAGGCGCGCCTCAGCGACCGCTGCCGGTACAAAGCCTCCTCAAGAGCCCGACGGGTCACCGCCGCGGGGTCCTCCGTCCATCGCGAGTAGTCGTCATAGCGCACCTCGTGGGCCTCGGTGCGCCGCATCAGGCGCTCCGTGATGGCTTCGGAGGCGGACACGCGGCCGAGGCTCACGCTGTCACGCTTCGCGGCGCTGGCCGCCTCACCGGTGGGCGCCATCTCCACGGCGGGCGGGTTGAGGTCGAGCCAGTGGACCGGGGGCGCGGGCGCAGGCTTGAGGTCCAGGCACGCCGTGGTGAGCAGCAAGAGCGGCGCGACAATCCAGTGTGAGTGCTTCATGTTGGTCGTTGGCGGCGCTCAGCGCGAGCGATCCGAGGTGCGGCCGCGGAGGAGAACGCCAGGGTCCCGATCGATCAGGCCCGCGAGCTCCTCGATCTTCTTGAGCGTCCGGCGCACCTCGACCAGGGTCGCGGCCAGCTCGGCGCCGGTGGGTTCGTAGCTCCGCGCCAGGGCGCTAGTGGAGTCCGCGGCGCCGCGGAGCGAGGCGGTGGTGGAGGCGAGGTCCGCGTCTTGGAGGAGCGCCTCGGTCGACTGGAGCGTATCGCCCGCGGAGGCGACGAGGGCTCGCACGTCGGCGACGAGGCCCTGGAAGTCCTCCGCCCCTTGCTCGACCACACCTTCCGCGCCGGTGAGCTGGACCAGCGCCTGATCGAGGTCCCCGACAAAGGCACGTAGGTCTCGAACCATGGCCTCGGTCTCCCCCATCAGCTTGGTCGGGTCCGCCCGCTCGAGGGTGCTGCTCAGGTCCTCGGCCGCGCTGGCGATCGAGGTCGACAGGCGCACCGCATCCAGGTCGTTGAGCTTTCGATCCACCGTCGCCGTGAGGCGCCTGAAGTCCGCGAGCGCCTTGGGGACGTCGTCGGCGAGGCCGCGCAGGGCGTCCTCAAGGCTCTTCAAGGTGGAGGGCGTCGCCGGCACGAAGCCCGGCGGCGGGTCGAACGGCACCTCGATCATGGGCGCCGACGGAGGGAAGAAGTCCGCCTCGAGGAACTTGATCCCCGTGATCCCCTGGGACGCCATGGTGAAGCGCAGATCCATCGGCACGTCCGGGAGCTCGTCGTCCACCTGGTCGTCGCTATCGAGCACGTTGAGGGCTCGCATGGCCTCCACCCGGAGGCTCGCGTGGACCTCGACCAGGCGACGATCCTGCGCGAGCCGGATCTCGGTGACCTTGCCGATGGTGACCCCGCGCACCTTCACCGGCGCGCCGATCTCCAGCCCCTGAACCGACTCATCCAGGAAGGTCACGCGCTCGATGGTCTCCGTGTTGAAGCGGCTGGCTCCGAGCCAGAAGAGCGTGGCCACCGCCGCCACGACACCGCCCACCACGAACGCGCCCACTTTCCACTCGTTCGATCGATTGACGCTCATGCGGTCACCTCCTTGGCCACAGACTCCCGATGAAAGAACGCGCGCACCCTCGGGTCAGCGCTCTCGTCCCGGAGGACGCGGGGGTCCCCCTCGGCGATGATGCCGCGCGTATCCCGGTCGAGGAGGATGCAGCGCGTACCGATGCGATAGATGCTCTCGAGTTCGTGCGTCACGACGACAAGGGTCAGGCCCAGGGCTTGGTTGAGGGTCAGGAGGAGGTCGTCGAGCTCAGAAGCGGTCACTGGGTCCAACCCTGCCGACGGCTCGTCCAGGAAGAGCAGGTCGTTCTCGAGCGCGAGCGCGCGCGCGATCCCTGCCCGCTTCAGCATTCCGCCCGAGAGCTCAGAGGGTAGGCGATTGGCGGCGGGCTCCAGCCCGACCAGCCGCAGCTTTCCAGCCACGATGCCCTGGATGGTCGAGTCGTCGAGGTCCGTCCATTGCTCCAGGGGCAGGGCCACGTTCTGGGCGATGGTCATGGAGCCGAAGAGCGCGCCCGCCTGGAAGCTGACCCCGAAGCGTGGACGCTTCCCGTCGAGCTCGGCTGGATCCCCCACGCCCTCCAGCTCGATGGAGCCGCCGAGCGGAGGCTGGAGCCCGATCATGGTCCGGAGCATCGTCGACTTCCCCGTCCCTGAGCCGCCGAGCACGAGGAAGACATCCCCCCGCTCGACCTCAAAGTCCAGGTGCTCCATCAGCGGCTTGGTGTAGCCGATCGTCAGGTCTCTCGACTCGATCAAGGCCATCAGTAGATTCCCCAGACGTTGAAGAAGACGGCGAAGAGCGCGTCGAGCAGGACCAGCCAGAAGAGCATCGACACCACCGCAGACGTCGTGGAGCGCCCCACCCCTTCGGCGCCGCCGCGCGCCGCGAGGCCGCGCTCGCAGGCGATCCCCGCGATGAAGACGCCGAAGACCGACGCCTTGAGGAGGCCTCCGAGGATGTCCGCGGGGACCAACGCTTCCTGGGTCGAGATGAGGAAATTGCGCATGCCGATCTCCAGCGTGGAGGTCGCCACCAGCGCCCCGCTGAGGATGCCCACCAGATCCCCGGCGAGGGTCAGCAGCGGCAGGACGAGGAGGAGGGCGAAGATGCGCGGGAAGACCAGGAAGCGGTGCGGGCAGATGCCGAGCGTCCGGAGCGCGTCCACCTCCTCCGAGACCTTCATCGTCCCGATCTCCGCGGCGATGGCCGCGCCCGAGCGACCGGCGACAACGATCGCGGTCATGAGGGGGGCGAGCTCCCGGGTCAGAGAGAGGCTCACCAGGTCGGCCACGAAGGCGTCCGCCCCGAACTTCCGCAGCTGAATGGCAGCCTGGAAGGCGGTGATCAAGCCCATGAGCGAGCCGATCACGCACACGATCGGGAGCCCGTCTGCGCCGTGCCGTTCGACCTGACGCCCCACCGCGCCCCACTCGATGGAGGCCGGACGGCGGAGCCCAGCGAGGAGCGCGCCGAAGAGCTGGCCGATGAAGGCCAGCATGTTCCTGAGCGTGCCCACGGTTTCAAGGAGGGCCTCGCCGACCTCGGACAGGAAGCCGCTCCTCCTGCGAGGCGCCTGCGCCTCGGGAGAGCAGTCCCGCCAGTACAGATCGACGATGGAGGCGACGTCTGCGGCTGCGCCCTCCACCCGCGGAGGAGCCCCCGAGGCGCAGAGCGCGTCAGCGAGCACGGACGCGGCGGCGCCCTCCATCCGGTCCACACCCTCGAGGTCCAGCACCGCCACCGGCCCGTCCGCGAGGGCCGCGGCGAGGTCTCGCCGCAGGCGGGACGCGTCATCGAGAGCGAGCTCCCCGTGCAGCCTGAGAGCCCGCTCCCCCCCCGGCGTCTGGAGGATTTCAACGAGCGGCCGCATGGGAGGATTTGAGCAAGGCCGCCTTGCCCCGTCCACCTCGGCGTCTCGGCACTGCCCATGCTCGAAGAGATCTCCCGACAAGCCTCCGTCCGCGGGTCAGTGCGTCGAGCCCCCCCGGCAACGGGCGCCCAAGGGAACAGCATTCTCGGGCCGTCGGGCGACCAGGGGACCACCGCCCCCAGGGGCAGCGCAATGCGATGGCAGAGCGGGCGCTGACAGAGACGATGGCCGCCGTGTTTGGGCCAACATGTGGGCCGCAGACCGAAGCGCAGCGCAGCTCAGGCCCTCGATGGGCCATCGATTGGGGCTCTAGAGACTCGACACGCGGAAGATCGTGACCCGCCCTGCGGCGGGGTCGGTGACCACCAAGAGGTCACCGGCCGCCTCGACGTCGCCAGCGGACTGCGGCCCCGTGAGCCAGCCCGCAAAGGCCGGCGCGGCGGGGTTCGACATGTCGAAGGCGGCCACGGCTCCCGGCCCCTCAAGGGATGCCGCGAGGTAGCGCACGCCGCCGGCCTCACCGAGGGCCAGGGCGACGGGTCGGAGGCCGCTCATGGTGGCAGCGGCCCGCTGCCCCGCCGGGTCGAGCTCTGCGGCCCGGCCAGCGAGGCGCTGACCCGAGCTCCAGAGTTCTGCCCCCGCGGCGTCGCGAACAGCGATCGATCGCGCCCCGAACGACAGGAGCGAATTGACCAGCCCGTCCCCATCGGGGTCCGCCCCCACGGTGGAGACCATGAGGTCTCCTGCCTCGTCTGGCTGCTGGAGCTCGAGCGCATTGAGAAACGTCTGCGTATCGAGCGTGAGGTCCATGACGCGCTCTCGCTCATCGGAGCCGGCTCCTGTGCCCGCCGGAATAACCCGGGCCAGACCGCCGTTCGCGAGGGCCAGGCGGGTCTCGCCGCGATGAGAGAAGCTCACCAAGTCCAGGGGCTGGATCAGCCCCTTCACCGGGAGCGGCCTGGGATCGAAGGCGCCCGGCACGCTCGACGCGTCGACGCCCTCCGGCTCGAGCTTGACCAGGGCGAAGGCCGTCGAGGCCCCCCCGACACCCGAGAGGACACCGCTACCGGGGGCCGCGGCCGCCTCGTCAAGGCCCGCGCCGTTATCGAAGGTCACCACGAGGTCATCCCCGAGCGAGGCGAGCCCGCTCGCGCGGCCGCTGCCGCCGAGGCCTGCTTCCGAGAGGTCCGCGCGGAGCACCTTGCCCACCGGCGTCACCGGAACCTGGAGCGCGCCGAGCTGATCCGGCGGGGTCGCCTCCAGCTGGCTCGAGACCGCGGCGTAGTCCGCCGGGGCAAGGCTCTGGAGGTTGGTCGCGGTCGACAGGTCGAGGGAGTAGACGCCGCAGAAGCCCTCCGGATCCGCCGCGGCCTCCAGGAGCGCGAGGCCAGCGAAGGCCGCGCTGTTCGAGACGCAGAGCCCCTCAACAGCGTGATCAGAAGCGTCCAACACGAGCGCGTACTCGCCAACCGCGACCCCCGTCGCGGCGTCGACCTGCAGGAGGCGAATCACCGCTGACGAGGCGGAGGTCGCGTCCGAGGCCGTATCAGGATGATCGAGGGGCAGGCGGGCGGCCGCCGTGAGGACACCCGAAGCGTCGTCGTGGGCTAGCGCGCCGAACCCGCCGAAGCGTCGCCCGAGGCCGAAGTCGAGATTGGCCCGACGCGCGGCGTAGGCGGGGGGCAGGGTCGCGGTCCCAAGAGATGCCGGCGTGCCCTCGGGGACGAGGCGCTGGACCAGGACGCCTGTTGGGTCGAATTCCCAGAGGCCGCAGCGCCGGGCATCCGCGAGCCAGAAGCCGCCGGAGGGGAGCGCGGCCGCGCCGCCGAAGCGTGCGCCGAGCGCGGAGGCGGTCACCTCGTTGCCGCTGGTGTCCACGGTGGGCTCGTCCTGGAAGGCGAGGCCCGTCGAGGACGCGAAGAGGCTCGGCCGCCCCGTGACCGCCGCGCCCTGAGCGCCGGACAGCGGCAGCTGAGAGATGAGCGTCACGGCGCCGGTCCGGGGATCGAGCTCGACGACCCGTAGCTGAAGCTGCTGGTCCGGGGCCACCATCGGGACTTCGAGGGACAGGTCGCCGTCCACGTCCGCCGGCGCCAGGAGCGGCCCCGCGCCGTCGATCACCGTCGCCCTGATGCGCCCCTCCTCGGACATCGAGGACATCGTGGCCCCGGCGATCCCGGTGAACCCGCCGACCTCGATGGCGTCGCCGGCCGCGGTGGTGAGCTGAGCCGGCGGCGCGTCCCATTCGATGCGCTGCCCTTGGGCGAAGGCGCCTGCCTCGAACGTCCCCCACGCACGGTCGTCGAGGGGCAGGCACGCGGTGGCGAGCTCCTCCACCGTGTCGATGAGGATGAGCACGTCGTTCTCCGGACAGGCCACCCACGCCCGGGTCCCGTCCGCCCCCAGGGCGACCGCCCTCGGCGTGAGCTGCAGAGAGGCCACGGTGGGAGCGTTGGGATTGGGGCGCTCAAACCACCGAGCGCCGGCCGCTTCGAGGGCAGCCTCGTCCCCGTCGAAGGCTGTGAAGGGGATCGGGGCGATGTCCGTCGTGGGATTCATCAGCGCAGGTCCGCCGACGGGCACCTTGTAGATCGTCACGTAGCCGAGCCCCTCACCGCCGCCGAAGAAGGGCGGGTCCCCTGCGCAGACCACGGCCACCACCCCCCCGTCAGGGGTGACGTCGATCCCAACCGGGTTGGATCCGAAGGACGAGATCGCAAGCTGGGGGACGAGAGTCGCGGGGTCGGTGAACTGAACGCGCCCGGGGAACTCCGTGGTCTCTCCGCTCCAGGAGACCACCACCGGTCCCGTGGCGCCGCAGTCCACGTCGAGGGGCGGACCTGGGACGTAGCCCGGCGCTGCGGGCGGGGCGGTAATGCTGCCCACCGAGACCGGCTCGGTGGGATCCGTCAGGTCGAAGACGGCGACCTCCCCGAGGAGGGGGTCGATGATGAACACCCGCGCGGTCGCAGCGTGATAGGCCGACGTCAGCGCCCGCCCGCCACCGCCAAGGTCGATGGTCGAGAGGAGGGACGAAGTGAGCGCGGAGCCTGGCGCGTCGACGGTGATCACCACCGAGTCGCTCGCCAGCTTGGACCCGCCTTGCGACATGCCGCTGGCCTCGAATTCGAGCTGCGCGTCGCGGTCTGGGGCCAGAAAGCTGATGGCGCCTGCGGGGCCGCCTGGCACCGCCTCGAGGGACACGGGAGGGCCTGACAGCTGGAGCCACTCGAACGAGGTCACGCCCTCGCCCCCGGTCACCGAGGCCTCTAGCGTGACCCGCGCACGGGACAACGCAGACGCGTCCAGGCCGGCGAAGATCGCCGCCGTGGAAGGCGCTCCGCTGCTCCCGCCCCCACCGCCGCAGGCCGCGGTGAGGCCAGCGAGTCCGGCGAGAAGAAGGGTCGGGGTCGTGCGGTGGTCCAGCATTCGTTCGTCCTAACCCTATCCCGTCCAGAGCGCCGAGTGTATCCATGGGGGATATCTGCGGGCATCGGCATCGACCGCGCCCTCGCCTCCATGGCTGCCCCCCTCCCTGCCCCCCTTGACCCTGACCTCGAGGGCCGGATTCTCACCCCAGCGCTACTGGTGGACCTTGGGGCGGCGCGGCGGAATATCGAGGCCGTCCTGCGCCTCACTGCGGGACCCGCGCGCTGGCGGCCCCACGTGAAGACCGCCAAGATCCCCGAGGTACTGGCGCTGTACGCGAGGGCAGGTATCCGGAGGTTCAAGTGCGCCACAACCCGTGAGGCGGACGTCCTGGCCGGGGTGCTCGAGGCCGAGTCGACCCCCTCTGCCGACATCCTCCTCGCCCACCACCTCCACGGACGCGGCCTGGACCGTCTCACCGAACTGGCCACGAACTGGACCAACATCAAGTTCTCCACCCTCGCGGAGTCCGTCGAGCAGGTCGCGGAGATCCCCCCTGGCGTGGGAGTCTTCATCGACGTGGACCTCGGGATGGCGAGGACCGGGATCGAGGTCGGTGCAGCCGATGAGATCCGGGCGATCGCGCGGGCGGCGGGTGATCGCTTCAGAGGCCTGCACGCCTACGACGGTCACCGACACGAGGCGGACCTCACAGAGCGCGCCCGGCTCATCCACGCCTCCTACGACGAGCTCGTCTCCCTCGCCGCGACCCTCCGCGAGGCAGACCTCTGCCCCCGAGAGGTCATCACCGCCGGGACACCCGCCTTCCCCGCGGCCCTCAAGCACATCGGGCTCGCGACGCTGCCAGGGTCCGTCCACCGCGTCTCTCCCGGGACCGTGGTCTACCACGACCTCCGGTCCGTCGAGCAGCTCCCCGACCTCGAGGCCGAGTTCGCCGCCACGGTCCTCACGAGGGTCGCGAGTCTCCCCGGGAAGGACCGCGTGACCTGCGACGCCGGGTCCAAGGCCATCGAGGGCACCGGCGCGGACAGGATCGCCGCGGTCGTCGGTCACGCGCACCTGAAGGCCGCCGGACAGAGCGAGGAACACACGGTCTTCGAGGCCGAGGATGGGCAGCGCCCAGCCCGCGGCGCCGTGCTGCGGCTGATTCCCGGGCACGTTTGCCCCACCGTGAACCTCGCCACCCACGCGCTCCTGCTCGAGGACGGCCAGCTCATCGGGCGCACCGAGGTCGCGGCACGCGGGCACGAGGCGCTCGCCTGACCCCCGGCTCCTCACCATGCCCAACACCCCCTATCGGGCCGCCGTTATCCAGGCGGCCCCGGCCGCCCTCGATCTCCACGGCACGCTCGAGCGAGTCGATCAGCTCACCGCCCGCGCGGCCGCAGATGGAGCGGCCCTCGTCGTCTTTCCCGAGGCCTTCGTCGGCGGCTACCCCAAGGGCGTCGACTTCGGGGTGAAGCTCGGCACCCGTAGCGACGCCGGTCGCGCGGCCTTCGAGCGCTATCACGGCGCCGCTATCGAGGTGCCTGGCCCAGGGGTCGACCGCCTCGGCGCTATCGCCGCACGCCACGGCGTCGAGCTGGTCATCGGGGTCGTCGAGCGAGAGGGCGGGACGCTCTACTGCACGGTCCTGTTCGTCGGGCCTGAAGGACAGCTCCGCGGGAAGCACCGCAAGCTCGTGCCCACCGCCCTCGAGCGCTGCGTCTGGGGCCGCGGAGACGCCTCGACGCTGACCGTCGTCGACTCTCCCCGGGGCAAGATCGGCGCGGCGATCTGCTGGGAGAACTACATGCCGCTCATGCGCGCCGCGCTCTACGAGCGGGGCGCTGAGGTCTACTGCGCGCCGACCGTGGACGACCGTGAGGTGTGGCAGTCCACGATGCGACACGTGGCGGTGGAGGGCCGCTGCCACGTCCTCGCCGCCTGCCAGCATCTCCGTGGCCGCGACCTTCACCCGGACCTGGGCGGCGGCGACGTCTCTCAGGACGAGGTCTTGATCCGAGGTGGCAGCGTCATCATCGACCCCTTCGGCGAGGTGCTCGCCGGGCCGGTCTTCGAGGAGGACGCCGTCCTCGTCGCCGAGGTGGACCCTGGCGCCGTGATCCGCGGCCGCTTCGACCTCGACGTGTCCGGGCACTACGCCCGGCCGGACGTGTTCCAGCTGCGCGTCCTCCCCCCCCCCGGCGGCGAGACGCCCTCGGGAGAAGGGGACTGAACTCCGCGCCAGGGCGCGGCCCAAACCGGCCTCACGACCCCTTGCCGGGCGGTCACCTTGCCCATATGCCGCGGGGCGCCCTAGCATCAGGTGTTCGCCGGCGCCGAGCGGCGAAGCTCACCTACAACTCAAACCGCAAGGAGTCCGCCATGCTGCGTTCTGTCGAAGCCGAGGATCACATGACCCGATCACCGGTGACCCTGAAGCCGGAGACCCACATCTTCGAGGCCATTCGCGCGCTCACCGAGCGCAGCATCTCTGGAGCCACGGTCCTCGACGACCACGGCAAGGTCGTCGGGGTGATCTCCGAGATGGACTGCCTCCAGGCTGTGCTGAGCGGCACCTACCACGGCGAGGCCGGTGGCACGGTGGCGGACATCATGACCGCCGAGGTGGAGTCGGTGGAGGTGGGCTTGAGCGTCGTGGACGTGGCCCAGCAGCTCATCGACGGCCACCGCCGCCGCTTCCCGGTCGTCAAGGATGGCAAGTTCGTTGGGCAGGTCTCCTGTCGCTCGATCCTGCGCGCGGTGATGGAGTTCGCGCACACGGACGCCCCGGCCGACTGATCCAGCGGATGGACCCAGCGGATGGATCCGACCGCGCGAAGCCTCCGGCGATCCCCGGGGAGCCGCGCCCGATGGGCGGCGGCGCCCGCGGTGGCCGCCATGGGCCGGGCCGCCCCGAGCTCGAGCGCAGGGCCGCGCCGGCTCAGGTCCGGCCCCATGCGGGGACCCAGGTGGAAACTCAGACGGGTGCGTCGATCCCGTAGAAGGTCCCCGGATAGAGGCCCTCACGGGCCTCGCCCGCTTCGATCTTGCGGACCTCTGCAGCGCACACCTTGTACTCCGCCGTGTCCGTCACCGGATCCCCCGCGTCGTTGGTGATCACGTTGGCCCGCGCCTCGAAGAAGTGCAGCGGCATCCAGATGCAACGCGGCTGGACCTGGCGTGAGTAGAGCGCCCTGACCTGCACCGAGCCGCGCCGCGTCGAGATCTCGACCATGTCCCGGTCCTCGATGCCGCGCTTCTTCGCGTCACGGGGGTGGATCTCGACCCAGGCCTCGGACTGCTTGGCGTCGAGCCCTGATTCGCGCCGGGTCTGCGTCGCGCAGTTGTAGTGATAGAGCGTCCGCCCCGTCGAGAGCAGCAGGCCATAGATCTCATCAGGGAGCTCCGCCGGCGGGCGGTAGTCCACCGCCTGGAACAGCCCCTTGCCCCGCAGGATGCCCTCCTCATGGAGGAACGTCGTCCCGGGGTGATCCGGGGTCGGGCACGGCCACTGGAGGCCCGTCTTGGGGAGCTCCACCGTGGCGTCGAGGCGCGCGTGGCTGATCCCCGAGAACTTATCCGCGTCCCGCACCAGCTCGTCGTACACGTCAGAGGCAGAGTCGAAAGACCAGTCCGCGCCGCTGGCGTTGGCGAGGTCGATCAGGATGCGCCAGTCCTCACGGGCCTCACCGGGCGGCTCCACCGCCTTGCGCACACGCTGGACGCGGCGCTCGGAGTTCGTGAACACGCCCTCCTTTTCCGCGAAGACCGAGGCAGGGAACACGACGTCCGCGAAGCGGCAGGTCTCGTTGAGGAAGGCATCCTGAACGACGACAAACTCTGCGGCGTTCATGCCCTTCTCGAGCTCCATGCAGTTCGGCTCGGAGAGGACCACGTCCTCCCCCATGACAAAGAGGCCTTTGATGCTCTTGCCCACCTCCTTCATCATCACGTTCAGGTTCAGCCCGGGCTCGGCGGGGATGTTTGTCCCCCACGCCTCCTCGTACCTGGCGTGGACCTCGGGGTCGTCGACACGCTGGTAACCGGGGAGGAAGATCGGGGTCGCGCCGGCGTCGTTGGCGCCCTGGACGTTGTTCTGTCCGCGCAGGGGGTTCATCCCTGAAGAGGGCTTACCCAGGTGCCCGGTCATGAGCACGAGGTTCGCGAGGGCGTAGACGTTGTCCGTTCCGTGCGTGTGCTCGGTGATCCCGAGGGTGTAGTAGATCCCGGCCTTCTCCGTGGTCGCGTACTTGCGCGCGACCCAGCGGATGTCCTCGGCAGAGATCCCCGTGTGCTCCTCTGCCGCCTCGGGCGAGTAGCGCTTCACGGTCTCGCGCACCGCCTCGAAGCCCTCGGTGTTCTCGGCCACGAAGGTCTCGTCCACGAGGCCCTCCTCGCAGATCACGTGGGCCATGGCGTTCAGCAGCCAGACGTCGCAGCCCGGCTTCAGCTGGAGGTATTTCTCCGCGATGGTCGACATCCAGATCTTGCGCGGGTCCGCGACCACCATGGTCGCGCCGCGCCGCACCGCCCGCTTCATCTCCATGGCGATGATCGGGTGCGCCTCGCTCGTGTTGCTCCCGATCACGAACAGGAAGTCCGCGTTACGGATCTCCCCGATCGAGTTCGTCATCGCGCCCGCTCCGAAGGTGGTGACCAGACCGGCCACCGTCGGAGCGTGTCATGTCGCTGCACATTGATGGATGTTGTTCGTCTTGAACACCGCCCGCGATAGCTTCTGCACGAGGTAGTTCTCCTCCATCGTGCAGCGCGACGAGCTGACAAAGCCCAGCCCGTTGGGCCCGTGCCGCTCGCTGACGCCGTGGAGGCCCGCGGCCGCCACCGAGAGCGCGTTCTCCCAGCTCGTCGGGATCAGCTCGCCCGCGTCGTTGCGAATGAGCGGGCTGGTGATGCGTTCATCGTGGTGAATGAAGTCGTAGGCGAAGCGGCCCTTGACGCACAGGTTGCCGTCGTTCGTCGTCGTCCCCGCGGGCGGGCTGGTGACTTTCACGACCGCGCCGCGACCCTCGTTGGCGTCAGGGTCCACGTTGAGGTCCAACTGACAGCCGACGCCGCAGAAGTTGCAGGTGCTCCGGACCTTGGTGAGCTCGCGCTCAGGCTTGGCCTCGCGCGTCAGGGGCAGCTTCTCCCCCATGGCGCCCGTGGGGCAGACGTCGACGCAGCCGCCGCACATCTCACAGGTGGTGTCGAGCAGCGAGAGGTTGTCCGCCGTCGCGATGGTGGTCTCGGCGCCGCGGCCGGCCAGGCTGATGGCGCTCACGCCCTCGACCTCCTCGCAGTAGCGCGTGCAGCGCGCGCAGGAGATACAGGTGTCCGCGTTGAAGTGGATGTACGGGTTGCGGTCGGCGTCCCGGTTGTCGCGGAGGGACTCCATGAAGCCCCAATCCTTGGGCGCCTCGTAGCGCGCCGCCATCTCGAGCAGCTGGTTCGGGGCGCCGCGCTCGGCGACCTCCAGGTCCTGCGGGTGGTCGGTGAGGTAGAGCGCGAAGAGGGTCTTGCGGTGGCGGTCGACCCGCTCGGTCTCCGTGCGGACCTCGGCGCCATCCTGAGCCGGGGTCTTGCAGGCGGGGAGCAGCCGGCGCTGCCCTTCGACCTCCACGAGGCAGGTGCGGCAAGCACCCGCCGGCTCGAGGCGCGGGTCGTGGCACAGGGTCGGGATCTCGACCCCGGCCCGCTGCGCGACCTCGAGGATCGTCTCCCCCGCCTGGAACGGCATCTTTCGGCCGTCCAGCTCGATGGACTTGGGCGCCCGCTTGGGCAGGTCTGGCTCGCTTCGCTCGATCATCTATCAGCCCTCGTTGGAGGTCTCCTCTTCGAACGCTTCAGGGAAGTACTTGAGCGCGCTTGTGAGCGGCAGCGGGGCCGCCTGCCCGAGCCCGCAGATCGAGCCCTCGTTCATCTGCCACGCCGCGTCGGCGGCGTTGGCCAGGGGGCCGTCGACGTCTTCGCCGCTCGCCTGGCGCTCCACGGACTCCCGCAGGTAGCGGGTCCCGATCCGGCACGGCGCGCACTGGCCGCAGCTCTCCGCCTCGAAGAAGCGCAGCTGCTGGGTCGCGGCCCAGCGGATATCCACGGTGTCATTCAGGACCACGACCCCCGCGGAGCCCAGCATGGAGCCGAGGCTCCCGAGGTGGCGGAAATCCAGGGGGTCACCGCGCCGATCGGCAGGCAGGAACCCCGAGCTCGCGCCGCCCGGGCTGAAGGCCTTGAGGGTCCCCACATAGCCACCGGCCGCCTCGACCAGCTCGTCCAGGGAGACGCCCAGCGGGAGCTCGTAGGTCCCGGGCTGCTGGACGTGGCCGCTGATGCAGTAGAGCTTGGTGCCCGCCTCCGTCCGGCCGAGCCCCCGGAACCAGTCGCCGCCGCGCTCGACGATCCCCGGCACGCAGGCGATGGTCTCCACGTTGTGGATCAGGGTCGGCTTGCCCCAGAGCCCGACCTCGACGGGGAAGGGCGGCTTGATCCGCGGCATGCCGCGCTTGCCCTCAAGGGCCTCGAGGAGCGCGGTCTCCTCCCCGCAGATGTAGGCGCCGTTGCCCTCGTGAGTATGGAAGCGAACGTCCCCATAGACCCCCGAGGCGTGGGCCTCGTCGATCATGCGGCGGACGATCCCGAGGGGCACCTCGAACTCGCCGCGCAGGTAGAGGTAGCAGTCCTTGGCTCCGATGGCGTGGGCCGCAATGGCCAGACCCTCGAGCACGAGGTCCGGACGGCGCAGCATGCACTCCCGGTCCTTGAAGGTGCCCGGCTCCCCCTCGTCGGCGTTGAGGACCACGAAGCGCTCCTGCTCCGCCTGCCCCGCCACGCCGCGCCACTTGATGTGCGCGGGGAAGCCGGCGCCGCCGCGGCCCTGGAGGCCGGAGGCCTCGAGCAGGTCAATGACGCCCTCGGCTCCCAGCTCCGCCGCGGCCTTGAAGGCCGCGCCCAACGGCGCGGCGGGCTTGCTGAGGTCGATGGCCAGCTCACCGTCGGCGGCGCCCACCGGCCCCACCGCGCCGGTCCACTCGGTCTCGCCAGGCGCCGCGGCGCTGTCGAGCTTGGACCAATCGCTGCCGGCGGCCTTCACGTCTTCGACCGTCACGTGCGGCATGGTGCGGCGGTCCCGGAGGACCGCCGGGGGCACGTCGCAGCCGGCGAGGCAGGAGGCCTCCTCCACCGGGAGCCCCTGGGCCTTGGCCGCGTCGAGGACGTCCTGCGCGCCGCCGAGCAAGCAGCTCAGGCCCGTGCACACGCGCACCTTGGCCTCCGAGCGGGAGAGCATGTGATAGAAGCTCCCGATGCCCCAGACGTGCGCCTCGGGGACCCCTGTCTCCCGCGCGATGTCACGGGCCACGCCCTCGAGCAGTCCGCCCGCTTCGCGGAGTCGGTCGGGTACGGAGGCAGCGTCGTCTCGGCTCATGATGGGTTCCGGGGATGCGCCCGCTGGCGCCCGAACATTATGCGACGAGGGAGCCGTGCCCGCTGGTCGAGTCTCGCTGCGGGAGTCGATTCCCCTGAGGTTCCTCTGAGGTTCCTCTGAGGTTCCCCCGCGCGCCTCAGCGCCCGCCCCGCGGCGGATCGTCCGACCCCGCTGGAAACAGCTCGGAAAGAGGCACCCGCTGGAAGGTCATGTGCGCCCGGCTGCCCTCGTAGAGGATCCCCACGGTCTCCTCGTCGATCATCGTCAGGCACGAGTATCCGGCCGACTTCCCCTCGTCCAGGAGCAGCCAGCGGTCCTTTGGCCACGACTCTCCCCCATCCTCGGAGGCCCGGATCGACATCCTACGCCGCGGCGCCGAGGCGACCGCGGGGTTCGAGAAGAGGAGGCGACCGTCGGCGACCCCGCGGAGCTCCCGCCCCACGTGGATCAGGCTGGCCATGCAAACAGGCTCGCTGAGAGCGGACCGCGAGCTCGAGTGGGTCGCCCACGTCGCGCCCTCGTCGACCGAGGTCAGGACCGCTCGGGAGCCCCCGCGGTCGTCGCGCATGTTCAGCATGAGCTCACCGTCGGCGAGCTCGACCACCGCCGCCTCCGTCGTGTCGGGACGCGCCCCCGTCCCGATGCTCCAGGTGGCCCCCCCGTCGGCGCTGACGAGCACGGTCGAGTGCGGGGTGCGCCCCTCCTCGGGGCCGAGCTGGAACTGGGCGGGGAATACCAGGCGGCCGTCCCCCATGGTGATCCCCCGGCCAGGCCCCTGGAGCAGGTAGGCCCAGGCGGGGTCCTTCACCATCGCGGTCAGGTTCCGCAGCGGGCCGAAGCTCCGCCCGTCGTCGGTGCTCGTGGCGAGCATGAGCTGTCCGGTCTCCTCGGGCGCGAGCCCCGGCCCGCTCCCCCGCCACGCGCGGTCGCCGTGGCTCCAGGCCGCCAGCACGTGAACGTGTCCGCGCTCGCGATCCACCAGCACCGCGGGGTCGCCGACCCCGTCCCCCCGCCACCTGTTCCCGTCGCTGGCGCCGCCCGCGAGCCCAGCCCCCTGGGTCATGATCACCTCCATCGGGGACCACGATCTCCCGCCGTCCACGCTCCGGGAGCACCCGACGTCGATGCGACCAGGCAGGTCACCCCACCCGCTCCAGCGGATGTCATAGACCGCGATCAACGTCCCCTTGGGCGTCGTGACCAGACCCGGGATCCGGTAGGCGCGGGAGCCCCCCGAGCCTGCGCTGCGGAGCGCGAGCCCGAGGCGTTGCGTCGCGGCGGGGCTCGGGTCCTCCACGGGGACCTCCTCACCGCTGACCACCACCGAGCGAACCCTGGCGTCCACGCGCCCGTCGAGGTCCGCGCCGGGTGACGGCGTCACAGAGATCCAGAACACGTTGCGGCCCGGCGCGAGCACCTGCTCGCCGCGGACGGTCTGCCGTCGCGCGGGGTCCTTGCCCGGCCGCCGTGCTCTGCCGAAGCGATCCCCCTCACCGAGCGCCTGGTCAGGTTGGTCGTAGGAGAGCTCGAGGCTCGCGCCGCCGTGGAAGACCTCCACGCGCTCCAGCTGATCCGCGCTGGAGGTCCCCGTCAGGTCAAAGCTGATGGACTCGAGCTCGAGCGGCTCGAGGAACCCGCGGGTCTGAACCTCCACCGCGAGGATCGGGTTCAACTCGTTGCCGACGAGGACCGGCAGGAGCGGCTGGAGCGCCCGGCACCCGACGACAGCCATGGGGCGCGCGGGCTCGAGTACCACGTCGTCGATCAGGACCCCCTTCCCCGGAGGAGACATGCACCGGATCCGGAGCCCGTCGGCGCCCGACGGCAGCACGGCGGTGACCTCGGTGCGGAAGCCGCCGATGACCACGTCCTCCGAGGCGTCCACGAGCGCGGACCACTGCCCGCCGACGCGTGCGGCCACCGTACATTCGAAGGGGGTCGCCCGGGTCCAGCGCTCCGCCCAGAAGCCCAACCGCCCCGCGCCCCCGAGGTCCTCGAAGTCGAGCTCGATCTCGCAGCGCCTGCCCCCGGTCAGGTGCAGGCTGCGGGCGCCCGTACGCACGTGGTCGCCGTTGATCGCCGCCGCGCCCTGGGTCACCCTCCAGGTGCCCACCTCCGACTCGAGGACCGTGAAGGGCCCCGTGGCGGCCCCTTCGAAACCCTCTTCTGTTCCCTCCTCCATCGCGGAGACTGACGCCTCCGTCAGCGCCCCAGTCGATGAGGCGCCCGGCGGGCCGGCCGGAATGATCGCAGGGGATGCGGTGGCGGTCACGGCGACCAGGCAGAGGGGCGCGGCGGCCGCCAGGGCCAGCGAGGACATCGTGCTTGGGTTCGCCATGACGTTGAGAATGCACCCGACCCTGTGAGGGCGAGGCACGTCCAGGACGGTCTCCCCGTGAGATTCCCGTGAGATTCCCGCCGCGCGCGAACGGGATCGACCCTCGCTGGGTGCGGGCTGAAGGGAGCTCGAGGGGCCTCAACGCACACTCAAGCCCGGTTCTGACCCTTGCCGGCGCCCCAGGGAACCCAGTCCCTACCAGGTGCGTCTATCTGGGACGCGACAGTCCCCAGCAGCGCCAGGCGCCTGGACCGCGTATTTTTTGGGGGCGGTTTTCCGCTCTCCTTCCAGGCAGGCAGGCCACCAGGCCCCCTGCTTCAGCAAGTCTGGCCCGATCTTCTCGCATGCTGTCGATTCTCACGACCCTCGCTCTCGCCGTCGCCCCTCAAGCGGTCGACCCCATCGGCAGCCTCCAGCGGCTCACCGTCCCCACCGACCCCGAGGGCACCGTCGTGATCTCGGTCGAGCTCGACGGCCAGCCCGCCGACCTCGTCCTCGAACGCCACTCGCTCCGCGCCGGAGACTTCCAGCTGCTGGTCTCCCGGCCCGACGGCTCCGTGGCCCCCATGCCGGCGCCGCGTCCGAACACCTGGCGAGGCGAGGTCCCCGGGTGGCCTGACACGATCGTGACCGCGACCATCAACCACGAGGGCCTCTCGGCGATCGTGGCCGACTACGCCACGGACCGCGAGTGGCAGATCCAGCCGGCTGCGGGCATGCCCGCCGGGACCTACTCGGTGGCGCGCTCCAGCGACCTCCCGGTCACCGGAGGCGTGTGCGGCGTGGGCAACCAGGTCGGCTTCCAGGGCTCCAACACGGGCCCCGCCACCAGCAACCTCGGCACGGGCCTCCAGCTCTGCGAGGTCGCCTTCGACGCGGACTTCGAGTTCTACCAGCGCAACGGCAACAGCGTTCCGGCCACGATCGATGACATCGAGCGGATCATGAACCGGGTCGACACGATCTACGTGCGCGACGTGGACGTGACGATCCAGCTGACGGGCATCGTGGTGCGGAGCACCTCCGCCGACCCGTACACGACCAGCGACGCGGGTCAGCTCCTCGACCAGTTCCGCAACCACTGGAACCAGAACTTCACCGGTATCCGCCGCGACCTCGCCCACCTCTTCACCGGTCGCAACGTCAACGGCGGCACGATCGGCATCGCCTACCTCGGGGTGGTCTGCAGCCAGACCGTCGGCTACGGGCTCTCCGAGTCGCGCTTCACCAACAACCTCGTGAACCGCACCGGCCTGACCGCCCACGAGATGGGCCACAACTTCAACTCGAACCACTGCGACGGCAACGGGGACTGCCGGATCATGTGCTCAGGCCTGGGGGGCTGTAACAACGACGTCTCGCGCTTCGGGACGGCCAGCGCCAACGGGATCCGCAACTACGCCATCAACCGCCCCTGCCTGCTCGACCTCTCGCCGCCCCTCGCCCTGCCGGTCACGGACACCTTCCCGGTGACCCAGCTCAACCGGAGCATCTGGATCAGCTTCCAGGGCACCGACATCACCAACGCGGCAGTCAACGAGCCCTCCGCCCCGTACTCGATCCGCCTCAACGCCCAGAACGCAGGGAACCTCAAGGACGATCGCCTGATCTCCAACAAGCTGCTGCTCGACGGCCTGAGCAACGCCTCCGTCTCCTTCTTCTCTCAGCACCGCGGCGTGCCCGCTGGCGGCGCCATTGAGGTGGAGATCCTCGACTCGAACAACGACTGGATCCTGCTCGAGCGGGTTGTCTCCAACGGCGTGGACGAGAGCAACTTCACCTTCCACCAGATCGCGGTGCCCGCCGGGGCCTACTTCGACGAGGCGCAGGTCCGCATCACCGCGGACGTGGATAGCGGCAGCCAGAACTGGTTCATCGACGACTTCGAGGTGACCGACAACACCTGCGGCGGCGTGTCCAACTTCTGCTTCGGCAACCCCAACTCGGCCAGCATCAACGGGGCGAACATCTCGATCCTCGGCTCCACCAACCTCTCCGCCAACAACCTCACGCTGCTGACCACGAGCTGCCCCATCGCGAGCTTCGGCATCTATCTCCTCGGCGACCAGCAGACCCAGGTCTTCCTCGGGAACGGCTTCCTCTGCGTCACCGGCAACCCGCTCTATCGCCTCGGGATCGCCCAGGCCGACTTCTTCGGCACGAGCTTCCTGACGATCGACAACCAGAACCTCCCTGGGGGGCTGATGATCAGCCCGGGCGACACCTATAACGCGCAGCTGTGGTATCGCGACTCTGTCGGGGCCGGCTTCAACCTGAGCAACGGCGTCGAGATCAACTTCTGCCCCTGAGCCGGGCACTGTCCCTCTCTCGAGAGCCCCCGCCGGACCGATCCGGCGGGGGCTCTCGTCGTCCGTGGCGATCCTCCCGCTGAAGGCGCCCCGGATGTGCTACATCTCTGCCGCAGCGCCTCCAGGACCGGCGCAGCCTCTCCCCATGAAGAAGCTCCCCCTCCTCCTCGTCTCCCTGGCCATCGTCGCCGGGGTCGCCGCCTCCCTCGGCGGCTGCTCCTCGACCATCGAGAACCGCGACCCCTCCGGTGAACCCTTCCCCTCGGTGGAGGCCACCTCCCTGGCGGGCGAGACGGTCGAGATTCCGGAGGACTTCGCCGGCGCCCCGGTGCTGCTGCTGGTGGGCTACGTCCAGGACACTCAGTTCGACATCGACCGTTGGCTCTACGGCGCGATCGACGCGGAGCTCGAGGTCGCTCTGCGAGAGGTCCCCGCAGCACGCGGTGCGGCCGCGAGCCTCGCGAAGGGCTTCATCGACTCCGGGATGCAGCGCGGCATCCCCCGGGATGAGTGGGGCGCGGTGACGACGACCTACGGTGACGCCGCGGAGGCCATCGGCCAGTTCACTGGAACCGAGCGGCCCCGCAACGCCCGCGTCCTGCTCCTCGATTCGAACGGCATCGTGCGGTGGTTCTACGACCAGGGCTACTCGGCCATGAAGCTGAAGGGGCTGGAGGCCGCGCTGGAGGACGTCTCCGCGCCCGACACCGCGCCCGCATCCTCGGCACCTGAATCCGACGCCGAGTGAGGCCTCGAGCCCCCCACAAGCCACCATGGAACGCCCCTCTATCCGGCAGCTCGAGTACCTCGTCGCCGTCGCGGACCACCTGAACTTCCGCGAGGCCGCCGCCTCCTGCAACGTCACCCAGCCGGCGCTCAGCACCCAGCTCCAGCAGCTCGAGGCGCTCCTCGGGGTGCAGCTGTTCGAGCGCGATACCCGCCGCGTGGTCGCCACCGCGGCTGGGCTCCAGCTCGCCGAGGAGGCGCGCGGAATCCTCTCCGCGACCGACCACTTGCTCGACTCGGCCAGGGCCGCGGGCGAGCCGCTCGTCGGAAGGCTCCGACTCGGCGTGATCCCCACCGTGGCCCCCTACATCCTGCCATCGGTGGTCCAGGCCACCAGGCGCGCGCACCCCGAGCTGGTCCTCCTCCTCCAGGAGGACCAGACGGACCGCATCGTCCAACGCCTCCACTCCGGGGAGCTCGACCTGCTGCTGCTGGCCCTCGACGTCGACCTCCGCGGGGCCGCCGAGCTGCCGCTCTTCAGCGACCCGTTCGTGCTCGCCTGCCCCGCAGGCCACCCCCTCGCCGAGGGCGGGGTGCTCGCCGAGAGCGATCTCGAAGGCGAGTCGGTCCTCCTCCTCGAGGAGGGCCACTGCCTGCGCGACCACGCCATGCCCATCTGCAAGTCAGCGGGCATGACCGAGTACGCCGACTTCCGTGCCACCAGCCTGGGGACGCTCCTCCAGATGGTCGGCGCCGGGATCGGCGTGACCCTCGTTCCGGAGATGGCCATCGCGGGCGAGCGGAACTGCAACCCTGGGGTCATCTTCCGGCACTTCGACGAGGGCGGGCCGTCGCGCTCCATCGGCGTCGCCTGGCGAAAGAGCTCCGCCCGCGAGGAGGAGTTCAGGGCGCTGGCCGAGACGATCCGCGCCGCCCACCTGGCGAGCTAGACGCGGCCGGCTCCCCTCCCCTCAGGGAGAGAGCGCGCCCGCGAAGTAGTAGTTGAGCCAGATGAACTGTGGCATCCAGTGGGACACCACCGCGAAGTCACCGTCCCAGAATTCGGTCCGCTGGAGGAAGGTCGCGAGCTCACGGTCGAGCACTGCCGCGACCTCCGCATCGCCAGCTGCCCGCAGCGAGAGCGGCCAGAGGCGCGACGCGTGCACGCCGAGCAGGTGGGTCGTCCCCATGGTGACCTCCGCCGGGAGCACCTCCCGCGGGTCCAATGAGTAGGGCTCCAGAGGCGGGTCGAAGGGCACCTCGGCGTCCACGAGGTAGCCGAGCGTCGGGACCCAAAGGAACTCGAAGGACCTGGGGTCCACCGAGGTGACGAGCTGGTCTCGCCAGGGGAGGATGCGTTCATCACGCATCTGCAAGAGCCGCTCCTGGGCGCCCGGGGTGACCGGGCCCGCCGCCATGACCTGATACCAGGTGAAGGCCCACGATGAGTAGTAGCCGATCACGCCTCGCCCCTCGATGAGGCGGTCGCCCTCGAGCTCGGGGAAGGGGGCGGCCTCGAGGAACTCCAGCAGCTGGAGCTCGGTCTCCTCCCGAAAGGCTCGGGTGGACGGCGCGACCCCGCGGTGCCGCTCAAGCTCAGCGAGGAGGCGCAGGAGCCAGCACTGACCGTAGCTGTAGGTCAGGCGGCCGCCGAGCTCGGCCCCGACGAGCCGCGCCTGCTCTTCGGCGAGGGCCTCGTCGGAGAGCCGCGCCAGGATGCGGTCGATGCGCTCGCTATCTCCGTCCCTCCGCGCCTGGGTGAGCAGCGCCCAGTGGGCGAAGATGCAGGAGTGCCAGTCGTAAGAGCCGTCGAAGAGTGACCCGTCGGCGACCCGCATGACGAGGTTCGCGCTGGGCTCGGAGCGGTCGAGCCCGGCCTCCATCAGATCGAGGAGGCCCGGCAGGTAGGCCGAGGAGGCGGGGAGCGCGGGGGGATCCATTGGGCCCGTGGCGCTACACCCCTGGGTCCCCCAGAGGAGCGCGCCACACAGAAGGAGCCGCCACGCGCTCACTGCCCCGTCGCGACGCTGCCTTCCTCGTCTCCACCGTCACCCTGGTCTGAGCCGCCTTCCAGAGAGCCGCTCTCCTTGGGGGCAACCGCATCTCCGGAGCTCACGTTGCCGCCGCCGAAGCGCTCGGCGAGGCCCTGAATCATGCGGTAGAGCGAAGGCGTCAGCACCAGCCCGAGGATGGTGGCGAGGATCATCCCGAAGAACACCGTCACGCCCAGGGCGACGCGCGAGCCCGCGCCCGCGCCTGTGGCCAGGACCAGCGGGGCCGTGCCGAAGACGAACGAGACGACCGTCATGAGGATGGGTCGGAAGCGCAGGCGCGAGGCCTCGATCGCCGCGTCCACCACGCCGAGGCCTGACTCGCGCTGCTCCTTCGCGAACTCCACGATCAGGATCGCGTTCTTCGAGATGAGCGCGATCAGCAGGACGATGCCGATCTGGGTGTAGACGTTGTTGCCGAAGGGCGTGAGCATCGTCCCTAGCGCCGCACCCAGCAGGCCCAGGGGGACCGCCAGGATGATCGCCAGGGGGAGCATCCAGGACTCGTACTGCGCGGCGAGCACCAGGAAGACCAGGAAGATCGCGAGGAGGAAGATCGAGCCGGCTCCGCCGGCCGCCACCTTCTCCTGATACGACAGGCCGTTCCAGGCGATCCCGAAGTTGGGGCCCGGTAGGACCTGGTCCTTGACCCCTTCGATGATGTCCAGCGACTGGCCCGAGCTGGTCCCCGGCGCGGCGCTGCCCTTGATCGAGGCGCTCGGATAGAGGTTGAAGCGGACGATCGAAGCGGGACCGACGCGGTCCTCCACCGTGGCCACGGAGGCCATCGGGATGATCCGCCCGTCGCTCGTGCCCATGCGGAGCTTGCCGATGTCCGAGGGGACCGAGCGGCTGTCGGCCTCCCCCTGCAGGTTGACCTGGTAGGTCCGCCCAAACTCGTTGAAGTCGTTGGCGTAGGCCGATCCCAGGTAGGTCTGCAGCGTGCTGAAGACCGTCTGCAGCGAGATCCCCATCTGCTTGACCTTGTCCCGGTCCACGTCGACGTAGAGCTGGGGCACCGAGGCGCGCAGACTCGAGTTGACCCGCATCAGGGTCGGCTGCTGATTGCCGCCGGCGACCAACGCGTCGGCTGCCTTGGACAGGTTGGCGATGCCGCCGCCCGAGCGATCCTGCAGCTGCATGTCGAAGCCACCGACCAGGCCCACGCCCGGAATCGAGGGCACCGGGAAGGCGAAGATCTGGGCGTCAGGGATCTGGTGGAAGCTGGCCATGAGGCCGGTAATGATCCCGCGCAGGCCGGTTTCCGGCGTCGTGCGCTCATCCCAGGGGTCGAGCGTCACGATGAAGCTCACCGTGGACGAGCTCGCGGCGCCGTCGATCAGCGAGTAGCCGATCAGCGCCACGCTCGCGTCGACGCCGGGGGTCTTGCTCAGGACGGCGTCCACCTTCTGGCCCACCGCGCGGGTCCGCTCCTTCGACGCGGCGTCGGGCAGCTGCGCGGAGACGATCAGGTAGCCCATGTCCTCCTGGGGCACGAAGCCCGTGGGGAGCTGCGAGAAGGTGTAGCCCCCTGCGAAGACCACGCTCAGGAAGACCACAAGGCTGATGGCGAACTTACGCACGGCCACGCCGACCACGCCGACGTAGCCCTTGGTCGTGAGTCCGAGGAGCCAGTTGAACCCGCGGTAGAAGAAGTTCTTCTTCTGCTTCGCCGGCCGCATGAGGATCGCGCACAGGGCGGGGCTCAGGCTCAGCGCGTTGATCGAGCTGAAGACCGTGGCCGCGGAGATCGTCAGGCCGAACTGCTTGAACATCACCCCGACGAGGCCGGGCATGAAGGACGTCGGGACGAACACCGCGAGCAGTACGAGCGTCGTAGCGACGATCGGCCCGGTGACCTCCTCCATCGCCTTGAGCGCCGCGTCCTTGGAGGAGAGCCCGCTGTCGATGTTTCGCGCCACGTTCTCCACCACCACGATCGCGTCGTCGACGACGATGCCGATCGCCAGCACGATCCCGAACAAGGAGAGCGTGTTCAGGGAGAAGCCCAGCGCGGACATGACCGCGAAGGTGCCGATCAGCGAGACGGGGATCGTCACGGCCGGGATCAGGGTGGCCCGGAAGTCCTGCAGGAAGATGAGGACCGTGAGGATGACCAGCACCGCCGCAATGAAGAGCGTGCTGATGATCTCCTTGATCGACGCGCGGACGACGTCCGCCGCGTCGTAGGTCACCTGGGCGCTGAGGTCGTCCGGGAAGCTGGCCCGGGTGGTCTCGATGAGCTCGGACACCTGGTCCGAGATCTGGATGAGGTTGGCGCCCGGGAGCTGATAGATCGCGATGTTCGCCGCGGGGCGACCGTTCAGGGACGAGCCCATCACGTAGTTCTTCGCTCCGAGCTCCACCCGCGCGATGTCTCCCACGCGCAGCACACGGCCGTCCTTGCCCGTGCGGACGACGATGTTCTCGAACTCCGAGACGGTCTTGAGGCGCCCCTTGGTGGAGACGGTGTAGGTGAACTCGGTCCCGGCCGGCGCCGGGTCCTCGCCGATCTTGCCGGCCGCCACCTGCACGTTCTGTTCCTGGATCGCCGCGAGGACGTCATTGGGCGTGAGCCTCCGAGCGTCGAGCTCGAAGGGGTCGAGCCACAGGCGCATCGAGTAGTCCGACGCGCCGAAGATCTGCGCGTCCCCCACCCCGTAGATACGCTTCAGCTCATCTCGCAGGTTGAGCGAGGCCCAGTTCGCCAGGTAGACGTCGTCCAGGCTCCCGCCTGGCGAGTACACCGAGATCATCTGGGCGAAGTCCGGCATCTTCTTGTTCGTCGTGATGCCGAGCCGGCGAACGTCCTCGGGGAGGCTGGGCTCCGCCGAGGAGACGCGGTTCTGCACCTGGACGGACGCGATGTCGAGGTCGGTCCCGGGCTCGAAGGTGATGGTCAGCGTGTAGCTGCCGTCCGACGCGGAGATGCTCGACATGTAGAGCATCTTCTCGACACCGTTGACCTCCTGCTCGATCGGCGCGGCCACGGTGTCGGCGACGACCTTGGCGTCCGCGCCGGGGTAGTTCGCCTTCACCGCGATCGTCGGCGGGGCGAGCTCGGGGTACTGCGCGATCGGCAGCTTGACCAGCGCCGTGACCCCCATCGTGATCACGATGATGGAGACCACCGATGCGAAGATCGGACGGAGAATGAAGAACTTGGAGAGCATCTAGATCGCCCCGTCAGCTGTCCTGCTTGATCTGGACCGGGGCCCCTGGCCGCGCGGACATCATGCCGTTGACGATGACGGTGTCCGTCGCGTCCACGCCAGACAGGATCACGAGCCCGTCCTCAGTCTGCGGCCCGACCTTGACGGAGCGTCGCTCCACGACGTTGTCCTTGCCGACCACGAACAGGTAGGCGCCCTGCTGGTCCCGACCGAGGGCCACCACGGGGACGATGATCGCGTCCTTGATCGTGCCCGCCTGGATCCGGATCAGGACGAAGAGGCCGCCCTTGAGCTTGCCCTCCGCGTTGTCGAACTCGGCGCGGATGCGCAGCGTCCCGGTCTCGATGTCCACCTCGGGGTCCACGTAGTCGACGCGGCCCTCGAAGGGGAAGCCCTCGTCAATCTCGCGGGCCAGCTCAATCGGCGGCAGCTTGTCGAGCGCCTCGCGAACGCGGCCCTCCTTCTCGTCCTTGGCCGCGTACTCGAGCATGACCCGGTCCGGCAGCGTGAACCACGCATCGACCTTGGAGTCGTCGTAGATCTTCGTCAACGCAGAGGTCCCCAGGCCGCCGACGAGGCTGCCCACGAAGTACTCGCTCTGCTCAGCGCGGCCGTCGATCGGGGCGTAGATCTCGGTGTACGAGACGTCGAGCTGCTTGATCGCCAGGTTCTTGGTGGCGACCTTCACGTTCTCCTCGGCGACCTTGTGCTTGGCCCGCGCCTCGAGCGCCTGGAGCTCGGAGACCGCGCGGTCCTTGTAGGCCTTCTCGAGCCGCGTCGCGGTGACGTCGGCGAGCTCGGCCTGGGCCTTCATGCTCAGGAGCTGCGCCGCGGCGGCGTCCCTGGCGGCGGCGAAGGGCGCTGGGTCGATGCGGAACATCAGGTCGCCAGTCTTTACCGGCTGGCCCTCCTTGTGCGCGATCTCCTCCAGGACGCCGTCAACCCGCGCGCGGATCTCGACCGTTTGAACCGGCTCCGTCTGACCGCTTACCACCTCGTACTTGGTGATGTCCTTTACGAGAGGCTTCTGGACCTCAACGAGGGGCGGCTTGGGAGTGATCGGCGCCGGCTTCTCGCGGCAGCCAGCGAGACTGCCCAGCAGCCCGGCAGAGATGAGTAGGGTGACCGTCTTCATTGCCCTGAGAGGGTAGGCGTATTGGCGAGCCCGCCACAGAGCGGGGACGCATTTCTGCTACCGTTCCCAGCGATGACGTTCCAACTCCAGCCGCCGCGATGCAGCTTCGTCTCGATCGCGCTCGCCGTCACGTTCCTGCTGCCGTCCTGCAAGGTCGGGCCCGACTACGAGGAGCCTGTTCTTGAGGAGGGCGTGATCGAGGAGTCGTTCTCCGGGATCGACGACCCCTCTTTCACCCCGGGCGAGGCCGACATCACCGAATGGTGGGCTGTCTTCAACGATCCGGTGTTGACGTCGATCATCGCGCGGGCCCAGGAAGGCAACAAGGACCTCAAGGTGGCCCTGGCCAGAGTGGAGGAAGCCAGGACCCGGGTGGACTACGCCAAGGGCGCCAGGTGGCCCGCGCTCTCGCTTGGCGGCGGCGCCGGAATCTCAAGCAACCAGTTCACGGGCTTCAAGTCCGAGAGCGTGTCATCCCTGAAGGCAGAGGCCGCCTGGGAGCTTGATGTCTTCGGACGTATCGCGCGCCAGATCGAGTCAGACGAGGCGAACTTCGAAGCCAGCGAGGAGGACCTGCGCGACGTCCAGGTCAGCCTGCTAGCCGAGGTCGCCGGGTCGTACATCTCGGTTCGCGCCGTCCAGATGCAGCTTCAGAGCGCAGAGAAGAACCTGGCCAGCCAGAAGACGATCCTGGAGCTGACCCGCTCCCGCGCGGCGAACGGGATCTCTTCGGACCTGGACCTCGCGCGATCCGAGAGCCTGTACGCCGCCTCCGAGGCGGCGCTGCCTCCCCTGAGGGTCAGCCTCAGCCAGGCCATCAACACGCTCGGCGTACTCATCGGCAAGAACCCCACCGCGCTCGAGAAGGAGCTCGCGGCACCAGGCCCCGTCCCCGTCCCCCCTGGTGAGGTCACCGTGGGGGTCCCCGCC
Organism: uncultured bacterium; assembly: GCA_938083085.1. GTDB lineage: Bacteria > Planctomycetota > UBA1135 > UBA1135 > Saltatorellus. Next base: position 29,172 of record CALLKX010000046.1, read on the forward strand.
GATCTGCTCCGGCAGCGCCCCGATATCCGCGCGGCCGAGCGCCGCCTCGCGTCCCAGACCGCTCGCGTCGGCGTCGCCACCGCCGACCTGTACCCGACCCTCGGGATCGGGGGCTCCTTCGGCGTCGGGAACGCCGCGGGCGGCAGCCTGCTGGGCGCTGGTAACACCGCCTACACCGTGGGTCCCGGGATCGGCAACTGGACGCTCTTCAGCGGCGGCCGGATCCGAAACCTCATCAAGGCCGAGGACATCCGGGTGGAACAGGCCCTGCTCCGCTACGAGGACACCGTGCTGAACGCGCTGCTCGAGGTCGAGGTCGCCCTCGCCGCCTTCAGCCAGCAAGGGGACCGCGTCGGCGCCCTCAGCCGCGCCTCAGCGGCGTCCACCAAGGCCCTCAACCTCGCCACGGGTCTCTACGAGCAAGGGCTGATCGACTACGAGCAGCTCCTCGACGTGCAGCGAGATCTCCTCAACCAGGACATCGAGCTCTTCAGCGCCCGGGGCGAGGCCGCCAACTCCCTCGTGCAGCTCTACCGGGCCATGGGCGGCGGCTGGAACCCGGCGGAGGTCGCCCCGGAAGGCGACGAAGACCCCGGGGCGGCCGAGGGCGCGGCGGACGCTCCTTCCACGGAGCCGGCCGCTGGCTCTGAGTCCACCGATGGAGGCTCTGAGTCCACCGATGGAGGCTCTGGGTCCACCGATGGAGGCTCTGGGCCGACCGATGGGTCAACCGACAAGACCGCCGCTAGCTCGTCTGCTGGCTCACCTGCTGGGCCCCCCGCCGGCGCAGGAGCTGGCGCTGGCGCCGACGCGCCGGACAAGAAGTAGGCGTCCCCTGAGCGCCTCGTCAGGCCTCAGTCGATCCTCGCGAGCCGCTCCGCCAGACGGTCCACGTCAGCCGCTCGCTGGTACAGACCGAAGCCGAACCTGAGCCGGTCGGCGCGGGCGTCCGTGATGATCCGGGCCGCGAGGAGCTCACGCTGTAGATCCTGCGCGTCGGGGCGGCGGAAGGTCAGGAAGTGGCCACGCCGAGCGCCGCTCAGCTCACCCCGCCCGGGCATCAACTCCTCCATACGGAGGCGGCCAGCGCGACCCGCGGCCACCTGGTCGAGGAAGCGCTCCTGGAGCGCCACCACGTGCTCGTGAATGTCCGGGACGGTGATTCCCTCGGCCTCCAGCAGCGCGAGGACGGCCTGGAGCCGGTGGAACGGTGTCGGCTCGAAGGTGGCGCCGAGGAAGCGCGCGGCGCCGCCGTCGTACTCGGTTCGCTCCCCCTGCTCGCCTTCCAGGGACTCGAAGCCGGCGAACCACCCCGTGAACTCCGGACGCTCCTCGCGTCCGTCAGGGGCCACGATGAACGAGACCCCCTCCCCCGCCATGGCGTACTTGTAGCCGCCGCTCATGTAGTACAGCCGGTCGGCGTGGGGCCCCAGGTCGGTCGGCAAGGCGAAGAAGCCGTGGTAACCGTCCACCACACACGCGGTCTCCTCGGGCAGCGCAGAGAGCAGGCCGAAGACCTCGTCGAAGGCGTGGCCGGACGAGAAGAACACGTGGCTCGCGAAGGCGAGGTCCCAGGGGCCGTCCGCCGCCGCCGCCTCGAAGCGCTCGGGCAGGGTGGCGAAGGGCTCGGCGGCGACCTGGGTCCACTGGACCCGCCCGCTCTCCTCGAAGCGCTTCATCTGGCGCGTGAAGCTGTGGAACTCGGCGTCGGTGGAGAGCACGCGCAAGGGCCGGTGCTCGTTCCAGGCCGGGAGCGCGCTCATGAGGCGCAGGATCAGATCGTGGGTGTTCGCCGAGAAGGCCACGCGATTCGGGTCCGCCACACCGAGGGTCTTCGCCACGCCGCCCTGACAGGCGGGATAGACCTCCGAGAAGAAGCGCCCCCACTTCTCATCCGCGAGGGTGACCGCGTCCTCGAAGGCCCGCAGGTGCGCCGCGCGCGCCGCGTCGGGCCACAGGTGATGGCTGTGGGCGGCGAAGTGGAGGCGCCCGGGCTCGGCGGCGAGGGCGGTGCGGAAGAGGTGGGTGACGTCGAGGGTGCTCACGCCGCGAGGGTAACCGGGAGGCGCTGGAGCGAGTATCCCGGCGGTGGATAGACTCGGGAACGCCAGGAAGCCCGTCCCTCTCCAACGCCCCATCCCCCCTCGATGAGCCAGACCTTCGACCGCCGCTCCCTCCTCGTCACCGCCGGTGCCGCCACCGCCACCCTCCTCGGCGCCTGCGACACCCAGACCCAGCGGCAGGTCGCCCCCCGCGCCACCGGGAGGAAGCTGCGACACGGCGCCATTGCCTGCGGCGGCATGGGCTTCAGCGACCTGCGTGCGCTGGCCAGCCACCCCGAGATCGAGGTCGTGGCGCTCTGCGACGTGGACACCGCCCGCATCGAGGGCGCCCGCGAGTTCGGGACGAACGCCCGCGAGTTCCAGGACTGGCGGGTGATGCTCGACGAGATGGCCGGGGAGATGGACTCGGTCCACGTCTCGACCCCCGACCACATGCACGCGGCCATCGCCATGGCCGCCATGGCACGCGGCCTGCACGTCTACTGCCAGAAGCCCCTGACCAAGACCGTCGCCGAGGCCCGCGCCATGCGGCGCATGGCAGAGGAGACCGGGGTGGTCACCCAGATGGGAATCCAGAACCACTCCAACCAGAACTACGCCCGGGCGCTGGCGCTCTTCCGCCAGGGCCTCATCGGCAAGATCCACGAGGTACACGTGTGGTCGGATCGCCCCGCGGGCTGGTGGCCGCAGGGCGTCGAGCGGCCCGAGGGGTCCGACCCGATCCCCGAGACCCTCGACTGGGACGCCTGGCTCGGGGTGGCTCCAGAGCGTCCGTTCAAGGCGGGCGAGTACCACCCGTTCAAGTGGCGCGGCCGCGAGGACTTTGGCACCGGCGCCCAGGGCGACATGGCCTGCCACCTCATGGACCCGGTCCCGTGGTTCCTCGGTCTCGACTCGCCGCTGACGATTCGCTCGGACGGCCCCGCTCCGAACGGCGAGAGCTTCCCGCTCTGGTCGCGGGTGCACTACACCTTCGCGCCCAACAGGCTCACCACCCGCGGCCCGCTCCCGGTGACCTGGCACGACGGCGGCATGCTCCCCCCCGAGGACCTGCTCGCCTCCCTCGGCACCGACCGCGCGTCACTCCCCAAGAACGCCTGCCTGTTCGTGGGCACCGAGGGCGCCCTGATCGCCAACCCCTACGGCGAGCCGCAGCTCCTGCCCGCGGAAGGCTACGCCGAGGTCGAGCTGCCCGACGTGAAGGGTACGAACCACTGGCATCAGTGGATCGACGCCTGCCGCGGAGAGGGCGAGGCCTCCGCGCCCTTTGACTACGCGGCCAAGCTGACCGAGGTCGCGCTGCTCGGGAACATCGCCCTGCGCTTCCCCCACGAGACACTGACCTATGACGGCGGCGCCATGCGCTTCCCGGACCGGCCCGAGGCCGACCCCTTCCTCTACCCGAACGAGCGCGCGGGCTGGAAGATCGAGGGCCTCGGAGCCTGAGTCTTCGTTGCGCCGCGCGGCTGCCGGAAGGGCAGCGCGGTCGAATCGACCGCCATGAATCGCCTCGGAGGGCCCTTAAGGAGGACCCCCCCGGCGATTCGAGCGTTGCCATCGAATGACGGGGCGGGCCCAGGAGTATCACGGTAGTCGCACCGACGCCCTCCCCGCCAGCCCTCTGACCACCGGCACACCATGACCCCAAGCCCCTCCTCCATCGAGAGCCCCATGACGCCCGCCTCGGGCTGGCCGGTCCTGATCGCCGTCCTCTTGGCACCGCCCGTGCTCTTCATCGTCGGGGCCGGCCTCGACGGCTTGGGCGCCGACGGAGGGCTGATCGGGCTGGCGGTCGGCCTGACCGGGGTCGCCTGGTTCATCTGCCTCTGCGGCTTCTACACCGTCAATCCGAACATGAGCCGCGTGATGGTGCTCTTCGGCAACTACCGGGGCACGGTGCGCAAGCCCGGCTTCTGGTGGACGAACCCCTTCACGGTGAAGAACAAGCTCTCCCTCCGCGCGCACAACATGTCGAGTGAGAAGATCAAGGTGAACGACTCGGTGGGCAACCCCATCGAGATCGGCGCGGTGGTCGTCTGGAAGATCCACGACACCGCCCAGGCCAGCTTCGACGTGGAGGACTACGTGGAGTACGTGGACATCCAGGTCGAGGCCGCGGTCCGCACCCTCGCGAGCGCCCACCCCTACGACGAGCCCGGGGGCGACGATTCGGTCGTCTCCTTGCGAGGCGACCGTGACGAGGTGACCGGCGAGCTACAGCTTGCCCTCGGCGAGCGCCTTGAGCGCGCGGGCGTCGAGGTGGTCGAGGCGCGACTCAGTCACCTGGCCTACGCCCCGGAGATCGCGTCGGTCATGCTCCAACGCCAGCAGGCCCAGGCGATCATCGCCGCCAGACGCCAGATCGTCGAGGGCGCGGTGGGGATGGTCCACGAGGCCCTGGAGATGCTGAAGGAGGGCGACGTGGTCACGCTCGACGAAGAACGCAAGGCGGCGCTGGTGGGCAACCTGCTCGTGGTCCTCTGCGGCCAGGAGAGCGCCCAGCCGATCCTCAACACCGGCTCGCTCTCCAGCTGATCGAGGGGCGCGGCGAGGAGAAGTCAGGGCGCGGAGGCGGAGCTCCCGCTAGGGTCTCCGCTCCCGCCGGTGCTGCACCGGCCCAGCCCCCCCGCTCCCCCAATGGCTCCCACCCCCCACCTCGAGTGGCTCGCCGACGGCGACCTCCTCTCCGTCCCCGGCTGGCGCGGGGCGGGCATCAAGACCGGCGTCAAGGCGAGCGGCGCCCCGGACCTGGCCCTGTTCCAGGCCGACAGCCCCCGGCCAGCCGCGGCGGTGTTCACCCGCAACGAGCTGCCCGCGGCCTGCGTCGATCTAGGGCGCGAGGCCATGGCGAAGCGCCCCGAGCTCCGCACCCTGTGCGTCAACTCCGGAAACGCCAACGCCATGACCGGGGCCCAGGGCCGCGCGGACGCCGAGCGCATCGCGGAGCTCGTCGAGCGTCACGCCGGGGGTCCCGTCCTCGCGGTCTCCACCGGCATCATCGGCGTACCGCTCCCCATGGACCTGGTGGAGCCCGGCATCGAGGAGGCCGCGCGCTCCCTCACCGCGCCCTGCCCCCAGCTCGCGGACGCGATCCTCACAACGGACACGTGCCGCAAGACCTGCGCCGTGGAGGTGGAGCTGCCCGCCCATGGGGGTCAGCCCACTCGCGTGGTGCGCGTGGGCGGCATGGCCAAGGGGTCGGGGATGATCCACCCCAACATGGCCACCATGCTCGCCTTCGTGGCCACCGACGCCCCGGTGGAGACCGGGGCCCTCGACGGGCTCCTCAGGCGGGCCACCGACGCCTCCTTCCACGAGATCAGCGTCGACGGCGACACCAGCACGAACGACACGGTGGTGCTCCTCGGCGGCCCTCCGGAAGCGGACCATATTGCCGACGGTGACCCCCGGCTCCGCGCGCTCGAGGACGCGGTCACCGCCGTCATGCAGCGCCTCGCCCGCGCCATCGTGCTCGACGGCGAGGGTCGCACCCGGCTGATGGAGCTGCGCGTCACGGGGGCTACGGACACCGCGAGCGCACGCCGCGTCGCGGAGAGCGTCGCCTGCTCCTCGCTGGTCAAAACCGCGCTCGCTGGCGGGGACCCCAACTGGGGCCGCATCCTGGCCGCCGCTGCCAACGCCGGGGTCTCGCTGGCGGGCGCAGCGCCGTCGCTCGAGATCTGCGGACACCGGGTCTTCGAGGACGGCGCTCCCACCGACTACGACCGCGAGGCGGTGGACTCCGCGTTCTCCGCCGAGGAGGTCCAGGTGGTCCTCCATCTCGGCCTCGGCGACGCGATCGCGCGGCGCTGGACCACGGACCTCTCCACCGAGTACGTGCGGCTCAACGCCGAGTACACGACCTGACCACCGCGCGCCGGAGCGCGCGGCGATCGCTCGGCCTCCTCAGAGGTAGACGTTCCTCACGTAGTCGCCCACCATCCGGTGCGTATTGAATTGCCCGGGGATCGTCATCAGGGAGTGGCGAGCCCGCTCCATCCAGCGGCGAGGCAGACCGGTCTTGTCGCGATCGAAGAACTCCGGGACGAGCTCACGCTCGAGCAGATCAACGAGGGCATCCGCGTCATAGGCGTCCTGCTTCCGGCGGCTCTTGAACTCACTGCCGTCGCCGATGGCCCAGCCGTTCTCGCCGTCGAAGCCCTCAGGCCACCAGCCGTCGAGGATCGACGCGTTCAGGCCCCCGTGCAGGGGCGGCTTCATGCCGCTGGTTCCGCTGGCCTCGTTGGGTCGGATCGGGTTGTTGAGCCAGACGTCGCAGCCGCTGGTGAGCACGCGCCCCACCTGCATGTCGTACTCCTCGAGGAGGGCGACCCGCCCCTTGAAGCCGGCCTTCTTGGCCTGGGTGTGGATGATCTGCGCGAGCTCCTGCCCGCCCTCGTCGCGGGGATGCGCCTTGCCTGCGAACACCAGCTGCACGGGCCGGTCCGGGTCACCGAGCAGGGCCGCGAGGCGCTTGGCCTCCTTGAAGATGAGCGGGGCTCGCTTGTACGTCGCGAAGCGCCTCGCGAAGCCGAGCGTCAGCGCGTCCTCATCGAAGGCGCGGTAGGCCTCGGCCACCGCCGCGGCACCCTCACCGCGGCGCGCCGCCTGGCGCGCAAGGCGAGTCCGAACGAAGTGGACCAGGCGGCTCCGGAGCGTCTTGCGGAGCTCCCAGAGGGCCTCGAGGGGGATCTTGGACGCCCTCTTCCAGGGGTCATCATCCGGCCCCATGCCGTTCCACTTGACCTTCAGGTAGCGGCGATAGAGCTCGTCCGCCTCGGGCGCGAGCCAGGTCCGCGCGTGGATGCCGTTGGTCACGTGCCCGATGGGCACGTCCTCGACGGCGTCCACGTCAAAGACGCCCATCCACATCTCCCGGCTCACGTGCCCGTGGAGCTCGGCGACGCCGTTGACGTTGCGCGCGGTGTTGAGGCCGAGCACGGTCATGCAAACGGGCTCCTGGCGGTCGCCGGGATTCTCGCGGCCGAGGTCAGCGAACGCCTCCGCGCTGAGGCCCATCTCCTTCAGGATCGGACGCAGGTACTTGCCCACGTCCTTGGCGCCGTAGCGGTCATGGCCGGCGGGGACAGGCGTGTGCGTCGTGAAGACCGTGCTCTGACGAACGGCGGCGAAGGCCGCGTCGTAGCTCTTGCCCCGGGCCATCAGCGCCCGGACCCGCTCCACGGCGGCGAAGGCCGCGTGCCCCTCGTTCAGGTGCACGACCGTGGGTTTGAAGCGCATGGCCTCGAGCGCTCGGGCGCCCCCCACTCCCAGCAGGACCTGCTGGCGGAGGCGGAGGTCCGGCTCCCCCTTGTAGAGGCCCTCGGTCAGCTGACGGTGAGCCTTGGGCTCGCCCTCGATGTCCGCGTCGAGCAGGTACAAGGAGACCCGGCCCACCTGCTGCTTCCAGATCTTGGCCCGGACCGTCTTCCCACCGATGGGGCACTGGATCTCCTTGCCGGTGTCGACGATCGGGAGGTCGCCGAACTCGACCGTCGGGTAGAGGACGCGGGTCGAGCCGTCGCCGCGCAGCTCCTGGATGTAATAGCCGTGGCGGTAGAGAAGCCCGACGCCCACAAACGGAATGCCGAGGTCCGAGGCGGACTTGACGTGGTCACCGGCGAGGACGCCCAGGCCGCCCGAGTACTGCTGCAGGCTCTCGTGGATCGCGAACTCGCTGCAGAAGTACGCGACCTTGAGGCCGGGGGCTCGCGGGGCGACCTTGCGGTCGAACCAGGTCTCCGCGGCGTAGTAGTCGGCGCTCGCCGCCTCCGCAGCCTCCAACAGCGCGACGAAGGACTCATCGTCGGCGCACGCCTCGAGGCGCGCCGCCGGGACCCGGCGGAGGGTCTCGTGGGGCGCGTGCTGCGTGGCCTCCCATTGCAGGGGGTCGATCGCAGCGAACACGGCCTGGGTCGTCGGGCACCAGGACCAGCGGAGGTCGAGGGCGAGGGCGGAGAGGCGCTTGGAGAGGGCTTTGGTCTTCATCGATCTGCCAACCGGTCGGTGGCGTCAAGGAGTTCATGGAGTCGACGAGCGCGCACCGCGGAGAGGTCGCGGCGCGAGGCGCGCCATGCCCAGTTACCGGAGGGCGTGCCGGGTGTGTTCATGCGGGCAGATCGGCCCAGACCCAGGACATCCTGGAGCTGAAAGAGCGCGGTGTGCGCGCCGCTCGCGCAAGCCGCGCGGATCATGTCGCTCGCGACGGTCTCCCCGGACCCGCCCGTGGCAGCGCAGAAGCGCCGACGGGTGCCAGCGTCCAGGCCCCGCCACCAGCCTGCGCAGGTGTCGTTGTCGTGGGTCGCGGGGTAGACCACCGCGTCCGCGCCGATCGCGTGGGGAGCGTGGAAGGACCCCGGGCCGAACCCCCACTGGAGAACGCGCATCCCGGGAAGCTCGAACTGATCCCGCAGCGCGTGGACCGCGGGGGTCACCGAGCCGAGGTCCTCAGCGATGAGGGGGAGGCCACCGAGCTCATCCTGGATGGCCTCGAGGAGCTCCTCGCCCGGCGTCTCCACCCAGCGGCCCTCCCGCGCATTCGAGGCCGCCGCGGGGACCTCCCAGGCGTTTCGGAAGCCGATGAAGTGGTCGATCCGGATCGCCTCAAAGAGGTCCATCTGCCGGCTCATGCGAGCGCGCCACCAGGCGAAGCCCTCCGCCCTGTGGGCGTCCCAGTCGTAGTGCGGGTGCCCCCAGAGCTGACCGTCCTCGTTCATGGAGTCCGGTGGACATCCGGTGAGCACCAACGGCTGGCCCGCGGCGTCGAGGCGGAAGAGCTCGGGCCGGGAGCTCACGTCCACCGAGTCGAGGGCCACGAAGATGGGCGCGTCGCCCATCAGGAGGACGCCGCGTTCGCGAGCGTAGGTTCGAAGAGCGTTCCACTGGCGGTCCAGCTGGAACTGCAGGAAGCGCGCGAGGTCCGCCGCCTCCGCCGTGGCCCCATCGGCCGCGCAGAAGGCGTCAAGCCACTCCGCCTCACGGGCGCAGTAGCGCTCGAAGGCCGCGCGCTGGCGGCGCCGATCTCGCCAGGTGGCGAAGGCCTTCGCGAGGCGCGCCGACTTGAACCTACGCGCCTTCGCGTACCGCACGTTGCCCTCGCGCAGCTCCTTGGGCCCCGCGAGGTCAGCCCGGTCCAGGAGCCCCTCGTCCGCGAGGACCTCCAGGGAGAGGTAGATGGGCTCGGAGGCGAAGGCCGAGCTTGACGCATAGGGCGAGTTCCCGGGCCCGAGGGGGACCACGGGCAGCATCTGCCACCAGGTGACCCCGGCGTCAGCGAGCCAGTCCACGAAGCGGTAGGCCTCGGGGCCGAGGTCACCGATCCCATGCCGTGCGGGCAGGGAGGCCAAGGGCATGAGCACCCCAGCGGCGCGGGGGAACCGATCAGTGAAGGACCCGACCATGGGAGCTCAGTGGCCCGGGGCTGTCCGGCGCCAGACTCGACCGGCGATCGGACCGACCATCATCATCGGAGCCGAGCCATGCTCGTCCGGCTCGGGCGCGTCTCCGAAGAGCGGCGACCACTCACCGTCCCCCACGGGGGGCGAGAAGCTCGAGGTCCCGGAGCCCGCGTTCAGCGCCACCATGAGCACCTCTTCGCCGTGGGTCCGGAGGAAGACCCAGAGGTCCTGCTCGTCGTCGGTCAGGTGGGTCTCGAAGCCGCCGACGCGCAGCGCTTCATGTTCCCGGCGGAGAGCGATCGCCCCGCGATAGAACGCGTGGTGATCCTCCATGATGAAGTTCTGCTCGGAGTTCTCGTACGGGCCGAGGTCCGCCCAGAGCATGGGCTTGCGGTTCGTGGGGTCGTCGGCACCCCACATGCCCACCTCGTCGCCGTAGTAGATCATCGGCGCTCCCACGTAGGTCATCTGGGCGAGAGCGACGAGGCGCTGCCGCTGAAAGTGCAGATCGTGGGGCCTGCCGCTGTTGTAGTCGTCGCGCCGCTGGACCTGGTTGCTGCGGTCGTAGGGCCGGTCTCGGTTCAGGAGCATGGACGCGATCCGGTCCGTGTCGTGGCTCCCGACCAGGTTCATCAGGGCGAAGGTCGCCTCATCCGGATAGGCAAGGCGCAGCTCCGCGAGGCGAGCGTCGAGCGCGGATACGGTGAGCTTTCGCTCGACGTTCCCGACCCACGCGACCACCGGATCGGCGAAGCGGTAGTTCATGACCGCGTCGAAGTGCTTGCCGCCCAGCCAATCGTCGGCGCGGTGCCAGATCTCTCCGGAGATGAAGGCGTCGGGGTTGATCGACTTGACGAGGGTGCGCCACTCCTCCCAGAAGTCCGCGGGGAGCTCCATCGGGACGTCGAGGCGCCAGCCGTCGATGCCATCGGAGGGGTCACCGTCGCCGTCCGGGTCCATCCACCTGCGCGTCACCTCGAACAGGTGCTCCTTGACCGCTTCCGAGGCCAGGCCCCCCCCCTCCTTGGCGAAGACCGGGAGGTCGCCGAAGCCGGCCCAGCCCACGTACTCGAACGGCTCCCAGGAGCGGACCTGGAACCAATCCGCGAAGCGTGAAGCGTCGCGGTTCTCCTGGACGTCAAGGAAGGCGGGGTGTGCCACGCCTACGTGGTTGAAGACCGCGTCAAGCACGACCCGGAGGCCGCGAGCCTTGCAGGTGGCGAGGAAGTCAAGGAACAGCCGATCCGACGGCGTCCACTTCCAGGTCGACGGGTCCAGGAGATCCTCGCCGGCCGTGGCCTCCTCGTAGTCCTCACCTGCCCCGAGGCTGGTATCCACGTGACGGAAGTCGGTGGCGTTGTACTTGTGGGGCCCCGCGGCCTGGAAGATCGGGTTGAGGTAGAGCGCCGTGACGCCGAGCTCGACGAGGTGGTCGAGCTGCTCCTCGATGCCGGCGAGGTCGCCTCCGTACATGCGCTGGTAGACGTAGTACTCCCAGAAGGTCTGGCCGTCCGATCCTTCCCACTCTGCGGGTTCCGTCCACTCGCTCGTCCACGACCGAACCGGCTCGGGGTCGTTCGAGACATCGCCGTTGCGGAAGCGCTCGGGGAAGATCTGATACCACACCGCGTGCTTGGCCCAGTCGGGCGTCTCGAGCGTCGAGTAGGCGGACGGCTCGTAGGCATGGACCCGCGGGTCCGACACGCAGAGCGACTCGGTCTCCAGCCCGAAGGTGTACCGGGTGGGCTCCTCCGCCCCGTCGAGGTCGACCTGCCAGAACTGGAAGGGGTCGGGTGAGGGCACGCGCTCCATGGGGTGCGTCGCGCCGCCCTCGAGGAGCAGCAGGACCCCCGCGACGTCCCCGTCGAGGGTCCGGTATCGCACGCGCCAGCGATCGCCGGGGACGCGGTGCAGGTACAGCGGCTCCTCCGGATCATGGGCGAGGCCTTCGGTTCGAATGCCCCCCACCGAGGGTCCAAGGTCCAGCCCGTCCGGCTGCCCCAGCGACCCGAGCCGCAGGATCGAGTTGCAGGACTCGAAGCCGTCGTCCTCGGCGTCAGCGTTCGTCGGGTCCGGGACCCACTCCCTCCCGTCGAGGCAGAACTTGTAGCGATAGGCGCCGCTCCGGAGGCTGACCTCGGCGCGCCAGCGTCCGTCGGCAGCCCGCTCCATGGGCGCCGCCTCGAGGTTCCAACCGTTGAAGTCCCCCGCGAGAGAGACCCGCTCAGCCTCGCGATCAGAGGCGAGCGTGAAGACCACGCGCCAGCGACCGGCCCCGGGCTCCTCGTCCACCTGAACCGACTCGGGGAGTCGGCCAGCCTGGCCGAGACCGATATCGATCTGCTCGAGGCCGGGCCACGACTCGACCTCCGCGGCGTGCGCCTCGCGGGTCGCGCCCGTCTCGCCCTCGAAGCACACAAGGAGCACCGCGAGGAGGAGGACGCAGAAGATGAGGGAAGGCAGAAGCAACGGCAGCGGGCAGTCGAGGGAGAGGGAGACGCGACTCGCGACGGTCAGACCTTGCCTTGTGGGGCGCGGGGATAAAGGTCGACCTCCTCGGTTCATCGGCTGGAATGGCCCCAGAGCGGCACTTCAGGCCTCAAGAACTTCTGTTCTCTCCCCCAAGACTGACGTTCCGCGCCTCCCCCTCCGTCCAGGACCCGGTCCACCAGGCCTTGTTCCCCACCCAGGGTCGGATCCATGAGCCCGAGACCCGCGAAGTGTCCTGCGTGGAACGGGAACTCACGGAGGGGCTCGGTGGAAGGCCAGACCCTGACCAGGTGAGGAGTCACGCGCTCCGCGGGGTGTGGCATTGGAGCGCAGGCCTGTCGGTCTCACTAGGCCTGCTGGCGTCACAGGCCGGATCGTGGACCGGGGACGCGCGCGCCGCGCTCCTTCCGGGGGTGCCTGGGGCCGCGCTCGCCGTTCTCTATCTCGCCGGCCGACGTCCGAGGCTCCGCCGAGGCGCCATGGTCCTCGCCACCGCGGCGGCCGGGTTCCTCGCGCTGGCGACGCTCCCGAGCCTCGGATCGGTCTCACTCCTGGGGACCGCGAAGGGGCCGGCCATCGCCTTTCAGCTCGCCTGCCTTGGGGCGTCCGCCGCGTTTCTCGTCCGGTCGGCCCCCGCATGGAGGAGGGTCAACAGCGACGGCGACCGAGCCGATCAGCTCCTGCGCATGTACGACGAGCTCTGAGCGATCCCGCGCGCCTCATTATGAGGCACGAGGGGACTGAAGCCGGCCCTCTTGCCTCCTGGAGGACCTCTGCGGCGGCACGGCCCAAGTCGTCGCCTCCGCCCCGCCACCGATGCGCTGACCGGATTCCCGCCGATGGACCGTTTCCCAGGGAACGGACTGAGGCTGGATCGGTAGGACGTCCGAAATGAGGTTAGGGCCCCTGGCCCGGAGAGTCCCCCTTGGCTGATTTCATGTCCCGATCCGTGGCCCGCCCCACGGTCCACGCACCCGATGCGCCCGGCCACGTGGTCAACGTGATGGAGACGTGGCTCGACCGCACCGCCGCGCGCGGCCAGCCGTTCCAGGACGGCGACGAGTTCCGACTTGGCTTCATCTGGTTCCGCATCACGGCGGATCGTAAGGGGCTGCGAGTCACGGCGCCGCGCGTCGGGGACCCGGCGCTGATCTACGCCGACGACTGCTCCGACGCCCTCCGGCTCGTGGCCATGCAGCGCAAGATGCTCGAGCGCTTCCGACTCGACGCTGGCCTCTGCAACTGCAAGCAGACGGCGCTCGTCGTCCGCGACCTCGACGAGTGTCAGACGACGTTCATCGACCGCCTCGCCGGCGAGGTCGGCGACCGCTCAGGCTGGTACGTCGGCGCCCACGACTCGAAGCTCGACGTGGCCGCGCCTGAGAACCTCAAGCTGGTGAGCCTGTGGACCCTCATGAGCAGGCGACCCGAAATCATGCCCTACCTGCTGTTCCCCGCTGGTTGGCAGGTCTCCTTCGCCGGCAGCTCGGTCGTGATGCACGACCGAGAGGTGGTCGAGCCCATCGCGAGTACCGAGGGAGCTGGACCGCTCCCACGCAGCGCGTGATCAGTGGCACTCCACTCCGCTAGCAGCCGCGCTACTCCTCGGTGAGTCTCCAGAGGACCCAGGAGGCCACCGAGCGCAGCGGAGCCCACCGCTCGCCCCGCGCCGCGAGGTCGCGCGGGCCAGGTCGTTCGTCGAGGCCATCGAGCCGCCTCATGCCCTCCTGGAGCCCGAGGTCACCCGGTGCGAGGACGTCCAGTCGCCCCAGGCGAAACATGAGGAACATCTGGGCGGTCCAGGGCCCAATCCCGCGCACCTCCACGAGGCGGGCGGTCACCTCGTCGTCGCTACACCGCGAGATCGCGGTCAACGGCAGCGTTCGCCTCAGGACTCGATCGCTCAGATCGCGGAGGGACGCCAGCTTCGCCGCGGAGAGGCCAGCCCCCCGGAGCCGCGCATCCGTGAGCGCCTCAAGCTCTTCCGGTCGAGGGAACCGTCTCCCGGGCGTCAGGTTCTGGACCCGGTCGTGGATGGTCTTGGCGGCAGCGCCGGCGAGCTGCTGGTAGATGATGGAGCGGGCGAGCGCGTGGAAGTGAGAGCCGGCCTGGCCCGGCACCGGGAAGCCGGGGAACGCAGCCACTCTCCGTCGAGCCCGCCCGAGGTCGGGGTCCCGGCGATCGAGGGCCCTGAGGGCAGCGGCGGACGGGATCCCCTGCGGCGAGGGTCCCTCGAGGCTCGGCGAGGACATCGTCCCATTCTGCCGACGGTGGATGGCCTGAATAGAGATCTTGCGGGATCGGCCTCCATGGGGTCTCAAGAGCCCCTCCCTCCTTGCTCGACGAGACCGAATACCGACTTCCAAACGGAGTTACGCCGAGGCCCTGCTTGGGGGCCCGGCGCTTCGGGGTCGGCGAGGAGACAGCGAGATGCGCGAGAAATCACGACCGACCAGGGGAATCACAGCCTTCACCGCGGGCGCTCTTGGCGCCGCACTGTGTGCGGGTTGCGGCGGACTGGGTGCCGGAGGCGACGCCGTGGAGAGCGTGCGCCTCGTGAACCAGATGAAGCGCATCAACGTGGAGACCCACCGCTCCGAGGAGACGGTGGACGAGATGCTCGTGCGCCTCCAGCCTGTGCTGGTCGTCCGCAGCGCGGGAGACGCAGCGCACGCCAGGGAGCGACTCGGTGCGGCGACCGAGGCCTGCCAGCAACAGGCCCAGCAGCTCGAGCAACAGCTCCCGGGGCTCGATGAAGAGGGCGCCTCGTTCTTCGACCAGCGCCGAGCCGCGCTGGGCAGCATCGAGGACCCCGACGAGCGCCGAGCCGCCGCGGCCGAGCTCGAGCGCGACCTCGAGCGGTTCCTCGAGTACCAGGCCTCTGCGGTGGCTGCCCTCGACGCCTACGACGAGTTGAACCTCGAACTGGACGCGATCCTACAGGCGCTGCCTCGGAGCCCGCAGCCCGGCGCACTGACCGACGAGGCCCTGGACCTGCGCAATCAGGCCTGGTCCCTGCGCATGATCCTCGAGGACTGCGAGCGAGCCGCGAGGGCCTTTGATGTCCGCTAGGCCCTCCCTCTCCCCCTGCCGCCCAGCCGAAGGCCCAGGGGCGACCCGTCGACTCGAAGCCCGCACGTTCAGCGCCAGTCCCGCTGCGGCCAAACCCAACCGCCACACCTCGATGCGGCGCCATTGGGTCCCTGCGCACGCGTAGGCCTCGGAGTCGCGCGACTCCTGCAGCTCTCGCGACTCCTGCAGCTCTCGCGACACCGACCAGACCGACAGAAACCACCCAGCCCCGCCGAGCAGGTCACCGCTTCCCGGGGCCTCGCCCTCCACCTCTGCCCACTTCAATTAGCCATGCGGCCCCATGGGGCCGCCACCGATCCATGCTCCGATCCCTGCTCACCTGGTTCACCATCGTCGCGATCACACTCGCGGTTCCTCTCTTCCTGGGCCCCAACGCCAGCGCCAAGTCGGCCACCTCATCCGTGCTGGTCTCGGACGACGACGACAGCGGAGGCTCCGGTAAGAGCGGGAAGTCGGGCAAGAGCGGCAAGTCCGGCAAGTCCGGCAAGTCCGGCAAGTCCGGCAAGTCAGGCAAGTCAGGCAAGTCCGGCAAGTCCGGCAAGTCCGGGAAGTCCGGGAAGTCAGGGAAGTCGGGCAAGAGCGGCAAGTCGGGGAAATCGGGCAAGTCCAACAAGTCGGACGACGACGACAGCGGCGGTTGCGGAAGCCACTGTGACCCGACGACGCCTTTCTGCTTCGCGGACTCGAATGATTGCCCTTGCGGCAACGATGACCCCAACGGCGGGTGTGCCAATGGCTCCGGTCAGGGCGCCTTCATCACGGGTTCCGGGAGCACGAGCGTCGCTGAGGACGACTTGATCCTCACCGTCTTCAGCCTGCCCACGGGCACGTTCGGCCAGTTCCTCATGGCGAGGAGCACGACGCGCCTTCCCCTGTCCAACAGTGGCGGCCTGCTCTGCGTCGCGCCGCCCTCGGGCGAGAAGATCTTTCGCATGATGCCCGGCTCGGTCAGCAACATGGGGACGTTCGAAGAGGGGCCCGGGATCGTGGCCTTCTCGAAGGCCTTCAACATGCCGCCCATCGGACAGATCTACGCCGGCGACACCTGGTACTTCCAGTTCTGGTTCCGCGACATGGGGGGGCCTTGCCAGGAACTCTCGGGATCGTCGAACGCCGTCGGCGTCACCTTCACGCCCTGAGCGGCTGACGCACGCAGACGACCCATCCGCAGCGCGATGACATCGGGCCGCCCGCTTCCTTATGGGAACGGGCGGCCCGATGTGTTGCTCCGGACTTCGAACGCGGCGGGCACCAACGAGGCACCCTGCGCCCCGTCCCGCCTGGCCAGCCCAGCGGCTTGGTGAAGTTGGAGCCGCTCCGATCGCCATCGGTCGGTCGCGCCCGTCCACCTGAGTCCCCGCGGCGGCACGGCGCCACTGTCAAAGCCGCTCCCCCCTGGCAGATCGCACCAAGGCGAACGGCTTAAGCGTTTACCCGTATGAAGCGCGACGGCGACCGCTCGCATTCCCGTACTCGAACGCCATGGTCCGGCCGGCTCCCGAACCGGGAACATCTGCAAACCTGCCCTTGCCAGCCTGGATACCCACTCAGAATTGCAGCATCGCACTTCGGTAGGCGGGTACGTTCTGACGCAGGCCCCGACCGGTGGTCGTCGTCGTCCCGACGGGCGCCGCCGGCCGATATCTCGCTTCCTCGATCCAGGGCGCTCCAGCCCTGTAATCCAATGATCCGCTCCATCTTCACCTGGTTAGCCGTTCTCACGGTTTCGCTGTGTGTCCCCCTCTTCCTCGGCCCCGACGCCAGCGCAACGCCGGTGGCTCCCTGGATGCTCGTCTCTGACGACGACGACAGCGGTGGCTCTGGCTCGTCCGGCAAGTCCGGTGGCTCAGGCGCGTCGGACGACGACGACAGTGGCGGCTCCGGGAGCTCCGGCAAGTCCGGTGGTTCTGGCGCGTCGGACGACGACGACAGCGGCGGCTCCGGGGGCTCCGGCAAGTCCGGTGGCTCCGGCGGCTCAGACGACGATGACAGCGGCGGCTGCGGCAGTCACTGTGATCCGACCACGCCCCACTGCTTCGCGGACCAGGGCGACTGCCCCTGCGGCAACGAGGACCCCAACGGCGGGTGCGCCAACGGCTCCGGTCTGGGTGCCTTCATCACCGGTGAGGGGTCGGACAGCGTCCTGAACGACGACCTCGTCCTCACGGTCTCCGACCTGCCCCCGAACACCTTCGGGCAGTTCCTGATGGCGCGGGCCACGACCCGACTTCCCCTCTCCAACAGCGGTGGGCTTCTCTGTGTTGCTCCCCCGGCCAACGAGAAGATCTTCCGCATGATGCCCGGCGCTGTCAGCAGCACGGGGACCTTCACGGAAGGCCCCGGCATCGTCGCCTTCGCGAAGGCCTTCAACGAGCTCCCCATCGGCGAGATCGATCCCGGCGAGACCTGGTACTTCCAGTTCTGGTTCCGCGACATGGGCGGCCCCTGCGAGGAGCTCTCCGGCACCTCGAACGCCGTCGGCGTGACCTTCACCCCCTGAGCGATCGCTGCTCCCCGCGCCCAGCGAAGTTGGGCGCGACTGAAGCGGGCCGCCGGCCTCCAGAGTGGAGGCGGCGGCCCGTCTTCATTGGCTGCGCCACGGCACACACCCGGAAATCGTCGCGGGTGGGCCCCTTGAGCGGCCCCTGACGGGGGCTCCGCCGCGGGCTCAATCCCGGGGCAGCGGGTTCGCGAGCTGGGTGATCCACTCGTTGTGCGACATGTAGAGCATGTCGACCTCCGCGAGATTCGCCTCGGGGTCGATCATCACCTGAGGCCGTCGCCCGTTGAGGCGCACCCTCGAGCGCACGTAGACCTCCGCGCCGGGCCAGCCCCCCTCCACCGCTTCACGCGCCAGGTGCTGGGCGTACTGGCGGATCATGTAGGGCCTCGTGGACATCTTTCGGAGCTGCCAGTCTTCGAGCCGGGTCCCCGGGTCGATCGTCCGCAGCGCGCCGCTCTCCGGGTTCTTGACGAAGTAGGTGAGCTGCCCATCCTTGCCACGGAGCTTCATATGCCAGGAGAACCGGTGGCCCTCCTCGGTCCAGTGGACCACGCCAGGGATGAGGTAGTGACGCAGCGGGATAGCCACCTGAATCGTCATCCAAAGGAGCACCGCGGCCGTGGCCACCCGGGCGCCGCGTGAGCGCGTCGCCTCTTGCAACGCCGGCCCGCCGACGTCGCGGGCGTCATGCATCGCCGGGAACAAGCTCCACGCGATCACCATCCCGGCGAGCGCCCCGACGCTCGACGGGACGAAGGTCCACTCCCCCCGGAAGGCCGCGGCCATGACCGCCCCAAGGGCCGCTCCGAGGAAGGCCGCGATGCTCCGACCGGAGAGCTTCTTCAGGTCGCCAACGAGCCGCCGCGGCCAGTCGGGCGGGAGGAAGATCGTCGTGGCCGCCGTCATCGTCCAGGGGAAGATCCCGATGTTGAAGAGGCGGGTGTTGGTGAAGTGGAAGGCGACCAGCACCACGAACATCGCCAGCCGGGTCCGGCGCCAGAGCAGGAGCGGTACCGCCAGGAGGTCGATCAGGAGCCCCGAGTAGCTGAAGAAGTAGGCCGTGAAGGGGTGGTGGAACGTCTGGCCGATGATCGGGAAGTCGTCCCGCGATGCGAGCCAGTAGCGCATCGGCGAGCCGTGGAGCCAGTCACTGTTGAGCTTCGCGAGCCCGCCGAAGAAGTACGGGACCCCCACCTGGAAGCGCAGCAGCCAGAGGGCCCAGGCGGGCGCGGTCTCACTGCGAATGGACGAGTCGAAGCGCGCGTCCACCGAGAGGCTCCGGTGAGCGGGGACGACCGCCAAGAGGGACGTCAGGAGGCAGACCAGGTAGAAGTGATTCAGGTACCGCGCCTCCTCGAGGAGGAAGACGTACGTGAACGCCAGGCACAGCAGCGCCGCGCTCAGCCGATACATCAGCCCGATCATGACGCAGAACGCCATCGCCCCCAGGAAGATGAAGTGGTAGTACATCCCAAAGCCTGGCCAGGGCTTCACCCACTCGAAGAGGGGGTAGGGGAAGTTGTACGTGGGCTCGACGAAGTAGCGCTGGACCCACCCGAACCCGTAGTAGCGGGTCACCTCCCACACCATGATCGCGCCGAAGGCGATGCGGAAGAACACCAGGCTGCTGATGTCCACGCGCCGATGGAGGCCGCGGTGAACGCGGCTCATGAGGCTGTCCTCAGCTCCCGTGGAGCCTGCGGTCAAGGTCGAACCGGGATGATCGTGGCCGTCGTTGCTGGACATGCGGGGACCTCGCCAGGGGCCAGGCTTGGATCGAGAGGTATCTCGGGGACGGTAGCACCGGCCGGGTCGACGAAGAAGCGAGCCCGACGATCCTCCTCCGGCCTCTCCTGGCCGAGGGTTCATCGGCGCGCACGATCGGGAGCATTAGTCTTACGGTCGAACCCTGGGTTTGAGCACCCAGGAGTCGCCGCCAATACCGAGACTTATCGGTCATGACTGCTTTCCGCTTCGGAGCCCACGAAGGACTGCCCTTCCCGCACGTGACGGGCTACTGGGTCAACCGACTCGGCGCTGCCTTCCGGACCGAGGTCGACCGGGAGCTGAGGGGTTTTGATCTGACCCGGCGGCAGGTCGGGATGCTGCACTTCATCGCCCGATCGGACCGACCCACCGCCTCGGAACTCACGCGCCAGATGGGCGTGGACAGCACAGCCGTAACGCGGATGGTCGACCGACTCAGCGACAAGGGGCTGGTGACCCGGGCGCCGGATCCGGAGGATCGCCGCCGCCACCTGCTCGCGCTCACTCCCGAGGCCCGGGCGCTCCTGCCCCGCCTCTCCAAGAGGGCCCGCAAGGTCGAGGGGCTCCTCGAGAATGGGATCTCCGGCGAGCGCCTGGCGGTCTTCCACGAGGTGCTGATGAACATGCTGGAGAACGTGGATGCGGATCACTTCGCGGTGGACATCGATGAGTAGCCCGTGCTCCCCCGCCCAGGCCTTCCCCCGGCTGGGCGCCCCCATCCAGGCCCTGCATGGTCTCGCCCTCGCAGGTCTCTGCCTCACGCTGACCGCTGGCTGCCGCTCCACGCCCGAGCCCGCCGCCGAGACGGTCGAGATCGAGCTCCCCGAGACCTTCAGCGCGCTGACCGGCGAGGACGTTGAGATCGGCGCAGAGCCCTGGTGGACGACCTTCGGAAACGAGAGTCTCGACCGGGCCGTGGACGGCGTGCTCGGCGGCAACTTCGAGCTCCGCCAGGCCTGGTCGCGCCTGCGCCAGAGCGAGGCCAGCGCGCGCGCCGCGGGCGCGCCGCGGATCCCCTCCCTCGACGCCACCGGGTCAGCCCGCTACCAGGAGATCGACCAGAACGGCAGCGGCGGCTTCAACATCCCGATCCGGACCGGAGAGACCTACTCCCTGGGGCTCTCGCTGGGCTACGAGGTCGACCTGTTCGGCCGCATCGACAGCACCCTGAAGGCCGCGCGCCTGGAGGAGGCGGCCACCGCCGCCGACGTCCGCGCCACGGGGCTCGCCCTCAGCGGACGCGCCGTGGACGCCTGGCTCACCATCGTGGAGCGCAACGCGCTCACAGACCTGGTGGACGAGCAGGTCCTTGCCGGGGAGCAGCTCCTCGAGCTCACCGAGGCCCGCTTCGCGACCTCGGGCACAGGGTCCGCCCTCGACGTCCTCCAGCAGCGCCGCCAGCTGGAGGGCACCCGCGCGGAGCTGCCCCTGCTCGCAGGCGAAGTCGAGCGTGCGCGCTATCAGCTCGCGGTGCTCACGGGCGAGGCCCCCGGGCAGCAGGCCGCGGACGCTCCCAGGGCGCTCCCTGAGCTCCCGCCGCTCCCGATCCTCGACGTCCCCTCGGCCCTGCTCACCCGCAGGCCAGACGTCATCGCCGCCGGGCTCCGCGTCGAGAGCGCAGACGCGAACGTCGCGGCCGCCATCGCCGCGCGCTACCCCCGCCTCGACCTCTCGGCGGCCTACAACCTCGACGCCAACGAGCTGGCCGATATCTTCGACCGGACGATCTCGTCGATCGCCGCCAACGTGGTCGGTCCTATCATCGACGGCGGCGCCCGCCGCGCCGAGGTGGACCGCCAGCGCGCCACGCTCGAGGGCGCGATCGACTCGTTCAACCAGTCGATCCTCGCCGCCCTCCAGGAGGTCGAGGACGCCCTCTCCCTGGAGCGCCGCGGCCTGCAGCGCATCGCGGTCCTCGCGCTCCAGGAGACCCTGGCCGCCCAGGAGCTGATCCAGGCCAGGCTGCGCTACGCAGGCGGCGTCGAGAGCTACCTCGAGGTGCTCGCCGCGGTCCAGACCGAGCAGGCGCTCCAGCGCCTCCTGATCTCAGAGCGGGCGGGCATCCTCCGAGCCCGCGCGCAGCTGCTGCGCGCCCTCGGGGGATCCTGGACCGAAGAGCTCCAGGACCCCATGGCCGCTGCCGCGCCGCCCGAGACGCCCCAAGCCGCCTCCACCCTCGGCCCCCGCTGAGCCCCCGCCCCGCACCTCACCCCATGGCTTCTCCCATCAAGGTTGTCGGCGTCCTGCTCCGCTGGACCGCGCCCATCATCGTCATCGCCGGCGGCGCGCTCGTCGCCCGCCAGCTGATCGCCCAGCGCCAAGCCCCCCCCAAGATCGAACCGCCGCCGCGCGTGCTCCCGGTGGACGTCATCACCGTCGACCAGCGGGACAACCCGGCCAGCCTCCAGGTGTTCGGCAGCGTGCGCCCCCTGCGCACCCTCGTCCTCCGTCCCACCGTCGGTGGCCCGATCCAGGAGATCCACCCCGAGCTCCTCGAGGGCGGCCTCATCGGCGAGGGCGAGACGATCCTGCGCGTGGACCGTCGCGACTACCTGCTGGCCCTGGACGTGGCCCGCTCCAACCTCGTCGCCGCCCAGGCCGACCTGGACATCGAGCTCGGGAGCGCAGCGGTCGCCGCACGCGAGTGGAAGCTCCTGGAGGGTTCGATCGAGGTGACGGATGCCGGCCGCAAGCTCGCGCTCCGCGAGCCCTACCTCGCCCGGCGGCGATCAGAGGTGGAGAGCGCGCGGACCCGGGTGGCCCAGGCCGAGCTCGACCTGGAGCGCACGGAGATCAAGGCGCCCTTCAACGCGCTCGTCCTGAGCGAGACCGCCGAGGTCGGCGGTCAAGCCGTGGTCGGGGCAGAGCTCGCCCGGATGGTCGATCGCTCGCGCTTCGCCGTGGAGGTCAGCGTCCCCGCAGAGCGGCTCGCGCTCCTCCAGCGCGAGGGCGCGACCGCGCGGATCCTGCTGCCGAATGGGGAGCGAGAGGGAACCCTGGAGCGGGTCCTGGGCGAGGTGGACGCCGAGGGGCGCATGGCGCGGCTCCAGGTCACGATCAACGACCCGCTCGGCTCCACGGCCCCCGGGGGCACCCCGCAGCAGCACGCTCCCGCCGTGCTCCTCGGCGCCTACGCCGAGGTGCTCCTCCCCTGCCGGCCCATCGAAGGCTCCATCTCCGTTCCCCGCGCCGCGCTGCGCGAGGGCGACTCGGTCTGGGTGGCTGATGCGAACGACGAGCTGCAGATTCGCCAGGTGGACGTGGTCATGCGCCGCCCCGACGACGTGCTGGTCGTCGCGGGACTCAAGGCCGGCGAGCGGGTCATCACGAGCGCCGTCGCGGTCCCGCTCCCCGGACTCAAGCTCGCGCCGCGGACGAAAGGCGCCGGGCGCGTGAGCTCCGGCTCACGCCAGGAGGCGGGCCGATGAGCGGGCAAGACGAGCGCCCGCGCGGGGCCATCGCCTGGATGGCGAGCAACAGCATCGCCGCCAACCTCTCGATGCTCATCCTCCTCGTCGGCGGGCTGATCTTCAGCACCCGGGTGACCCAGGAGACCTTCCCGGAGTTCAACCTCGACAGCATCACCGTGCGCGTGCCCTACCCCGGCGCGAGCCCCGAGGAGGTGGAGCAGGGCATCCTTCTTGCGATCGAGGACCGCACCGCCGGGATCCTCGACGTCAAGAAAGTCTCGAGCCAGGCCCTCGAGGGCGTGGGGACCGTGACCCTCGAGCTCGTGACCGGTTCGGACCGCGGCCGGGTCCTGCAGGACGTGAAGAACGAGGTCGACCGGATCATCACGTTCCCCGCCGAGGCGGAGGAGCCGGTGGTCTCCATCGCCAACGCGGAGCGCACGGTGCTAAGCGTCATCGTGCACGGGGACCTCTCCCCGGCCTCCCTGCGCCTGCTGGCAGAGCGCGTCCGCGACCAGCTTGTCGCCCACCCGGAGATCACCCTCGCCGAGCTGGGCGCGACCCGCGAGCACGAGATCGCCGTCGAGGTCCCCCAGGAGCGGCTGCGGGCCTACGACCTGTCCCTGCCGGGCGTGGCCAACCGCATCCGTCAGGCGGCGCTGGAGCTGCCCGGCGGCGAGGTCAACACCGACGCCGGCGAGGTGCTCCTGCGGACCCAGGAGCGCCGGGAGCTCGCCAGCCAGTTCGCCGACCTCCCGCTGGTCACGACCACCTCGGGCACCGTGCTGCGCCTGCGGGACATCGCGGAGGTGCACGACGGCTTCAGCGAGGCCGACGTCGAGGCCACCTTCAACGGGCTCCCCGCCCTGGAGATCTTCGTCCGCCGGGTCGGCGACGAGACCCCCATCGCGATCTCCTCGGCGACCCGGGAGGTCATCGCCGAGCTCACCAGCGAACTCCCCGCAGGTATCGGCCTCGAGCCCTGGAACGACCAGTCGGTCTCCTACAGCGAGCGCCTCGACCTGCTCGGCCGCAACGCTCTGCTCGGGCTCGGCCTGGTCCTGCTCCTGCTGGGCCTCTTCCTCCAGCCCCGCGTGGCCTTCTGGGTGACGGTGGGGATCCTCATCTCGGTGGTCGGCTCGTTCCTGGTGTTCCCCGCCACGAATGCGTCCATCAACATGGTGTCGCTCTTCGCGTTCATCGTGACCCTCGGCATCGTCGTGGACGACGCCATCATCGTCGGGGAGAACATCTTCGAGCGGCAGCAGGCCGGTGAGCCCCCGCTCCAGGCCGCCATCAACGGGGCGAAGGAGATGGCGACGCCGGTCGTCTTCGCGGTCCTGACGAACATCGCGGCGTTCATGCCGCTGTTCTTCGTGCCGGGCGCCAGTGGCAACATCTTCCGCCAGATCCCGGCGGTGGTCGTCTCGGTCTTCGTGATCTCCCTCGTGGAGTCCCTGTTCATCCTGCCCGCCCACCTCGCCCACGCGCGCGAGCCGGGCCGCCTCATGCAGCTCCTCGGGGCTCCCAACCGCGCGGTGGCGTGGCTCTTTGACCGCTTCAGCGAGCGCGTCTACGCGCCATTCGTACACTTCGCCCTCCACCAGCGGTACTTCATCCCCGCCGCGGGGGTCGCGATGCTGCTGATCACCGCCGGGGTCCTGGGCGGCGGCCTGATCCGGACGAGCTTCCTCCCCCGCGTGGACTCCGACCTGGCCCAGGCCACCGCGCGGCTCCCCGTGGGCGTCCCCATCGAGTCCACCCGCGAGGTCCAGCGCATCCTCGAGGCCGCCGCGCGGGAGACCGAGGAGGCCCTGGGCGGCGACGTGATCAGCGGCATCTTCACCAAGATCGGCGGCATGGGCGGCTCGGCGAGCGAGCTCTCCATCCAGGCCGCGCTGCGCCCCCCCGAGGATCGAGCCGTGGGCGGGATCGAGTTCAACAAGCGCTGGCGGCAGATCGCGGGCGACGTCGTCGGCGTGGACGCTCTCTCGTTCAGCGGGCGCTCGTTCGGCCCGTCGGGCAAGGCCGTGGACGTCCAGCTGGCCGGCGAGGACCAGGCCGCGCTGGAGGCCGCGGCCCGGGAGATCGCCACCACGCTACGCGGCTACTCCGGGGTGAGCGACGTGGACGACGGCACCGCGAGCGGCAAGCGCCAGCTGAGCTTCACGCTGACCGAGGCGGGGCGGAGCACAGGCCTCACCTCCAACGAGGTGGCCAGCCAGGTGCGCGCCGCCTTCTACGGCGCCGAGGCTCTCCGCCAGCAGCGCGGCCGCAACGAGGTCAAGGTGCTGGTCCGGCTCCCCAGGGAGGAGCGTGAGCGGCTGAGCACCGTGGAGAACCTGATCCTGCGTACACCGAGCGGCGGTGAGGTCCCCCTCTCCGTGGCGGCCGTCGTCGAGGAGGGCCGCAGCTACACGAGCATCGAGCGCCGCAGCGGCCAGCGCATCGTCGCCGTCTCGGGCGACGTGGACACCGAGGTGACGGACGCGGAGTCGATCCTCACGGCCCTCCAGGCGAACGAGCTCCCGGGGATCCTCGCGCGCCACGGAGACCTCGAGTACTCGCTCGAGGGCGAGCAGGAGAGCCAGCGGGAGTCCATCGCGGCCCTGGGCATCGGCCTGACCCTGGCGGTCTTCGCCATCTTCGCCATGCTCGCGATCCCGCTGAAGAGCTACACCCTGCCGCTGGTGGTCCTCTCCGGGGCCCCCTTCGGCATCATCGGAGCGCTGCTCGGGCACTTCGTGCTCGGCTACGGCTTCTCGCTCATGTCCCTGTTCGGAATGATCGCGCTGACCGGCGTGGTGGTGAACGACAGCCTGATCCTCGTGGTGACGGCGAACCGCTACCGCGAGAAGGGCATGGCCGCCTTTGAGGCCGTCAGGGACGCGTCGATCCGCCGCCTGCGGCCGATCCTGCTCACCTCGCTCACGACCTCCATGGGCCTGCTCCCGATCATGCTCGAGACCTCCACCCAGGCGCGCTTCCTCGTGCCCATGGCGATCTCCCTGGGCTTCGGCGTGCTCTTCTCGACCCTGGTGATCCTGCTGCTGGTGCCGAGCCTCTACCTGATCCGAGAGGACGCCATCGCCATCCTGCGCGTGGCGCTGGGCCGCAAGGCCGCGGACTCAGCGAGCCCCGATCTCGAGGCCGCCAAGGGCCCCGCCTGATCCCCTAGCGGCGGCGCTTCCTCTTCGCCTTGGCCGAGGACTCCCAGCCCGCGAAGGCGCCCCGCTCGGGGGCCTGCAGCGCCTGGAGGATCATGGCCGTGGAGTAGGACGCCGTGCGCGGGAACACCCGGTCGTTCCAGGACCCGTCGTCGTTGCGGGTGCTCCAGATCAGGCGGCGCAGCTCGGCGCGATGCGCGTCGCGCTCGGCCTCCGGGAGCTCCTCGATGGCGAGCGCCACGTAGGTGTGCCCGAAGAAGAAGTAGTAGGGCGCGATGCCGTACTTGCCCACGTGGGTGCCCTGCTGGCTCTTGCGCACGAGCAGGTCGTCGTAGCCCTCGAAGAAGCCCACCACCGCCTTGCGCAGCTCGTCCGCGTCGCTGCGCCCGGCCTTGTAGAGGGCCAGCTCCGCGCAGGCCGAGCGGGCGGAGGAGCCGGGCATGAGCACCTCGCCCCGGGCCTTGCCCGAGTAGGCGTAGCTCACCGCCTCGGTGCGGCAGGCCTCCAGAGCGTCGAGCGCGCGCTCGACCATGTCCTCGTCCACGTCGTGGCCCGCCTCCTTCGCGTCGAACAGGATCAGCAGGGTGGAGCCCGTCATGAAGGGGCTCACCGCGCGGTCGTTGGCGTAGTTCCAGCCCCCCATGGCGGTCTGGTTCGCCTCGAGGCGCTTGATGAGCTCCTTGATGGAGCCCTTGATCTTGCTGCTCTTCCTGAGCTTCGACGGCCCGACCTCGCGCAGGGTGAGGAAGAACTGCAGCGCATACGCGTGGCCCCAGCCGCGCACGTCGTAGCCGCGCTTGGGTCCGATGGCCATGCCCTTGTCGCGCTTGATCATGTCGAGCACGAAGTCCGCCGAGCGCTCGATGGCCTCCTCGAGCGCCTCGGCATCCTCGCCGCCCGCGCCAGCGCGCAGGAGCGTGTCGCAGACGATGGAGGTGCCCCCCACCCGATAGCCCGACGGAATGATGCCGCCGCGGACCCGGTAGACCCCCTCATAGGGCCACTCCGCCGCGTCCTTGTCCCCGTAGAGCTCCGAGAGCCGCTCGCGCTCTCCCTCCTGCCACGACTCCAGCTCATCGTCGGGAAGCGAGCCCACCGGCCGATCCGCCTCGTAGCTCTCCTGGCGCTCGAGGAGCAGCGCCACGGCGGCGTCGATGGCCTCGGTCAGCTGCTCTTCGGTCGGCCCCTCCTTCTCGGTCTCCTGTACAGGAGCGATGGCGAGGGTCAGTGCACAGAGGGTGGCGAGGAGGACCATGGGAGCGTGGATGGGAGGGGCCCGCGGGCGGTAGGCTCGGACGATGGAATCAGCCGACGGACGGGGCGTGGGCGCGGTGAAGGTCGCGCTCCTGACCATAGCGTCCGTGACCGCGTTCGCCGGGAACTCCGTCCTGTGCCGCCTGGCGCTGCTCGCGCCGG
>CALLKX010000047.1 GCA_938083085.1 uncultured bacterium
GCCCCTCGCCGAGCAGCACCGGATCGTCGCCAAGGTCGACGAACTCATGGCCCTCTGCGACACCCTCGAGACCAGCCTGACCCGAGCCAAGGCCACCCGCGAGCAGTTCGCCGGCTCGATCTCGCACGCGCTCGCCGAGTCCCACTGACTCCGTCGAGCCTGGGCACGCAGCCGTTGGGCGCTTAATAACTCCCTGGCCCCTCGCTCGATTCAAACTACGTTGGGGGCATGGATGAAACCGGTGGCGGAACGAACCCCGAACCAGCACAAGCTCGGACCGAGCTGAGCCTCACACCCTCCCCCGACGGGCGCATTCGGACGCCGAACGCCCACGGCCTGAGCCCCTCCCAGATCGCCGAGGTCGGGACCGTACTCGACGCCCAGGTCGCCGGAGCGCTCGCGGCAGGCCCGGACCGTGAAGGCGACGCCTTCGAGCTCGCCGCCCTTCGATTCGAGGCTGACCTCGCAGGAGCCGCCCCAAGAGGGCCCCTGGAGCGTGCCCTGATCGGCTCGATCCTCCTCACCGCGGAGCACCAGCGGCAGCTCCTGAACCGTGCCGCCCGCGCCAGGACCCACAAGTCCGCCCAGCGCTACTCGGCCCTCGCCAACAGCGCCGCCAACGAGGTCCGCCGCGGCTGCCTGGCCCTCGACGCCATGCGCCGGCCCAGCGTCCGCATCGGCTCCGCCGCCCAGGTCAACGTGTCCGGCGGGGACCAGGCCGTGCAGAACAACGTGCAGCCCGCCCCGGAGTCCCCCACCGCTCCCCAGGACACCCACCACCAGAAGCCCACCCAGCAGGACCCCGATGCCGCCTAGCCGCCGCCACGTCTCCCAGGCCGAGCGCGAGGCCTCCCGGGAGCGGATCCTCCGCGTGAAGCCCTGGCTTCGCTCCACCGGCCCCCGCACCGCCGCCGGCAAGGCTCGCTCCTCGAGGAACGCGCTGCAGCACGGCTACTACGGGACCGAGGGCCGGGAGGCACGCCGGCTGATCAGGGAGCTGGCCAGCAAGCTCGGGATCGAGGCGCCCTGAGCAGGCAGCCCAAGATCGGGCTCGCGCGATGCTCCCTGCACATCGCAAGGACAAGGGGTCGCAGCACCCCCACCCGACGGTCCCACACCAACGTCGCGGCTGTGGATAACTTGCGTGTCCGACAATGTCCGTCCCCCGGACCGGGGAATCCTCATCAGAGGCCCTGTTATGCGCGGCCATCAGGTGCAGGAAGGCGCCATGCCGGGCCAGGAATCATGGGAGCCTCCCGAGACTTGATAGATGTTGAGTTGTCTCCAGGGCCTTTCGCTCGCTCGCCGAGCTCGATCGCGTCCATTCACTTCTTCTCAGCACCCAGACCCGACCCGCTATGACTCGCAATCTGAACCGCATCCTCATCGTCCTGATCTCTTCGCTCACCCTGCCGCAAACCGCTTTCGCGAACTACGAGGACCACGGAGTGACGTACGAGTACGACAAAGCGACGATGAACACTCCAGTCATTGACACCATCGTCGAGACGGACGACTTCGACATGTCCGAGAATACGCTCAGTACTGCTGACGACATCGAAGACACCACGGTGGGCGGCGGCGCTGAAACGTCACAAAAACACCTCGCCTACTCCGCCAGCTACAGGGTGACGTGTGCCCCCAAAGATGGCCAGACCATCTACGCGCTAGGCGCGGCGAAGATCGAAGGATCGATCTCGGCAGAAATGGCCAACGCCCACGGTAGCGCCGCTGCTGCAGCGCAGGCCGAGATCGAAATCAAGATCGGCGATGGGCGTGCTCACGCTGATGAAAAAGCCGCGGTGGCAATTCGTAACAAGGATTATGTCACGACTGGAGGAGGTTTCACCTTCATGGGGTGGGGCGCGTCGTGGACCGTCATGCTCAAAGTACACGGACAAGACTCCCACACGGCGCAGCTCGCTGACACCGACGCGACTCAGCTCATTGAATCCACGTCTGCCAACGTCAAGGTGAACTGGAAATGCGAGCACGCCCTTGAGATCGCGAAGACGTCTAGCACCGGGGATGCGCCCGCCACGGGGAGCGCTAGCGCCTCCGCCGAGGCCCTCGCCACGATCCATTTCTCGATCGCGGAGTAGCCCGCATCCGTATCCCAGACCCCCCAGAACGGCAGGTAAACAGAGTCATGAAACACCGCGTGCTCCTCTTCTCACTCGGCGCCGCGAGCGCGGCGCTCGTGGCCCTGCTGCTCCTCCGGCAGGATTCCACCTCCCTTCCGGACCCCCTCTCGCGCGACCCTGAGGCCCCTGCGGTCTCGGAGGAGATGGGCTCGCTGCCCCCCGTCGAAGGCCTCGGTCGCCCCGAGTCCGAGGCGCCGGGGAGGGTCGAAGCCGGGACCCGCGCGCTCCGCCTCGTCGATGCCCACACGGGTCTCGCCCTTGCGGAGTGCGCAGTCTTCCCCGTCGGGCCTGACGGCGCGAATCCAGAGGCCGTCGACACGGCCGCCGACGGCGCGCTGTCCGTCCCCCGGGACACGGAGGAGCTCCGACCGGCCGACGGCTTCGCCTTCGCACCTGTCCGACTGGAGGGCGACGCCGCCAGCGACGGCACGCTGGAGGTCCGAGGGCAGTTCCGGATCTCCGCGAGCGGGCCC
This sequence comes from uncultured bacterium, assembly GCA_938083085.1. Lineage (GTDB taxonomy): Bacteria > Planctomycetota > UBA1135 > UBA1135 > Saltatorellus. The sequence continues at coordinate 2,618 of CALLKX010000047.1, forward strand.
GGGTCAGGCGAGGCCCTCGTCGCCCTCGACCGCAGCCCGAAGGAGTGGCATCGGTTCCTCGAGGCCGACCGCCCCGAGGAAGGTACCGTCGGAGCCCTTCAACCCGGGGACGGAGCTTGGACCGTCTTCCCCACCCATTCGGCGCCCCTCGCGCTCGCGTCTCCGGGACATCGGGTCGTCCCGGGTCACCCGGCCTGGGTCGGATTCACCGAAGAGCTCGGCGGCGGCCGAGTGCGAGGCGGGCCCCCGAGCCAAGTTGGCCCCTCCCAGGTCTCCCGCCCCTTCACCGCTCAGCCGGGCCAGTCGTTGACGTTCACCACGGAGGTGGCCTTCCGGAAGGCCCTCGTCCAGTTCTTCACCTCGAGGGAGGAGTGGACCAGCGCCAGCGTGAGCCTCGTCTCCAATCAAAAGACGGAGCACTCCGTCATGAGACGTCGCTTCGCCACGACGGAGCTCGACCCCTCGACAAGGAGCGCGGAGTTCACGGACGTCCCTGAGGGCGACTACTTCCTCACCAGCTGGATCCAGCAGGGAGAGGTCCTCCACCTCTCGGCTCAGCCCATCAGCGTGGGCGCCGTGAACGGCTCCTACAGCGAGGAGGCGGGAACAGGGTCCTTCTCGCTCGCGTTCGACTGCGATGGGACCGGATGGCGGCTCCACTCGATCCTCACCGGTGATCCGGATCTTTTTGATTCCATGTTGATTCCGATCCGCCGGGACCTCGATGGCATCTCCTCGCTGGCCGGACTCGTTGGCCCGGGGTGCTCCCTGGCCGTGGAGGGGCCGGACAGCGACGTCATCTCCCACGACCTTGACCTCCGATCCACGCCGAGGCTGGACCGGTTCGAGGAGTAGCCGTCCGCCGGCGAGGTCACTCAACCGCCATTCGCCCCGCAAGGCGCGCGAGCGTCGCGCGCGCCACGTGGGCGGGGAGGGTGCACAGGAGGGCCTCCACCGCGAGCTCCACCGCTGCAGCCTGCGCATCTCCTGGAGGGCCAGCGTTGGAACTGCTGTCACCAGCGCTGCAGTCGGAAGGGCCCGCACTGGAAGCCTCTGATGGAGCACGACTTGGGTCGTGGCCTCTCAGCTTCCCAAGCTGAATGTCGAGGGTTCGAGTCCCTTCGGCCGCTCCACTCGCGATCCCTGCTGAAGGGTACGAGAGAGGGCCTTGAAGGACTCCAGGATGCGGTTTGCGCTCCTGATGCTGTCCTCGGCTCCAGCCCCCTCCTGGCACCGAGTGGCACCAGATACGGTGCCGCACACCACTGCGGTGGTTCTCCGACAGGAAGTACCGGAGCAACCGTAACCCTCCGCCGGCACGTGCGTCCTCACGGACGATGGCACGACGACCGAGGAGGGACGAACCCGGCAGCTGGCACCACGTGGTCAACCGGGCGATCGCGAAACGCCCGTACTTCGAGACGCGCTCCGACAAGCGTTACTTCCTGGCCCGCCTTGCGAGCGAAGTGCGAGACGGCTGCCTCGAGGTGCACGCGTTCTGCTTGATGACGACGCACTTCCACCTGCTGGTGCGAAGTCCGCGGGGGGAGCTCTCGCCCGCGATGCGCCGGGTCCAGAACGCGTACTCGCGCCACTTCAATCGGCGTCGCCGTCGCGACGGGCCGCTCATTCGTGCTCGCTTCTTCTCCAAGCGAGTCCAGAGCGAGCGTTATCGGCAGGCCGTCGTCCGCTACATCGACGCCAACGCCGTGAAGGCCGGTCTTGTGACGACCGCAGCCAACCATGAGTTCGGAAGTGCTCGAGCATTCGTGCTGGGCGGACGTCCGCCCTGGCTCTCATTCAGTTGGGTCGAGGCCCGCGCCCTCGCGCTGACGGGCGAGCACGTCTTCACCCCAGCGACCTACGCGCGCGCCTTCGGAACCGATGGTCCACGCTCCATCGACGCGGTGATCGAACTCGTCGAGGCGAGGATGCGATCGGCTGCTGAGGTCGATCCCCTGGATGATCTCATCGGTCAGACGCCGGAGCAGGTCCAACGCTGGATGGCGAGCAAGGCTGCTCTGGCGGATGGCCACCCGCTCGGCCTCCCAGTGTGTGGACCCGGCGCTGTTTCACACGCCATCGAGGAGTACATCTCCGCGGAGGGGGATTGGCTCGTCCAGACCGACCGCAACGCCTGGTCTGCGGCCTCGGTCGCCCAGGTCGGTCTCCTTCGCGAACTCGCAGGGGCGCCGCTGGAGCAGATCGGGCAACGGCTAGATCTCGGCTACTGGGCCGTCCAGCGCCGGCTGAAGCTGCATCGCGCGCTCGTCAATGATGACGCCGCGTACGCAGAGCGGACTGCTCGCATCGCGCGTTCCGCCCTCGATGTGATCACCTGATCGCGGCCCCCAGAGAGGCGGCTGCGTTGCTCCGGTACTTCCTGTCGGAGAACCACCGCAGTGGTGTGCGGCACCGTATCTCGTCCCCCACCAACTGGGACGGTGACCGCGCCCAGGCTCAGAAACGGGTGAATCGACCGGGGCGGTGCCGCCGATGGAGCAGGCCCGAGCGAGGTGGCCGGCCCGGACGGAGGTGAGGGCTCGAGCCGATCAGCCACCGATCCCGGCGCCCCCCTGAGGCCCGCGCCTCGCGCCCGCCAGGTCATCTTGCGGGGCTGCGGAGCGCCCCCGCCGGGCCTGCGGCGGCAGCGTCCAGGACGGAGGGTCCAGGAGCCCCACGACTCCCTTGTTGGACCCCGGCCCAGCGGACGCGCCACGGCTACACGCACGTCTGCGGTGCGTCCGGATACGCCTTCGGCGCTCAGACCGGGTGCCCGCCAGGCCGGCCCAGGGCCACCGTGAGGTGGAATGTTCCCGTTTGGAGGCCCTTCAGGCGGCGAGAGGGGGGATCTCGCAACGCGTCCGAAGGTTTGCCGAACCGGATACTTGCCGGGCGCAAATGACCGGGTTCATATCGATCTAGGTAAGGGATTCCCCGTATCTAGGCGCTGGACTTCACTACCCAGAGGAACAACACATGCTCGACACTGCCAAGACATCGTCCCGGCTGATGGCCCCCCTCTTCGCGGCTGCCACCGCGTTGGCCATCGCCGGGACCTCCTACGCTGGAGATCCCATCGTCTCCGGCGTCCAACGGGTCGGCCAACCGACCACGATCCAATTCCAGGGCCCGGTGCTCGAGGAGGACACCCTCCCCGGGAGCGGCAACCCGTTCCTGGACTGGCGCGTGCTCTGCACGATCACCCAGCCGGATGCCAGCGAGGTGATCGTGCGGGGCTACTTTGCCGCCGACGGGGACGCCGCCAACTCCCACGCGACAGGAGGGGACCGCTGGAACGTCATGTTCACCCCCTCCCAGGTCGGGCTTCACACCTTCGCTGTGACGCTCCACGAGGGAAGCGAGGTCGGGGTGGACCCGGACCCGGCCTCCGGGACCCCCTACCTGGCTCCGGACTCATTCCACGGCCAGTCGGGCTCGTTCACGGTCGACACCCTGGACGCGCAGGCGCCCGGCTTCCTCGCCAAGGGGATGGCGCGCTACGTGGGCGAGCACTTCCTGCGCTTCGACGATGGGTCGTACTTCCTGAAGGGTGGAACCAACAGCCCGGAGGACCTCCTGGCCTTCCGCGGCTTCGACGACACGGTCAACAAGCACCACTACACCCCACACGCGGACGACTGGCGGGTGGGTGACCCGGACTGGACCGACGACGAGGCAGATTCGGGGCGGAACCTGATCGGAGCGCTCAACTATCTCGCGGGCAAGGGGATGAACTCCGTGTACTTCTTGACGATGAACGTGCACGGCGACGGCGACAACGTCTGGCCGTGGACCGGGCCCTACGAGTACCTCCAGTTCGATGTCAGCAAACTAGCCCAGTGGGAGCTTGCCTTCTCTCACATGGACGCCCTTGGGATCCAGCTCCACGTCCTCACGCAGGAGACCGAGAACGACCAGCTGCTCGACGGCGGCGACCTGGGGGTCGATCGCAAGCTCTACTACTGTGAGCTCATCTCTCGCTTCGGTCACCACAACTGCGTGAACTGGAACCTCGGCGAAGAGAACACCAATACCCACGCGCAACGCGTGGATTTTTGCAACTGGTTCGAGACCTGGGACCCCTACAGCCACCAGGTCGTGGTGCACCACTACCCGCACATGATGGAGCAGGTCTACCTCGGTCTCCTCGGTCAGGGCAACTTCCACGGAACGTCCCTGCAGCGCTGGCCCCACTCGGTCCACGAGGACACGAAGGAGTGGATCAACCTCTCCGCCGCCTCAGGTCAGCCGTGGGTCGTCTGCATGGACGAGCAGGGGCCGTACCAGGACGGGGTCGTCCCCGACGCGGTGGACTACAGCCACGATGAGATCCGCAAGGACTGCCTGTGGGGCAACCTCATGGGCGGCGGCGCCGGGGTGGAGTACTACTTCGGGTACAGCCACGCCCACAGCGACCTGACCTGCGAGGACTGGCGCTCGCGAGACCGGATGTGGGACCTCACGGACCACGCCCTCCGGTTCTTCCGCGACTACCTGCCCTTCACGGAGATGCACCCGGCAGACCACCTGCTGAGCTCACCGGACGCCTGGTGCCTGGCGCTCGAGGGATCGACCTATGCGGTGTACCTGCCCGAGGGCGGCACCACGGACCTCGTGCTCAACGGAGGCTTCTACTCCGTCGAGTGGTACGACCCCCGGAACGGCGGCGCTCTGCAGACGGGCTCGGTGACCTCGATCGGTGGCCTCGGCCTCTCCTCCCTCGGGGAGCCTCCGGCCCTCCCGGGCCACGACTGGGTCGTCCTGGTTCGGGCACAGCAGCCCGAACTCGGGCTCGCCGTCGACTACGGCGTCGGCAAGATCTCCAGCGAGTTCGGGCTCCCGACCCTCACCCACAGCGGGGAGCCGAACGTGGGCGAGGTCTTCGAGCTCCACGCCCACGGCGCCCTCAGCGGCACCTGGGGCATGCTCATGCACGGCCCCGGCCGCCTGGCCCACCCGTTCTTCGGCGGGACCCTGTGGATCAACGTGCCCATCACCCGCATCCAGCCCATCCTGCTCGACTCGAATGGGTCGGGCAGCTGGTTGATCTCCGTCGACCCCTCAATGGTCGGCGTCCAGCGGAACTACCAGCTCTGGTTCCGCGATCCGGCCCACCCGGACGGGACGGGCGTGGGCCTCTCCAGCGCCGTCGAGGTCACCTTTGGCGCGCACTGAGTCCTGGGCGGGCCCTGCCGGTTTCCGGTAGGGCCCCTCCACCACAATCGACCCTCGGCGCGTCTCTGGAACGACCCTCCTGCAAGTGAGCTGCTCGGTCGCCCTTCGCGCCGGCAGAGGCCGCCGCGGCGCACGCCCGGCCTCTTCGGGCGCGGGGGACGCGCCGATAGGGTCCCACCAGGCGGTCGCTCGCGCCCGGACGTACGGAGTCGTAGCAACTATCGCGCACAACGCCCGGTGGTCTACTCTTGGCCCGAGACCGCCTGAGCGACCAGAGCGCCAACACGAGCCGCGGCCTGTCTGTATGGCTCGTGCCCATCGATCAAACGAGCATGGTGACGCTTGAACGAGCTCGCACACGAAGACGCAGGCCGGCCGGTCTGGTTCCCAATCTCGTTCCAGGATGCCGACGCCAGGAGCCGGCACATCGCGACGCGGAAGACCCACGCGACTTTGATGGGTCGCCCCTGGTCTCCCAAGCGTGTCGGCTCAAGGTGGCTCTCACTCGCGAGGTCATCGACGAGTTTGAGGCTACCCACCGGTTCGCCGACCAGGTGACCGTCGGCGAGCCGAGCCTTGCGTCGCATCCAGTCAAGGACCCCTTCGGGAGCCGTGTTGACCAGGTCGTCCAGCGCCTGCACCGAGGCTCCGCGGAAGGAGAGCCGTTGCTCGATCCAGTCTGTAAGGCCCGGTTGGAGCGACCCTCCGAAGCGACGGCGGTAGGTGGTCCCGAGAGCCTCGTCCTCCTCCCTGACCTCCTCTACGACGGAATGAACCCAGGCGCGCTCATGC
>CALLKX010000048.1 GCA_938083085.1 uncultured bacterium
CCGAGGAGCACCAGCGCTCGTGCGCGCAGCACGAGCGCGAGCACGGGCCGGTACAGCCGGAGGAGGACTCTGGCCAAAGGTCCGTGCCCGCCCGCGTCCGAGGCCGGGCCGGCCCCGCGCAGGAGCAGACGGCAGAGGGCCGGGGTGACCGTCAACGCCACGGCGAGGGAGGCGAGCAGCGCGACCACGAAGGTGGCTCCGAGCGGGCGGAAGAACTTGCCCTCGAGACCCTCCAAGAACATGAGCGGCAGAAACGCCAGGGCGAGGATAAAGGTGGCCTGGACCATGGCGGGCCGGATCTCTCCGGTCGCCGAGATGACCACATCGGGGACCGCGCGACGTTCACCGTCGGGCCGCGCGCGGTTGATCCGTAGACGCCGCAGGACGTTCTCCACGTCGATGATCGCGTCGTCCACGAGCACTCCGATGGCGATGGCCATGCCGCCCAGCGTCATCACGTCGAGACCTCCACCTGTGGCGCCCAGCCAGAGCGCCGTGATCCCGAGCGAGAGCGGCAGTGCACAGAGGGCGATGAGGGCGGTGCGCAGGTTGAGCAGGAACGCCAGGAGCACCGCGCTCACGACCACCGCCGCCTCGAAGGCCACGGCCCGTACCCGCGCCACGGCTCGCTCGATGAATGACGCATGCCGCGCGAAGCGCGCGTCAATACGCGCGCCGCGGGGCGGGCTCGAGCCGGCGAGGACCTCGTCCACCGCCGCCGTCACGTCGAGGGTGTTGGTCCCGGGGGCCTTGGTCACCCCGAGGATCACCGCCGAAACGGCGCTTGCAGGGGCACCTTGGCTCCCAAGGGCGACCGCCGCACTCCCCCGGCGCGGAGCGCCCTGGATCGCGATCTCCGCCACGTCGGAGACTCGCACCGGACGGCTTCCCCCCGTCCTCAGCACCGCTGAGGCGAGGTCGGCCTCGCTCTCCACGCGCGCACGCTGCGCCACCTCGAGCTCGCGGCCCGCGTCATCCGGCAGGTACCCGCTGCTCCCGGTACTGTGGGCTCTCCCCACGGCCTCCGCGAGTTCACCGAGGGAGACATCGAAGGCCCGCATGGAGCTTTGGTCAGCGATGACCGCCAGCTCCGGCAGCCTCCCCCCCATGACCGAGATCTGCGCGACGCCGGGAACCGAGAGCAGCCGCGGGCGAAGCTCAAACTCTGCCCAGGCTCGCAGCTCGAGCCCGGCGGGGTCCTCCTGGGTCGCCACCAGGGTGACCTGGACGATCTCACCGGTGAGCGAGGCCTCGGGGCCCATGGCCGGGATCAGGCCCGGCGGGAGGTCACGCGCCACGGTGGTCAGCCGCTCGGCGACCCGCTGACGCGCGGCCTCGATGGGCGCACCGTCCTCGAAGTCCACGTAGGTGATCGACAGTCCGCTGACGCTTGAGGAGCGCACCCGGTCCACGCCACGGGCGCCCAGCATGGCGCGCTCCACCGGCATGGTCACCAGACGCTCAACCTCCTCCGTCGCGAGGCCGGGCGCCTCGGTCATCACCGTCACCCGGGTGCCCTCGAGGTCCGGGAAGACATCCACCGGCAGTCGGGCCAAGGCGCCCAGCGCCACGGCGAGGAGGCCAAGCGCGACTGCGACCACCGCCGCCGCGTTGCGTACGCAGACCGTGACCAGCGAGGTCAGCATCAGTCTTCCTCGGCGTGGAACGTACCGTCAGCGTGGAAGTGTCCGCCGCTCTGGATGGCTCCCTGGGCGGCGAGGCCGAGGCGGCCTGCGCCCCTGGCGACCACGCGATTCCCCGGCTCGATCGGGCTCTCCACGAAGGTCCACTCCGGGCCCTCCTCGATCACGGTGACCGCCACGGCGATCAACTCCATTGTCGTCGCAGGATTCTCCACCCAGACGATGCGCTCTGCCCCGTCTCGGCGGAGCGCCGCGGTGGGCACCGCCAGGCGTGACGAGGGAACGAGGTTCGAGACCGTCGGTTCGACGCCAGGGGCCAGCGAAGCCGCGGCGCGCTCGAGACTCGCCGCCACGCGGGTCCGCGCCTCCTCCGCCACCACACCGGCCTCGAAGGTCACCGTGACCACCGAGCTGCCGCTCGAGCTTGTCGAGGCCGTCCCAGCGACCCCGCCGCTCCTCGCCAGCGCGTCCTCGAGGGGGCGGCCCACCAGCTCCTCCACCTGCTCCGCCGAGAGCCCCTCCGCCGAGGTGGTGACCTCGACGCTCGGACCGGGTGCTGGAATCGACACGATCACGGAGAGCCCCGGGCGCGCCCAGAGCGGCGCGGCAGCGCCGCTGAAGAACGCGAAGACCTCTGCGCTGCGCTCGCGCGCGTCGGCGGTCAGCCCGGAGCGGAGGGTCGCCGCCACCGCGCCGCCCGTCCCGCTCGCAGAGCGAACCTGAACCCGCGAGCCCTCGGTGAGGCGCGAGAGATCCGCCTGGAACACCGCGCCCCTCACCTGAACCGCGCCGCGCCGCCGCACGCGCACGACGGGGTCCCCTGCCTCGGCCCACGCGCCGTCCGTGGTCTCGAGGGACAGGACCTGGCCGGGCCGCTGCGCGCGCACCTCGATGCGGTCGATGGTCCACCAGCTCCGCCCGTCGCCATCGTCCCCCACGACCACCGCGCCGTCGCCGCCGATGAGCTCAGCCACGGGGACGCCGGTGAGCGTCGCCGCCCTTGCCAGGAGGGACTCCCTGCGGGCCTCGGCTGACGTGCGACTCGCGAGCCGCTCGGCCCGATCCACGGCCAAGCGGGCCCCGACCTCCTGGGCCTCCGCCAGCCGAGCACGGGCGTCCAGCAGGGACGCCTGAGCGTTGACCAGCGCCGCCGCCTGGCCACCACCCGCATCCCGGATCGCGTCCAGTTGCTTGAGCCGATCCGACCAGCGCCCCTCAAGGGCCGACAGCGCCTCCTCGTGCCGATGATGCGCGAGCTCGAGGTGCTGCGCCTCTTCGAACCATGCCACGTGTCCCTCCAGCTCGGCACGGACCGCCGCGAGCTCCGCCTGCAGCGAACGCCACGAGGGCGCGTCGATACGGAACAGCAGCTCGCCCTCCCCGACCTCGCTGAGGGGGAGCGCCACGACCTCGACCCTGCCGTCGAGGGGGGCGGCGGCCACCTGCAGGGCATCAAAGGCGGGCTCGACCGCACCCGGGAACTCGAGCAGCGGGCCCCGCCCGCGGAGCTCCGCCTCCACGAGCACCAGCCCCAACGCCTCTCGCCCCTCCGCGTTCAGCAGCATGGACCGAGCCCCGCCGGGCTTCACCTCCTCGCCGTGGTCATGTGCAGCGTCGTTCGCGTGATCGGTGGAGGCCGGCGCCCCGCCGCCACAGGACGCGGCGAGGAGCAGACAGAGGGCGAGGGTGCGCCCCTTGGGTGGGTCCAGTTGCATCATCACTCTTGCTCCTCGTTCGTTCCGTGCGGCGCGTGAAGCGCCGCGAGTTCCATGCGCGCCACCAGCTCCTCACCGAGGAGCTGGAGTCGTTCGAGCTCGGCGGCCTGGCGCCGCTCCATGGCATCCACCAGCAGGAAGGGGCGGAGGTCGCCCAGGGCCAGGAGCTCGGAGAGAATGGACTCCTGCTCCAGCGCCAGCGGAAGGAGGCCCTGCTCGACCGGCGCGCGCCGGCCGCGGGCCGAGCGCATGGCACGGCGCACGCGCTCCTCGCGCTCAAGGGCGCGCTCGAAGGCGAGCTCATAGGCCTGGGCCGCGACCTCCCTTCGGGCGACGGCCTGGGCCAGGGCGCCGAGGCCGCGGTTCCACAGAGGGATCGGGATCTGGAGTCCGAAGAGGACCCGCCTCCCGCCCCCCTCACGGCCGGCTCCCGCCCCCAGGCTCGGCTCGATGAAGCGGGCCCGGTGGGCCACGTTGACCGCGGCCTCCGCGACCTCGAACGCCGCAGCTGCAGCGACCAGCTCAGGCAGCTCCCTGCTGACGGTCCCCTCCGGCTCGCCGGCGTTGTCCTCGATCATGAGGGGCTCGAAGGCGACAGGCCCGCCACCGCGCAGCCCAAGGGCGTGCAGCATCCTGAGCTCCAGGTCCTGCGCCCGCTGGCTCGCCGCGACCGCGCGGCGCTCTGCGTCGATGCGCGCGAGCCGCAGGAGCCCGCTCTCCACCGTCCCGAGGTTGCCGGTCTCCACGAGGACCTCGATCCGCTTGAGGGGCCCGGCGAGGTCCTCGGCCAAGGTCCGGTTGGAGCGCTCTTCCGCGAGCGCAACGGTCCAGGCCACCCAGTCCGCCTCGAGGCTCCGCGCCCGCTCGAAGACCAGCCGCTCCGCCCGGGCCACCGCGAGACGGGCCTGGGCGTCCAGCCGACTCGCCAGCGCGTGCTGCCGGCCGGCGATGGCCAGCGGGACCTGGATCAGCACATCGAGCTCGTCGAGGGCCCCGCTGGAGAGGGCGTTCGCGAGGTCCAAGTTCAGCGTCGGGTCCGGCCAGAGCCCGGCGTGCTCTCTTCCCGCAAGGGCGGGGAGCTCCCTGGCAAAGGCGAGCTGAAGCTCCGGGTCGAGCACCGGGAGCAGCTCCCTCGCCTGCTTGAGGGTGAGCCCGCCCGAGGTGGGGATCTCGACGCGGGCCTCACGGAGGTCCCGGCGCTCGGCGATCCAGTCGAGATCGACCGGTCGCGGCGGGGGCGCGGCGCAGCACGGGAGCGCGGCGAGCAGCAGGAGTGAAGCGCGGGAGCGGAGTCGCACGGATTCAGGGGGCAGGGACTTCGAAGGATACGGCGGGTACCGGCGCAGAGACGCTCGGCGAACGGGCCAGGGGGTTCCCCGGCGCTCCGCCGATCAACGAAGGACCTGGACCGTCACGCGGTGTCGCAACGCGGCGCTCCGCGAGGGTGGAGCCGCTCGTGGCGGCGCGCGGCGACGCGCGCGCCTCGGTGCCTCCGATGGGCTTGTCCACCGGGCGAGGCTCGACTCCGCGGCCTCTGCGGTCAGCGATGCGAAACACTTCCCCCCCTCGAGGTCCACCGGCAGAGCCTCCTCCGCCACCAGCTCAAGGTCCACGCACACCTCCGAGTCGAGCGGCGCGCCAGGCTCATCCGGGGCCGCCGGGAGGTCGCTCTTGGGATCCTCTGCATGGTGACCGCAGCCACAGCTGGTCTCGGCAGGGGTCGCATCCCGACCGCCGGGGATCCCCAGGCAAAGCTCTACGCCGCCCACGGGCGCCATGGCGGCGAAGGCCTGCAGGAGGAGCAGCAGAGGTGCGATGAGACGAAGCATCTCTTTGTTTTTCGGCTTCACGCCGCCCCCGGTCAAGCAGAGCCACGGAATCCCGGCGGCTCCGCTCCCGCCCCCCCCACGGAGCCCCCAGGAGCGCCGCCTGCCCGCACGACTCGGCTCCAGTCAGCCCCACCCGACCGATACCGGCCCAGGGAAGCGCCTCGACGGCCGCGAGCGCGGAGCCTCAGCGGCCGATGCGCTTCGCCCGCACGAAGTTGGTCAGGATCCGGAAGACAGAGGTGTCGAAGACCTCGGCCGAGGCGGCGGAGGTGGACTTCCACCACTTCTCCTCCCCCAGCGTCCGCAGCTGGAGCGGCTTCAGCCCCATGTGGTTCACCGCGAAGGCCTGCCGGTCGATGGGCTTCTTCAGCCCGGTCGCCGCGCTGAACCCCTGCTCCTCGAAGTGGTTCGCCGTATCGAGCACCGTGCCGTGTCCCATGCGGAACCAGGCTGCCAGGTCGCCGGACCCGTGCTTGGTGGCGGCGCTGGGGCTGTCGAGCAGGACCTCGACGCGCTCTGGATCAAGGACCTTGATCAGGTGCGCGCCAACGAGGCTGTAGTAGGGCTGCACGCCGCCATCGAACACGCCGCGCAGGAAGGGTGACGCGGCCCCCGCACGGGTCGGGACGGCGTACACGTTGTCCATCACCTCCTGCGGCCAGGGGAACTTCGCCACCAGCGCAGGGAAGCTCCGCTGCACCGTGTTCGTCAGGGACCAGCAGGAGGTGAAGAGCGCACCGCCGGAACGGACGAACCAGCGGACGGCCTCCACGTCGGCGGGCGCGATCTCTCCGGTGCACCCGACCATGAGGATCGCGCCGGGGTGAAGCCGGGACGCCTGCACCCGCCCCGCGGGCGCGATGCGGAACTTGATGCCGAGGCGCTTCAGCACCTTCTCGATGTGATCTCCGCGACCCGGAATCACGATCACATCCAGGCCCTGGTAGATCGCCGCCTCGTTCACGCTGTACCCGTAGCGCTTCTGGAGATCACGCTGCTCGGCCTTCGTCCGGAAGGTGGCGCGCTTCGCGTTCTCTTCCCACCACGCCGGCCAGTCCTCGGGCTTCATCACCATGCCGCTGCGTCCGGAGAACGCGAGGAGCGCGCGGTGGGCCGTCTCCACGACGCAGGAGTGCTCGTCCTTCAGGGCCGCGAGCAGCGGCGCCACGCAGCCAGGCCGTGAGAGCTGGGCCATGCCCTCCGCCGCGGACGCTCGGAGCTGCCACTGCTCGGAGCTCAGGAGCAGCTTCAGGGGCTCGAGGGCCGCGTCCGAACGAGTTCGCCCGAGCGCCACGGCTGCGGAGGTCGTGAGCGCCGGACCAGGATCTCCGGCGATGAACGCGACCAGCGCCGCCACCACCGGCGGCGCAGCCTCCGGTTGACCGAGGGCCACGGAAACGGCTTCCAGAACGCGCTCGCTGGCGCCGCCCTCGAGGAGCTCCAGGAGGGTCAACGCCGAGGGCTCGAGGGCGTCACGCTCGGCGCCGACCGTGAGGTCGACCGTGCCCGCGAGCAGCCCCACGAGCTGGAGCTGGACGCGGGCGTCCAACTCGCCGCCGAGGGCCTCCTCGGCGACGCGGCTGCCCACCTCGCCGAGGCTCCCCATGGCGTGCGCGGCCGCCGCTCGGGTCGGCACGTCCTCGGACCTGAGCAGCCGCTCCAGCCAGGGGCCAGCGCTCTCGGCGTCGACGGTCCCCGCGCCGAGGACCCGCGCCAGCCGCGGCCCGGCCTCGAGGGCGCCCGCGATGGGCTCCCCCCGCTCACCCTCGAAGCAGGCGACGAGGAAGCTCCGCGCGTCCGCCGGGGACATGGACCGAAGGGCTCCGGCGAGGGCGCTCTCCAGCCGGCGCTCGATGACCGCCGGCAGGCCCATCGCCGCCAGCGCAGGACGAAGCACCACGGCATCCTCCGGCGTCGGTGCCTCGGAGACCGCGTCGAGCGCCGCACAGACGATGGCGATGTCCCGCGGCTCGTCGAGCCGCTCCAGCACGAGGTCCTTTAGGGCCTCCGTTCGGACGGGACCTGCGCCCCGGGCCACGGAGACCATCGCTCGCGCCGCAGCGGGGCCGTCGACTGACTCCTTGGACTTCAGCCCCTTCGACAGTCTCTTCACGTTCTTCGCCGCCGCCTTGGCCTCCATCCCGGGGGCGGTAGCAGAGGCCTCCACGCAGCAGGCGAGGGCCGTCGCGGCGACGAAGAAGGTCTTGCCCGAGCACTTCTTCAGCAGCGCAGCCGCGGCCGAACCATCGGTGCAGCCGCCGAGCAATCGCGCCGCGGAGATGCGCGCCTCCGTGAAGGGGGACTCCAGCGCGACCTCGACCATTCCCTTCGTGATCGCCTTGTTGACCGGACGCCCCTCGAGGCCGCGGATCGCCGTGAGCACGACGAGCAGGTCCTCGTCACTGCGGGCCGCCTTCACCAGCGCCGCCTCGGCCTTCGGCGAGGCGTCCCCGGCGAGGTCGAGGGCCGCGCCCTGCCGGTCGGACGGGTCCTTGGAACGGATGTTCTTCAGGGCGTCCGATTGCGGAGCGGTCGCAGGGGCCGTGGCGACCTGCTGCCCGCCGGGCCACAGCTCCGCCGGGGAGTCCGCGGCGTGTCCGCGAACCGGGGTGAGGAGCCACGCAGCGGCGCAGAATGTGGCAAACAGGCGCACCTCGGTTCGTTGTCGTTGCTCCATGGCAGCGCCCCCTCCAGGGCGGTGGAATCATGCCAGAACCGAGCGGGCGCGTCGGCGAGCCTCCAGCGCGCGCGGGCGTCTGCGCTCCAATCGAGGAGACCCCGCCGGATTCCCCGGGCAATCGTTTGCCTGGCGATCCCGTATCCATAAGGTTCGGACCCGGTTAGGCACCCTTCGCCTCGACCGGCTTTCCTCGCCCCAGGCCCCATCAGGTCGCGGCGAGGAGCCTCCCAGCGGGAGGAGCAGGATGAGGTGAGCGAGGTGCCCGGCTAGCCCGGAGTTTCCGCCCCTATGGCGGGACCCAGCCCCCCCTGAAACGGCATCACGCCGAATACCTGCCTCCAAATGACGGCCACGACCCGCCAGGAAGCGGTCCGCTCCATCGCGAGCGACGCGTTCCTCGATCTCCGCGAAGACATCTCCGGTCTTGAGGGTCAGTCCCTCTCCGACTCGTTCGGTCGCTACGTCTTCAGTGACGATGTGCAGCGCCAGACCCTGCCCGAGCCCATCTATCAGGCGCTTCGCAAGACCATCGAGACGGGGTCCAAGCTCGACCTTGAGATCGCGGACGAGGTCGCCCTCGCCATGAAGACCTGGGCGGTCGGCCACGGCGCGACGCACTACACCCATTGGTTCCAGCCCATGACCGGGCTCACCGCCGAGAAGCACGACTCCTTCCTGAAGCCGACCGGCTCGGGCGGCGCGATGCTCGAGTTCTCGGGCCAACAGCTCAGCCAGGGTGAGCCAGACGCCTCCAGCTTCCCCTCGGGCGGCCTCCGCGCCACCTTCGAGGCCCGCGGCTACACGGCCTGGGACCCGACCTCTCCGGCCTTCGTCCGCAAGTCCGCCAGCGGTGCGACCCTGTGTATCCCCACGGCCTTCTGCTCGTGGACCGGCGAGGCGCTCGACAAGAAGACCCCGCTCCTCCGCTCCTGCGAGGCCATCTCCCGCGCCGCCGTTCGCCTCCTCAGGACGATCGGCGAGTCCTCTGTGACCCGCGTCTCCCCCACGACCGGCGTGGAGCAGGAGTACTTCCTCGTTGACCGGCAGTTCTTCCACCTGCGCCCTGACCTGATGGCCACGGGCCGCACCCTGTTCGGCGCGATGCCGTACAAGGGACAGGAGTTCGACGACCACTACTTCGGCTCCATCTCGGGCCGGGTCCTCGACTTCATGCGCGACCTCGAGAAGGAGCTCTGGCTCCTCGGGGTGCCGCTCATGACCCGGCACAACGAGGTGGCGCCCAGCCAGTTCGAGCTCGCCCCCCAGTACTCCGGTGTGTCGGTCTCGATCGACCAGAACATGCTCACCATGAGCGTGCTGAATGACGTTGCCGAGCGGCACGGGCTCGCGGTCCTCATGCACGAGAAGCCGTACGCCAACTTCAACGGCTCCGGCAAGCACATGAACTGGTCCATCGGCGACGACCTGGGCCACAACCTCCTCGAGCCCGGCAATACGCCCCACGAGAACCTCAAGTTCATGATGACGCTCACGTCCATCGTGCGCGCCGTGGACATGCACCAGGACCTGCTGAGGGCCTCGATCGCCTCCGCGGGGAACGACCACCGCCTCGGCGCCAACGAGGCGCCGCCCGCCATCATCTCGATCTTCCTCGGCTCGCAGCTCACCGAGGTCATCAACGCGATGATCGAGGGGCGCGACCCGGCGAACTCGGGCAAGGGCTCGCTCCGGCTCGGGGTCGACGCCCTGCCGGAGCTGCCCCAGGACATCACGGACCGCAACCGGACCTCGCCGTTCGCCTTCACGGGCAACAAGTTCGAGTTCCGCGCGGTGGGCTCAGGCCAGTCCGTGGCGTACCCCGCAGCGTTCGTCAACACGATCGTCGCCGAGTCCATGGAGTTCATCTGCGATGAGCTCGAGGCCCGCGGCGGCGCCAACGCCGAGAACATCAACGCGGTCGTTCGAGAGACCCTCGCCAAGCACCAGCGCGTGATCTTCGACGGGGACAACTACTCCGACGAGTGGGTCGCCGAGGCAGAGAAGCGCGGGCTCCTGAACCGGCGCACGACGCCCGAGGCGCTCGTGGCGCTCTCCGACGAGAAGAACACCGCGCTCTTCGAGCGCTTCGGTGTGCTCACCTCGCACGAGCTGGAGTCGCGGGCCAACGTGAGCAATGAGATCTACGCCTCGAAGATCCGCGTGGAGGCCCTCGCGACCATCGACATGGCGCAGACGATGATCCTCCCGGCCGCCTCGGCGTTCCAATCTCAGCTCTCCGAGACCATCCGAGGAGTGCGCGCGGTCGATGAGTCGATCCCGACAGGCGCACAGGTCGAGGCGCTGCACTGCACCGCCTCCGGCGCCACGGCGCTTCAGGCCGCGGTGAACGCGCTCTCCGATGCGCTCGCCAAGGTCGAGGGCGCGGGACATGGTGAGGCGGAGCACGCTGAGGCCATGCTGAACGAGGTCATCCCCCAGATGGAGAAGGTCCGCTCGGCAGCCGACGGTCTCGAGAAGGTCGTGGACGACGACCTCTGGCCGCTCCCGAAGTACCGCGAGCTGATGTTCATCCGCTGACGGCTGACGTTCATCCGCTGACAGCTGACGTTCATCCGCTGACGGGGGCTCTGTCCCGCAACGGACGCCAGGAGCCGGCGCGCGACCCCGTCGCGTGCCGGCTCCTTGTTGTTCGGCGAGGGCCGCGCCCTCCGACTGAGCGTGGTCCGTCCCGCGACCGACCCTCGGCCCCTTCGATGACGCCCGCCACGCTCCACGCGAGCCCGTCCGCCGAGCTCGCGTCGACGGGGTCGACGCCTCCTCGATCGGGGCCTCACGCCCACGGGTGAGGAGCCGCTCTCGGCGGAGCGGCCCATCCCTCCAGCACGCAGATCATCTGCGGCGCGCCCAGTGGCCTCGAGCCACCGCCCGGACCGACGCTGCGCGGGACCGACGCTGCCCGGGTCGACGCTGCCCGGGTCGACGCTGCCAAGTTCGGGGCCACCAGCACAGGGGCCGCACCGCCACGCGGCCCGAAGTGGCTCCCAGCGAAGGGTGGGATGAATGGTAGCGAGGGCGGGACTTGAACCCGCGACCCCTGGCTTATGAAGCCAGTGCTCTAACCGACTGAGCTACCTCGCCGCCTTTTGGCCCGAAGAATCTACCGGTCGGAGGTGCCCCCGGCAAGGGTCCTGAGCGAGACCCGAGGGGGCTCCTGGAGGGAAGCAGCCTCCCGTCCATCGGCTACAGCCACAGCGGGGCGCGGCCGTTCGACCGGAACCCGCCCCCCCCGCTGGAGCCGCCCTGCGCGGCGGGGCGGCGCGTGGAAGGCCGCGGCCCCTTGCCCGCTCACGCCGGGATCCGAGCGACCCAGCGCCCGGAGGCACCCCCTCGCTGCACGGCCCCCTGGGAGCCCCTTCGAGGCCGGGGAGGAGCGCCACCGGCGACGGCCAGATCAATCCACCCAGGCGCGGCGGATCGCCTCGGGGTCAGTCTGCGCGCAGGCTGTCCCCCGGACGCTGGTGTACCCGGCCCTGATCGGGGTGGAGTCTCCCGACTCCGGGCAGAAGGAGAGGCAGTGGTCGATGGGCCGGGAATAGAGATGGAGGGAGATCCCTTCCTGGCCGCCACTAGCCCGGATCTGGTGCAAGGCAATCTCGTCCTGGATGAACGCCACCCCGCCGGCCTCGTAGGTCATCACGCGGCCGCGCTTGAGCTCTCCGTCGCGCGCCGAGAAGTGCTCCTCTTCGAGCGCGCCGTCCAGCACCGCCATCCAGCAGTTCTGGTTCCCATGGTCGTGGATCGCGGAGGCCTGACCGGACTTCCAGCAGAGCAGGAGCAGCTCGAAGTCGCGGGAGCGCCAGATCAGGTTTCGACTGTAGGTGCCGTCCCCGAACAACGCGTAGCGGCGCCAGGAGTCCTCTCCTGCGGCGTACTTGCGCAGGAGGGACGCGACCCGAGCCCCGTCGACTTCCGCGGGAGCCACCCCGTCCAGCTCGACCTCCAGCGCGGCCGTGAGCCGATCCAGGGAGCAGTCGTCTGAACGCACGGGTCGCGCCATCGCGGGGTCCACGTCACCATCGGTCATGGGGTTGAGATCGGTCATCGCTTGGGCAGAGGTCCGGGGAAGGGGTCTGTGCAAGTGTCCGTCACCGAGGCGGTCCCGTCCACCCGGCGCCCGTGATGCCTGGATCCACCCTGGGACTGGGAGCCTTGAAGCCAGCCCACCGCCAGAGGCCCTGGGGGCCGTCCCGCATCGGGGCGGGGCCGCCCGTCGCTGGGACGCCAGGAAGGAGCAACGGCCGGACCCAGCTCCTGCTCCGCTGGGACGCTTCGCTGGGACTCTCCGCTGGGACTCTCCGCTGGGACTCTCCGCTGGGACTCGGTTGATCGAGCCCAACCGGGATCAGCCCGTTCCGACCGACGGGCCCAGGCCCCGGGGTAGAGACCTCTTCACTCGTCCATCGCGCTCAGCTCTGTCCCACCGTGGGCGACCGCGAGGAGCACGCAATCCGCCGCGCCTGGTCCGCCGTTGGCCAGGGGGGCGTGCTCGCTGCCTGCGGGGTACCGCACGAAGTCACCCGCACCGAGGGCGCGCCCGTCGTCGTCGGTATACCCCCCGGAGAGCACCAAGACGTCCTCCGGACCCAGGTGGCGATGGCGGGGATACCCACAGCCGGGGGCCATGCGGATGAGGACCGTCCGGGCAGGTCCGTCGGAATCGGGAGCGAGGTCCAACCACTGGACCCCCTCGTAGCGGGTCTCTCGCCAGGGAAGCTCGCTCAGGGACCCCGTGAGGGACAGGCCAGGAAGGTGCATGGCCTGAGGATAGCGACCGCTCCGGGAGGGCGGGCCGTCGACCGCTTCAGCCCCGGAGGCGCGTGACCCGATAAAGGCCCTGTGGGAGAGCCTGAACCGATCCACCGCAGGACCAGCGATACAGACCCCGTGTCGCTTCTCGCCAGCGCCACGGCGCGGCTGGTGGCCTCCGCCTGCTCCGGCGGCCGGGACGCCGTCGAACGCGACCTGCTCCGTGAGGTGGTCGACTCCGGCCTCGCCAGCGCCGCCGGGATCTGGTCCAGGGCCCATGAGCTCGCACCGTGGACGCAGGTCCGGAGCTACGGCGGCGACGTCCCCTCGCCCGCCGCGTTGGGTGCGGGTTCCACCCCCACCCGGCTCGACCTCTCCCCCGGTCGGTCCCTCGTGGCCCTCGGCGCGCTGCTGGACCACGAGGCGAACGTCGAGGCGATCGAGGTGCTCACCGCGGTCGTCGCGCTGACATGTCCGGAGGAAGAGGACACACCGCCTCCCCTCCCGGCCGTCGATCGAGACTGATTCCGAACCTGAACCACCCCTCGGGACAAATCCGTGGAACTAGTATTCCTCCCAGCGACAGCGTTTCGGCTCGGCTCGATCCACCGATGAAAGGCCACCAGCGCGGGGAAGAAACCTAGCGCCCACACGCGGGCACCATGGGGTCGATCGCGCCCGACCATTAGCCCGTCAGAATTGAGCACGCGGACTCCATGGTCGACGTCGATTCGTCCGTACTCTGGGAGTGGGAGGTAGTCAAATATCGCCCAGAATGGGGCCTCTCCGAGAGGTGCGCTGCGTTGCGAGCCGCAGCGTATCCGGGAAGCTCGGAAGGCCCCTCTCTCTCTAGGGCCGGTGATGCTAGCTCACCGGCCCTTCTTTATTTGCCGCTGCTGCCGACGGCCGAGACCTGCTGCCTCCCGCCGGGTCCTGCGGCCTACGGACCGGTCCCACGGCGCCCCGCGGTAGAGCCTTCATCCCGGCGCTGCTCGACGCCCATCGGGCGAGGCCCTTCCCCGCCCGCAGTCAGCCAAGTGCGCCCCTGCACAGGCTGGAGGGTGGCCCAGCGCGATGCCTTGCCCGCCTCCGGGCCGATTCTGGAGCCTGCCGTTGGGCCTACTGCTGGGCCTACTGCTGGGCCAAAGCCCGAGCGGCGAGCGTGGGGCAGGTACGGGCGACGGGGTAGGATCGGCCTCCGTGTTCCCACGGCCCACTCCAACAGCTCGCCTCAGCCACACCATCATGCGCTCGCACCTCGCCCCGCTCCTCGCCATCCTGGCCGCCTGGTTCCTGGCACCTGGCCCCTCCGCCCTCGCGGCTCCGGCCCAGCAGGGGCCCGCGGCCGCCACCGTGGCGGCCAAGCCCTTCCTCTGGCGGATCGAGAAGGGGCCGATGAAGGGCTACCTGTACGGGACCATTCACCTCCCCGATGCTCGAGCTCTCAACTTGCCCGGGGAGGTCGAAGAGGCCTTCAAGGCCAGCGGGTCCTTCTTCGCGGAGATCGAGACGACCCCCAAGGCGGAGCAAGAGGTCCAGAGGGCAGCCCTCCTGCCGGCGGCAAGCCGGCTCGATCAGCTGGTCGGCCCGGAGACCTGGGCCAGGATCGAGGCTCGCCTCGCGGGCGCAGGACTGCCGCCGATGTACTCCGCCGGCATGGCCCGCATGAGGCCCTGGGCGCTCGGAGCCACCCTCCCGATGCTCAAGTACCTGCCGGAGATGAGCGCCGGGAAGCCCCCCCTGGACAAGATGCTCTTTCAGCGGGCTGCGAAGGACGGCAAGACCACCGGCGGCCTCGAGACCCCTGCGGAGCAGATCGCCGCCTTCGAGGTCTTCACCCAGGCCGAGCACATCCGCATCCTCAAGGACTCCCTCGACGAGCTGGACCGCTACGAAGGAGAGGGCAGGGACCTCATGGAGGAGACCCTGAGCGCCTGGCTTTCTGGAGACGAGCCGCGCCTGCTCGCACTGATGGACGCGGGGTTCGGGTCCGACCCGGAGCTGAGAGAGCGCGCGGCCGCCGCGCTCTTGTGGCGACGCAACCTCCGCATAGCGAGCCGGATCGAGGATCGAATGCAGGCAGACACGGAGACCTTCTTTGCGGTGGGTGCGCTCCACATGCCGGACGCCCCCGCGCAGGACGCGATCGCACCGGGCGGCCGCTCCCCCTCCAAGGAGGACGCCGTTGCACCGCAGCCGTCCAGCTCGACCTTCGAGGTCACGCCTGGCGAGAGCGCGCCGAAGCTCGGCCTCGTCACGCTGCTCAGGCAGCGTGGGTATACGGTCAATCGGATCCGCTAACCGCCTGCCCCCGCGGGAGCTCCCGACCCGGTCACGTGAATCCGGCCGCAGAGGGCGGGGCCTGCGCGACCCGAGGAAGGGGCCCGCTGATGAGCGGTCAGGGGGCGATCGCCCAGGTCGAAGGCAGCGCGTCGATCTCGTTGATCAACAGCATCCTCGTCACCGGGTTGTAGCTCCAAGAGTTCTGTCCAGAGCCCCAACCAGAGCCGCTCGTCTGCACCACCGCCTGCCCGTTCCGCGTGACAGACTGCGGTAGGGTGGGGTAGCTCCTCACCATGACCTGATCGCCCGTTCCGTCGGCACTCCCGAGGAGAAGGAAGAGGTCCTGGCTCGTGTCGAGGCCGAGCTCCAACATGTCCAGCTCGATACCGTCGACGTTGACCGTCGAGAGCAACCGCACCGAGTTCTGACCGGTGGCGACCGCGTAGTCCAGGGCGGCAAAGGCCCCGGTCGCTGTGGGGTCCACCTTCAGGTTGCCCCAGCGGGCGTTGCGATCCGCCAGCACCTGCCCGACGGGAACGGGGGAGCCGAACGAGTGTTGTGCGAACCAGTCGCAGACCTCTGTCTCGTCGATGGTGTCCCAGCAGTGCCCCTGCTGCGACGGTAGCGGACAGGCGGACGGCAGCGCGATCAGCTCATGGCTGGCTGAGGCCGCCGACATGAACGAGTGCAGAGCAAGGCTCTGGTCGATCAAGTACTGCTCGCTGTCGTCAAAGGCGTAATAAGTCCTCAACGGCACGCCCTTGAGGTTGGTCGCCATGTGCCGACCTCCGGGGACGAGAGCACCCAAGGCGTCGACCTCGATAGACGACGCCCGGGCGAATTCAAAAGAGCCGGCCGGGGATGCCGGCGAACCGCCGAACAACCCCTCGAGAAGCGCCTGGGTGTCGGGAGCGACGTTGTCGTACGTGTTGTGGAGCGAGACGGTCCCCGTGTGGTTCACCACCGCCGCGAAGGCACCACGGTCTCGATCGCGGTGGCGGGCTGCATAGCTCATCGCAGCGCCCCCCCCCATGGAGAAGCCCACGCCGTAGAGGCGATCCTTGTCCACCGAGAAGTTGGCGATCACGTAGTCGATCACTGCCTGCACGTGCACCTGGCTCTGCACGCTGCCGAAGCTGCTCTGCGAGGTCCCCGGGGCTGTGGGCGCCAGGTTGCGCGAGTAGGGCGCAACCAGAATCCAATCTCGCGCCTGGCACTCCGCCACGAAGGAGGTGTTGGCCGCAATGTCGAGGTGGGAGACGTTGTAGCCGTGGAACGCCACCAGGAGCGGGCGCTCGTCCCCGACCGCCGTCGGCGGGACGTAGATGGAGAAGGCCTCGTGCGCCTGCGTCTCCTCCACGAAGACGTACATGATCAGCGTCAAGCCCCCGCGACCAGGAATCAGCCCCGCGAAGGCCTCCGACGCCTGACCCGCTGAAGCGATGAACGCCGAGGTGCCCACGCCGATCTGAATCGGTCGCGCCCCGATGCTCGAGGGGCGCGCTGCCGTCGCGCTCAGTAGCGACCGGAGAGACTGACCCGGCGCACTCCTATACTGCGCGTCAGCGACACTGGTAGTGACCGCAAGAGCCATCGCCACGACTGCGGCAGAGAGGAGTTTTTTCACGGTGCGGGTTCCCTGCTGTAAGAAGCAGGAGTCGGTAGAGGCGGGGTCCAGAGTGGCAGCAAAGAGCGGACGTAGGACCGTTGCCCAATGCTTGATGTTAGTTGGTTGCCGTGAACTGCGATCGGCCGGGGTCGCTGGGAAATGCCCTAACGCCTCCATTCTCGTCCCGATACTAGACCGAGCCCCGCCGATGCCACGCCGAGATGAGGCCCAGGCCCCTATCGGACAGCTCCCCTCCCCTGATGGCGCTCCGGCCCAGCACCGCCCCTGCGCTGATCAGCGCGGTTTCTTCCCCAAGAGGGTCACCGCCAACTCGCAGCCGGGAGATCGAACCGACACGATCTCTCGGAACTTGGCGTAGGAGGGGTGGTCCACCGCCAGCAGCCACCGGGTACGCGGTACGCCCCCACGCTCGTATCGTGCATCGACGTCTCCCACCGAGGGGAACGTCATCTTCTTGGGTACGTCCGGCCGACCGCCCCGATCCTGGCCGAGCCGGAGGAGCCGGACCTTGGCCTTGCGGACCCGGTTCCCTGCGCTATCAGAGACCGTGACCCCGACCTTCACGGTCGTCTGCGTGCGCAACTCTGGTAACTCCACGGTCTGGCCCGGCTCGAGCCGATCCACCGGCAGCCGGAGGGGCTCATAGCCTGGGGCCTGGGCGACGACCTGCACGCGGCCTGGCCGGATCCCCTTCAGCTCGAAGTCGGCCCCATCCATCACGGCGACGCCGCCCCGGAGCCCGCTGAAGCGGAGGCCGGGCACGGCGGCACCGTCGCCGCGCCGAACGACGCGACCGGAGATCGAGGCGGGGGACGGCCGCGGCTCTCGCTCAAGGACCATACGGAGCTCGTCAGCTCGCCCCTTCCTGAACCGGACCTCATCGCCCTGCCGATGGCCCGAAGCGCGAGCCTGGACGATCCAATCCTCCACTGCCCGATCAAGCTCCAGCGTGGCCCGACCGCGCCCGTTGCTCCGGGTCGTCCGCAGCAGCCGACCTGACCCGGCCTCCTTGGCGGACAGGCCGTCGGGCCAGGCCTCGACCCCGGCGCCCTTCACAGCGAACCCGTAGTCGTCGTGGATCAAGAGCTCGATCGCCGAGCAGGCCACCAACTGCAACGTCGGCTCCAAGGCCGGAGCCCCGCCGACCATGGGCCATGAGGTGTGCAGCGGGAGGTGCCCCTCCGCAGAGATGCGGACACGCCGGACCGCGTCCGCGGGGAACT
This sequence comes from uncultured bacterium, assembly GCA_938083085.1. Taxonomy (GTDB): domain Bacteria; phylum Planctomycetota; class UBA1135; order UBA1135; genus Saltatorellus. Next base: position 17,771 of record CALLKX010000048.1, read on the forward strand.
CGGTCTCGAAGCGCCCGCCGGCGTCCTCGTACTCCTGACCGCGGGACCACATCGCTGCAGATCCTCCGCCGGCCGAGGCCGAGAGCAGAATGCGCGCCGAGATCTCGACCGCAGAGACCGGCTCGTCGAGGTCGTTCACGACCCGCAACACCGCCATCTTGGGTCGCTCGAGCGCCAGCTCGACTCCCCCGCGCTCCTGGCCAGGCTGGAGGTGGCCGTCAATCCTCACGAAGGCCATGGCGGCCCCCGATTGCGCAAGGACTCCCACGGGACGGCCAGCGGGCGCCGTCTCGCAGCGGAAGGATCCGTCGCTCAGCACCTCCGCCACCGCGCCGCGCTGGCGGCTCTGTCCCTCCGCCAGCCCGGCCCCGCCGGCCGCTGGGTCCGGGCTGAGGCGGGCAAGTTCCCCGGGCGCGATGATCAATACCGTGAGGTCCTCCGGATCGACCCCCTCGCCGCACCACACCCGCCCTGAGACCGACGCCGCGCCGCCGACGGCGAGGTCGCGCGTCCGGACAGCCTCCCCCTTGATCACGGTGAGCTTGCGGATCACGGGCGGGCCGAACCCGGGCGCGAGGGATAGGTCCAGCGGCCCGAGCGGCAGGCCGTCGATTTCAAAGCGCCCGTCCTCCCCTGTGACCACCGGCGGATACGCCAACCGCCCCGACTTGCCCCGATCCACCCCGGCAACCGCAGGCTGCGCCTTGACCTGTACGCCCGCCAGCGGCTGGCGCGTGGACTTCTCCACGACGCGGCCGCGGAGCTGTTCGCCCGGGTCCGCTTTGAAGACCAATGACATCGACTCCCCGGAGCCGACGTCCACTCCGAGGTGCGATGAGGGGAGCATCCCGGGGACGACCAGTACCGCGCTCATTGGGCCGCAGGGCACCTCGAAGGTCTGCGCCTCATCAAGCAGCCACCTCTCACGCAGCATGGTTCGACCGTCGGCCGTGTGGGAGCGATAGACCAACAGGAGCCCCTCCGCGCCCTCTTCAAATCCATCGCTCGAGACGGTCAACGTGGCGCCCCGCCGGAGCGCGACATCCACCACTGAAGCCGGGTCGTCCACCACTCCCACCAAGGTCACCTGCTCGAAGCCCGACGCCCCGACCTCGACGTCGAGGGTCGACCCCCCGCGCCAGCGAAGCTCCAGCGTCCCGTCGGGACCATCCGCGAGCGTCACCCCTTGGGTCCGGCGCTCCTCGCCATCCCAGACCCGCTCGAGCTCCACGCCATCCACCGGGGTGCCTTCCTCGGCAGCAACCACGCGCAGGCGCGCCACGCGCTCGGGCGACGCGGCCGCCTCGCCCTCGCCCTGGGTCGGCCTCGCCTCGAGGGTGCTCCGACCCGAACGCGCTCCACCCGAAAGGGAGGTCCCGTCGACGAGGCTCGCGCCACGCTCGTCCAACCCGGCGAGGGCCAGATCACCAGACACCGCCACGTTCTCTTCGGCGCCGGAGCCAAGCTCGGCGCCCGAGGGAGGCGCGGGATCAGTGAAGAGCGCGAGGGCGCCGAGCCCGAGGGCACACGCCACCGCGACGACCACCAGGAAGAGGCGGGGCAGGCGAGAGTCGGGGCTTGTCATCGGGCGGCGATCAGGCGTCGATCGGGCGTGCTCGCACCCGAGGGAGGGCCCGGACGGGCTTCGGCGTCCATGGTTCGGCGTCCATGGTACGGCGCTGCCCGCAAAATCGGGCGTCACCCATCCCCAAGACCCAGGATCGAGCCGAAGCTCCGCCCATCGAGAGAGAAGACCTGCACCCGTTCCCCCTCGCGGTCAAGAACGCACGCGCGGCTCCGCCGGTCCGACTCCGCCAGGTCCAAGGCGACCGCGCAGGGCTGGTCCACGCCCCCCTCTCCGACCTCCCGTTCATCGCCGGCCACACAGCGGAGCGGGCGGCCCGCCGCGTCGAACAGGTGCAGGCCGGATCGGTCCCCGCGCGTCACCACCAGGAACCGCCCTCCACCCGCGAGCGCCACCGCCTCGGGCTCCCCAAGCTCCTCGGGAATCTGAAACGCGAACCGAAAGACCAGGCGACCCGCCAGGGACCCCTCGAAGACCTGAACGCGACGGGCACCCGCCTCGACCACCGCCAGTTCGCCGTCGCGCCAATCCAGCCCACGGATCCGCCGAAAACGCCCCTCCGGATCCCCAAGGGGCGCGATGGATCGACCCTTCCCCCCGGACGGAAGCAGCACCTGCAGCGCGTGCCGCCGGTCGCCGCCGGACGCCACGAGGAGCAGCATGTCATCGTCCGCCCCGACGACGCGCAGGTCCACGGGCTGGCCGAGCGCACCGCGCGCGTCCTGCCCCGGGCTCTCGTCCCCGACCGAGGCCACCTCGACACCGAACAGCGTGAAGCAGCGCACCTTCCCTGCGGCGCCGTCCGCGATCCAGAGCCGGCGGTCCGCGTCCACGTCGAGGCCGTCCACCGACGATCGACCCGCGTCCACGTCCCGGAAGCTGAAGCGCGTCTCGAGCGGACGGCCGTCGAGGTCGTGGGTCGAGACGTCCGCGGTCAGCGCCTGGCGTCCGACGAAGAGCACGCCAGCGTGAAGTCTGAGGCTTCCCTGCACGGCGAGACTCTAGCCTTGATCGCCCGCTGGCGCAGATCGGAACCGCAACACCACGACCTCGGCGGGGACGCCGACGCGGAGGGGCGCACCGATGACCCCTATGCCGCGGCTGACCACCAGCGTCGTGCCGCCCAGCTCCACCCTCAGCCCCGGGTGCGATGGGCCGAGGTCGCGCAAGAGCGGGAGGTCGACCTGGGTCCCGTGGGAGTGCCCCGACAACACCACCCGCGCGCCGCGCGCCGCGAATTCAGGGGCCGCGCGTGGACCGTGAGAGAGGGCGACAATCACGGCCGGGCGCTCACCCTCGGCGGCGGCACGGAGCCCGCTCACGGCCCCCTCAACGTCCACGACCTTGCCCTCCTCGGGGTCCTCGATCCCGCAGAACCCGACCCGCGCGGACCCCACCTCAAGCAGCTCAGAGGTGTTCCGCAGGAAGCGCCAGCCCGCAGGCTCCATCGCCTCGACGAAGCGCCCCTCCTCCCGGTGGAGGTAGTCGTGGTTGCCGAAGACCGCGTAGGTCGCGCGAGCTCCGACGAGGCTGGCGAGCTCCTCCTGGAGCGGCATCACGTTATGAATCCCGTGTACGACGAAGTCGCCGGTCCAGCAGACCACGTCCGGCTCGAGCCCCTCGAGGACGCTCCGCACGCCCGCGAGGTCGCCCCGCCCGAGGAATGGCCCGGCGTGCAGGTCAGAGAGGTGAACGATGCTGAACCCCTCGAGGTCCTCGGGCAGGTCCGCAACCTCGACCCACTCCTCTCGGACGTGCAGGCGGCCTCGCCCGAGGTGGCGGCGCCGATACAGCGCGCGCCCTCCCAGGAGGACAGCGAGCCGCTCGATCGCCGCGAAGGCGGCGATCCGGAGTCGGCTGAAGCGGCGCGGAGCGATCACCCGAGGATGCTCTCCGGGAGGCCGCTACCCGTCAACGGACCAGGCGCTCTTCCCCGACGAGAAGCGGGCCAGCGCCGTCCGGCGACACCAGCGAGGCCTCACCAGAACGCAGCGTCAAGCGCAGCCCCTCGGGGCTGATGCCGAGCCAAAGCTCGCCCTCCTGGAGGTCAAGGAGACCGTGGGGAGTGAGGACGCGAAGCTGGCCCCTGGCGACGGCGGTGCCGCTGATGAGCCGAACCCGCGGGGGCACGACGCTCTCCAACAACGCCCGAGAGCCCGCGTGGAGCTCCAGCCTCCCTCGCCCCAGGGTGAGCGTGCCCGGCGATCCATCGGTGGTCCCGACCATGTCCCCAGGCTCCACGGGGATCGCCGCGCTGGGCGCGCCCGCATCCGCCGGCGTGGGAGATCCCGCGCCGCTGGTCCTGTCCTTGGGCTTGACCTCGACAAAGCCCGCGAAGGCGCCCCCCGATCCCGGCTCGAAGGCCGCCTCCACTCCGAGGGGGGCCGCACCGCCCTCGCCGAAGTACAGCATCAGGCCCAAGGCGAAGGCCGGGAGGAGCAGAGTCCGCAGGCGGATCCGCGAGAGCCGCAGCGGCCCGCCGCGAGCGCCCAGGCCTCCGCCGCCGCTCACGCCCGCAATCCTGGCCGACAGGTCCGCGACGATCTCGTCACGGCGCCGGTCGAGGTCATCTGGCTTGTGGTTCGTCATGGCAGCCGCGGGCGCGGCACCTGGATCATCGGTCGAGAGCCGCTGGACCTTGACCACAGGATGATCCCGGCACCACCGGCCTCAGCTGAGGTGCTATTTGAGGCGCTGTATGGCGGCTTCGATCCGGCTCCGGGTCCGATCAAGACCCAGCAAGGTGATGCAGTCCCCAAGGTCCCGGCCGCCCGGCATCCCGGTCAGCGCGCAGCGCAGGGGCTGGAACAGCGCGGGGAACTTCAGCTCCCGCTCCTTCACCCAGCCCTTCATCCCGGCCGAGAGAGACTCGGTGTCGAACTCGCCAGCGACCGAGCGCTCCTCGAGCCAGCCGGCGAACGCGGAGAGGTGCTCGGCCCGGGCCTCATGCTTGCGGGCGTTCTTCTCCGCCGCCTCCTCGTAGGTCACCTCGCCGTCAGCCTCGAAGAAGGGGCGCACGCGGGCGGGGAGCTCGCTGAAGAGCTCGATCCGCTCTTGCTCTCCCGCCACGAGCCGCTCGAACCACTCACGACGCGCCTCAACGTCCCCGGCGCTCGCCAGCCCCGCGGCCTCCAGGAAGGGCGTCACCTCGGCCACGAGCTCCTCGATGGGCATGCGCCGGATCGTGTCGCCGCTGAGCCACAGGAACTTCTTGGGATCGAAGACCGCCCCGGCCTTCTGCACATCGGCGATGTCGAAGTTCTCGACGAAGGTGGCCGTGTCAAAGACCTCCGTCTCGCCGTCGAGCGCCCAGCCCTGCAGGCAGAGGAAGTTCACGATGGCCTCGCGGGGATAGCCCTTGGCGATGTAGTCGCCCAGCGCCGTGTCTCCTGTGCGCTTCGAGAGCTTCTTGCGGTCCGTCCCGAGCATGAGCGGCAGGTGCCCGAAGGCCGGCGCCTCCTCATTCAGCGCGCCGTAGAGCAGGACCTGCTTCGGCGTGTTGACGAGGTGCTCCTCTCCCCGGAAGACGTGGCTGATGCGCATGTCGATGTCATCGCACACCACGACGAAGTTGTACGTCGCCGCACCGGTCCGGCGGACCATGATCCAGTCGTCGACCTCGGCGTGGTCGAAGCGTACGTCACCGCGGACGAGGTCCCGTACCACGGTCTCCCCCTCAGGCACACGAAAGCGGAGCACGTGCTCCTCGCCGGCTGCGGCTCGGCGGTCGGACTCCTCGCGGCTCAGGCTGCGGCAGCGCTGGTCGTAGCGCGACGTCTCCTTGTTCGCCTCCTGCGACGCGCGGAGCTCATCGAGGCGTTCGGGGGTGCAGAAGCATCGGTATCCGTGGCCCGACTCCAGCACCTGCGCGGCGACCCGCTCGTGGCTCTCGCTGCGCTCGGACTGCCGGTACGGCTCGTGGGGCCCGCCGATCCCGGGTCCCTCGTCCCAGTCGATCCCAAGCCACCGGAGGCCGTCGAGGATTGCCGCCTCGCTCTCCGCGGTGCTCCTCGTCCGATCCGTGTCCTCGACCCGAAGAATGAACGCTCCGCTCCGGCCCCGGGCGTAGGCCCAGTTGAAGAGCGCGGTCCGGCAGAGGCCGAGGTGGACGGTGCCCGTGGGGCTGGGGGCGATACGAACTCTGAGGTCGGTCACGGCGGCGCAGGGGTGGGAGTCCAAAAGGAGCCGAAGAGGATACGACCGGCGGGGCGAACTCGACAGGACCGGGGCCTACACTCTCCCCATGAGTCCGAGCGCCACCATCAGTGACCAAGTCCTTCGCAAGGCCCCCAAGGTCCTCCTCCACGAACATCTCGACGGCTGCCTCCGTCCTGCGACGGTCCTCGAGCTCGCCGCAGAGTGCGGCTACTCAGGGTTGCCAGAGTCCGATCCCGACCGGTTGGGCCAGTGGTTCTTTGAGGGCGCGGACCGCGGATCGCTGCCCCAGTACCTCGAGGGCTTCCAGCACACGATCGCCGTGCTGCAGTCCACCAGCGCCCTCGAGCGCGCGGCCTACGAGCTCGCGGAGGACTGCGCGGCAGAGAGCTGCGTCTACCTCGAGGTCCGCTTCGCGCCGCACTTCCACACCGTTGGGGGGCTCGGCCTCGACACCGTCATGGGCGCGGTGATCGCGGGCCTGAAGCGCGGGCAGGAGGACTTTGGGGTCGAGTCCGGCCTGATCGTCTGCGCCATGCGCAACCAGTCCGCCGAGCTCTCCGTGAAGCTCGCCGAGCTCGCCGTCTCCTGGTTCGGCCGCGGCTGCTGCGGCTTCGACCTCGCTGGCGAGGAGGCCGGGCATCCGCCCAAGCACCACATCGAGGCCTTCCAGCTGATCAAGCGGCGCAACGGCTCGCTGACCATCCACGCCGGGGAGAGCTTCGGACCGGAGAGCATCTGGCAGGCGCTCCAGTTCTGCGGCGCCCACCGCATCGGCCACGGCACCCACCTGATCGACGACATCGCCATCTACGACGGCAAGGTGATCAAGGTCGGCAGCCTCGCCACCTACGTGCTCGACCACCGCATCCCCATCGAGTGCTGCCTGCAGAGCAACCTGCACACCGGCGCCGTCAAGTCGATCGCCGAACACCCCTTCCCCTACCTCCTCCGTGAGGGCTACCGGGTGACCCTGAACACGGACAACCGCCTGATGAGCAACACCACCATGACGGACGAGTTCCGGGTGGCGGTCGATCAGTTCGCGTGCACCCTCGATGACCTCGAGCGGGTGACGGTCAACGCCATGAACGCGGCCTTCTTTCCGTACGCCGAGCGCCACCGGATCATCGATGAGCGGATCGCGCCGGCCTACGCAGCCCTCAAAGAGGAGCTCGCCGGTTGAGCGCAGGCCCGTTCCGTCGCGATCCCTCCGCCTTCAAGGGCGCGGTGGAGACGCGCCCCTTCGAGAGCGACGTCCTGCGTGACAACCGCCTCGGCGACCCTCATGTCCGCGAGCTGCCCGTCTACCTGCCCCCCGCAGCCCTCGACGGGGAGGCTCTCCCGGTCATCTTCTGCCTCTCTGGCTTCACCGGACGAGGACAGTCGATGCTCGAGACCCACCCGTGGAAGACGGGGGCCGTCCTCGCCTACGACCGGGCCCTCGAGGCCTCAGGGGCACCGGGGTGCATCCTGGCCATGCCCGACGCCTTCACGCGGCTGGGCGGGAGCCAGTACGTGAACAGCAGCGCCACCGGGCGCTATGCGGACTACGTCGCCGAGGAACTGGTGTCGTTTGTGGACGAGACCTACCCGACCCTGGACAGCGCGCGCGGCGTCTGCGGCAAGAGCTCCGGCGGATTCGGCGCCCTCCACCTCGCCATGCAGTATCCGGGCGTCTTCCGCGCGGCGGCCTCGATCAGCGGCGACTGCGACTTCGAGCTGCCCCTGGGGCCCGAGATGGTCGGGGCGGCCCGCGCCCTCCTCCCCCACGGCGGCGACCCGGCCGCCTGGCTCGAGCAGTTCGCCGACAAGCACGACCTGAGCGGCGATGGCCACGCGGCCATCAACGTCCTGGCCATGTCGGCGTGCTACGCGCCCAACCCCGAGTCGCCCTCTGGCTTCGACCTCCCCTTCGACCCCGAGACCTGCGCCCGCCGGGCCGACGTGTGGGCGCGGTTCCTCGCCTTCGATCCGGTGGAGGCTGCGCGCGACCACGCCGCCGAGCTCAAGGACCTCGACCTCCTCTACCTCGAGGCTGGATTGAAGGACGAGTTCGGGCTCCAGTTCGGGCTCCGACGGCTCGTCCAGGTCCTCTCGGATCTCGGCGTCCCCCACGAGCACGTGGAGCATGACGGCGGGCACTTCGGGCTGGATCGGCGCTACGCCGAGGTCCTCCCGCGCATCGACCGCGCCCTGAGGAGCTCGTAGCCGGCGAACCGCTCGCGCGTCGCCACGGGCCGATGACCTCTTCGGCCCATCCGACGACACCGGGCTGTTGGGCGCAGGGCGGTCCAAGCGCAGGGCCGCGCCGCCGCTCTTGCCGAGCGGATCTCAGCCCGGCATGGCCCGCGCAGCCGGCGCGGGGTCATCAGGGGTGCTGGACTTCCACCACGGTGCCGATGCCACCGCGCACGTAGAAGTCCCCCTCGACCACCATCTTCTTCGGGGCGACCGCCGCCACGAGGTCATCCATGATCTTGTTGGTGATCGCCTCGTGGAACGAGCCCACGTCGCGGAACGACCACAGGTAGAGCTTCAGGCTCTTGAGTTCGACGCACCGCTCCGCCGGGCTGTAGCGGATCCGGATGGTCGCGAAGTCCGGCTGCCCGGTCTTCGGGCACACGCAGGTGAACTCCGGGCAATCAAAGCGGATCTCGTAGTCACGCCCGGGGTTCGGGTTGGGGAAGGACTCGAGGGAGGTGGAGGGCTGGGTCGACATGGCGGGGAGGATACTAGCGACGGCGACCGCGCGCTCGGTCCACGGGGACTCCGTCGAGCCGGCGGTCGAGCACCCAGAGCACGTCGAGGTCTTGGAAGCACGCCGCACCAGCCACGGTGAGGCGACCCGTCGCAGCCACCAGCGCCTCGAGCTCGACCGAGTTTCCGCTCCGCGGATCCACCACCCACAGGACCCACTCCACCTTGACCTCGTCCATCGGCGGCGCGAGCACGGCCCCGCTCAGGTCGAAGGTCCAATCCTCGCCGACGACGCGTGGCACGACCGACGCTGGAAGCGGTCTCGGCGAGGAGGAGATGATCGCACCGTCAGGGCGCGCGAGGGCACCGGGGAACCAGACCGCCATGACCTCGCCAGCGGCCAACCAGTCCAGGTCCCCCCCGGGGTTGAAGATCGCCTCGGTCCGGCCCTCCTTCGCCCTGACCCAGACCCCTTCCGCCGTCCCCTCCACGCCTCCGTTGGCCGACCCGCGCCAGCGGACCACGGGCGTCGCGAGCTCCAGAGGGTCACCGCTGGTGGCGGCCCGTGCGATGACCCGGAGGCTTGAGGCCTCGAAGGGGTCGAAGGACCGCGACGCCGGTGACGCGCCCTCACCGACCCAGCCAAACTCACCGCCCTCCCCGAGCCCCGTCGCCGCACTCGGGATCGGGAGACGGACTGCCCGCCGCCGCTGCTGCTGCTGCTGGCCCGGCTCGCCCTCCGCAGCCGGCAGAAGGAGCGTCACGCCTCCCTCTCGAAGCGCCTCGAACTCGATGGAGTCTGTGACCACGGCCCAGAAGGACTCGCTCTCCAGGCCCAGGACATCCACTGGGCGTGAGCCACGGGGGACGAACGGCGCCGAGGCGAGGCTGCGGTCCTCCTGCTGTCGAAGGGCCCGCACGCCTGCAACGACCCGGGGTGGATCGAGGACCACCACCGTCCGGGTCCAGTCGTCCTCGCGGGCCGCCTCGAGGACGGCCCCCTGGAGCGCTCCGACCTCCGCCGCTGCGGCCGCGATGGTCTGGCCACTGCCGGCCGCGAGGAACGCATACAGGGCGCCCACGATCACCGGCAGCACGGTCCTGCGCATGCCGGCGAGCGCCGTCGCAGAGGTGCCCAGCCCGACCGCCATGCACACGCCCAGGAAGGTCGCCCCTTGCAGGTCCCCGAGGCTGGAGGGGAGGAAGCGTTGCCGCGTGCCGAGCAGGAGCAGGACCAGCAGCGCGACGGCCCATCCGGCGAGGAAGCGTCCCCAGAGCCGCGGGGCGGCGCGCGCCGCGACGATCCCCGGGTGCAGGGCCACGAGGAGCGCGAGCACCGCGAGCCCGTACCCGAGGGCGCCGACACCAATGGTGTTCACCGGGAGTACGACGACCCCGACTTTCTCCGCGGAGATCGCGAGGACCCGCAGGAGCCCGCCGCCGTCTCCCGCGATGATGAGCGCCGGGTCCAGGGGCTCGGCGACCTTCGTCGTGAAGCTGGGGGGCTGCATCGCGCGCCGCACGCCCCACTCCATCAGCAGCGCTGCCCCGTAGCAGGCGGCGACCTGAAGGGAGGTGCGGAGTCGCACGCGATAGGGGCGGTGGCGATGCGCGGCGACGAACTCGAGTCCGAAGCTCAGCGGCAGCAGGATCAGCGCGGCGGGTGAAGCCGCCGCCGCGAGCAATGCGAGCATGAAGGCGACCGCGAGGAAGCCCGAGCGCCGGTGCTGCCTCCCGCGCAGCAGGAACGCCACGGACCAGGCGCTGGCCGCGAGGCCGATCGCGTCCCCGCGGGCGGGCAGGTGCGCGGCAAGGGGGACCAGCAGCGGATGGACCAGGAGCAGCGCCCCCGAGGCGATCCCCGCGGCGCGCGCGTGCTCCCTACCGGTCCAGGGCTCCATCGCCCTCGCGACGGCGCTCCTCACCCCGAAGGCAGCGACGATGAGGAGGATCAACCCCTCCAGTCTGAGCCGGCCCGCGTCCCCGGCGGTGTAGACGCCCTCGGCGGCCCGAAGAGAACGAGAGAAGGCGAGGGAGAGTGCAGCGACCGGCCGGTGGTCCACGGCAGCAACGCCCCACGGCGCGCCGCCCTCCTCGAAGTCGAACGCGCGCTGAGTGTCCTCGAGGACCGCCGCGTCAGGGCCGAGAAATCCGGCACCCAGGAGCGGGCGGTGGGCCGACCAAGCGAGGAGGAGGCAGGCGGCGACGATCAGAAGTCTCTTCAGGAGAGGCTGCACGGTGGGAAAGGTTAACCTCGGGGCCTCGTCAACCCAGTGCCCTGTCCCGCCGATGCTCGAGATCTTCAAGCCCCTCATCGACGCCGCCACCGGCGTCTCCCTCTCCGACCCGGAAGCCGCTCGCCTGGAGCTCACCTCCCGGCTGGACCCTGACTCACCGGAGGGGCAACGGCTCAGCCAGGCGCTGATCGAGCTCCTCGAGGCGGGCAAGGTGGCGGATCGGGGCGCGCCCCCCGTGCGATACAGCCGCGCCGCCAAGGCCACCGAGGAGACGGGAGGGTTCTCGATCGACGTCGTGGACATGACCGGACCCGGGCCGCGCCACCGCCACCCCAATGGGGAGGTGAACTGGTGCATCGCCCTTGAGGGCTCGCCCACGTTCGGCGAACAGGACCCGGGCTGGGTCGTGGAATCGCCCGGTAGCGAGCACGTCCCCACCGTCAGTGGCGGCCGGATGTTGATCGTCTACCTGCTGCCCGAGGGCGCGATCGAGTTCGCCACCTGAGCGCGGACCTCGCCCGGCCCTGGGCTCGGCCGTGGGCTCGCCTCCGCTGGCGAGGCGATCGCTCCCCCTGCGGCCTCCGCCACCCTTGGAGCCCGCCCCACTCTTGATCCCGGCGCCCCTGCGGCATGGCATGCCTCCCGCCATTCTCCCGGGCAGCCTGATGCTCCTGTAGATGGGCGCCACCGGAGGCCGACGCCCGCGAAGGCCATCGGTCCGTTCCACGGGCGATTCGGGTGGGTGCAGCGGCCGGTCGCCTCGGCGACGGGCCATCCAGGCGCTTTGGAATCGAGCGAGGCGGTGGAGCGTGCGGGCCCGGCAGAATAGACCCCGCTGAATGGACCCAGCTGAATAGACCCAGCGGATTGGACCCAGCACGGAGCCCCATGCGGCAGGTCGAAGCGGCGCGGCAGAAGGGCAAGAGACCGCGGCGCCTTCGGGAGGCCGCCGGTCAGTCGCGGCTGCGACGGGTCCAGAGGACCTGGTCCCCGTCCGTCGTCGAGGTGCGATAGCCGAAGAGCGCCAGCCAGGACTCGGTCCCCCGCGGCGTCTCCGGAGAGCACACGACCCCGGCGCCAGCGGGGCGCACGGCGCGCACGCCACGGAAGAGCCGGAGGGCGCGGTCCAGGCGGAGGCGGCGAACGACCCGTGAGGCCACGAGCCACAACCGCCCGACCGGCGTGCACAGGAAGAACCCCTCGGTACCGAGCCCCTGGTAGAGAGGCATGAGCATGTACGAGTCGATCGGTGCCTGCACCACCTCGCCACGCTGGAGGCCGAGGGCCTGCTCCGCGCAGACTCGCTTGAAGTTGGTCCAGCCAGGCTCCATCACGAAGCCGTCCTCTGGCTCGACGGGGTGGGCATAGACCATGTCGAGCACCGGCGGGACCCCGCCGCGGATCGTGTCGATGCACGCGCGAGATCGCCGCGCCGCGGCCCGGTCCATGTGCGTCACCCCGGCGTGGTCGAGGGCCACGCGCAGCGCGTGCGAGAGGACCTCCTCGGTCTGCGGATCCTCGTGCTGGCCCCCCTCGAGGACCACGCCCACCTCGCCCTGCCCGACGATCCAGGTGAGCAGCGGCCCCTCGATGCGCTGCTCGAGGCCGAGCACCACGGGCAAGCCGATGGCCCGTGCCAGCCGCCGGCTCGCGATCACGTCCGGGACGACGCTGAAGGGGCCTCCCCCGGCCGAGGTCGAGTGCAGGTCGAGGAGCAGGACCTCCCGGCCAGCCGCCTTCGCGCGCTCCCGCTCACCCTCGATGATGCGGAGCAACTCCCTCTGCTCCGCCTCGTCGGGGCGATCCTCCGCAGGATCTCGCTCGAGGAGTTCCGCGAGGATCGGATCGGTCCAGAGCCGGTTGAGATCCTGCCCACCGTGCCGTTCCCCTCGCCTGAGCGCGCCGAGGTTCCCGGCGAGGGCCACCACTCGGCCCGCCGTCGGCCGATCTGCGAGCTCAGCGATCACACGCCGTGCGGCCATGACGCCGGCGGGCTCGTTGCCGTGCATGCCTGCAGTAATGAGGACGAGCGGCCCGGGCTGGCCGTCGTCCTTGACCCCAAGCTCCCGCTCCACCTCCCCTACCAGGGGACCCCGGGCGGGGACTCGGCGGGCCCCTTGCCCGGATTCGACGCTTACCTCGCTCATGCCTTCGAGGCTCTTCGGACACCCTCGCAACCGGACTTGAGGTCCGCTTGGAGGGCTTCTTTGGAGTTCAACGGGCCCTCAGCGTCTCCTCGAGGAGATTCGCCGCCGCGTCGACGAAGTCGTGCTCGGTCACGATGCCCACGAGCCGGCCGCTGTCCACGACGGGGAGGCACCCGATCCGGTGCTCGCGCATGATCTCGATCGCGGCGATGGTGGTGTCCCCCGGAGACACGGTGACCGGGCTGGTGACCATCACATCTTGGACGGAGAGGGGGTCGGCGCTGCCGTCGCTCTCCTTACGCACGGACAGCTTGCGGAGCAGGCCGCGCTGGGTCAGAAGCCCCACGAGGCTCCCCTGGTCGTCCTCCACCGGGACGTAGCGGATGTGCTCCCAGTCCATCAGGCTGGCGGCGAGGTCGATCACGTCCTCGGGGTGCAGGGTGAAGAGGTCCCGGCTCATGATCTGCCCCACCGTTCGGAAGCTATGGCGCCAATCGGAGATCTCGTCGAGGTCCGCGAGCGCCCACTTGTGGACCGGGAGGCCGGCCGTCTGACGCGCGTAGGTGGCCGACGCGAGCGCGCGATGTCGCTCGTCCAGGGTCCCGCGGGTCCCCATTCGGGCCAGTGAATCCAGGGCCCACTGGGCGCCCGTCCTCCCGCTCGACACCCGCTCCTCGATGAGGTCGAGGTAGCGGTCCGCCGAGCCCCGCTCGATGCCCTTGAAGGCGAGACCCTCCCGGGCGCGCGGGAGCAGGTCCGAGAGGATCAGGTCGCGTGCGCTGACGCGCTGGCCACCGAGCCAGCGCAGCTCGGCGGAGAGCCCGTAGCGCGCTGCGGCCATGAAGTTGCCCTTGGCGTCGTCGAACTCCATGACGCGCCGCACGTCGTCGAGCTCCTCACCGAAGGCGATCATCAAGCCCAGGTAGAAGGCTGTGTTCGCGATCTGGTCCTCCACTGTGGGACCCGCGGGCAGCACGCGGTTCTCGATGCGCAGGTGCGGCTTGCCGTCGGAGATCCCGTAGCAGGGCCGGTTCCAGCGATAGACCGTGCCGTTGTGCAGGCGGAGCGCGTCCAGCGTCGGGACCTCGCCGCGCTCGAGGGCCTCCATGGAGCTGCCCCTGGTGTCGCCGCCGAGCAGGAGCCGGAAGCGCGACACGTCCTCCCTGAAGATGTCGAGCACGCCGCCCTCGACCCAGCGGTCACCGAACGTCACTCGCTGGCGTGTGTTCCTCGCCATCTGCGACGCGTTGCGGATGTCGAGGGACTGGGCGAAGAGCGCCACCCGGGTCTCGTGCCAGAGGCGGTGCTGCAGCAAGACAGGAGAGTTGACCGCCGCGGCGAGCACGGGCCCCGTGACCAGCTGCGCCAGGTTGTACAGGTTCGCGAACTCCTCAGCGCCCACCTGGAAGTGCACCTGGAAGGAGGTGTTACAGGCCTCCATCATCACGTTGTCGTGCACCACGCGGAGCTCGTCGAGCCCCTTGATCAGGCTCTCAAAGCGGCCACCGCGCCGATCCGACATCACCTGGTTCAGCTGGCGGTAGCGCGCGTTCTCCGCCATGTTGGCCAGGGAGAGGTCCGACTGGGCGAGCGTCGGGAGGATGCCGCAGTTCAGGATCTGGCCGCCCTCGGCCTGGGCCGCCGAACGAGCCTGCCGCATGAGGCCGTCCAGCTCCGCGTGCATGTCTGTCAGGCACGTGGGCGAGAGCACCTGCGGCTGCAGGTTGGCCTCGATGTTGAAGCTGGCCAGCTCCGGAGTGAAGCTCGAGCTGGTCTTGCCGAGGCGGTCCAACATGGCCGACTGGATCGGGATCGGACGCCAGGCCTCGTCCACGAGGAACAGCTCCTGCTCCGCGCCGATCCGGCGCACGTCACGCTCGATCATCCCCTCATCGATCATCCGCTCGAGGACGCGGATGTCCTCGAGGACGGACTGCATGAATGTGCGCAGCTCGGTGGCGCCCGAAGCACTCGCCGGGTGGTGGACCATGCCCAGATCTTACCGGCGGCGGGCCCGGAAACGGGGCGGTAGAGCCCTTGATGCTCCCCCTTCGCCCCACCTGTGGCGCCGACCATTGTCGTGGGCGGGCCGCAGCGTGTTGGGACCGGAGCCGAGGACGTGCGATACTAATAGCATGAAGTCCAGCGCCGAGACCCACGCAGCGCCCTCCGGGAGCGTCGCCCTCGCGGGCCTCGAGTCGTGGCTGAGGCGCCCCCTTCGACTCGCCCTCCTGCTCGCTGTGGCCACCCTCGTCGCGACGGCGGCGACCTCCTTCGGCGAGGTGGAGCTCCTTCGAGCCTGGGGGGGAGGACCGACCGAGCATGACCTCGTGCTGCGGCAGGGGGTGATCTGGTCGGCCTGGGCCATCCTCATCCTCCCGCTCTCCTCCCTGGCCGGCGCCATCATGCGCAGGGTCCCCGGCTGGCCCATGGGCCTCGCGTGCCACCTCCCGATCGCGGCGCTGGTCGCTTCACTCTTCCTCGTCCTGGAGAACTCGCTCACCGCCTGGGTCCAGGGCCCCGACCGCACCGAGCACTTCCGCGAGCGAGTCCTCGACCAGGCGGATCCAAGGTCCACCCGCAGGCGCCCCCCCTGGGAGCGCGGCTGGAGATCAGGCGCGCCGGAGGACTCCCTCGGAGCATCAGAGTCCCCGGGACCCTCGGGGTCGGTGCCAGCAGACGGCTCCCATGACTCCGAGGCCGGTTCCAACGCGAGGGACGGCGGCGAGGAGCCGCCCGCAGCGGGCCCCTCCCCCGAAGGAAGCCACAGCGAGGAGATCCGCGGCGCGGAGACCGCGCCCCTAGATGGCATGGCCTCAACTGGCGGGAGCTCGGCGGGCCGGAGCTCAGCAGACCGGAGCTCAGCAGACCGGGGTTCAGCGGGCCGGGGTTCAGCGGGCAGGGACTCCGCCGGCTCGCGTACCGCCCCCGGTGAGACCGCCAGCGGTGACGCCGTGGCGGGAGAACAAGGGGCTGCGCTCACGGCGGCTCAGGCCCGCGAGCGCGCGGCGGCCCGGCGCGGCCGGGGGGACCGGCGGCGCGGGGGCGGACTGACCGCCGCCACTGGCTTCGTCACCGGCGACGTGCTGCTCGACTTCGAGCGGCGCTGGACGCTCCGCGTGCCCCGCTACGCGCTGATCTACTTTGCGCTCATCGGGCTCGGGCTGGGAGCCCGCGCCTTCCTGGTCGGGCGGACCAAGGACCGCGAGGCGGCCGCCCTGGAGCTGCGCGCCAGCCAGCTCCAGGCGGCGCTGACGTCAGCGCAGCTCTCGGCGCTGAAGGGTCAGCTCCACCCCCACTTCCTGTTCAACGCCCTCCACTCCGTCGGCGGGATGATCCGGGCGGAGCAGCCCGCCGAGGCATTGAGCGCCCTGGCCCGGGTCGGTGATCTCCTCCGCACTTCCCTGGACGCGGGCCCCGAGCAATTCGTCACCCTCGCCAGGGAGATCGAGCTGGCCGAGCGCTACCTGGAAGTCGAGCAGCTGCGGCTCGGTGATCGCCTCCGGCTCGAGCTGTACATCCCGGCGGAGCTGGCTGCTGCGGAGGTCCCCGCCTTCATCACACAGCCTCTGGTGGAGAACGCTATCAAGCATGGCGTCGCCGTCTCCAAGCACGGCGGGACCGTCCGCCTTCGAGCGACCGCGAACGACGACGGCACGCAGCTCCTCATCGACATCGAAGACGACGGCCCGGGGTTCCAGCCGGGGAGCCCCGATGGCGTCGGGCTTGAGCACGTCCGTACCCGACTCGCCACCCTCTTTGAGGACGAAGCCAGCTTCAAGATCGGCGCCATGGAGGCGGGGGGGACGCGCGCGCAGGTCCGCATTCCCCTGGACGATCTCGAGCCCGAACACGCCGCCGAGGGTGGCGCCGCGTCGTCGGTCGAGGAGCCTCCTGGAGGCTCCTCGGGCGGGCCCCTCGGGGAGACGCTCGGATGACCAACACCCTGCGGGTCCTGTGCGCGGACGACGAGCCCCACGCCCTGGAGTTCCTCCGTCGGCTCATCGCCGACGACCCATCCCTCGAGCTCGTGGGCGCCTGCAGCAACGGCGAGGATGCCCTGCGCCTGACCCTGGAGCTCTCCCCCGACCTCCTCGTCCTCGACATCCGGATGCCGGGCGGCTCCGGCCTCGATGTTGTGGCCGCACTCGAACCGGACTCCCGCCCCCTCGTGGTCTTTGCCACGGCCCATGACGACCACGCCGTGGAGGCCTTCGAGCTCCACGCCGTGGATTACCTGCTGAAGCCCTTCGACGACGCACGCTTCACCCGGGCTCTCGCCCGTGCGCGGGAGCGTCGGCAGGCGGAAGGGCCGGACCCTGGCCAGGCGCGGCTCGAGGGGCTGCTCGAGGAGCGCGGTGAGGATCGCCTCGTGATCCACCGCGAAGGCAAGATGGTGATGATCCCCTTCGATGAGATCCTCTGGGTCGAGGCAGCAGATCAGTACGTGAAGATCCACGGGACCGACGGGCGCACTCAGCTCATGCGTGCCTCCATGAGCCACGTGGAGAAGCGGCTTCCCGAGGATGACTTCCTGCGAGTCCATCGCTCCGCGATTATCCGTCGGCGAGCGGTACGCGCCCTCGCCAGCTCGACGTCCGGTACGGGTCGGCTCACCCTTGAGGGAGGCGCGACGGTCCCGGTCAGCCGGACACGTATGGCGATCGTCCGCAGGTCCCTGCGCTGAGGCCGGCACGCCCCATCAGGGGCGGCACGGCCCCCGGGGCGGCCTTACACTTGCGCAACACTCCAGCTTGCCCGAACGGCCTCCACGGATGCGCCGACGGGGGGGCCGAGCGAGCACCGGTACCCCCGGCAGGTGACCGCTGGCAACACGCCCCCTACTGCCAGCGCCAAGGGAGTGCTCTGGGAGGATCCTTGCGGAACGACAGGGGGCGGAATCGGTTCCAATGCACCGATAGATCAAGAGGAACCCGGGGCCTGTGCCCAGGGGGCCCCTGGCAGCCCGCTCCAAGCACCGCGACCAACCCAAGAACATGTTCAGCACCTCCACCTTCACCATCGGGACCGTGGCGCTCGCAGCGTCCGCAGCCGCCGGCGTCCTCATCGAGGCCACCTTCGCCACCCGCTACTCCACCGAGCGGACCTTCGAGGTCAGCGTCGCGGTGGAGTCCGCCAACGAGACCCTCAGCTCGGAGATGTACATCGACGGGGAGCCCATGGAGGGCCGCGGCTTCGGCGGCGGTGGTAGCTCGACGTCCATGAGCTACTCCTACACCGACACGGCCAAGGAGGTGAAGGACGGCGTCCCCACCAAGGTCGAGCGCTCCTTCGACGAGGTCAGCGCCAGCACCGAGCGCGAGGGCCGCGACGGCCCCATGGAGATGGAGGCCGAGAGCAGCTTCGACGGACTCACCATCCTGATCTCGGGCGAGGACGACGAGTCCGAGGTCGAGATCGTCGACGGCGAGGAGCCCGAGGGGGAGGGCCGCCTCGAGGGGCACCGCCTCTCGCTGCCCCTCGACACCCTGCTCCCCGAGGAGGCCATCGAGCCGGGCGCGACCTGGGACATCGAGGGCGAGGCGCTGATGATCGCCCTCGGCGCGCCGCTCGAGGGCAAGCTCATCGATCGCCCCCAGCGCGGCGGCGAAGGCGGCGGCGAGGGGCGCGGAGGCCGCGGTGGCCGCGGCGGCATGCGCGGCGGCAGCCCGCGGACCGGCCTCGGCGCCATCGCAGGCGGCGAGTGGTCCATCACCGCGACCCTCACTGAAGAGACGGAGGAGGCCGGCGGACTGGAGTGCGCGGTGATCTCCCTCGAGATCGAGGTCGAAGGCGCCATGGAGGCTCGCCAGCGCAGCGGTCGTGGCGGCCGCGGCGGCCAGCTCCTGCCCCCCTCGGCTCCCGCCCCACAGGAGTCCACCTACACCGGTGAATTCGAGGGTGCCCTGCTCTGGAGCATCGAAGAGGAGCGGCCGGTGGCCCTCCGCTTCGAGGGGTCCTACCAGGTCGACATGGAGATGGAGCGCGAGACCCAGCGCGGACTCATGGAGATGAGTCGCTCCACCGAGACCACCCTCGAAGTCAACGTCGACGTCGCCACCGGCAAGGCCGAGAGCGACGACTGACCCACACCACGAACAACACCACACCTTCCAACCCAATAGCCATGTCCAACAGCACTCCCCTCATCCTCCTCGGCAGCGTCCTCGCGGGGGGCGTCAGCGCCATCGGCGCGACCGTCCTGCTCGCCCCCGCGCCGGGTCCTGAAGCGGCTCAGGCCGCGTCCGCTGGCTCCGAAATTCTCGCGGCTATCGACGACCTCGGACTCTCGATTTCAAGCCTCTCCCAGCGCGTGGAAGATCTCGAGAGCACGGAGAGCCTGGCGCCCATCTCGGGCACCGGGCGGATGGCTGCGAGCCTCGACCGCAGCGAGATCGAGAACGTCGTGAATGACATTCTCGGCTCAGTCGAAGGCGCCCCGGCCAGCATCGCGAGCCCCTCCCTCGAGTCCGCCGTAGCCAACGTGATCGAGATGCGCGAGGAGCGCGAGGATCAGGAGCGGCAGCAGCGAAGGGCCGACGCCGAGGCCAAGCGCATGGAGGATCGCCTCGCCAAGCTCCAGACGGACCTTGGCCTCGATCAGACCCAGGTCGACTCCATGCGTGGCATCTTCCAGAACCAGACGGTGAAGGTCGACGAGATGCGCCAGTCCATGCGCGAGGCCCGGGACTCGGGACTCGACATGGGCAGCATGCGTGAGATGTGGACCGGCCTCCGTGACGACACGAATACGGCGGTCCAGGGGATCCTCTCCCCGAGCCAGTACGAGCAATACGAGGAGTCCAACTCCAACCGGGGCTGGGGCGGACGCGGCGGCGGCGACACCGGCGGCGGCCGCGGTGGGCGCGGCGGCCGCTGAGGCGGATCGCTGACTGAGTCTCCTTGAACGCGGGAGGTGGCCGATACATTTCGGCCACCTCCCGCGTCCTCTTTCTCGGTGGGCGCCACGGGGCTGCCGGGCGCCACGGGGCTGCTAGGCGCCGGGAAGCGAGTTCTGGCTCCGCCCTTGCGGGCCGCACCGCTGCCCCTCCCAGTCGACCGTTCTCGCCGAGAGACGGCCAGGGAGGCACCTCGCTCGCCCCACCTCCCCACAATGTCCGCGCCCCCCCCGTCGCGGACCGATCGCCCCAGGTGCGGCCTGGGTCCACTGATCGCGCTTTGCAAAGGTCGGGTTCTGGGCATTGACGACTGCGGCACCCACGCTCAAGGTTCCGGGGGCGGCGGGCCGGATGAACACCAAGCTCGCTGGAACGAGCCGAAGGCGAAGACCAAGGCAGCAATGAAGACGATGTTGAACCCCGCCCCCTTCGGCGAGTGCTCCCGGTCACCCGACGCGGACACCGGCAGGAAGGGCCCCCTTAGCCTGAGTGGTCCACGCTGTGGGAACCGCTGCCGCCCGGGTCCGGAAGACGGCAGCGTTGACCTTCAGCCATGGCACTGACCAGGGGTGACGCGGCTCGGACCGTCTCTTCGCCCCGAGTGCACCGCACCTGCCACCCACCGGCCTCCACGTCCCACTCCGGGTGACCCTGTCCCCAGAAGCCCCGCCTCCAGCCCCCGGGACCCAAGCCCGCTCAGCGAGCCCTCCCGCTGAGCCCTCCCGCCGAGCCCAATCCGCCCCCTCGAGCAACCCCACGCTCTCCACATCATGAATCGCTCCACTCGCTCCATACGACGCCCCCTCGCGCTGCTCTTCGCTATCCCGCTGGCGCTCGGCGTCTCGCTGAGTGCGGGCGGAGACGAACGCGAGGATCGCTTCGCCCAGCTGCGCGAGGAGCTGCCGTCGCCGTCCAGCTACCGCACGGCGTCAGGCGCCCCGGGGCACGAGTACTGGCAGCAGAAGGTGGACTATCGGATCGAGGTGGAGCTCGACGACGAGCGCCAGGCGCTCCGCGGGAGCGAGCGGGTCACCTACCACAACAACTCCCCCGACGCGCTGACCTACCTCTGGCTGCAGGTGGAGCCCAACTACTTCGCGCCGGAGTCCCACGCGGTCGCCACGACCCTCGCCCCCAACCTCGACGCGGGCATGACCTTCGAGGCGACGCGAGCCCTCATGGAGCGCAAGACCTTCGACGGCGGCGCGAAGATCACCAACCTCAAGGGCGCCAGCGGCGACGCGCTCGACTTCGCGCTGGTGGACACGACCATGCGGATCGACCTCCCCGCGCCACTTCAGAGCGGGGAGGCCTTCGAGTTCTCCCTCGACTGGACCTACGCCATCAACGATCAGCGGAAGTTCGGCGGCCGGTCGGGGTACGAGTTCTTCGAGGACGACGGCAACTACCTCTACGAGATCGCCCACTGGTTCCCGCGGCTCTGCGCCTACACGGACTACATGGGCTGGCAGAACAAGGAGTTCCTCGGCCGCGGTGAGTTCACCCTGGAGTTCGGGGACTACCTCGTGAGCATCACCGCCCCCGACGACCACGTGGTCGCCTCCACCGGGGTCCTCCAGAACCCCGACGAGGTCCTCCTGCCCGTCTGGCAAGAGCGCCTCGCCCTGGCCGAGACCTCCGAGACCCCGGTGCTCATCATCACCCGCGAGGAGGCGGAGGCGAACGAGGGGACCGCGCCCTCCGGGACGAAGACCTGGACCTTCGCCGCGGAGAACGTCCGGGACTTCGCGTGGGCCTCGTCGCGCAAGTTCATCTGGGACGCGAAGCTCCACGAGATCGAGGGCGGCGACCCCGTGTGGGCCATGTCGTACTGGCCGAAGGAGGGACACGAGCTGTGGGAGCCCTACTCGACCCACTCCGTCATCCACACGCTCAACGTCTACGGCAAGTACACCTTCCCCTACCCCTACCCGGTCGCCATCTCGATCAACGGGCCCATCGGCGGGATGGAGTACCCCATGCTCTGCTTCAACGGCCCGCGCCCTGCGGAGGACGGGACCTACACGGCCCGCTCGAAGTACGGGCTGATCTCCGTGATCATCCACGAGGTCGGGCACAACTGGTTCCCGATGATCGTCAACTCCGACGAGCGCCAGTGGACCTGGATGGATGAGGGGCTGAACACCTACGTCCAGTTCCTCGCGGAGTCCGAGTGGGAGGACGACTACCCGTCCCGCCGCGGCGCGCCGGGCAAAATGACCGGGTACATGACCAGCACCGCTCAGGTGCCGATCATGACCAACTCGGAGAGCATCCTGCAGTTCGGCAACAACGCCTACGGCAAGCCGGCGACGGCGCTGAACATCCTGCGGGAGACCGTGGTCGGCCGCGAGCTGTTCGACTTCGCCTTCAAGGAGTACTCCCGGCGGTGGATGTTCAAGCGTCCCGAGCCCGCGGACCTCTTCCGGACCCTGGAGGACGCCAGCGGCGTGGACCTCGACTGGTTCTGGCGGGGCTGGTTCTACTCCACCGATCACACGGACCTCGCCCTCACGGGCGTCACGCGCTACCGCGTCGACTCCCAGGACCCCGAGGCCGAGAAAGCGAAGCGCCGCGAGGAGCGGGACGCGGAGCCCGAGGACCTCTCGGCCTCCCGGAACCGCGACCTCCCCATGTACGTCCAGGCCTTCCCGGAGCTGGTGGACTTCTACAACACCTACGACGAGCTCGACGTCACCCCCGCGGACGTGCGCAAGTACGAGAAGTTCCTGGAGTCGCGAGACGAGAGCCAGCAGGAGCTGCTGAAGTCCTCGCTGAACTTCTACGTGGTCGACGTGAGCAACGAGGGAGGCCTGGTCATGCCGGTGCTCCTGGATCTCCAATTCGAGGACGGGACGAACGAGTCCATGCGCATCCCCGCTGAGATCTGGCGCAGCAATGACACGTCTATTTCCAAGCTCGTCATCAGCGAGAAGGCCCTGGCCCGCGTCGTACTGGACCCCAGTCGCGAGACCGCCGACGCGGACCTCTCCAACAACGTCTGGCCGCCGGAGATGGCGGAGCGCACCTTCCGGCTCAAGCCCCAGCCCGTGCGAGGCAGCGGGCCCAGCCCCATGCGCGATGCCCGCAAGGAGGCCGAGAAGCTGAAGCGGCGGTCCCCCGGTGGCGACCAGGATGCCGAGGACAGCGCCGAAGAGGGCGGGTCCTGCGGCGGCTGATCCGGCGGCTGATCCGGGGGCAGACGCCGGACGTGGCGCGGTCGGCCACGTCCGCGGTTTCGGCCGTGGAGGTTCTAGGCGGCGGCGAGCGCCCGCTGCCGAGCGCTGTCGCCGCACGGAATCGCGACCGTCCGTGGGATCGATCCTTCTGGCCAGCGCTCACGCATTGGGGCGTAGGATGAGAACCCCTCAGCAGCGCACCAGGGGTCTCGAAGACGTCGAGACGCTCGCCGTTTCACCCCACTCAAGCCATGCCGGAATCCCTCACCTCGTTCGCGGTCGGCGCCGGGTTCTACCTGCTGGTCCACGTCCCCGTCATCGTCCGCATTCTCATCCGGCCCCACCGCGAGCCGGCCTCGCGGCTCGCCTGGCTCCTGGTGGCCCTGCTGCTGCCCTTCGGGGGGATCGTCGCGTACATCCTGCTCGGGGAGGTGAGCATCGGCCAGGCCCGAGAGAGACGGGGCAGGGAGGTGACGCAGCAGCTGACCTCGACGTGGAGCGCTCAGCGGAAGGCGACCCTCGGCGGGCATGCCTCCGCCTTGGAAGTCGAGCCAGGTAGGACCCCGGAGGGCGCCACGAGCGCGGGGACGGACGGCGTCGACAGCCTTGAGCTGGAGGAGTACGCGCACCTGTTCCGAAGCGCCGGCGCGATCAACGGGTTCCACCCCCATGGGGGAAACCACGCGAGCCTCCTGGAGGACTCGAACGCGTCGATTCACGCCATGGTCGCCGACATCGACGAGGCAATTGACCATGTCCACCTCCTCTTCTACATCTGGCTCACCGACGAGAACGGCCAGCGGGTGGCGGAGGCGCTCCAGCGTGCGGCCGCGCGCGGGGTCACGTGCCGAGCGATGGTGGACGGGCTCGGCTCGAGGGACATGATCCGCTCGGCCGTCTGGAAGCAGATGGGCGAGGCAGGGGTCAAGCTCGCCGTGGCCCTCCCCATCGGCAACCCGCTGATCCGCGCACTGCGCGGCCGGGTGGACCTGAGGAACCACCGCAAGATCGTCGTCATCGACAACCGCATCACGTACTGCGGGAGCCAGAACTGCGCCGATCCAGAATTCCGCGTGAAGGCGAAGTTCGCGCCGTGGGTCGACGCCGTGATGCGGTTCGAGGGACCTGTCGTCCAGCAGAATCAGACCCTGTTCGCGAGCGACTGGCTGACCCAGGAGGACGATGACATCTCGGCTCTCCTCACCGCCCAGGCACCGGCGCCTGGCCGCGGCCCCGGCTTCACGGCCCTCGCCTTCGGGACCGGCCCCACCATCCGGTACTCGGCCATGCCCGGCGTGTTCGTGAGCCTCATGTACACCGCTCGCCGGGAGCTGGTGATGACCACGCCCTACTACGTGCCCACCGAGCCGATGCAGGAGGCCCTGTGCGCCTGCGCTCGGCGAGGCGTGGCGACGACGGTCGTCTTCCCCGCCAGGAACGACTCCTGGATCGTCGGGGCGGCCAGCCGGAGCTACTACGCAGAGCTCCTGAAGGCGGGGGTCAAGATCCGTGAGTACGTCGGCGGCCTCCTCCACACGAAGTCCCTCACCCTCGACGGCGCCGTCTCCCTCATTGGCTCCGCGAACGCCGACCGGCGGAGCTTCGAGCTGAACTACGAGAACAACATCCTCCTCGCGGACCCTGCGACAACAGCGGCGCTCCGCGCGCGCCAACAGGACTACATCGCGTCGTCGGAGGAGGTCACCCTCGAGATGGTCTTCGCCTGGGGCGTGGGGCGACGGCTCTGGAACAACACGATCGCGATGCTCGGGCCGATCCTCTGACGGAGCTGGGTGTCCCACTGCGGGAACAGGCCGCCTCCAGCACCCTCGCGCGAGGCCCCGAGCGACTAGGCGCCCCCCCCAGCGCGGCTTCGGAGGGACACGCGGGGCAAACGACAGTATCCCGCGACGAGCCGCCCCCCCCGACGGGGTTCCACTATGCCTGTCCGCGGCAAACGCGCGCACTCACCCCGTAGAAGTCGCATCCCAAAGCGTCGTGAAGGGCTCTCAATCACCGCGCGCACATCTCGATGGCTGGCGTGTGAAAGCACGAGACATCGTCCAAATCGCCCGCTCCCTCGACGACAACTGGCAACGCGCGATTCGCGCCGAGCTCGACGCTGCCGAGGAGGAGCTCCCTCGGCTCAGCCGTTCCGCCTTCGAGCTCGCCGCGATCCTTGTGAGCGGCGAATACGACGCGGTCGCCGTAGGCGAGATCCTCGAGCGGGACAGGGAGCTCAGCCGGCAGGTGCTGGCCCTCGCCAACTCCCCGCTCTACGCGGCGGTCACGACCATCGAGTCCGCGACCGTCGCGGCCCAGCGGATCGGCATGCGCGTTCTCTTCGAGCTGGCCGTCATCAAGGTCGCCAGGACCAAGATCTTCGGGCCCGTGCTCAATGACATGCTCGGGGGCAGGAGAGCCTGGCGAGTGGCATGCAACGCCGGCGTGATCGCCCACCGGGTCTCCAGTGACCGCCTGGGCGCCAACCGAGCCTCCTTGCTCGGCGGGCTCACCCTGTCGTCTGGCCCGCCCCTGGGGCTCCAGCTGGTTCAGCGGGTGGAGGCGCGCGGGGGCAGGAAGCACCCGGAGCGCGCGCGCGGAGCTCTTGCGGCGGATCGGCCCCGCCCTCTGCGTACTACTCGCCCGCATCTGGCCCCTCTCGCCCTCGATCCTCGCGGCGGCCAAGTCCATGGCCAACTGGCCTCAGGATGTCCCACCCGCGCCCGACGTCCAGGTCGCCGTCTTCTCTGCCTATCTGGGACGCCTGCTCTCAGCCCCGGGCTTCGGCAACCTCTCGATCCCAGCGGGCTGGCCTGTGGCCAGAGCCCTCGAGGTGAATGACGACAAGATCGAGGAGCTCTCCGAGCTGGTGGGATCGGGGGGCGTGGTGCTCTTCTCCAACTGAGCGGCGCCGCCGGCCGCCACGCCAAGGCGCCCGCGGCGCTCTTCCGGTCACGGGCGGAGCGGGGCCGAACTTCGTCCGAATCAACGCCCGATGGAGATGGTCTTTGGAACGGTGAACTGTCGGTGCCCGTCCGGGCCGCCGAGGTGACCAAATCCCGACTGGCGCGCCCCCACCCAGGGGGACCCGGAGGCCCCGCCGAGGTACCGATTGACGCCTACCTGCCCGGCCCGCAGCCGCGCGGCGACCCGAACGCCCCGGGCGGGATCCCCGGTCCAGACGTTAGCGCCGAGCCCATAGACCGTGTCGTTTGCGAACCGCACGCCCTCGTCCTCGGACCCGTCGAAGCGCGTGACCGCGACCACCGGACCGAAGGTCTCCTCGTGAGTGATCCGGTGGCCCTGCTCCACGCCGGTCAAGACGGTTGCTGGATAGAACCAGCCCGGCCCGTCCGGCTGGACGCCGCCGACCCGGAGGTTTGCTCCTTCCTCGACCGCCGCGCGGACCTGGGCCACGACCTTGGCGCGCTGCCCCTCGCTCACGAGCGGCCCCATCTTGACGCCGTCTTCGCGGCCGTCCCCGTGGGTCCACTCACCGGCGAGCCTCACGACCTCGGCCTCGAACTCCTCCGCGATGGCGTCGGCCACGTAGACGCGCTCGATCGAGCAACAGACCTGCCCCGTGTTCCGCAGGCTGTGCTCCACCGCGCAGCGAGCGGCCGCCCCGAGGTCCGCGTCCTCGAAGACCACCAGGGGATCCTTGCCCCCGAGCTCGAGGACCAGCCGCTTCAGGGACCCGGCCGCGGCGTTCATGATCCGCTGCCCCGTGGCCCGGCTCCCGACGAACCCCACCATGTCCACCTCGGCCTCCACAAGGGCCGCTCCGGTCGTACCGTCCCCCTGGACGAGCTCGAGGACTCCCTCCGGGAGCTCCGCCTGGAGCAGCTCCGCGAGCCGGGCCCCGGTGAGCGGGGTGTGCTCGCTCGGCTTGAAGACCACGGCGTTCCCGGCCACAAGGGCGGGGGTGATGATGGAGAGCGGCATGCCGACGGGGAAGTTCCACGGCGTGATCGCCGCGACCACCCCGAGGGGCTCATGAACGGTCGTCACGTTGTTCGCACCGCCGCCGGAGGCGCCGTCGCCGTAGGTGATCGGCGCCAGAGCCTCCACGACCTCCTGCGCCTCGGCGCTGACACCCGACGCGTAGCCCTTCACCTCCCCCACGGCAGATCGGAGGGTCTTGCCCATCTCACGGGTCACCGTCTCCCCAAGGCTCGGGGCGTCCGCCGCGAGCCGCTCGCCGAAGCGGGAGAGCGCCGCCGCCCGCGCTTCGACCCCCAGCTCCGCCCAGGATCGCTGGGCGGCCCGAGCCCGCGCCACGGCCGCGTGGACCTCCATCGTGCTGGCGCAGGGAATCTCGGCGAGCAGTTCGCCGGAGGCGGGATCGAGGTCGGCGATGGTCGCCACGTGTTGCGCAGTCGTGCTCATGGTAAGCCCATCCTAGGCCCACGCCGCGACCGCGCAGCGGCGAGCCTCCACCAACTCTCTGATTCCACCACCCGCCGCTAGCTCGACGGCGAGTCGCCGACCCCATGGCAGCCCGCCCGAGGCAAGGAGAGCGGGCTCACTCCAGAGCTCGGCGCATAACTCGATCGAGGACCACGTCGCCGACCGTCGAGCGGACCGGACCCGCTCGGTGTCCGATCGCTGAAGTAGGGGGGGCGCGGACGAGATCGCGGGGCGCGGGCTCACCGGCGAGTGGCCGGCTCCCTCGCTGGCCAGGCCCTCGCGCTCGCCGGAGGGCTTGCCCATCGCCGGCCGTCTCGGCGCGGTCAGCGGTTCACTGGATCATGCCCGCCCGGAGCGGGGGCCAGAGTCGCATGCGGACCTTGCCCCGCAGATACTCGTGGGGCACCTGCCCGAACTCTCGGCTGTCCGAGCTCCGGATCCGGTTGTCCCCGAGCACGAAGTAGCAGTTGTTCTGCACGACCGTGTCGACGAAGGCGTACGGGTCGTTCGCGGCGGCTGCCACATAGGGCTCGTCGAGGAGCACCTCGTTGACCCAAACATAGCCATCGAAGATCTGAACGTGATCCCCAGGGAGGCCGACCACTCGCTTCACGTAGTCGACGGACGGGTCCATCGGGTAGCGCATGACGACCACATCGCCCCGGTGCACGGAGCTGAAGATGTACGACACGTGGTCCACGAGGATCCGGTCACGGTCCTGGATGCCGGGCATCATGGAGCCGCCGCGGACCTCGCTGAAGTTGAAGCACAGCGCCCACGCCAACAGCAGCATGAACGAGCCCTTGGCCGCCACGCCTGCGGCGAGGCTGACGAGCGTCGGTCGGCGACGGGGGGGCAGCGCCGGGAACGGTCGCTCCGAGCGCCGCTTTCCGGACGAGTCGGGGCGCGGCGAGAACAGGCTGCTCCTGCGCCCCGGGTGAGCGGGGCTCGCGCCCCCCTGGCGGTCGTCGCGACGGCGGTCGTGTCCGAGACCCGGATCCTGCGTCAGATCCGTTGACTGCTTGCTGCTGAAGAGGCCCACTTCCGCTTCTGATCGGTGCGCAGGTCCGGCGGAATGAAGCGCGACGGCAGATCCCTGCCAAGAGTTCTGCGGTCGAGACCCGGTCCGTCCAGGATCCGGACGCCCCGGCCCTCCGTTCCCCCGCTCCGGACACGCGCCGGACTCCATTCCGGAGCCGGCGGAAGCCTGCTCGGGATCGTGCCGGCCTCGACTATCCTCACGCCCATGCCCATCCTCCCCTCAAAGACCCCCGTCCCGACCGGAGACGACCCCCGGTCCCGTCAGATCCGAGAGACCCTCTCCTCCTACGCGAGCGCGCCGCCGGCGCTGACCCCGGCCGAGCGAGCCGAGTTCAGGGCCAGGCTCGCCCAGATCCTGTCCACGGACGGGATCGACGCGATGCTCATCGAGCCTGGCGGCACCCTGGAGTACCTCACGGGCGTGGCCCTCGGACGGAGCGAGCGGCTGCTCGCCGCAGCGGTCATGGCCGACGGCTCCTTCGTATGGGTGACCCCGGCCTTCGAGGCCAGTCGGGTCGCGACCGTCTGCGAGCGAGCCAGCGGCGGTGCGGAGTTGGGCAAGGAGGTGCTCCCCTGGGACGAGCACCAGGACGCCTCGAAGGTGCTCGCCGATGCGCTCCGGAGCCGTGGGGCCCGCCGGGTCGTCGCCGACCCCGACGTTCGCTCACGCTTCACGCTCCCCACCGGCGCGGCCCTGGGCTTCGCCATCGAGGACGGCGCAGCCGTGGCGCGCAAGCTGCGAGGGCCGAAGACTGACCGTGAGCTCGAGATCCTCCGCTCAGCCCAGGAGCGGACCCAGGATGCCATCCGCGCCGTGTACGCAGTGACCGAGCCCGGCATGAGGTCCTCGGAGGTCGGCGCCCTCGCCCACTTCGCCCAGCAGGAGCTCGGCCTGACCGGGACCTGGGACCTCTCCCTCGCCGGCCCCTCCGGCGCCTTCCCCCATGGCGACGAGGTGGACCGCGAGCTGGAGCTCGGCACCGTCATGCTGCTCGACACCGGCGGCCGGCTCCACGGCTACTGCAGCGACACGACGCGGACCTGGACCGTGGGTGCCGCTCCCTCGGACGAGGTCCAGCGCGTGTGGGACGCCGTCCGGGCTGCGCAGCTCGCCGGCTACGAGGTCATGCGCCCCGGCGCCCGCACGGGCGACGCGGACAAGGCCGCCAGGGCCGCGCTGGCGGCGGCGGGCTTCGACGGAGGCTACGCTCACCTCGCCCACCGGCTCGGGCACAGCATCGGGGTCGAGATTCACGAGCCCCCCTACCTCGACGGCGGATCCGACATCCCCATGGAGCCCGGCATGTGCTTCACCAACGAGCCCGGCATCTACCAGCCCGGCCGCTTCGGGCTGCGCATCGAGGACATCTGCTACATCACCGAGGACGGGGTCGATCACTTCGGCCAGTGGCAGGAGGGCCCGGGGGCACCGTGAGTTCGGCCCCCCGGAAGACCGCTGGCGCCGGCGTCCTACGCGCGGCCCTCGCCGTCGCCCACAAGGAGCTCGGCGAGAGCTTCCGCGACCGGCAGACGCTGCTCTACACCTTCGTGCTGCCCCTGTGCATGTACCCGGCGATGTTCTGGATCATGGTTCAGGGTGTGCTCGTGGTGCAGGGTCAGAAGCAGGCCCGTGATGTGACGATCGGCGTCGTCGCCGCCGCGGAGACGGCGGAGGCCGCGCGCGAGCAGCTCGCCGTGAACGAGGAGGGCAGGGGCCGCATCGAGGTCATCGCGCTCCCTCCGGACACCCCCCAGGAGACCCAGGTCATCGCAGGCCTGATCGAGGCCGAGGAGGCTGACGCCCTCCTCTTTCTCCCGGCCGAGCGGAACGACGCCGACCCGGCGGCGCTCTTCTTTGACAGCACCAGCAGCCAGTCGGAGACCGCCCGCGGGCGGGTCGTCTCCGCCCTGGAGCAGTGGACCGCCGAGCTTCGACAGGAGGCGGCGGACGCCCGAGACATCGACCCAGAGGCCCTCGAGCCCATCCTCGTCCAGACCCGAAAGGTCAACCCCAGCAAGGACGACGGCGCCCTGGTGCTCTCGCTCCTCCTCCCCATGCTGCTGGTGGTCATGTGCGTGCTCGGCGCCTTCTTCCCCGCCGTCGACCTCACCGCTGGTGAGAAGGAGCGTCAGACCGCCGAGACCACGCTCCTCCTGCCCATCCCTCGCCTCGGCCTGCACCTCGGCAAGATCTTCGCTGTGTGCGCGACCTCGATGATCGCCGCGACGCTGAACCTGCTCGCCCTGGGCCTCTCCGCGGGCCACCTGCTCGGCCAGCTCGCGGGCCTCGGCGACGGCGCCCCCAAGGTCGAGCTCCCCCTCGGCGCGTTGATCTCAATCGCTCCCCTGGCCGCGCTCTTCGCCTTCTTCGTCAGCGCGGCCCTCACCGGCGTGGCGAGCCTCGCCGCAACCTTCAAGGAGGGCCAGGCCCTGCTCGGCCCGGTGCAGATGCTCTTCATGCTCCCAGCCATGGCCACCAACCTGCCAGGCATGGAGCTGACCGCCACGACGGCCTGGATCCCGGTGGTCAACGTCTCCCTCGCCTTCAGGGGCCTGCTGGTCGGCTCGGCAAGCGCCGGCCCCCTGCTGATCTGCGCGCTCTCCCTCACCGCCTCCGCCCTGCTCGCCATCTGGTTCTCCGTGCGCCTGCTCTCGAGCGAGGAGGTCTCGCTCTCCAGCGAGACGATCCCCATGGCCCGCCTCTTCCGCATCCTCCGCTCCCGGTGACCCCGACCATGACCGACCTCACATCAGCCATCGCGATCCGCGCCGAGGGACTGGCGAAGACCTTCCACGACCCGCAGCGCGGCGTGGTCGAGGCCGTCAAGGGCGTGGACCTCGACTGCCGCAAGGGCGAGATCTTCGGCCTGCTCGGGCCGAACGGCGCGGGGAAGACCACCACCCTGCGCATGCTCTCCACCATCCTCGCCCCCACCTCCGGGCGGGCGCTGATCGACGGCATCGACGTGGCCGAGGACCCGCTCGAGGTCCGGCGGCGACTCGGCTTCCTCTCGGGCAGCACCGGGCTCTACCCGCGCCTCACCGGCCGGGAGACCCTGCGCTACTTCGGCCGGCTCCACGGGCTGGAGGGCGACCGGCTCGAGGCCGCGATCGCGCGGGCCTTCGACGCCTTCGACCTGCACTCCTTCGGGGACGGCCGCTGCGAGGCCCTCTCCACTGGCCAGAAGCAGCGCGTCTCCATCGCCCGCGCGGTGCTCCATGACCCGCCCGTGCTCATCCTCGACGAGCCCACCACCGGGCTCGACATCATGGCGTCGAGCGACATGATCCAGTTCATCGACTCGCGCCGCGAGGCGGGGACCTGCGTCCTGTTCAGCACCCACATCCTGAGCGAGGCCGAGCGGCTCTGCGACCGGATCGGCATCGTCTACGACGGCCGCATGCTCGCGGGGGGCAGCCTCGACGAGCTGCGCGCGATGACCGGCAAGGAGTGGCTCGAGGAGATCTTCCGGGAGCTCGTGCAGCGCGCCGACGCCGGCGAGGGTGCGGCTTGAAGACGTCCCTCGACGTCCTCCGGGTCGAGCTCCTGCAGCTCGCGCGGGACCGGCGCGCGCTGTTCTCCGCCATCGTCCTCCCGGCGCTGCTCTACCCCCTGCTGTTCTGGGGTACGGGCGCGCTCCAGACCGTGGGCGAGGAGACCATGGCGGAGCGGACGGTGCGCGCCCTCGTGGACCTCTCGCGGGCCGACGCCGAGACCGCGGAGGCCTTCCTCGAAGGGCTCGTGGAGCAGGGCCCCATCACGCTTACCGAGGTCGACGCCGCGGGGCTCCTGGTCCCAGACGACGAGGACTCGCGAGAGACCGCCCGGGGGCTGCTGCGCCCCACCGCCCAGACTGCCGCCGGGGCCTCCCTGTCGAAGCCCGCAGGGGAATCCACCGCCGGCCTGGCGATCGGATCAGGGGACGGGTCGGAGGGTGAGCCGGATGACCGCCCAGAAGATGCGCCAGGAGATGCGCCGGAAGAGAGCTCGGCTGAAGGCTCGGCTGAAGGCTCCGCTGAGGGCTCAGCTGAGGGCCCTCCCGGGGACGATGCGGCCCGCGGCGACGGAGCCCTCGAGCCGTTCGACGTGCTCATCGTGGCCAGCGCTGACGGCGGGACGCCGGACCTCTCCCGCACCACGTTTGACCTCTGGTACGACGTCAAGCGCGACGACGCCCGGGAGGCTATGGGGCGCGCCCGGAGCGCCCTGCGCGACCTCGGAGAGGCCCGCTCGGCCGAGCGGCGCGAGCACCTGCTCGGCGGAGACCCGGGCGCCGGGCTCTCCCCCCTGAGTACGGACGTAGCCTCCGAGGCGGATGCCAGCGGCGCGCGCCTCGGAATGTGGCTGCCCTTCGTCGTGCTGCTCGTGCTCATCTCCGGCGGCGCGTACGCGGCCCTGGCAGTGTTCGCCGGCGAGCGGGAGGCGGGCACCCTGGAGACGCTCCTGGTGCAGCCGGTCCCCCACCGGTCCATCGCCATGGGCAAGCTCCTCACGGTCTTCGTGGCCGGCTGTGCGACCCTCGCCATGAACCTGGGCAGCCTGGTGGTCTGCGCGGGCTCGGGGCTCATGGACATGGGAAGCATCGGCGGCGGCGCGAGCGGCATGGCCTATGGCCGGCTGGCCGCGCTGGTCGTGGAGCTCCCCACCTGCCTCCTGCTCTGCGCGGTGCTCTGCCTCGTGTGCGGCGGCGCCCGGACCTTCCGCGAGGGCCAGCTGCTGATCTTCCCCGTCACGCTGCTGGTGGTGATCCCCACCGCCATCGTGCTCCGCCCAGAGGTCTCCCTCACGGCGCTGTGGGCGATCGTCCCCTTCTCCGGCTCCGCCC
Organism: uncultured bacterium; assembly: GCA_938083085.1. Taxonomy (GTDB): domain Bacteria; phylum Planctomycetota; class UBA1135; order UBA1135; genus Saltatorellus. The sequence goes on from CALLKX010000048.1 coordinate 50,953, forward strand.
TCGCCTTGCGCGAGGGGCTCGAGGGCGACCTCAAGCTCCCGCTCGCCGCCCTGGTGATGATCTCTCACCTCGGCTGGACCTGGCTCGCGGTGGCGAGGCTCGGCCAGGTGCTCGACGCAGAGCGAGTCCTCGGCGGCGGCGGTGATCGCAAGAGCGAGGCCCACCTGCTCCAGGCGGGTGGGCGCCACGGCGTACGCTGGGGCTTTGTGGTCGTGATGGGCGTCTACCTGATCGCCATGTCCGTCCAGCGCGTCGACATGGACCTGGGGCTCTGGTTCACCTTCTGGATGATGCTGCCCGCCCTCGCCGTCGCGATCGCCTGGACCGCCCCGCGCGCCCAGGGAGAGCCCCGTCGCCTGGCAGCGGGACTCGGACTCCGGCTCCCGAGGGCGTCCCACGCCCTCGGCGCCCTGCTCATCGTCCCGGCCCTCGCCCGGGGCGCCGAGCACCTGCTCCTGTGGCAGTCGAAGGTCCTCCCCCTGCCGCCGGGAGCGGCCGAGGGCGGGATCGAGCTCGAGGCCCTCATGGGGAGCTCCAGCCCCATGTGGCTGTTCTTCTTCTTCGCCCTCTCCCCCGGCATCTTCGAGGAGCTCGTCTTCCGCGGCGCGCTGCTGAACGCGATGAAGCGCGACTTCACCTGGAAGCGCATCGTCTTCTGGCAGGCCCTCTACTTCGCGCTCGTCCACGCGTCGATCTACCGGCTGCTCCCCACGGGGATCCTCGGGGCCCTGCTGGCACTGATCGCGCTCCGCTCCCGGAGCGTGCTCCCGGCGATGCTCATGCACATGGGCTACAACGGACTCCTGGTCCTCGGCGCAGCGGAGCACCTCGCCTTCACTGGCGAGCCCTGGTTCGAGTACGCGCCCTGGGCAGCGATCCCCGGGCTGGCCCTGTTCCTCGTTCCACCCCGCGTCCAGGCGGGGGACTCACCGGCGCGACCCTGAGCGTCGCCGGGCCGGGACGAGAGCCTGCTCAGCGTGGAGTGGGCCCCGACTCGGCGTCAGATCCAGGATCAGACTCGGCGCCGGATTCAGCGCGGGGCTCACCTTCAGGCTCCGCGCCCAGGCCCGCTTCCGGTTCAGGTTCAGGCTCGGCGCCCGCTGGAGCGACGGCCCCCGTCACCTGTAGCGCGGCGACCCGGACCCCGTCCTTCACCGTCCACATGGCGTGCAGTCTGCCGGGCCGTTCGGGGTCCGCCGTCAAGCTGAGCCGGCCACTGCGCCGGCCAGCCTCCACGCCAGCGATCGAGGTCGCCGGACCGGGCTCATGCCCCGGCGCCACGATCCGTGCCGTCCACTCGGCGTCTCCCACGCCACCGCCGGCCTGGCCGTCGCGGGTCGTGAGATAGGTCACCACGTAGCGCCCCTCCCCCGCGGCGGCGATGTCGACCCGCCCGAGCACCTCGTCTGAAGCGACCTCCACGGGGCGGCCGAAGCTCTCGCCCCCGTCATGCGAGAACGCCACCTGAACGCGGGGCGCGCCGGCGACGCCGCCCTCCGTGTACCAGGCCGCGGCGACTGTGGCTCCGAGTGAAGCCCCGTCAGTGTCCCCGCAAGCGGCCACAGCGGGGCCGTTGACCGGACACCCTGCGATGCGCCAACCGTCCTGGTAGACCGGTCGCGGCTCACTCCAGGTGCCATCGGGCGCGCGGCGCACGGCCCAGATGTCCCGGACCTCGGCCTCCGTACGATCCCGGTAGACCACCACCGAAGAGCCGTCCGCGAGGGCGACCGCGTCCGTCGGGCAGCAGTCACAGACGAGCGCGTCGAGGAGCACCTCCTCGCCGAGGCTTCCACCGGCGCCGAGGGTCCGTGCCCGCAGCTGCATCCCGCCCGAGCCGTGGCCCGCCGCGTGCCCGGCGGCCTCTCCGCCCGCGCGCCCATCGAGCCAGATACAAAGCGCACCCCCCGTCCGCTGCGGGAGGAGCGAGACGAAGCCGTGCTCCACGGGCTGCTGGTCGTCGTGGAGCCAGCCGAGGTCACGGCCCGGCGGGCCATCCTCTTCGAGGGTCAGCCTGACCCCGTAGGCATAGGTGGAATCCCCGAGCCGCTCGAGGGTCGCGGCGAGCAAGGCCCCGGAGCTCAGCCGCGCGGCACGGGGCACATCCGCCCAGTTCACGAAGTACCGTCGGCTCGGCAGCTCCCCCTCCGCCGACTCCTTGGCCACGGTCCGCTCGGACGGCGAGGAAGGATCGGGGTCGCCCAGCAGGACGAGCCGATAGGCGCCGCTCCCGTCCCCTGCGGCGCGAGCCGTCATCACCGCGGCGGGGACCGCACCCTCAGGGCCGAGCTCCGCCGAGCGGGCCCCTTCATCCTCCACGAACACTCCATCCTCAACGAACACCGGGAAGCGAGCGCTCGTTGGCGCCGCGAGCGGCACCAGCTCGACCTCGAGCCGGGCATTGGCCGTGGGGCTCAAGGCGGCGCCGGCCCCGGAGCCGAGGAGGATCGCGGCGACCCCCGCGAAGCCGACGCCGGTTCCAAGGACGGAGAGCAGACCCACCCGCTGTCCGATCAGGAGACACAGCGGCAGGGTGAAGAGCGGCGTCGAGCTGAACAGGACCGCGGCGAGCCCGCCGGGGAGCTCGCGCATGGCGTAGTGGTAGGGAAGCAGGCCCAACACCGCGCTCCCCACGCCGATGAGCGACGCCTTCCCCCACACCGACGCGGGGCCGGGCGCGACGAGCATCGGCTCCACCAGGCGGCGCAGCTCCCTGACGGGAGTGCTGGACCTGCCGAGGCCGGAGAGGAGCGCGATCGGGACAGCCCCGCAGGCCCCGCCCATCAACCGTACGAACCCGCCGGTGAACACATCCACGTCCTCGAAGCGGCCGCGGCCGAGGGGGACCGCCGTACCGATGGCCGTCGCCGCGCCCAGGGCGAGCAGGACCCCGATGATCCGCTTCGCTCTCGGGTTCACGTGCCCGGCGCCGTCGTCTGCGCCGCTGCGGTCCAGGGTCACGAGCACCACGCCCGCGAGCACGAGCGCCATGAAGCCCACGAGCCTCCCGTCGATCTGGTCGCCCGCCAGCGGCACCGACAGCAGCGTCGCCACCGGCACATTGAGGAGCATGACCGTCGCGGCGGTCTGCACGCCGCAGCGCCGGAAGGCCGCGAAGTAGAGGGTGTCGGAGATCGCGAAGCCGAGGAGGCCCGAACCGAAGAGCCAGACCCAGGCGTCGCCCACGGGCCAGCGCCCATTGCCGGCGAGAGCGAGGGCCAAAAAGCAGCTAGCCGCCACCCCGTTCTTGAACAGGTTGGCGGCAGCGGGGCTGACGTCGCCGCGCGCGAGCACGCGGCTGATGGCGATCGAGGCGACCGCCCAGCTAGCGGCAGCAGCGAGGGCACATATGAGCGCAGCAGTGGACACGCTCGGGGGGCGCCTCGATCAGCTCTTGGCTTCTTCTTCGCCCTTCTCCGCCTTGGAGAGGACGACGCCCTTGCGGGCATCCCTGCGAGCGAGCAGATACTTGCCCGACCCCATGCCGATCTTGCGAACACGACGGCGACCACGGGTGGGGCCGCCTGCTTTGAACTGTGACTTGGCCATAGCTTTGAACCGCCGTCTCGGGGCATCCGGGACGATCGCGGCCAAAGAGAGTAGGAAGGGGGGCGTCCCGTGTCGAGGGTCCTCGGGCTGGAAGATCCCAGGCCGTAGACTGCGGGCATGAACGGCCGGCGCATCTTCATCGGAGACCTCCAGGGCTGCAGGGAGGAGTTCGAGGCCCTGCTCACCAAGGTGGGCTTCGATCCCGCTGGGGACACCCTCCACCCCGTCGGAGACCTCGTAAATCGGGGTCCCGACTCCGTGGGGTGCGTCCGGTTGTGCCGCGACCTGGGCGCCCGGCCGGTCCTCGGCAACCACGATGTCCACATGCTGCGGCAGTGGCACGACCCCAGCTGGAGGGGCCGCCGGACCTCCCTGGAGGCCCTCCTGGGCGCCCCGGACGGCGAGAATCTCCTCGCCTGGCTCGAGCAGCAACCCCTGGTACTGGGCTGGGAGGATGTGATCTGCCTCCACGCGGGGATCCACCCCGCCTGGATTGACCCGGTGCCACTCCTCACGGGGAGGGACCTCCTGGACGCCGAGGACGAGGCCGTCGAGTTCGCGCTCCGTGCCCGCCACTGTGACTCCACGGGGGCGCAGCCCGAGAGCGACTGGCCCGCCCCGGGGGACCCGTTCCAGCCCTGGGATCACTTCTGGCGGGCCCGCACTTCGGAGACCCGAACCGTTGTGTTTGGGCACTGGGCCCGGCGTGGCCTGGTCGAACTCGAGCGTACCCGCGGGCTGGACACGGGCTGCGTCTACGGCGGGGAGCTCACCGCCTGGATCCCCGAGGAGGACCGCATCGTCAGCGTGGCGGCCCGCCAGCGCTGGCACGCGGGGTCATGACGCCCACCAGCAGAGGCAAGGCCAAGCGCTACGAGGACCTCGACTGGTACGAGACCCCCAGGTACTACGACGCCATCTACGACGTGGACACCGACCTCGAGGCCGCCTTCCTCGAGGCCGCCCACGAGCGCCACGCCACCCCGGGCCGCGGCAGGAGAGTCCTGGAGCCGGCCTGTGGATCGGGCCGGCTGCTCGCCGCCATGGCCGAACGGGGCTGGCGGGTCCGGGGGTTTGATCTTGGGGGGGCCATGGTGCGCTACAGCCGTGAGCGGCTGCGCTCGGCGGGGCTCGCCGGGACCGTGGTCCAGGACGACATGGCGACCTTCGAGACTCCGGGGACCTTCGACCTCGCCCACTGCCTCGTGAGCACCTTCAAGTACCTGCTCAGCGAACGCGACGCCCGCAGCCACCTGCGCGCCGTGGCGCGGGCCCTGCGCCCCGGCGGGATCTACCTCCTCGGTCTTCACCTCTCCAGGTACGGAGCCTCGCGCAAGGCCCATGAGCGCTGGACGGTCGAGCGGGGCGGTGCGGAGGTGGATTGCACAGTGACCACCTGGCCGCCTGACAAGACAAGGCGACGGGAGAGAGTCGAGGCCCGAATGCGAGTCGTCGAGAGCGGTGAGGAGCGGCGCTCCCGCACCACCTGGGAGTTCCGCACCTACGACGCGGCGCAGGTCCTGCGCATGCTCCGCGCGGTGCCTGAGTTCGAGCACGTGGAGACCTACGACTTCCACTACGAGATCGAGGAGCCCCAGACGCTCTCCGACCGGCAATTCGACACCATCCTGGTCCTCAAGCGCCGCCCCTGAACGCCGCAAGACCGGCCTGCGCGGCGAGTTGGCCAGGCCAAGGGGCCTCTCGATGGAGCTCGCCGGATCGAGCTCGGGGCGACGCTGTGAGCCGGGCGTGAGTCCCGAGAGAGGCCCGAGGTGAGTCAGGTCGCTCGAGGCTCCGATGCCTGACGATGGAGTACCCCGGACCGACCACCAATTAGAGACGACCCAACCGGACCCCAGCAGTGGCCTCCAGGGCCCCGAGTGCTGGACGGCACCCCATCCCGAAGCCGCCTTTTTTTTGATCGCCCGGGGCGCCTGAGCGAGAGATACTTCGACCATGAAATGCGCCGTGCTCGACCGAGTCACCCTCGTGGGGATGGCCTTGCTTGCCATCATGTCCTGTGCCGGAGACACGGACCCGGCACCGACCGGTCCCGGAGGATTTGCGCGCATCGAATTCGAGCCGCTGCCCCCCTCGGACGACGCCGCCCAGCTTCTTGCAACCCTCGAGGCCGCCGGGAATGACTTTCCGTGGTCGGGCCAAGCCGCGGGTGAGGTGGGACGCCGGGACCTGGCCGACCCCTCCGGCGGGCAGGCGCCACTGCGCGGGATGTCCCTGACGGGAAGAGGTCAGGCGAGGTCCATCGAGGGGCCGGTCCCCCAAGAGGCCGACGGCTTCAACCAGGTCGTCCTCGAGGCCGCCGCGATCCAGGGCACGAAGGAGATTGTCCATCTGGAATTGAAGCGGGACGGCAAGACGGTCTTTCGGTCAAGAGGGGGTGAGTTCAAGGCCACCGGCGGGCTCGAGGTCGTCACCTTCACGCTCCCCGGACAGGGGATCGGGCTTCCCAAGGCGGACCGATTCAAGATCGAGTTCGCCGGTCAATGCGCGGTCGACATCGCCCAGAGCGTCTCCTTCGTCGAACAGCCCCTGTCTCGCTATCTCATCGCGGGAGACCCCGGCGGCACGACACGCTTGGTCGGGGACCTCCTTCGACGCTCGATCAGCGTCACCTCCGAGAGCCCCCGCTCGGCTGCGCTCGAGTTGAGTGAGGGCGAAGCGCTCGAGCTCTACGTTGCTGGCGACCCCGAGTTCCTCATCGGGAAGGCCGCCCTCCGCTTCACGGTGACCCTTAGCGGAAGCCAAGACACAAGCACACGCTCGGTCACCGTTGGGAAGGACGAGTGGGCCCCGCTGCGCTTCACCGCCGCCGAGGCCGGCGCCGGACCGGCGACGCTGGACGTCTCTGTGCAACGCGCGGACAGCGAAGACTGCGCGGTGGGGTACATCAGCGAGGCAGCGATTCGTCGCCGAGGGCAGGCGGGGCCGACAGTCCTCCTGATCACCTCCGACACGCACCGGGCAGATCACGTTGGGGTCTTCAACACCAATTCCCCCGTCAGTACTCCGCAGTTGGATGCGCTGGCGGCGAGGGGAGTTGCGTTCAGCAACTGCCTCTCCTCGACCAACGTCACGAACCCGTCCCACATGGCACTGATGACGGGCATGCACCCGCGGGACATCGGGATCCTCTCCAACCGCGCCCGGCTCGCGCCCGCGGCCGAGACCCTCGCAGAGAGGTTCGCCGCGGCTGGCTATGAGACCTTCGCCGTGACCAGCTCGTTCCACTTGCTCGACCAGCACAGCGGCCTGGGCCAGGGGTTCGACCGAATGGAGGGGCCGGTCAGGCTCCAGCGAGACGGTGAGGTCTCGATCTCGCGGCTCGTGGACTGGATCGATGGAGCGGAGGGCGCCCCGGTCTTCGCGTGGCTCCACCTGTTCGATGCCCACGAGCCCTACGGCCCTCCCAAGCCCTTCGACAGGAAGTACTACGACGGGCACGAGCCCTTCGGAGACCGGCCGCTGCAACTCGACAAGCGGCTGATCCCCGGCTGGCTCGAGGGCCTCCAGGACGTCGACTATCCCTACGCCCAGTACCGCGCCGAGGTCGACTATCTGGACGGCGCCCTGGCCGAGGTCCTCGACCACCCGCGGGTGCGAGACGGGCTGGTGGCCTTCACCGCAGATCACGGAGAGTCCTTCGGAGAGCACGGCGTCTGGTGGAATCACGCGGGCCTCTATCCCGGCACCACCCGGATCCCGCTCATCATGACCTGGAAAGGGGGGCCGCGTGGGCTGATGCTTGATGCCCCGGTACGGCACCTCGACATCTCCCGCTCACTGCTCGCCCTGAGCGGCCTCGAGCACGAGGACTTCCCGGGGCGGGACCTCAGGGAGGCGGTGGCTGATGAATTCCTCGAGGAGCCGCGCTTCATGGTCGGAGCTCACGGCTTCTCCGGCGCGGTCCGATCAGGGCAATGGCTCTTCACGATGGACCTCAAGCCCCACCACGAGGCATCGCGAGAGAAGCCCAGGACCACCGGGCAGTCCGAGCTCTTCAACCTCTCGGAGGACCCCATGTGCGAACGTGACCTGCTCCTTGGAGAGCCAGATCGCGCCCTCGCGATGCGCAAGGCGCTGGTGACCTGGATGCAGTCCGCGGCCGGGGAGGGCCTCCGCGAAGATCAACGCAGGAGCACTGAGGACGAGTCCATGCTGGCTGCACTTGGCTACGCCAACAACGCGGCCTCGCAGTCCAGCCAGCTCTGGGACCCGGAGAGGTGGAACGGTCCGCGGGCCTGGGAGGAGAGCCCCTGGCGGCGGTTCTTCGAGGACGACTCCTTCCGCGAGAAGTACCTCCGCTCTCTCTCCAAGAGCAAGTAAGAGAGCCCGCGCTGACCGGCGAGCCTGACGCCACCGAACGAGGGAAGGGAGGCGCAAGGACCCCCTCCGCTCGACCGGGTCGAGTCCGTCGCTCGACCCGCCTTGCCCCTGATTGGCCTCAGAGCTCGGCGGTCACGAGCTGACACTCGATGCCGCCGTTGAGGATCCGGTGCCGCTCGGCGCGGGAGAGCCGGAGCAACCCGGCGAGGCGTGAAGAGCCCGTGAGCAGCGCCACCCGGTAGCCGGTGAGCGCCTTGAGCTGCGCGCCGAAGTCTCCATGCAGCTCCTCGACGCGGTCCCCCACTCGCTCACCATAGGGCAGGTTGCTGACCACCGTGCCGTTCCAGCCCGCCCGCGGCGCGAAGGCGCGGGCGTCAGCGACTTCGAGGTCGCCGAGTTCGGTGAAGCCCAGCCCGTCGAGGTGACCCCGCGTCTCCTCGAGCCGGTCCGGGGCGATGTCGTGCCCGACGAGCCGGAGCTTGCGCGGGATGCGGATCTTGTCCCTCGCCTCGTCCCGCAGGCTTGCCCACCCCGCGGCGTCGTGGTCGCGCCAGGTCTCGAAGCCAAAGCGTTCCCGCGAGAGCCCCGGGGCCATCCCCGCAGCGATCATCGCGCCCTCCACCAGCAAGGTCCCGGTCCCGCAGAACGGATCGAGGAGGGGGCCTCGGCGATCCCAGCCAGAGCGCAACACACAGGCCGCCGCGAGGGTCTCCGCCAGCGGCGCCCGGCCCTGTGAGTTCCGCCAACCCCGCCGATGCAACGACGCACCAGAGGTGTCGACAGAGAGCGTCGCGCGGTCGCGGTAGAGGTGGAGGTGGACCCGGACATCGGCCGTGTCCCGGTCCACGCTCGGCCGGGTCCCGTCCGCGGCGCGGACCTGATCCACGATCACATCCTTCACCCGCTGCTGCAGGTAGCGGCTGTGATCGAGCACGGAGTCCTTGGTCTGGGCGTCCACCCAGAGCGTCCCCGTCGGCTCGATGAACGCGGACCAATCCACGCTGCCAACACCCTCATCCACCGCCGACTCGCTCGGACATTCGAAGCGCGCCTCACGGCGCAGCACTCGCACCGCCGTGCGCAGCCAGAGGTTGGCGCGCCAGGCCTCGGGCATGGTGCCCTCGAAGCGCACGCCGCCCACCTGCTGCTCGGGGCGCCCGAGGCCCAGCTGTCGAACCTCCTCGTGAAGCAGCGGCTCGACGCCGGGCGCGCAGGTCGCGAAGTAGGTGAAGCGTTTTCCGAACATGGGGGTTGGGGCGGTGTGGCGGCGAGCCGGGGACCCTACTCCCCCCGGTCACAGGGCGGTAGTCAGGGCCGCAGATCCGCGGTCTGGCCCGCGCTATCCAACGGGCGATCCAAAGATAGAGACGGCGACCAGGGCCAGCGGCAGGGCCAGTTGCGGGGCCAGTTGCGGGGCCAGTTGCGGGGCCAGTCGCGGGGCCAGTCGCGGGGCCAGTCGCGGGGTCAGTCGCGGGGCCAGCAAGCAGGCCGAACGAGCTCAGGCCGACATCGTGTAGACGCCCGCGGTCCCGAAGGCGCGACGCCAGAGGTCGGTCTGCAGCATCTCGGTGGGGTCCAGCTCGGCCTTGAGGGCCCTGAAGGCCGCGAGCTTGTCGCGGTCAAACATGGCCTCCACGGCTCGGGGGCCCAGCACCGAGTCCTTGGCGAAGTAGAAGCGCCCGCCACGCTCGAGCACCACCCGGGTGAGCTCGTCGCACATGGACGAGAGGTCATGGCGCCGCCCGTCGGAGACCTTGAAGTCCATCGCCATGGACCAGCCGTCGAGCCCGTGCGTGAGCAAGAAGGGGTCGGGACGGTGCCGCTTCAGGACCCCGAGGTAGGAGACCAGGCCGCGCTGCTGCTGGCGGCGCAGGATCTCCTTGAAGCCGTCGTGAGCGCTCTCGGCGGGAAGGAAGACCTGATACTGAATGAGGCCGGTCCCCGGCCGGCGGCCGTAGGCGAACTTCCAGTTGGGCACGAAGTCGAGCAGGAAGTTGAAGGCCGCGTGGGACTGGCGATACCACCCCTTCCGCTGCTCGAGCTTCCCCATCTGGTGCTTGGTGAAGTTCAGCAAGCGCATGCCCGGCTCGTTCGCGAGCAGCCGCAGGATGCGCCAGACCTCGGACTTGGGAAAGCCGAGGATCGACGCCGGCAGCGCCTGGTGAGCGAGGCTCAGGGTCGACTCGGGGGCGGGGTCCTCCCCGGGTCCGAGATAGCGCGCGTGGTGGATCAGCCCTCGGCCCGCGGCCCCGCCGCTGCCAAAGCAGTCGACCCAGCCCACGAGGTAGTCGGCCGTGTCCGTGTGGGCGTCCACGTACTCCATCATCGCGCCGATGTTCGGCACGGAGATCCCCGCGACGTCGATCTCGCCGGAGTGGATCTTCTTGGTGGCGATACGCACCCGCGTGATCGCACCCAGCATCCCGAAGCCGCCGATGGCCGCGTGGAACAGATCCGGGCGCTCCTCGCGGCTGGCGAGCACCTGCTCGCCCGAGGGGAGCACCAGGTCGATGTCCTGGATGGCGTCGCCGATCGTGCCGACCTTGTAGTTGTTCTTGCCGTGGATGTTCATCCCGGCGGCCCCGGCGAGGGTCGGGAACATCGTCCCGGACACCACCTTGGGCCAGTACCCCCGCGGGAGCGCGTGACGCCACAGGTCACGGATCGTCACCCCGGCCTCGCAGTCCGCCACGCCGGTCGCCTCGTCGAAGGAGAGGATCCGGTTCATACGCGTGACGTCGAGGACATCACCCTCACGGTTGATGCTGGCGTCGCCGTAGCTGCACCCCGAGCCGCGCAGCGCCACCGACGCTCCACGGTCACGGGCCCCCACGAGGGCCTCGGCGACCTCCCCTGGGGAGCGCGGCCGCCACACCCGGGAACGGGCGCCGGTGCTCATCCCCCAGCCTTCCACGTACTCCACCCCCGCGCCAGGGCCGAGGGTCGTGGGCCGGCTTCGCCGCGGGAGGCCGGAGCCCACCGTCGAATCCGAGGGCACCATCAGATGCTCATCCGCCGGAAGAGGAACGAGGGAATGGCCCGGATGATCAGGCTGACCGGCAGCCACCGGAGCGGCACGTGCCGGACGTCAAAGAGCCGGCCGCGGGCCGCCTTGAGAATGTCCGCCGCGGCGCGCTCGGCGCTCACGGGCATCATGAGCCCATCGAGGTGCGCGGTCATGGGCGTCTCGATCATGCCTGGCTTCACGGTGACGACCTTGACCCGACGCTCGGCCAGGCGGTTTCGAAGCGACTCGAAGTAGGTCGCCAGCGCCGCCTTCGTCGCGCCGTACACGGGCGCGCCCTTGCGGCCACGATCGCCCGCGATCGAGCCGATCCCGACGATCGTCCCGCCGCGCTGGGTGTGGAAGAGCCGCGCCGCCAGGTTGGTCCACGTCACACACCCACCCAGGTTGACGTCGATCATGGCGAGGTCCTTCTCGGTGTCGTACTCCTCTGGCCCCACATCTGGCATGACCCCGGCGGCATAGATGAAGAGGTCGAGTCCGCCGAGCTCGGAGACCAGCTCGTCGAAGACGTCTGGAGCTTCCCCGGCGTCCGTGACGTCATGGGCCCGGTGCATGAAGCTACCCGCCTCGCTGGCCAACTCCTGCGCGAGAGCGACGAGGGCCTCCCCCCGGCGCGCGACGCCACCCACCGAGTATCCCTCGCGCACCAGCTGGCGAACGAGGGCCGCCCCCATTCCGGAGCTGGCGCCGATCACGAGCGCCCTGCCTTTGCTGTCGATTGAATTCACGGGTGGTCCGTCCCTTGGTCCATCGGACGGAAGCGTACGCCGGCTGAACGGAAGCGCGAGGGGGAGCCTCCAAATCGGTGGGATCAGCACCCTGTGATCGCTAGTGTCTTGCACCCGATGTGGCCCGACGCCGCACGACACCCGCATGAGCCGCATCCTGGAAGGCCTGAATCCCGAGCAGCGCGCCGCTGTGACCCAGACCTCCGGTCCCGTTCTGGTGCTCGCCGGAGCAGGCACTGGCAAGACCCGCGTGATCACGGTGAGGATCGCCTACCTCATCAGCAACGGGGTCCTGGCGGAGAAGATCCTGGCGATGACCTTCACCAACAAGGCGGCCGCGGAGATGCGTGAGCGCCTGGGCAAGCTGGTGGGCAAGAAGAAGGCCAGCACGGTCATCGCGAGCACCTTCCACTCGTTCTGCCTGCGCACCCTTCGGGAGTACGCCGCGGAGCTCGGGTACCCCGAGGGCTTCACCATCGCCGACTCGTCGGACCAGCTCTCGATCTTGAAGCTGAGCCTGCGGGAGCTCCACATCCCTGAGGCCCGCATGAAGGTCCAGGAGATCCAGTCGAAGATCTCCCTGGCCAAGAACCGGCTCGACACCCCGGCGTCGTTCCTGGCCCGAGCCGGCGACACCAAGCACGAGCTCGTGGGCCGTGTCTGGGAGAAGTACCGCGACATCCTCCGGCGCAGCCGGCGGCTCGACTTCGACGACCTGCTCACCGAGACCCTGCGGCTCCTCAGAGAGAACAAGGCCGTCCGGCTCGAGCTCCAGGCACGGCACCGGTACCTCCTGGTCGACGAGTACCAGGACACCAACGGGGTGCAGTTCGAGATCGTCTGCCAGCTCACGGGCCCCGAGAAGCATCTCTGTGTGGTCGGGGACGACGACCAGAGCATCTACGGCTGGCGGGGCGCCGATGTCTCCAAGATCCTCGGCTTCGAGCGCAGCTTCCCGGGCGCCAAGGTGGTCAAGCTGGAGACCAACTACCGCTCGACCGCCCAGATCCTGGGGGCCGCGAACCGCGTCATCAAGAACAACCCCAACCGCCACGACAAGGCGCTGCGCTCCGCGCTGGGCGACGGCGAGCCGCTCATGGCCGTGACCATGCGCGACGAGTCCGTGGAGGCGGAGAAGGTCGTCGCGGAGATCAAGCACCTCGTGAGCCAGGGGCACGCCTACTCGGACTTTGCGATCCTCTTCCGCACCGCCGTCCAACCCCGCCCTTTCGAGGCGGAGCTGCGCATGAAGGAGGTGCCCTATGTCCTCGTCGGCGGGATGAGTTTCTTCGACCGCAAGGAGGTGCGCGACGTGCTCGCCTACCTGCGAGTAGTCGCGAACCCGCGCGATGAAGCCTCACTGCTCCGGATCGTCAACTCGCCGCCGCGTGGGGTGGGCAAGACCACCCTCGACCGCGTGCTCGAGTTCGCGACCCAGGAGGGCATCTCTGTCGCCGACGCCTTTGACCGCGCCGAGGAGGTCCCGAAGATCAACATGCGCGCCGTCGAGGCCGTCCAGGGGCTCCGGGCCCGGTTGCGCGAAGTGCATCGCCTCCACCCCAAGGGGGAGGACCTGGTGGAGCTGGCCCGCAGGGTCGTGGAGGAGGTGGCCTACCGAGACGAGGTCAAGCGCCTCTACCCGGAAGACGCCGACTTCGAGAAGCGCTGGGCCGCCGTGGAGGAGGTGTTCAACTTCGCGGAGAACTACATCTCCCGCCGGAAGCGTCCGGGGCTCCTGGGCTTCCTCAACGAGCTGAGCCTCAGCGCGTCGGACAGCGACTCGGCCGAGGACGCGGCGCGCCGGCAAGCCGTGACTCTCATGACCCTCCACTCCTCCAAGGGTCTCGAGTACCCCCGCGTCTATCTCGTCGGCCTCGAGGAGGGCGTACTCCCCCACCAGCGCGCCGCGGCCGAGGACGGCGTCGAGGAGGAGCGACGGCTCGCCTACGTGGGCATCACCCGTGCCCAGCGCGCGCTGACCCTGTCGTGGTGCACCGAGCGCGCGCGCGGCGGCCAGAAGATCGCCCGCCACCCCTCCAGGTTCCTGCTCGAGGTCCAGGGCAAGGCCCCGCCCGAGGGCTGGATCCCGGCGGGAGACGGTGACCCCACGGGACTCAAGGCCGCCAAGAAGCGGCGCGGACGCCGGCGCCGCCGCTGAGCGGCGCGCCCCCGGTCACGCTCGCCTTGGAAGGTGATCCTGGGCAGCGGCCCCGCGGGCGGCCCGCGAGGTCTAACGGCCCTGCAGCGCGGGGCTGGAACGGTGGAAGGCCAGAATCTCCCGCGCCACCGTCGCTGGGGCCTGCTCGTGCGGATAGTGGCCCGCACCCTCCACCACAACCAGCCGCGCCGAGGGGATCCGCTCGGCGAACGTGGCGCCGAAGGTCTCGGGAGGATACGCCTGGTCGAACGCCCCCCAGATCAGCAGGGTCGGGGCGCCGAGCCTCTCCAACTCCAGAGCCCGGAGCCCGTTCTCGTCGCGGACGAGGTCGATCATCGCGTTCCAGTTCCCGCGGTTCTGGAGCGCGAGAAACACCTCCTTGACACGCTCCGGATCGGCGCCGCCGTCAAAGTGCGGGTCCAGCGCCGAGGCCACGCGGGGTTCACTATTGGCGAGGTACCCGAGGCGGGCGACCGACCACTCGCGCATCTTGACCTCCTCGCTCAGGAACTGCTCCGGGGTGCGAGGCAGGCCAGAGGAGTCGATCAGGACAACCTTCGAGATCAGGTCGGGGTGATCGAGGGCAGCGCGCCAGCAGAATTCACCGCCGTAGGAGTTACCCACAAGGGTGACCCCGTCCAGCCCCAGGGCCCGGAGCGTGGCCGCCACGTGATCCGCGCAGCGCTGGAAGGTCACCTCGCCTTCCTCCACCCCGAGCATGCCGTGCCCGACCACCTCGACGGCGTAGATGTCCTCCTGACCCGCGAGCCCGTCCTCGCCGAAGAGGACGCGGGTCCAAGCCCCCATGCCGTCCGGTGTCCCGTGGACCAGGACGATCGGGCCCCGCGGGTCGCTGGCCGAAGGTGTCCCCACCTCTCGGGCAGCGTTCACGGGACCCGCTGAGAGCAACTGGGCCGCCATCCACGGCTCCCCTGCGTCGGTGACGCCGGTCCTGAGATTCTCGAGCAGCCGGGCGTTCTTGGGGAGCGAGAGCGTCTGCCGCTTCACCTCCTCGATCGCCAGCGAGCCGCACCCGCTGATCACCGCGCCCGAGAGCATGAGCCCTGCAGCGCCCGCGAGCAGGAGACCTCGCACCACGCGCCCCGACCGGGGAAGGAGCTGTGTTACCGATCTTGTACGCCTCATGTGCCTATCACCCGCGCAGCCTGCGCTCTGGGACCCTCTCCTGCTCGCGAACCGAGCCGGATCGGTGGTACCGGACCGCGCCTGCGTCACGCAAGGGGTCTTCGCCTCCCCCTTCGGACTGGATGAGGCCGCCTCCCGGGCCAGGGTAGGTGGAGGCCGATCCAGGCCCTCTCAGGGGTCCAAATGGGGTCCACAATAGTGCGCCGGGACAGGCAGCCCCCTGGCGCTCGCGGTTCCTTATCCTCTCGGCGCCTTGCGGCAGCACCTTCGCTCATCCGCCGCGAGCGACCGCACGAACACCGCCGCGAAGAGGACCCACCGTCGCGCCCCAGGCCCGGGGCACGCTGGCCGATCCCTCACACTCGACGATCCGCTGCCCTTGAACTGGGGCCTCGAACCAGGGCCCACCGCCGCTCCAAGTTGCCATGAAGACCGCGCTGAAACTCGTCGACAAGGGACTCGTCCCCCTTCCGCTCCTCAAGTGGGGCGTGAGGCGGCTCCTGGTTCAACGTCTACAGGATGAGGCGGCGAGTCCGACGAGCTCCACCGACGCTTGGATCAAGGAGATGGAGCGCGGTCCCGTGGCCGACGTCCCGGAGAAGGCGAACGAACAGCACTACGAGGTCCCCCCCGGCTTCTTCCTGAAGTCGCTCGGGCCCCACCTCAAGTACAGCTCGTGCTTCTTCGAGCGCGGCGATGAGGACCTTGGAACGGCGGAGGCCCGCATGCTCGAGTTGACCTGCGAGCGCGCGCAACTCGCCGATGGACAGGCCGTCCTCGAGATGGGCTGTGGCTGGGGTTCACTCACCCTGTGGATGGCCGCTCACTATCCAAACTCCACCATCACGGCGGTCTCCAACTCGGCCCCCCAGCGCCAGTTCATCCTGGAGTGCGCCAAGGAGCGAGGGTTGAGCAACATCGAGGTCATCACGGCCGACATGAACGAGTTCGATGCCCTGCAGGGCCGGCCCGAGGGCTTCCGCTTCGACCGGATCGTCTCGGTCGAGATGTTCGAGCACATGCGCAACTGGCCGGCGCTCCTCGGCCGCGCCCGCGGGTGGCTCAATGACGCAGGCCGGATGTTCATCCACGTCTTCACCCACAAGACGCTGAACTACCCCTTCGACGTACGAGACGACACGGACTGGATGAGCGAGCACTTCTTCTCTGGCGGCATGATGCCCGCCGACGATCTGCTCGTCGCCCTCACACAGCGCGACGCGCTTCCGTTCTCTGTAGAACAGCACGATGTGGTCAATGGTCGCCACTATTCGAGGACCGCGAAACTCTGGAGAGAGAACCTCGAAAACCGCAAGGACGCCACCATGCCCGTGCTAATAGACACCTATGGTGCGAGCGCCGGAACCTGGTTCCAGCGCTGGCGCATCTTCTTCCTCGCCTGCGAGGAGCTCTTCGGATATCGAAACGGTTCGGAGTGGGCTGTGTCCCACTACCGCCTCGCCCCCACCACAGTTGACACCGCCACGGCCTCGTCCGAGAACACGGACAGCAGGGTCGGCCAAGAAGTAAACTCCTGATGCAAGCTGCTCTCAAGCGCTCGTCGCTCGCCGTGATCCGCTGGTTCGACTCCTGGAACGGCGTGGCGAACGACCCGACCCTCGCCACCGCGGAAGCCGAGGCCTCCGCTGACGCCCCTGTGGAGTCGAAGATCGACTGGGGCCGCGTGGTGCCCTTCCTGGCCATGCACGCCGCGTGCCTCTTCGTGTTCGTTGTGGGCTTCTCCTGGGTGGCCCTCGGCGTCGCGGTCGGCCTCTACGTGCTCCGCATGTTCGCCATCACCGCGGGCTACCACCGTTACTTCAGCCACCGCGCCTTCCGCACCTCGCGCTTCGGCCAGTTCTGCCTGGCGGTCATCGGCGCGAGCGCCGCGCAGCGCGGTCCCCTCTGGTGGGCAGCGCACCACCGCCACCACCACGAGTTCTCGGACGAGCCGGAGGACATTCACTCCCCGACGCAACGTGGGTTCTTCTGGAGCCACGTCGGCTGGGTCCTCGACCGCGGCAATTTCGCCACGCGCCTCGAGCGGGTGAAGGACTTCTCCAAGTTCCCCGAGCTGCGCTTCCTCGACCGCTTCGACATCGTGGCGCCGACGCTCCTCGGCATCTCGGTATTCCTGCTCGGCGTCGCGCTCGAGGCCTGGGCTCCGGGTCTGGGTACGAACGGCTGGCAGATGCTGGTTTGGGGCTTCGTCGTCTCGACGATCGCTCTCTACCACGGCACGTTCACCGTGAACTCTCTGGCGCACGTGTTCGGTACCCGGCGCTTCGCGACGAAGGACACGAGCAGGAACAGCTTTCTCATCGCGTTCATCACGCTGGGCGAGGGCTGGCACAACAACCACCACCACTACCCCGCGTCTGCACGCCAGGGCTTCTACTGGTGGGAGTTCGACGTGTCCTACTACATCCTCAAGGCGCTCTCCACCGTGGGCCTTGTCTGGGATCTGCGTCCGGTGCCCGAGCGTGCGCTCGCTGCCCGTCGCATCGAGAGCTGAGCCGCTGACGGCGTAGCGACTCCTGACCTGGACCCGCCTCGGATGCTGACCTGCCAAGATCATTGAAGGTCGCTGTCGTTGGTAGCGGCATCGCCGGCATGGTGACCGCACGGCGTCTTCACGACGCCGGGCACGAGGTGTGTGTGCTCGAGGCGCGCGACCGAATCGGCGGGCACACCGCCACCCGCGAGGTGACGGTGAACGGCCGCCAGTACGTGGTCGACACAGGGTTCATCGTCTTCAACGAGCGGACCTATCCGGGCTTCTGCTCGCTGCTCGATGAGCTGGGCGTCCCCTGGAACACGAGCGACATGAGCTTCAGCGCCCGTATGGAGGGCCCGGGGGTCGAGTACAACGGCACCAGCACCGCCAGCCTCTTCGCCCAGTGGACCAACGTCTTTCGGCCGCGCTTCTGGAGCATGATCCGGGGCATCCTGCGGTTCTACAAGGAGGCCCCTGAGCTGCTGAGGCTGCCGGCCGACGAGCCGGGCCCGAGCCTCGGCGACTACCTGCGCCGCGGCGGCTATTCAAAGTCGTTCATCGAGTGGCACATGATCCCGATGGCCTGCGCGGTCTGGTCGGGCAAGCCGGGGGAGATCCTCGACTTCCCGGCGAGAACGCTCGTCCGCTTCTTCGCGAACCACGGCTTCCTGCAAGTCGAGGACCGGCCCCCCTGGCTCACCGTCTGCGGCGGCAGCCGCGCCTACGCGGAGAAGCTCATCGAGCCGCTCGTGGATCGAATCCGCACCTCCTCGCCGGTGGAGCGCGTCGCCGCACGCGGCGTCGGTGACGTCGAGGTGACCGTTGCAGGTCAGGCGCCTGAGCGCTTCGATCGAGTGGTGCTCGCGTGCCACGCCGACCAGGCTCTGGGCATGCTCGAAGACGCGACAGAGGTCGAAGAGGACGTGCTGGGATCGATCCGGTTCCAGCCGAACTCGGTGATCCTCCACACAGACGCCTCCCTCATGCCGAAGCGGAAGGCGGCCTGGGCCGCCTGGAACGCTCACGTCCCGGCGAAGGCACCCACGGAGGGCGAACTCGTGCGCGTCACCTACTGGATGAACGAGCTCCAGTCGATCGAGGGCCCCGACGACCTGTTCGTGACGCTCAACTGCAAGGACCGGATCGACCCCTCCAAGGTGGTGCGGGAGACGGTCTTCTCCCACCCCGTCTACGACGCCGCGTCGGTCCGGGCTCAGGGTCGGCACGCCGAGATTGACGGGGTCCGCGGCGTCCACTACTGCGGCGCCTACTGGCACTATGGCTTCCACGAGGACGGCGTCCAGAGCGCCCGGCGAGTCCTCGTGGCCATGGGCGTGGAGCCCGGTATCCCCGCTCGAGCCGAGGAGCTTCGACCCGGGGTCGCGGAGATGCCGGGAGCGGCGCCGCGGGAGACCGCTGGCTCCCCCCGATGACCGCCCCCCACACCTCCCCAGTCCTCGCCTCCGGGGTGTATGAGGGTCGCGTGGTTCACGCGCGCCATCAGCCGCGACCGCACCGCTTCACCTACCGCGTGTTCGAGCTCCTGCTCGACCTCGAGGAGCTCGATGAGGTCTTTCAGGGGGCCTGGCTCTGGAGCGTGGAGCGGCCCAACCTGGGGTCCTTTCGGCGTCGAGATTTCCTCGGGCCCACGGATCGCCCGCTGCGCGAGGCCGTCAGGGAGAGAGTCGCCCAGGACACCGGGGAGCTCCCCCCGGATGGCCCGATCCGGCTCCTGACCCAGATCGCGCTCTTCGGCTACTGCTTCAACCCGGTCTCCTTCTACTACCTCTTCGAGGCCGACGGCGAGACGCTGCACTCGATCGTGGCGGAGATCACCAATACTCCCTGGAACGAGCGATATCAGTACGTGCTGATCGCATCCGAGGCCGACCGCAACGGCGAATGGTTGGAGTGGAGGTTCGAGAAGGACTTCCACGTCTCCCCCTTCTTTGACATGGACCACCGCTACCACTGGCGCTTCACGGTCCCCGGCGGCCAGCCGGGGTCCCCGCTGAGGGTCGCCATGGAGAACCGGACCGGCCCTGACAACGAGCGGGTCTTCGACGTGGCGTTTGAACTGGAGCGCCGCCCCCTCTCCCCGCTACAGCTACGCAAGAGCCTGCTCCGGCATCCCTGGATGAGCGCTAAGATCCTGGCCGCTATTTACTGGCAGGCGCTTCGGCTCTGGACCAAGCGCACGCCGTTCTTCTCACACCCGAAGAGCGCCTGAGCGCTGCGCCCCCCCCCGCGGCCTCGCCGGCACCATGACCCTCACTGAACCGAAGACGACCTCGCCCGCCCCGGAGAAGCTGGTGGCTGCAGAAAAAATGCTCGCCCCTGGGGGCGCGGCAGGATCCCCTGTGCCCGAGCGGAGCTCCCTCCTCGAGCGCGCCGTTCGTTCCCGCCTCAAGCGTATCGTCAGCGGGTCGCTCACCATCGAGACGCCCTCCGGATCGGAGCGCTTCGGAAAGCCAGCCCGCCCCGCCGCCGCCGACGTGGTGGTCTCCGCCGGGGGGAGCCTCGAGCGAGCGAACCCCGATGCCCACGGAACGGTCGTCGTTCATGATGAGCGCTTCTGGACCGCGCTGGCCCTCCGCGGCAGCGTCGGCGCGGGCGAAGCCTACGCGTATGGATGGTGGACGTCCCCCGAGCCGACCGATGTGGTCCGGGTCCTGGTGGCGAACCACACCGCCCTTGAGGGGATGGAGAAGGGCCTCGCCCGACTCTCGCTCCCCATGCTCAAGGCCTTCCATTGGCTCCGCGACAACAGCCGCTCGGGGTCGAAGAAGAACATCTCCGCGCACTACGACCTCTCCAACGACTTCTTCGGGCTCTTCCTCGACCCGACGATGACCTACTCGTCGGCCTACTTCGACCGGCGGGACGCGTCATTGGAGGCGGCCCAGGTCGCCAAGATCGATCGGCTTTGCGAGCGGCTGAACCTCGGCCCGAGCGACCACCTGCTTGAGATCGGTACCGGCTGGGGTGGCTTCGCCCGTCGCGCGGCCCTCAAGTTTGGGTGCCAGGTCACCACCACCACGATCTCCAAGGAGCAGCACGCGTTCGCCGTGAAGCGCATCTCCGAGGCCGGCCTGGATGACCAGGTTGAGGTGCTCCTGATGGACTATCGCGACCTGAAAGGGCAGTACTCCAAGATCGTCTCCGTGGAGATGATCGAGGCTGTGGGTGCGCGCCACTACGGGACCTTCTTCGAGACCTGCGCGCGCCTCCTCGAGCCCGGCGGAGCGCTGGCTATGCAGGCGATCACGATCCACGACGCGCACTTCGAGCGCGCGCGCAAGGCAGTGGACTTTATCCAGCGCCACATCTTCCCCGGCAGCTGTATCCCGTCGGTGACGGCACTCTCTCAGGCCGCCTCGCGCTCCAGCGACCTCCGCCCCGTCCACATGGAGGACATCGGCACGCACTACGTGCCCACGCTCCGGATCTGGCGCGACACACTCCGTGGGCGCCGCGAAGAGGCGCTCGCGATGGGGTTTGACGAGGACTTCCTGAGGCTCTTCGACTTCTACTTTTGCTACTGCGAGGGCGGGTTCGCAGAGCGCCACATCTCCGTCGCCCACCTCACCTACGCCCGGGCGGGCCGCTCGTTCTCTCCCCCTGTCGCGGCGACGCTCGCCTCCCGCGGTTGACCGATCAGACCACCGCCTCCGGGCCGGCCGCGCCCGAGGACGCGACCTGGGCGCCGAGCACCGCGGGGAAGCTCGTGAACTTCGGGGTCTTCCAGATCGTGTGGTTCGTCTGCGTCTATGGCGCCGCCGAGGGGAACCCTTGGGTCGGCCCCCTGTCGGCCGCCGTGCTGCTCCCGATCAATCTCCGGTTCACACCGCACCGAGGTGCTGAGCTGCGCCTCTGGGCCCTGGCCGGGCTGGTGGGACTCCTCCTCGACACCGCCCTGCGGACCGTTGGGTGGGTCGCCTTCCCGGCTGCCGGAGGCGGATCCGTCGGGGCGCTGCTCCTGGCCCCCGCGTGGATCGTCACCCTCTGGGTCGCGTTTGGTTCGCTGCTCACGTCATCCCTGACCTGGCTAAACCGACGACCTGTCCTTGCGGTGCTCCTCAGCGCGATAGGAGGCCCGTTTTCCTTTTGGTCCGGCACGAAGATCGGCGCCACCTCAGTTCCCGGCGGCGGGGTGGGATACCTGGCGCTCTCCATCGAATACGCTCTGGTGGTGCCCTGCCTCATGCTGGCAGGCCGGACCCTGCTTCGCGCAGCGATCGGCCCCGCCCAGCCCACCCCACAGGACACGACCCCGCGGCCAGACCGCACGGACTCTCCCACCGTTACCGGGATGAATGACCATGACCCGCGCCGCTGAATTCATCGCAGAGCTCATCCGCACCACCAGTCGTGGATTGGCTGGCCTCTCGACGGCCCGCCTGTTCGAGAAGATCGAGTCATCGGACACGAGGTACGGCGAGTCAGGGTTCGATTCCTGGCGCAAGGCACTCTCCGCGCGCCTGGAGGCCCTCGCTTCGGCCCTCGAGGCAGACGACGTGAAGCTGTTCGCTGACGACATGGTCTGGTTCCGGGCGGTCATCACCTCTCGCGACGTCGAGGCCGGCGACGTCGTCGTGGCGCTCGAGAGCATGAGGGAGACCCTGACCGCCCAGCTCCCCGGCACGGGCGACACCTCCATCGAGCGCTTCTTCGATGCCGCCGCCAAGGCCTTGGCTCAGCCGGCCGCCCTATCCACCGGGCTCAGGGAGGGCTCTCGAGCGCTGGCGTTGTTCGACCTCGCCCTCCTCGGAGACCTTGCAAGCGCTCGTAACTACCTGCTGGAAGGCGTGAAGAGCGGCACCTTCAGCCTGAACGAGGCGGTCATCGAGATCCTCCTGCCGGCGGCCCGGGAAGCGGGCCGGCGCTGGCACGTGGGCGAGATGGGCGTCGCTGCCGAGCACGTCATCACCGCCACGCTCCGGAGCGCCCTGCACGGACTCACGGCGGCGCTCCCGGCGGTCGCGCGGAACGGCAAGGCCGTGCTGGTTGCTGCCGTCCCCGGCGACGCCCACGACACTGGCCTCGTCGCGTTCGCGCTGCTCCTCGAGCAGGACGGCTGGCGCGTCGCGCTCGCCGGTGCCGACACCCCTGCCGACGAGATCGACGCGACCGCGGCGGCTTACGAGTGCGATGTGATCGCAGTATCGGCGACGCTCGTCGCCCAGCGCTACGCGCTGACCAGCTACCTCGGTTCGAGGGACAGCTCAATCCCAGTCCTCGTGGGTGGCGCCGCGCTGCGAAGCGAAGATGACGCCATGAAGCTCGGCGCCGACGGCTTCGCCTCGGACCTCATCAACGGCGTCCAGTCCGCGCGCGCACTCGTCGGGCTCAGCTGAGAGCTCTTCGAGGTGCCCGGGTGCACCGTTCCCCACGGTCCCGGGAGGGCGCTTGTGGATCCGGCGCCCAACCGAGGGCCTATCCGGCAGGTCTAGTCAGGTCGAGGCGGGCCCCGGGCGCCGCTTGCACGGCCGGCCCACACCAGGCCAAAGTGTTCCCCGTGGCCGGCAGGGCGAGGAGAGGTCCATACGGGCTCCTCCGCGAACTCGGGGCCGCTCCTGGAAGCCTCGTGATGGCCCTCAGCGGGAAGTGATGCAGGGACGAAGCGTCGAGGCCCGCCCGGCAGATCTCGCGCATGGGGAGTCGGTGATCGACACCGATGAACGGAACCCCAGTGCCGCGCGGCGGCAACCTACAGCGGGCTCGACGAGGCCAGCAGGCCCCGCGGCGCAGTACAGCTCACGCGCCATTCACGCGCGGCACCGACTGAGATCCCCGACCGAGAGCCGCGACCTGAGCCGAGAGACGTCAGGCTCGGCTGGCGACGAGGACGATCTGCTCGCGTTCGGAGACCACGACGCCCCCGGGCTGCTCAACCGTCACCGCGAAGAGGCCCGCGCGACCGAGTTTGAGCTGGGCGTCGATGGGGATGACCACCTCGCCCTCCAGGCTTACGTCGAAGACGCCTCCGCTGACAGGATGAGCCTCAACGGCGGGATCCAGTCCACGGAAGATCCAGAGCTGGTACTGGGAGACGGACGGGTCGTTGAGCGCGAGCCCTTCGATTCTCATGAAGCCGCTATTGCTGGCATCACTCCAGGTCACGTCGCCGGAGACGCCCTCGCTGGACCAGGGCAGAACCTCGACGTCGGCGGCCGTCGCGATCATCTCGCTCCGCCGCGCGTCTGCGGACCCAACGCCAAAGGAGGACTCCAGGGAGGCCAAGCGGCCGTAGGCGGTGATGGTTGCAATGAGGAGGATCGCAGCGGCCAGCCACCCACCCACCAGGGCCAGTCGGGAGCCGGAGCGCCCTCTACCGGCCTCAGCAACGCCCCGTGAAGAGCGGGCAGTGGGGCCGTTGGACGAGCGCGTTGCGGAGATTCCTTCCGAGGCCTCATCTTGCTCGGACTCGAGCGACGAACCGGAAGCACTGCGCCTCTGCGGCATGTCGCTCAGGGTGTCGGAGAGATGCGAGACGCCGCCGTGGCGATCCTCCTCAGCTTCGGCGACAGCCTGGGCTGCGAGCAGGTCTTGCAGTCGGTCCACGATCTGGGCGGGGGCCCGCCGGACCTTGCCTTGACCGAGAGCGGTGAAGATGGCGCCTGCGGCATGCTCCAACTCGCGGACTCTATCCTCGTCCACGAGGGCACGCTCGCTATCCGACAGGACACCCAGCCCCTCAAGAGCGGCAATGGCGGCCAGCTCCTCTCGGCTATCTCCGTCGTGAGACGGCATTCCAGGCCCGACCATCATGTCCGGTCCTCCGTCACGCTCCGACGAGCCTTCAGTTTCTCGGAGACCTCGGCGAGGCCCCGACGAATGTGACTCTTGACCGTGCCAAGAGGGATTCCTGTGTCCGCCGCGATCTCGCGGTGCGTGAGCCCCTCAACCACGGACATCTCAAGGACGCGGCGCCGGTCGCCCGACAGCTCAGCAACGGCCGCCCTCGCTTGGTGCGCCTCGTCGTCCAGATCCACCTGGCGCAGGCCCTCGTCCTCAGCGCCGGGCGCCAGCTCCTCGTCAAGGGGCTCAGGATCGACGCGCCGGCCCGCGCGGCGCCGGCGATCGATCACCCGACGACGGGCAATGGTGGCGATGAAGGTGGCCTCCGAGGCCACGGCCGGGTCGTAGCGAGCGGCGCTCCGCCACACATCGACGAAGATGTCCTGCACCACATCCTCCACCTCGTGCGGATCCTTCGAGAGGCTCGAAGACAACGACCAGACGAGCGCGGAATAGCGTGAGAGGACGTCCTTGATGGCCGAGGGGTCGCCATCGGCGACTCGGGCGAGCAGGGATGTTTCCTGTGCAGATCGGGGGTTCATGATCGGCGCGTCGCCGTACTCCGTACGGCGATCAGTCGCGCTCATCATAGCGTCGGTCACACCCGTCTCGACGGGGAACGACGGATCGATCCTTGAATCAACTTTCCCCGCGGCCGCAGGCGTGACCTTCCGCCGCGCCTGCTTCACCGCCGCAGGACGTCGGCCGCCTCCTTCCTCGTGCGTTGAGCACGTTGTATCGGAACTGAGGTCGACCATGGCGGTACGTGACGGGGGAGGCTGTGAAGTGAACCGTGCGGGATGCGAGGGCAGCCCCTCATTGGGTGCTACTTGGAGGAAGACCTGGCTCACGCCTTCAAACCCCCTCCGTGCACCAAGGGATCGCCTCGCAATCCCGAGGCGATGCACGGATTCTCGATCTCAGTCGAGCATTGGGCACCCGGGGAAATGTCTCGTCCAGAGACGCACCTGGGCTCCCCCCTGTGGAATCGAACGGCCGTCTTCGGATCCAGGGCGACGGATTCCGACATCGAGACCATGTCCATCCCCGCCATCGCCATGCTTGTGAGCCTCGGCTCCGCCGTCGCCGGAGCTCTCCTTGCCTTTGCCGTCGCAGAGCACCGAAACCGCCGTGAACGCGCCTCTCTCGCCAAGGAGATGACCCGCCAGGTCCGCGAACGGTACGAGGTGTATGTGCAGATGGAGGACCGCGTGCAGCGGGTCATCAGCGAGTTCGACCGTTCGGAGACCGCCCTTCGAACCCGTCTGAGCGAGCAGACACGTCAGATGAGGCGCCTGCAGAAGGCCCTCGACGCCCACGAGGGGATCTCGACGAAGTTCGCCGAGAAGGCACCCGTGGAGTCCCCGGAGTTCCCCCTGGAGGAGACCGGACCCCGGGAAGTGGCCCAGTTCCAGGACGACGTTGCGGCTTGGCGCGGGCGGATCCACGAGGCCACCCGTGAGAAGGAGGTCGAACTCGAGCGCCAGACCACGGTGATCGACGAGCTGACCGCACGCATCGAGTCCCTGCGCCCCCTCGAGGGCCAGCTCGGCGAGACCTCGAACCGCCTTGACGCGACCCAGGGCGAGGCTCGCCGGCTCAGGGATGAGCTCTCCGGCGCGGAGCAGGAGCTAGAGGAGATCCGCGAGGCCTTGACCTCGTCCACCGAGAATCTCGAGGCCGCAGGCGAACGCGCCGCCACCCTCGAGACCGAGACCGCCGGCCTTCAGGAACAAAATGAGGAGCTTCGGACCAGCCGGGATGAAGCCCAGAAGGAGCTCGAGACCGCCCTCGCAGAACTCGAAGAGGCCGTCCAGCGGGGCGATCAGCTCGCGACGTCCCTCGAGGAGCAGACCGAGGCTCTCTCCGGCCATGAAGAGACCCTCGCGGCCCAGGAAGAGGCCCTGACCGCTCAGGAGGAGTTCGCCCGCGAGGCGCGGATCACCCTCGAGGCTCAGGTGCAGACGCTCGAGACGGCGGCCCAGGAGTCCGACGAGCGTGGCGTCGCCCTCACCGAGCAGCTGGCCGCCTCCGAGGAGGCCTGTGCCCGCCTTGAGGAGTCCATGGGGGCCAGCGACGAAGAGCACCGCGCGAGAGCTGCTGAGCTCGAGTCGAACGTGCAGTTGGCGCAGGAGCGCAGCGAGCAACTCGACGCGCAACTCTCCGAGGCACGCACCGCACACGCCGAGGTCGAGGAGGCCATGACCACCGCTGCCGCCGAGCATGAAGCCCGCGCGGAGGAGCTCGGTCAGCAGCTCAACGAGTCCAAGGACCGCTGCGAGCAGCTCGGTCAGGAGCTCGAAGAGGCCGGCCGCCAGGCCGAACAGCTCGAGGCCGAGCTCTCCCTCGCCGGGGAGCGCAGCGATGCCCTCCACGGCGAACTCGAGGACTCTCGGAGCCGCTGCGAGCAGCTCGAGGGTGACCTCGAGGTCAGCCGGAGCGCGCGTGCCGACCTGGAGTCTTCCCTGACCGCGGTCTGCGAAGAGCACGAGGCCCGCGCCGGCCACCTCGAGACGGCACTCACCGAGACTCGCAACCGGTGCGATCAACTCGAGGGCGACCTCACCACCAGCCAGGAGCTGTGCGAGGCGGCCGAGGGCGCATTGCAGGAGGCCACGACCACACACGCTCACCAGGCCGAGGAGGTTGAAGCCCAGCTCTCTGCGACCCGTGCGAACATCGAGAGCCTCGAGCAAGACCTCAAGGCCTCGCGCGAGGAGGCCCGCGAAGGCGCGGCGCAGCTCCGCGCCGCGCAGCAGGAAGCCGACACGCTCCGTGAGTCCTCCAGCGAGGACCAGGAGATCGCGGCTGGATCCATCAACGATCTGAAGAGTGCCCTGACGGAGGCCCGAGAGGCCCTCGATGCATCCCAGGACGAGGTCACCGAGATCTCTGCCGATGCCGAAGGTCGCGCCGAGGCCGCCCGTGAGCAGGCCGAAGCCCGAGAGAGAGAGGTGGACGAGATGGTCCAGTCCCTCGAGGCTCAACTTGGGGACACCTCCACCCAGATCGAAGAGGTCCAGGCGGCGCTCGCCGAGCAAACTGCGGCCCACGAGGCGACGATCCAGGCGCGTGCCAACCTTGAGGAGGAAGTGCAGGCGCTCAGCGAGGCCCTGGAGGCCGAGGGTCTCAAGCTCACCGAGGCACTCGAAGCCGCTGAGTTTGCAGGCACCGCCCGGGACCAGGAGTCCGCCCGTGCCATGGAGCTCTCCTCCGATATCGAGGAGCTCCAGGCCGAGGTCGAACGCCACGCCACCATGGCCCGCGACGCCGACGAGCAGAAGTCCGCCACCGAGGCCCAGCTCTCCTCCACCATCGAGGAGCTCCAGGGGCATATCGGGGACCAGGCCACTCGGGCCGCGGCCACCGAGGAAGCGTCCCGAGCGGAGGTCGCCGAGCTCGTCGCTCGACGGGATCAGCTGGCGGGCGAGGCGGATGCGCTTGCGGTCGAGGCCGAGGACCTGAAGACCCAGCTGAACGCCGCGGTCTCGGAGGCGCTGAATGGAGAGCAGTCCAGGGAGACTCTCGCCGAGCATGCCGCTGGCCTCGAGAGCGACCTCACCAAGCTGACGAGCCAACTCGAGCAGTCCAGGGTCGAAGCGGCCGCCACCGCTGCGGAGCGTGACGAGCTCTTTGGAGCCCGAACCGGCCTTCAGTCCGACCTCGAACAGCTCGAAGCACAGCTCGGTTCAGAACGACGCCATTCCACCGAACAGGCGGCGGAGCTCGAGGGCCAGCGCGCCGAACTGGCCTCCAGGGTCGAGTCGCTTCAGTCCGCGATTGAAGCCGAGGCCCAGCGAGCGCAGGTCGCGGGCGAGGAGCTCGAGCGGACCACCGAGGAGCGTCAAGCCCTTGAGGCCAAGGTCGAGAAGCTCGGCGCCAGGCGCGCTGCGCTCGAAGCCGAGCAGGGCGCGCTCGAGGGCCAGCTCGCGGAGAGCCAGGCGCTCCACCAGCGCACGAACGAGGAGCTGGAGCAGACCTCGGGACACCTCGAGGAGGTCTCCAACGCTCTCTCCGAGGCTCGAGATACCGCGGCCAGCGCGGACCAACGCGCCGCCGACCTCTCGACCCGGCTGGACGAGCGTGAAGCAGCCCTCGCCGCTTCTGAACAGTCGATGGCGACATTCCGAGAGGAACAGGCCGGTGTCGTGGCAGGCCTCAGGGAGAACGAGGTCAGCCTCACGCAGGACCTCGAGGTCGTCGGCGGAGAGCGCGACAGGATTGCGGGCAACCTCGAGGCCGCCGAGGCCGAGTCGAATGAACGCGCCCGCGCACTCGAGGAGGCTGCGGCCGAGATCGAGCGGCGGACCGGCGAGATGGCCGGCGAGCGCGAACGCTTCGAGAGCTTTGAGCAGGCCACAGCCGCCGAGATCGCCGGGCTCCGCCAGGAGATCCAGGACCGCCAGAAGGCCATCGAGGCCGTCGACGCGCGCCTCGCGGAGGCTCGCAAGGAGAAGAAGGTGCAGTCCAAGGAGATCACGGCCCTTCGATCAGAGGCCAAGAAGCAGGCCGCGCGCCTCGCCAAGGCCGAGCAGCGGGCCGAGGACCTGGATACGAGGCTGAAGGCCGCGAGCGCCAACCTCGCCGACCAGGAGACCCAGGCGGACGAGCTCACCCTCGCGCTGGAGGCAGCCAACGAGTTGCTCGCGGACCGCTCAGGGCTCCTTGAGGAGAAGGGCTCAGCCATGTCTGCGGCGGCCTCGATGCTTGCCAACCTCAAGCCGATGCTGGCTGCCCTCGAGGACCAGCTCACCGACGAGGAGAGAGCCAAGCGGGCCAAGGGCGGCAAGGGCAGCAAGAGCGGCAAGTCTTAAGCTCCCGATAACCCCAACACTTCAGCAACAATGCGGGCTATCTCCAAACATGGGGATAGCCCGCATTCTATTGCACCTTGTTTGATACACATCTAACGATTAAGATTTCGACCAACGCCGTCACGCTTGACAGATCTCCCCCGACGGCAACGTGTCCCCCTTGGACCTACAGGACCAACAAACTCATGGCAGAACGCAAACCGAAAGACGGCAAGACTCGTTACCGGAGAACGGACGAGGAACTCATCGCCGATCTTCAGAAGCGGATCGAAGACCTGAAGCAGCGAAAGGCTGCTAAGAAGGTGAAAGCGGACCCCGCTGCGAAGGAGATGAACGCAGCCTTCCGTGCCCTCACGAAGGCCGTAGAGAACTCCAAGAAGTCCGCCGACGCCGAGCTCAAGCGGGCTCTCAGCGGCGCTCAACGTACGCTCGCGGAGTACTACGAGTCCAAGGGCATCAACGTCCCCAAGGCCCGCAAGCCCAGGGCGCGTCGCAGCAAGTGAACTGAGTCACTGCTCGCTCGAGGAGCCCCCGTCGCCACTCTGTGGGCGACGGGGGCTCCCTCACGTTGAGGCTCGACGACTGCTCTCGGAAGACACTCGCTGACGTCACGGCCCTCGCAGCCAGGCTTGCGGGGCGAACCTCCGCGCCTCCTAACGCCGCCCTGCGACGAGCCTCGACCGCCGCCCAGGGGCGTGGAAGCCGTCCTGGATCGGGACGGGCCTGAGGGCCAGGAGAATGCCCCCGGGCCTACCGCATCCAGAGCGACGACAATCCGGTCGGGTGCCCTTAGGATCCACGGCATGAGCGAGGGGGAAGATTTGGACCGCGGTGCCGATCCAGTGATCCGCCCGGAAACCAGCCCCACGCTCGGCCACGTGATCAGCGCGGGCGGCGTGGTCCTGGTCCGCCGCACGGAAGTCGGGGCCAGGATCGCGGTGATGGAGTCCGGCGGCCTGGCGAGCCTGCCCCGCGCAGAGGTGGGGCCCGGGGAGAGCGCAGAGACGGCGGCGCGCCGCGCGGCGCGCGTCTTTCTCGGCGGCGCGCCGCGGCTACGCCGGACCTTGGGAGAGACCCGTGAGGCGACAGGCGAGGGCCTGGTCCTGACGTGGTTCTGGCTGGCCTCCCCCGGCCGCGGCCCCGACGCCAGCGATCCCCAGGGCTCCGCTGTGCCCCCCGGTTTCCGGGTTCACTGGATGGAGGTCGAGGAGGCTCGCCTCTCCCTCGAGTCAGAGGACGAGGCAGACCTCCTGTCCCACCTCGGCCCCGATGACCTCCGCTCCAAGTCCAGCCCCTTGGCATCAGGTGAGCGAAGGGAGCTGCGGGCCGCCTTGTCCCTGACGCGGGAACAGATCCTGCACCGACACGGGGCCGATGAGGGCCTTGATCTGGCCGAGGGAAGCGGAGCAGCCCCGGCCGGGGGGGAGGTCGCTGATCAGGCGGTTGAGGAGGCCCCGGAGGCCGCTCGCTTCGAGCTCCACCGGGCCGAGGAGCGGCTGGCCCGCGGTGACCTCGAGGGCGCCCGGCGCGCCCAGGCTCGGGCCGCCCGCGCGGTGCTCTTCGCCCTCGATGGTCCCGAACGCCGGGTGGAGTTCACGCGGCTCTGGAGGAACCTCCCCGATCCAACGCGACAAGGCCTCGGGCTCGGCGGCTTGACTCCTGGGTGGACCCCCGGGGTCGGCGACCTCCTGACGCTGCACGACGCCTCGGAAGCGGAGCGCGAGGAGCGCCACCGCGAACAGATCGCTGCCAGGGGACACCAGGTCCGAGCGTCGCTGGCTCTCCTGGCCTCCATCGCAGCGCTGTCATGGCTCGCCGCTGCCGCACCTCTTGCGACGAGCCACGGGCTCGACGTCCCGGTCATGTACGCCCTTCACTTCTGCCTGCTCGGCGCCGTGGGCGGGTGGAGCGGCGGCGCTCTGCGCCGTGTCCGTGCGGTCGCCGGGCGCGAGGCGCCCTCCACCGCAGCCTTCGACGCCGCGCTCGGCGCGGCCGCCGGTCTCGGCGCCGGCCTCGCCCTATCGGCGGGCTTCACCACTCCGCTTGCAGGCGGGCACCTCGCCTTCGCAGCGACGGCGACCTACATCGCCGGGTGGCTCGGGGTCCTTCAGTTCAAACGGCGTTGAACCGGTACGGGAGGCGCCGGCGTGGCCTACGGGAGGCGCCGGCGTGGCCTCAGTCTCTGACGATCAGCTTCTCGATCCGGTCCACCTCGGACTGAAGATCAGCGGGCTCCCCGTTCCAGGTCCGCATGAACGCCGCGAAGCGCTCCTCGGCCAGCAGGTATTCCTCGTTGTCGATCGCGTCCTGGATTTGCCCGAGAGCGGTCAGCGCTGCCGTGGCGTTGGCGTAAGCGGACTCCACCACTTCGAGGCCCTCAGCGAGCCCCTCGCGCAGCTCCGCCTCGAGCGCCTCCGCGCTCTCGTAGCCCGCTCTCGGGAAGTTCGCCTGGGCGAACTCGACGAGGCGGCCACCGCTGGCGTCATTGCCTGCGAGGAACTCCTCGGATGCCGCCTCGACCAGGGCATAGAAGACCGAGTTCCGGAGGACCGACGAGCGGGCGTAGAGCCCAAAGATCCTGTTGGCCTCGGCGGCATCGTCCGCCTGGAGCGCGGCCACGACGCCCTCGGTCGCGCCCGTGGGGTCGCTGAACGTCTCCACGGTGGTCGCGGTCGAGGAACAGGCGCAGACGAGGAGGAGCGGCGCGAGGCCGAGGGGCATCCGGAGGGGCAATCGCATGGCCGGATTCTGCGGCAGACCCGCTCGCCGGCGCGACAGTTCCTTCGATTCCCCGCGCGTTGGAGAGGCGGCACGGGCAGCGAGCCAGCGCCGGCCCCGGTCGCTCACGACGCTCGCGCCCCGCGGGCCAATCCTCGCGGGTCATGCTCAGGCTGCGGCCGCTCGGCTCCCTCGCCCGAGGCGCCGAGTGGCGGCGAAGCCGAGGAGAAACAACAGCACCGCGCCGAAGACCTCCGTGAGCTCAGGGCGGAAGCGAACGAGCGTCAGCCCCGCTCGCTTGAGATCCCCCTTGGACTGCCCCTCCCAAGGGCCGGCGAGGGCCGTCAGCTCCTCCGGGCTGACCCCCTCGACACGGGCGGCCACGTCCTCGACCGGCTCATGCTCCACCACCACGGAGACGATCGCCTTGCGCATCGTCCGGGTTGCGAGTTCCGGGTGGACCGGCTGCTGGAACGGATAGAGCCCCAGCACCGAACCAACGAGGAGCCCGAGCAGCACGCCATGGGAGGGCGCCGCAAAGCGCTGGAGCAGCGCCTTCAGGAGGTTGGACAGCAAGGCAATGCCAAGGCCAGCACCGATCACCACGGGGACGATGATCGAGAGGGACTCGACGGGGCTCTCCTTCAACTGGCTGAACGAGAGCGACCCGATCACCGTGTCGTACATGCCGAGCACGAGCAGGACGTAAGAACCGCTGATCCCCGGCAGGATCATGCTGCTCGCCCCGGCGGCTCCCACGAGGAGCAGGACCGGGATCGTCGCCTGCAGCGGAGCGCTACCTCCGAGCGACGCGAAGCCAGCCATGGCCGCGACACCAACGGTGACGGCGACGAGCGTTCCCGGTCGAAGGGGGCGGCACTCACGCCAAAGCTCGGGCGCCCCGCCGAGCGTCATGCCGATGAACAACGCGTACATGACCGGCCGGTACTCGGTGACCAGTAGCACGGCGACGCCGGAGAAGATCACCACCGCGGCGCCGAGGCCCACGGCCATGACGGCGAGGAATTGGAGGCTGGACCGCCGGAACCGGAGCCGCGAGACGTCGGCCACCGCAGCGATGAACTGCTCGTAGAGACCGATGGCCAGGATCATGGTCCCGCCGCTGATCCCGGGAACGAGATTGGCCAGGCCCATAAGGACCCCTCCCTGGAGCGCTCGGGCCGCGGGAACAGGGGGCTGCTGGTCGTCGATCATCGGCTTGGGCGCGCCGCCCCACGGGCGGAGGTGCAGGGGCGTTCTGAGGGCTTGGGGGCGTTCGGCGCACGAAAGGGAGCCGCGCCTGTCTCGCAAGGAGACACTCTCGCGCGACCTCGAAGCCACAATCTCCTTCTCGATCAGACACGGCCAGCCCTCAGGCGGAAATCGGGGAACGCCCCGACTCGACACACGGCCGGCGCCCCCGCAGGATTGGGGGGTCTTTCTACATCGTCCGCTACAGGACGATCCTTATCATCTTTGACGAATTCTGTCGCGGCGGGGCGCTCGGGCTCCCACCGCAACGATTTCCAGGGCAGACGCCCTGCCCTGACCGGCGGCCCTCAACGGTCCTCCTCGCTTTTCACTGCATCGCGCTCCCACGCAGAGCTCGGACCCCTCCATGAAACTCTCCAAAAGCTATCTCCACGTTGCAGGCACCCTCGCCTTCGCGAGCATCGCCCAGTCCCAGGTCATGACCGAGGTCCGCATCTCGACGTCTGGCGTTGACCAGGAGTACGTCGAGATCCAGGGTCTCCCTGGGCAGTCCACCGACGGGCTCATGGTCCTCGTGGTTGAGGGTGACCCCGCCGGCGCCACTGGCGGCGTCGGCACGCTCGACTTCGCCTACGACCTGGCGGGTGACGTGTTCACCAACCAGTTCTACGTGCTCGGAAGCTCGGAGGCCGCCTCGGCCTTCCCCGGCGACATCGACAACGCCTCCTACGGCGACAACATGTTCGAGAACAGCAGCGCGACGATCTACCTCGTCAACGTGCCGGACCCGATCAAGCGACAGGACATCATCCAGACCTGGGCCGGCACCGACATCTCCGACCCCGTCGGATCCCTGACCACTCGCATCGCCACCGACGCGGCCGTCGAGCTCCTCGACGCCGTTGCCTTCTGGGACGGCGACGCTGGCGACGTGTTCTATGACGGCGCCCCCGAGTTCGGTCCGGACGGCAACTTCCTCCCCTCGGGCATCCTCCGCGACGGCGGCTGCCCCGGCGAGTGGTGCACGGACACGTTCATCAACTTCTCGACGAACGGCACGCCGAACCCGCCGTACGCCGACCCGTCGCCGAACGCCATCAACCCGACGACGGGCTGCACCACGACAGCCTCCGCGGGCTCCTGCGGCGGCAGCGGCAGCGTCGGCACGCCCTACTGCATGGCCAACAACAACAGCACGGGGAGCACCAGCGCCCTCGGCGCGAGCGGCACCCCCCTCGTCGCCTCCAACGACCTGAGCCTCGAGGCCTCGAGCCTGCCCGTCAACTCCTTCGGTTTCTTCCTCGCCAGCCTCGACAGCGGGTTCGTCGCGAACCCCGGTGGCAGCGCCGGCAACCTCTGCCTCGGCGGATCGATCGGGCGCTACGTCGGCGCCGGGCAGATCAAGAACTCGGGAAGCACCGGGGCCTTCGCCCTCGCCCTGGACCTCACCCAGGTGCCCCAGCCCACCGGGTTCGTGTCCATCTCGGCCGGTGAGACCTGGCGCTTCCAGGCCTGGCACCGCGACGCCGTCGGTGGGTCCGCCACCTCGAACTTCACCAACGGTCTCGAGGTCTCGTTCCTCTGATCTGCTGAACGCGGGTGCCTGCCCCGGCTCAAGTCGGGGCTCAGGCACAGGATCGGGGCCGTCTTCCACCTGGGAGGCGGCCCCGCCGCGTTACCCTTGAGTGTCCCCTCGCCCCCTGCGGCCCCCCAGCATGCGCCTCATCCAGATCACCGGCCTTCCCCTCGCGCTCGTCGCCCTCGCTGCCGTTGGCTCCGCGCAGGCGCCCCCCGGTTATTACGCCAGCGTGGACACGAGCACCGCGGCGACCCTGCGTAGTTCGCTGCACTCGGTCATCGACGACCACACGAAGTACCCGTACACGAGCAGCTCGACCGACACCTGGGACATCTTGGGCCTCGCACAGCGCGACCCCTCGAGCTCGTCGCGCATCCTCGACGTCTACAGGAACCGCAGCTTCGTCCGCCAGTCCGGGGGGAACTCCTTCTACAACCGGGAGCACAGCTGGCCGACCTCTTATGGGTTCCCGAGCAACGTGTCGAGCAACATGCCGTTCACGGACTGCCACATGCTCTTCCTGTGCGACAGCGGCTACAACTCAAGCCGGAGCAACAAGCCGTTCGGGAATTGCACCGCCGGCTGCGGAGAGCTCACCACCGACTCCAACGGAGGCGCCGGCGGCGGGAGCGGCGTCTTCCCAGGTCAGTCCAACTGGACCTCTGGCTCGTTCACCAACGGGACCTTCCAGGTCAACGTGATCAGGAAGGGCGACATCGCCCGCGCGCTGCTGTACGCAGACGTGCGGTACGAGGGCGGCTCCCACGGCGTCACCGGGGTCTCGGAGCCGGACCTCATCCTCACGGACAACACCGGCCAGATCGCGGCGTCCAACACCGGTCAGAATGAACCGGTCGCGTACATGGGCAGGCTCGCGGTGCTCCTCGACTGGCACTACGCCGACCCGGTGGACGTGTTTGAGCGGACCCGCAACGACGTCGTGGCCTCGTACCAGGGCAACCGCAATCCGTTTGTTGACCACCCCGAGTGGGTCGACTGCCTGTTCGCCGGGCTGTGTGAGCCCGGGTTCCCCTACTGCTCCCCCGCCGCCTCGAACTCCACCGGGCAGCCGGCCATCATCGAAGGCCGCGGCAGCGTGGTGATCGCCGACGACGACTTCCGGCTACTCGCGAATCAGCTGCCGACGCAGTCCGCGGGCTTCTTCCTGTGCAGCCAGACCCAGGGCTTCATCCCCAACCCGGGCGGGAGCGCGGGCAACATCTGCCTCGGGGGCAACATCGGCCGCGTCGTCGGGGGTCAAATCCTCAACTCCAGCTTCTTCGGGAGCTTCGCGGTGGCGGTCGACTTCACCGCGCTGCCTCAGCCCACCGGCCCGGTCAACGCGATGATCGGTGAGACCTGGAACTTCCAGGCCTGGTACCGGGACGCGGTCGCTGGACAGGTGACGAGCAACTTCACGGACGCCTGGTCTGTGACCTGGCAGTGACCTGACCCTGACCCTGGCTGGGACCTGATCCCGGCTGGGATCTGGCGAGACCGCCCCCCCCCTCAGGGGGCAGAGATCGAGGCGAGGTCGGCAGCGCGCCACAGGAGGCACCCAAAAGGTGCCTTGAGCGGGGGCTCCGCTCCCCAGGTCCAGCTCGCTGCCAACGGCTTGGAGGCCACCGGCAAGAGGGAGGGCGCGACTCCTCGCGCGCGATCGCCCGGAGCCCATGCCTGCCTTGGCCGCGGCCGACGGCCGCGGATCCCGGCTGCGGCTCCCGGCTGCGGCTCCCGGTTTCCCGGCGAGGGCGCGAGCAACGCTGAGCCCCGACCTTTAGCCTCACGTTCATGGGTCGACTCTTCCTCTTCGACGGCACCGCCGTCGCCTATCGGTCGCACTTCGCGATGATGCGCTCGGGCCTCTCGGCGCCTGACGGGCGCCCCACCGGCGCGACCTACGGCTTCACCATGGCCCTGCGCCGGATCCTCCGGGAGGAGGCCCCCGACCTGGTGGCCGTCGCCCTGGACGCCAAGGGACCAACGTTCCGGCACGAGCGCTACGCTGAGTACAAGGCGACCCGAGAGCGCGCGCCCGAGGAGATGATCGAGCAGCTGGAGGACATCCGCAGGATCATCGCGGCCCACGGCGTGCAGCTCTTCGAGATCCCGGGCTACGAGGCCGACGACGTCATCGGCACCCTGGCCACGCGCGCCCGCGAGGCCGGACATGAGGTCCGGATCGTCACGGGCGACAAGGACCTCATGCAGCTTGTGGACCCCGGTCTGCAGCTGCACAACATCTTCAAGTCCGGCGTCGACCTGGTCATCGAGGGCCTCGAGGAGGTCGAGGCCAAGTTCGGGACCACCCCCGATCACGTCATCGACGTCCTCGCGATCATGGGCGACGCCTCGGACAACGTCCCTGGCGTGAAGGGGATCGGCGAGAAGGGTGCCAAGAAGCTCATCGCCGAGTTTGGCTCGGTCGCGGGCATTCTCGAGCGCATCGAGGAGGTGAAGGGGAAGACTCGAGAGAAGCTCGAGAACGACCGCGAGAACCTCCTCATGTCCCTCGAGCTCGTGACCATCGACACCGCCGTCCCCCTGGAGCGCGGCCTGGAGTCCATCACCCCCGCGATCCCCGATACCTCGGAGCTGCGGACGATCTTCCAGGATCTCGACTTCCGCAGCCTCGCCGACGAGATGAGCAGCGACGTCCAGGTGGACGGCGCTGGCGACCGCGAGGACGTCCTCATCCGGACGGAGGCCGAGCTTGAGCAGATGATCGTCGAGCTCACCGAGGCGGGCACCTTCGCCTGGGACACAGAGACCACCGGACTCGCGGCGCTCCAGGTGGACCTCGTTGGCATGTCCTTCTGCTGCGAGGCCGGGCGAGCCTTCTACGTGCCCTTCAACCTCGACCCGCCCGTCCTCGCGGGCGGCGCCCCCGCGCTCCTCGACCGGCTCCGGCCCCTGATGACCGATCCCGAGCTGTTCCGGATCGCACAGAACGAGAAGTACGACGCCCTCGTCATGGGCGCTCAGGGCGTGGACGTGCCGCCCCCCGCCTTCGACACGATGATCGCGAGCTTCACGATCCACGGGTCCAGCCGCCGCCACAACCTCGACCACCTCGCCCTGGTGGAGCTGGGGTTGACGAAGATCCCGACCTCGCACCTCATCGGCACGGGGAAGAAGCAGATCACCATGGCGCAGGTGCCCGTCGACGTCGTGGGCGAGTACGCCTGCGAGGACGCCGAGGTGACCTACCGCCTCTTCGAGCGCCTGTCCGTCGAGCTCAAGGAGACCGAGAACGAGACCCTCTTTCACGACCTGGAGATGCCGCTGGTCCGGGTGCTGACGCAGATGGAGCGCAGGGGAATCAAGCTCAACGTCCCCGCCATCCAGGAGCTGGGTAAGGAGCTCGAGCGCGACATCGACACCGCCGAGCAGGACGTCCGCCGGCTGGCGGGCGAGCCTGGCTTGAAGGTGAACAGCCCCAAGGCCCTCGGGACGATCCTCTTCGAGAAGCTCCGCATCCAGGAGCAGGCTGGCGTCAAGCGAGTCAAGAAGACCAAGACCGGCTACGCCACGGACCAGGCGACCCTGAACGAGAACTACGGGGACGTGGAGATCGTGCGGCGGCTGCTGGAGTACCGCGAGGTCGCCAAGCTCAAGAGCACCTACGTCGACGCGCTGCCCAACTTCGTGAACCCGAAGACGGGCCGTATTCACTGCTCGTTCAGCCAGGCCGTCGCCGCCACGGGGCGCCTCGCCTCGAGCGACCCCAACCTCCAGAACATCCCCGTGCGCACCGAGCGCGGCCGCAGGCTCCGCTCCGCCTTCGTCCCGCGCGAGCCCGACGAGCACGGCAAGTGGGTGCTCCTCGCGGCGGACTACAGCCAGGTCGAGCTCCGGGTCCTGGCCCACCTCTGCGGCGATGAGAAGCTCGCCCAGGCCTTCCGGGACGGAAAGGACATCCACGCCTCCACGGCGTCGGTGATCTTCGATGTCTTCCCCGAGATGGTCGACCGCACCATGCGGAGCCAGGCCAAGGCCATCAACTTCGGCCTGCTCTACGGCATGGGCCCCCAGCGGCTCGCGAGGGAGACGGGGCTCACCGTCCCCGAAGCGCGGGCCTTCATCGACCGCTACTTCGCCGCCTTCCCGAGCGTCCGCGGCTGGATCGACGGCGTGCTCGCTGGCGCCCGAGAGCACGGCTACGTGGAGACCCTCATGGGCCGCCGCCGGCAGATGCCCGACATCAACTCCTCGAACCAACGGGCACGCGTGGCCTCGGAGAACGCGGCGGTCAACACCCCGGTCCAGGGGTCCGCGGCCGACATCATCAAGCGCGCCATGATCAAGCTGGATCAGCGCCTGGATGAGTCCGACCTCGCCGCACAGCTGCTCCTCCAGGTCCATGACGAGCTGGTGCTCGAGGTCCCGGAGCGGGAACTGGACGCCACCATCGCGATGGTCAAGGACGCCATGGAGAACGCCGTGGAGCTCGATGTCCCGCTCGTGGTGGACTTCGGCTGGGGCGCGGACTGGCTCGAGGCGCACTGAGGCACTGGAGCTCTGAGACACTGGAGCTCTGAGACACTGGGGCACTGAGACACTGGGGCCCTGAGGCACTGGGGCCCTAAGGTCCTGACGCTCCCTCCTGGCTGAGGCACCTGGCTGAGGCGCCTGGCTGAGGCGCCTGAGGCGCGCAGGGGCGTGCTGTCCGGCCCACAGCGGGCCAGACCGCAGCGGAGGTGATGGCCCGCCTCTCCGTTCGGGACGGCCCTTGTCCAAGGGCTCTGACAGGGCCTGTTCGCCGCTCAAGGGATCGCGGGATCGGGCCGATACCCCTGGTGGTGACACCACGCCCAAGGAGCCCATCGACCATGCCCGCACCGAAAAGAGACCCGCAGATCATGACCCAGTCCGAGGCAACCTTCGCCATGGACTCCACCCCCGATCGCTGCGTGCTGCTCGACGGAGCAGGCTGCATCGTCCAGGCCAACGAGGCCTGGTCCAGCACCTCACGCCAGACGGATGTGGTCCCGCTGGAGAACGCCCGTGAGGGCGCCGACTACATGGCGGCCATGGGACGCGCTGCGCTGAACGGCAACCGCGAGGCCGGCTCCATGCATGCGCAGATCCGGAAGATCCAGACGGGAGGAGCGGACCGCGCTCGCCTGGAGTTCGACCGCCCCCTTCGCACGGGCGGCGTCGTCCGGACGGTGGCCACCATCGAGCAGGTCACGGGCCGCGACCAGCGCCTGGTGCTCGTCGCCTTCACCACCGAGGTCACCAAGGGCGCCGTCCGCCCCACCGTCATCCCCGAGGCTGGCTTCAGTGTGCCGGCCGGGACCCGGTTCGAGCGCCTGACCGAGGCGCTCGAGCACTGCACCGCCCACGCCGCGGTCCTCGATGGCGAGGGCCGGATCGTGGCCGTCAACGCCGCGTGGCGACGCTTCACCATGGACACCGGGGGCGACCCCGCGCGGACCGGCGTGGGCGTCGACTACCTCGCCGTCTGCTCCGCGGCCGCCAAGGGCGGCGACGGGCGGGCCAACCGCTTCCTCCGCGAGCTCCAGGCCGTCCTGCGCGGAGAGCGCCACACCTTCACCGCGGACGCCCGCGTGGGCACCGGGGGCGAGGCTCGCCCGTTCCGCGGGCGCGCGACGGCTCTCAACCTCGAGGACGGGGTCTTCGTGCTCGTCACCCACACCTACCTGGATGCCGCCAGGACCCCCACGGCGTCCACGGTCCGCACGGCCGCGTGAGTCCACGGCCGCGCCCGTCGCGGCCCCCCACGAAACACGCCCGCCCCAGCCATGAGCACGGACGCCAGCGTGCTGTGCCAGGGGCACGAGGCAGAGGCTCCCGGTCAGAGGCTCCAGACCCGTCGTCCTGAAGCCAAGGTCCTGAAGTCGAGGTCCTGAAGTCGAGGTCCTGAGGCCGGGGCCCTGTAGCCGGGGCTCTGTGGCCGGGACTCTGTGGCCGGGGCTCTGTGGCCGGGGCTCCAAGATTCGGGCCCCCCAAGGAGGCGTTCCAAGCCTGGAAGCCCGCCCACCGAGGGGAGAGCCCTGGCCCCAGCGCCGGTCCCTGATCTCGAAGGACGGCCCTAGTCTTCGACCGGGAGGCCTCCAGGGCCCCCGGGGAACTCCCCATCAAGGCCGGGCTCCCTCCCGTCCGCACGCGAGGCCTCCCCCGTCGCGCCGGTGCCGTCACGCCCGCGGGGGAGGCTCTTGTCGAGGATGGCGGCGGGCACGACGACGCCCCGCCCGAACTTGCGCCGCAGCTTGTCGAGGCTCGGGGTCACCTTGGCCAGCTTCTCCGCCGAGGCGAGGTAGTCCCTCCTCGAAGAAGGCTCCGCCATGGCCCCGTTGAACAGGGTCGTCTGCACCGGCTGGCGCACGTCCTCGAGACGGCTGATCTGGACGCCGAGCAGGCGCAAGGGACGGTCGTCAATCCGGTTGAGAAGCTCACTCGCGACCGAGTAGATGCGCGGCCCGAGGTTGGTGGCGTGGGCGAGCGTCTTCGTGCGCGTGACGGTCTTGAAGTCACTGAAGCGCGCCTTGAGGGTGACCGTCTTCCCGCGGAGGCCCTTGTCGCGGAGATAGAAGGCGACCTCCTCCGAGAAACTCATCAGCAGGCCGCGGAGCTCCTCCTGGTCGGAGATGTCCTCGGCGAAGGTGCGCTCCATCCCATGGGACTTCTCCTCCCGCCGCGGCGTCACCCTGCGGGGATCGATGCCGTGCGCGAGGTCGTGGATCCAGATCGCCGAGGCACCGAACTGACGGGCCACGACCCGGCGGGGGCGGCTCGCGAGATCTCCGATGGTCCTCACCCCCATCGCTTGGAGGCGCTTCGCGGAGCGCGGCCCGACGCCGAAGATCTTCGACACGGGGAGCGGATCGAGGACGGACCGCTCCTCACCGTGCCGGATGACGCGGAACCCGTCGGGCTTGTCGAGGTCAGAGGCCAGCTTCGCGAGGAACTTGGTCGGGGCCACCCCGACCGAGGCCACGAGGCTCGTCTCGCGGAGAATGTCGTCCTTGATCCGCCGCCCGATCTGTTCGGCATCGCCGAACAATCGCTCGGACCCGCTGACGTCGAGGAACGCCTCGTCGAGGGAGAGCGGCTCGACCGTGGGCGTGTACCGACGGAAGATCGCCATCACCTGGCGGCTGACCGCCGTGTACTTGTCGAAGTCCGGCGGGAGCAGCACGAGGTCGGGACACATTCGCCTCGCCACGGCGGTGGCGAGGGCGGAGTGCACGCCGAAGCGGCGCGCCTCGTAGCTCGCCGCTGCGATCACCCCCCGGCTGGCGGCCGGCCCGCCGACGCATACCGGCAACCCCTGCAGCGAGGGATTGTCGCGGATCTCTACAGACGCATAGAAGGCGTCCATGTCCACGTGGAGGATCGTCAGCGGGGGCGGGGTGGCCATT
The DNA here is from genome assembly GCA_938083085.1 of uncultured bacterium. Classification (GTDB taxonomy): domain Bacteria; phylum Planctomycetota; class UBA1135; order UBA1135; genus Saltatorellus. The sequence goes on from CALLKX010000048.1 coordinate 92,915, forward strand.
TTGGTGGGTCGGCCGAGGCGGGCCGCGAGCCGTCCTCAAGTGTCAACGCCCGGGTCTCCGCCCGCAACCGGTCGCAGGCGAAGCCCCGAACCGGTAGGGTCTCCGCCTCAATGCGGTTCGAGAATGTCCACATCGAGGCTCTGGGCCTCGCCTTGCCCCAGCAGGTCGTCACCTCGACAGACCTCGAGGGGCGGCTAGGTGCTCTCTACGAGCGCCTGGGGGTCTCCGTGGGCCGACTGGAACTCATGAGCGGGATCAAGGAGCGTCGCTTCTGGAAGCCGGGGACGCGGCCCAGCGACGCGGCAGCCCGCGCCGGCAAGGACGCCATCGAACGCTCCGGGCTCGACCCGGCGAAGATCGGCTGTCTTGTCCACTCCTCGGTTTGCCGCGACTTCATGGAGCCCGCGACGGCCTCCGTGGTCCACGCCCGGCTCGGCCTCTCCACCGAGTGTGAGGCCTTCGACCTCTCGAACGCCTGCCTGGGGTTCGCCAACGCGATGTCGCTCCTGGCAAGCCGGATCGAGCGCGGCGAGCTCGAGGCTGCCCTGGTCGTGAGCGGCGAGGACGGCGGACCGCTAGTGGAGGAGACCATCGCCGCACTCCTGCGCGAGGGCGTGACCCGCCTGGACCTCAAGCGCGCCTATGCCTCGCTGACCATCGGCTCCGGCGCCGCGGCCATGGTCCTGACGAGCTCCCGCATCTCGCGGTCCAGCCACCGCCTCCTCGGCGGGGTCGCCCGCGCCGCGACCGAGCACCACGAGCTCTGCAGCGGCGACCGCGTCAACGGATCGAGCGGGCCGCTCATGGAGACCGACTCCGAAGCCCTGCTGCAGGCCGGCAACGTCCTCGCAGCGCGAACCTGGCCCACATTCCTTGAGGAGCTCGGCTGGACCTCGGATCAGGTCGACCGCATCGTCACCCACCAGGTCGGCGCCCAGCACAAGCGGACGCTCTTCCAAATCCTCGGTCTCGACCACGCCCGCGACTACACCTCGGTGGAGACCCTGGGCAACGTCGGCTCCGTCTCCCTGCCAGCCACGCTGGCGCTCGCAGCCCGCGACGATTTCATTCAACCCGGTCACCGCGTGGCCATGCAGGGTATCGGCAGCGGCCTCCACTGCTTGATGCTCGGCCTGGAGTGGTGAGCAACGAGAAGCCAATGGCCTCCATGTCTCCCGACTCTCTCCTCGACTGCGTCGTCCTCGAGCCCAGCCGCCCGGCCGACGCCTCCGTGATCTGGCTCCACGGCCTCGGTGCGAGCGGACACGACTTCCCCCCCATCGTCTCCGAGCTCGGCCTCCCCGAGGACCACGCCGTGCGGTTCATCTTCCCGCACGCGCCGCAGATCCCCGTCACCGTCAACGGCGGGATGGTGATGCCCGCCTGGTACGACATCCTCGGCATGGACTTCGAGCGGCGCGTGGATGAGGCCGGAGTGCGTGGCTCCGCAGCCCAGGCAAGGGCCCTCATCGAACGCGAGAAGGCCGCGGGCATCCCCGCCGACCGCATCGTCCTCGCGGGCTTCAGCCAGGGTGGCGCGATCGCTCTCCACGAGGGTGTCCGACACCCCGAGGCTCTCGCGGGGATCCTCGCACTGTCCACGTACCTCGCCTGCGACGGGAACCTGGACGAGGAGCGCTCCCCGGCGAACCAGGCGACCTCGATACTTCAGTGCCACGGCACCGAGGACCCCATGGTCGTCCCCCGCATGGGTGAGGCTGCCCGGGACCGGCTCCTGGGCCTCGGCTATCCCCTGGAGTGGCGGACTTACTCCATGGCGCACCAGGTCTGCCCCGAGCAGATCACGGACATCGGCGCCTGGCTGAGGGGCGCCCTCGGCCTCTGAGGCGCCCGCTGGGCTGCCCTGCGGGTTGGCCCCATCTCCCTGCGCCGCCGCCCGCGACCCTCGAAGCCGGGGGGAGGGCTCACGAGCGGGGATCTCGTTTTCGCCGATTGCGGGATCGACATGGCGGCTCGACGGGTACAACTCTCGCTCGCAGCCTTCAGGTAAATCTGAAATGCGTTGCGAGCGCGAAGCCCCTCCCATGCAAGAACCCGCCTCCACGCCCCCTGCCGCGCCCTCTGCCGCGCCCTCCGAGGGCGGACTGGTCGAGACGAGCGAGCCGAGCCTCCTCGCCCAGGCGGGCTTCACCGGGCTCGAGCCGGAGCTCCACGCGGAGCTGGCGACCTTCGAGGCGTTCTTCAAGACCTTCGGCTTCAAGCGGATCCACGGCCGCGTCTGGGGCCTGCTAGTCCTCTCCGGGTGCCCGCTCTCGGCCAAGGAGATCGTGCACGAGCTCTCCATCAGCCAAGGGGCGGCGAGCGCCACGATCAACGAGCTGGTGGAGTGGGGCGCGGTCTCGTCGACCTTCGACACGGCCCGACGCTGCAACGTCCACGAGCCGGTCGGCAACACGCTCTCGATCGTGGCCACCGTCCTGCGCCGCCGCGAGCAGGTCGCCTTCGAACACTTCAAGGTGGGCGCTGAGCGCATGCTCGCGATCATCCGCCAGCGCAACGGCGCCAAGGACCCCCGGGTCCTGACCCTGCGCTCGATCATCGCGACCTGCGACCTCGCAGACGCGGTCATGAAGCTCGTCTTCTCCAGCGTGTCCAGCGCGCTGGGTGACCCGCAGAGCCTTCTCTCGAAGGCCATCGGCACCGCGTTCAAGGTGGGCGTCGGCGTCCCCGCGCGATTCCTTCAGGCCGGCGCGGCGGCCAACCAAGCATCGGACGCACTGTCCGAACCACAAGCAGCGGACGATCCGTCCGAACAAGAGGAGGCAAAGCGTGCCTGACCACTCCAGCAAGCCTCGCATTGTGATCACCGGTGTCGGTCTCACGAGCCCGAACGGCAACGATCTCGAGACCTATCGCAAGAACCTCCTGGCAGGCGTCTCCGGGGTCTCCCCCTACGAGATTCGCTACTTCGGCAAGACCGTCGCCGGGCAGTGTGACTTCGACAACCAGCGCCACCAGAGCCGCAAGACGCTCCGCCGCGGAACCCGCGCCGGGTCGGTCGCGATCTACTGCGCCAACGAGGCCGTGCAGAGCGCCGGCATCGACCTGGACGCCGTCGGAAAGCACAACGTCGGCGTCTACGTCGGCACCACCGAGCACGGGAACGTGGAGACCGAGCAGCAGATCTACGAGATCAGCAAGTACGACTACGACACGTCGTACTGGTCGCACCACCACAACCCCCGGACGGTCGCGAACAACCCCGCCGGTGAGATCACCCTCAACATGGGCATCACCGGCCCCCACTACGCCATCGGCGGGGCCTGCGCCGGCGGCAACCTGGGCATCATCCAGGGCGCTCAGATGCTGCAGCTTGGCGAGGTCGATGTGGCCATCGCCGGCGGCGTCTCCGAGTCCATCCACACCTTTGGCATCTTCGCCAGCTTCAAGGCAGAGGGCGCCCTCGGCGAGAACGCCGACCCCGCCAAGGTCAGCCGCCCCTTCGACAGCGATCGGAACGGCATCGTGGTCAGCGAGGGCGGGTGCCTCTACGTCCTCGAGCGCTACGATGACGCGGTGAAGCGCGGCGCGAACATCATCTGCGAGCTCGCCGGCTGGCACGTGAACTCCGACGCCGCAGACTTCGTGCTGCCGCTGCCTGAGCGCCAGAACCAGTGCATGCGCGGCGCCCTCAACCGCGCCGGCATGGCGCCGGACGATATCCACATCGTCAGCACCCACGCCACCTCCACGCCCATGGGCGACATCCAGGAGTCGGGCGCGGTGCGCGAGGTGTTCGGAGACTCTTCCTCCACGAACATCAACAACACCAAGAGCTACATCGGGCACACCATGGGCGCCGCCGGCTCCCTCGAGCTCGCGGGCAACCTGCCCTCCCTCATCGACGGCGTGGTGCACCCCACCATCAACGTCGACAAGCTCGACCCCGAGTGTGAAGTCCGGGGCCTCGTGATCAACGAGCCCCGCCAGACTGGCGGCGTCGAGACCATCCTCAATCTCAGCTTCGGGATGCTGGGCATCAACAGTGCCCTCGTCGTGAAGCGACCTGACTCCAACTGATCCACCAACCCCTTCCCTCCTCATCCAATGACACAGGACGAAGTCAAAGAAGCCGTCAAGGACATCATCGCCACCATCGCCCCCGACGAAGACATCGACGGGCTCAATGACGCGGAGCTCCTCCGTGATCAGATCGAGCTCGACTCCATGGACTTCCTCGACATCGTGATGGAGCTGCGCAAGCGCTACGGCGTGCAGGTCCCCGAGGACGACTACAAGGAGCTTGGCAGCCTCGCTTCCTGCGGCGTCTACCTGCACCCCCACATGGCCGACCTGGAGCTCAAGCTCCAGAACGCCTGATCCGAGGCCTGGAAGCCCCATTCCCGTGACCGAGAAGTACGACACCATCGTCATCGGCGCGGGGATGAGCGGCCTCGCAGCCGGGATCCGACTCGCCCAGTTCGACCAGCGAGTCATCGTCCTGGACCGCCACTACCTATGGGGCGGGCTCAACTCCTTCTACAAGCAGAAGGGGCGACGCTTTGACGTCGGGCTGCACGCGCTGACCAACTTCGTGCCCAAGGGAACGAAGGGGCGCCCTCTGACACGAATTCTCCGGCAGCTGCGGATCCCCTACGACGCCCTAGAGCTCGGGGAGCAGAGCGGCAGCCGGGTGGACTTTCCGGGCGTGTCGTTGCGCTGGAACAACGACTTCGAGCTGCTCCGCTCGGAGGTGGCCGAGAAGTTCCCCGGTGACATCGACGGCTTCGACCGACTGGTCCGGGACCTCGCGGGGTACCCCGACCTCTCGGATGAGTCTGGCCCGCCGAGGATGGCGCGCGACGAGCTGGCGCCCTACCTGAGCGACCAGACGCTCGTGGAGATGCTGCTCCTTCCGCTGCTGTACTACGGCAGCCCGACGCCGGATGACGTGGAGTGGTCCTCGTTCATCATCCTCTTCAAGAGCCTCTACGAGGAGGGCTTCGCGCGCCCCGACGGCGGCGTCCGGCGCGTGCTCGACCTGCTCCGCAACCGCTACAAGGACCTCGGCGGTGAGCTCCGCATGCGCGCGGGGGTCCAGCGGATCCTCCACGGCCCCGACGGGGTGCGCGGCGTCGTGCTTGACGACGGCACCGAGCTGCTGGCGGACGTGGTGATCTCCAGCGCGGGCTTCGTGGAGACCATGCGCCTCACCGAGGAGGCGGACACCACCCAGGAAGCTGACATCGGCCCGCTCTCCTTCGTGGAGTACCTGACCGTCCTCGACCAGCGCCCCAGGGACCTCGGTCACGACGACACCATCGTCTTCTTCAACACCGAGGATCGCCTGGTCTACGGGCCTCCCGAGCCCGGCCAACTCGTGGACCTGCGCAGCGGCGTCATCTGCTGCCCGGACAACTACGCCACCAAGGAGCCGCTCCCCGAGGGGCTGCTCCGGCTCACCCTCCTGGCGCGCCACGACGAGTGGACAGCGCTCAACGAGGAGGCCTACTCCAGCGCCAAGGATCGGATCTGGGGTGAAGCCCACGGGGTCGCCGCCCCCTTCGCCTTCGACGTGCGCCCCCACTCGGTGTACGTGGACGGGTTCACGCCTCGGACGATCGAGAAGTTCACCGGGCACCTCGGGGGAGCCGTCTACGGCTCCACGCGCAAGCAGCGCAGCGGGAGGACCGCAGTGGACGGTCTCTTCCTCTGCGGCACCGATCAGGGTTACCTCGGCATCGTCGGCGCGATGCTGTCGGGGATCGCCATGGCCAACCAGCACGCCCTCGCATCCACGTCATGACCGACACCAGCAGCACGCCCGCCTCCGCCGCCCGCCAAAAGAAGTTCTTCGCCGGGCACCGCGACGGCAAGCGCCCCCTGACCAGCGACCCCCTCAAGGGCGCCAAGGATCACTACGACGTGGTGGTCATCGGCTCGGGGCTTGGCGGCCTCACGGCGGCCAACATCCTGGCCCGCAACGGACACTCGGTCGCGGTCCTGGAGCAGCACTACAACTACGGGGGCCTCGCCACCTGGTTCAAGCGCAAGGGCGGCCACGTCTTCGACATCTCGCTGCACGGCTTCCCCTTCGGCATGAAGAAGACCTGCCGCAAGTACTGGGGCCAGCACGTCGCGGACAAGATCGTCCAGCTGGACGGGGTCCGCTTCGACAACCCGCAGTTCAGCTTCGACACCGAGTTCACGCGGGACGACTTCACGGACAAGCTGGTCAGCGTCCTCGGGTGCGAGCAGTCGGTGGTCGAGGGGTTCTATGACGACCTCCGTCGGATGAACTACTACGACAACGACACGCGCACCACCGGCGAGCTGTTCGAGGAGTACTTCCCCGGCCGTAACGACGTCCACCGACTCCTCATGGAGCCGATCACCTACGCGAACGGCTCCAGCCTCCAGGACCCCGCTATCAGCTATGGGATCGTCTTCTCGAACTTCATGTCGAAGGGCGTCTACACCTTCACCGGTGGAACCGACGGGCTCATCAAGGACATGCGCGGGGTGCTCGCGTCCAACGACGTGGACATGTTCAGCCGCGTCCGCGTGGACGAGATCCTCGTCGAGGGCGGCACGGTCAAGGGGGTGCGCGTGGGCGACCGCGCCATCTCGGCGGACATCGTGCTCTCCAACGCCAACGTGAAGACCACCGCCGAACAACTCGTCGGGGAGGAGCACTTCGACGCCGAGTGGCTCGCGGGCCTCCGTGACGTGCGGCTCAACACCTCGAGCTGCCAGGTCTACATGGGCCTGCGCCAGGGGGAGACCCTCCCCTGGGTCTCGGACCTCTTCTTCACGTCCACCCGGCCCACCTTCGACAGCGCCGCCCTCTGCGACCTGCACGGGGAGAGCCGCACCTTCAGCTTCTACTACCCCAAGGGCCGTCCCCAGGACGCCGAGAAGGGCCGCCCCGACCGCTACGTCATCGTGTCGAGCACCAACGCGCTCCACGAGGACTGGGCAGCGATGGACGACGCCTCCTACGAGGCCAACAAGCGCCGGATGGTCGAGGAGACCGTCGCCGACATCGAGCGCCGCCTCCCCGGCACCGCTGCCAAGATCGAGCACGCCGAGGCCGCCACGCCGCGGAGCTTCGAGTTCTACACCGAGGCACCGACCGGGACCTCGTTCGGGACAAAGTTCGAGGGGCTGCCCTACTCCATGAACCTCTCGGAGCAGGTCGAGGGCCTGTACCACGCGGGCTCGGTGGGCATCATCATGAGCGGCTGGCTCGGCGCCGCGAACTACGGGGCGATCACCGCCAACAAGATCGACGCCAAGCTGGCGGCGATGGTGACTGCCGACTGATCGGGCCCCGCGCGAGCGCCGGCGATGCGCTACTCCCCGAAGAGGTCGCCGAGGCCCTCCACGAGGGCCCCCACGGGCGCGGCGGGCACGCCGCTGATCAAGACCTCCGCGCTCTCGCGCGGATGATCAAGGGACTCGTCGCTGGCCGTGTTCATCGCGCCTCCGAGGTGCTCCACGGCATCGAGGACCGCTCCCGCGCACCCCCGGACGACCCGCAAGGCCTCCTCTCGGTAGTCCGCGCTCCCTGCGAGGAACCGGGTCCCCTCCGACAGGGAAACCACCTCCTCGATCAGTCGATGCATCGCTCGCTGACTCTCATTCATGTCTTTGCCCTCTCTCTAGATCCTGCTGGCAGGCCGGGCTTCACCCCGACCAGATGCCGCCACACGCAAAGGCGCCCGGCAGCGGAGGGCAACATCGACCGGCCCGCCCGAGAAGGAGGAGCGGAAGATCTGCTCAGCTCCCCCGGCACGCCTTGATGCGCCGAAGCGGGGCACTACCGCCCCCCCGACGCCCCACTCCGGGACGAGCCGGCGGGTCTTCTAGCCCCGCGCGAGCGGGATCAGCAGTCCGGGGGCCCCGTGCCCGAGGCCGGCGGGGAGCCCGCCTGCCCAGCGGCGCAGGCGACGCTCGCCGTCCGGGCCGAGCCCCTCGATGCCGCACGAGAACTCGACGCCGAGGGGGACGTCGTCGAAGCGCTCGGGCAGCCGCAGCCGCAGCCCACCGCCGCCTCGGACCACCTCCAGCCCGAGCCGGGCCACGAGGTGCGCGTCCGTCAGGCCACCAGGATTCTCGATGCTGAGGACCATGTCCTTGCCGGCCCGACGAGCGGTGACCGACGCCGGGGCGTCGCCGGGACGCTCCGCGAGCAGCTCCAGCCGCCGGGCGAGGCCGTCTGCCGTGGCAGCTCGCCGCCGAATCAGCGGCGCGTCGAAGAGCAGGCTCCCCCCGGGTCGAATCTCCCCGTCCACGGCGAGCCCCTCCCGCCAGCTGTAGAGGACGCCCACGAGCGGGTCGGGGCCAGGAACCCGCGCGCCACCACGGATACGAAACTCCACCGATCGCTCCTCCTCCGCCTCGAGCTCCAGCACGCGAGGGAGCCCGTCGATCTCGAAGGCCCCGTGCGGCACGAACGCGGACGCACGCGCCTCCACGGGAAAGGGGAAGGGGTTGGCCACGGTCACGACGCTGGTCCAGTCCCCGAACCACTCCCCACGGGCCCGCTCGTCGAGCGTCTCCGGCTCGACGAACAGCTCGGGGGCGCGGACGGGGTAGGGCGCGGTGGACCCGGGGAGCATCCGCGCAAGGGCCCGGGCGGCGAGCGCGCGATGGGGCTCGTTCGAGTTGAGCCCGAACAGCGGCTGCCGGCAGAGCTCGAGGAGCTCGTCCGGGTCGTCGATCGCCCAGGCCCAGCGCTCCGTGAAGGACCAGTCGGCGCCGCCGGCCGCGCCCCTCCAACCGCGGGGGCCCACCGAGTACGCGTCGATGCGCTCATCCCGGACGAAGCGCCGATCGTCCTCGTTCGCGGAGATCCCGAGGAGCATCGTCGAGAGCCCCGCGTCTCGAGCGTCGAGCACCACGTCCCGGCGGAAGCTCGCGACCCGGCACGGGACAGGGGGCCGGCGCTCGGAGAGCAGCTCGGTGAGCCGAGACACGAGCCCCGGCTCCTTGAGCTCGATCATGTGGAAGGGCGGCTCGGAGGCCCGAGCCTCCGGCGTCATCCCGAGGGCCTCATCGAGGAGCGGGACGGGCTCCCCGGCGAAGCGCTTCGAGAACCAGCCCCCGGCGTCCACGGTGAAGAGCTCACGCAGGTCCAGGTCCGCGAGGGCGCCGCGATGATCCGTGGTGCGCTCGAGCCGGGCATCATGGAACAGCACGAGGTCGCCGCTCCCGCACGCCCGGACGTCGTACTCCACGCCGTCCAGACCCGCTTCCAGCGCGCGGCGGAGAGCAGCGAGAGTGTTCTCCGGGGCCTCCCTCGGCGCGCCGCGGTGGCCGAGGAGGAGCGGCGGCCCCGTGAGGTGGGCACCGGACACCTCCAGGCTTGAGAGCCCCTCGTAGACGTTCCGTCGCGGCGACTCTGGCCCGCGGGACAGGCCCCCCGTCACGGCTGTCGCGAGGTCATGGGATCGCGGCGCGCCCCGGTGCGATGGACCACGAGCACGCTCCCCGAGTACCCACAGCTCACCAGGCACAGCCCGAGCCCGTCGATCACGCCGGTGGTCAGGTGATGGAGCTTGGCCGAGTCCCGCGCCACGGAACGCTTGGAGCTGATGAGCCCCGTCCTCGCCGCCCGATCGGGATGATCCATCGAGCGGATCTCGACCCTCTCCAGGGTGACGACACGGATCACCCCGTCGTAGCCCGCGGTGGCCACCTCGACGCCGTCGTCCCCGGGCACCAGGTCCGCCACGACGGCGCCGCGCAGGCGATTATCCGCCCGCTCCAGGACCGTGAGGGCGCCCTTGAGCTGCCCGTCGCCGTTGCGCTCGATCACGCGCAGCATCCCGCCGTTGTCGCAAACCACCACGCCGTCCCCCGGGAAGGGCGCGATGCGCGCGAGGGTGGCGCCCAGATCACGACGACCATAGGGCGAGAGGGTCCCGCCCTCGCCGCGAATGAACTCGACCAGCCCGCCATCGTCGCAGGCGAGGGCGAAGCCGCCCGCCGTGGGACATGCCCCCTTGGCGTTCCCCTCGTGTCCAAGGTCGTGGACGCTGGAGAGATCCTCAACCGTGAGCTCCTCCCCGGCCAGCGACACGCCGAGCAGTCGGGCGGAGCCGAAGTAGCCCGCGACCACGACCTCTTGCCCGGGGCGCTGCGGGTCGACGTCCCCCGCCGTCACGGCGTGCACGAGCGCAGGCGTCACCAGGCGCGCCTCGGACCAGCCGTCCCCCATGGACGACCGCGAGAACACCCGGACGAGGCCGCGCCCCCCGTCATCTTCCCCGCCCTCGAGCATGCCGACCGCGATGATCTCGTCTCCGGGCGCCGAGGGCACGACGTCGGCGCAGATCACCTGCACCAGCTCGCCCATGTTGCGCGAGACCGCGGGGCCGAGGTCCAGGGGCTCGAAGCCATCCCCCGACCGCCGGAACGCGCGCACGGCACCGCGTTGGTCGACCGCGACGATCTCGTCTCCGGGTGTGTCCGGGTCCAGCTCCCCGCAGGCGACGCCGTTGATGCGGGTGTCCCCGCGGAACACCGTCGAGAGCTCCCACCCAGCGTTCAGGACCGCGGGGATCGAAAGGGGCTCAGGGCCCGTGGTCGCCTCACCGGGTCCGGGGAGCGTCCCCTGGCAGGCCGTCACAGCGAGGAGCAGGGGCGTGGGGAGGAGCAGGCGCGAGAGTCGATCCATGATTTGGTGAAGGGGGGGCGACCCCCTCTAGACCAGCTGCACGAGGGAGTCACCCTCCCGCGGGAGGACCTCGCCGATCCGGTGCACCGCGACATCGCGGCTCGCGAGTTCGTCCTCGAGCTTCGCGGCATGGGCCTCGGGGAGGACAATCAACAGGCCCCCTGAAGTCTCTGCGTCGTAGGTGATGTCCACGAGGGCCTGGTCCAGCCCCTGGGCGACCTGCACCTGCCCCGCGAGGGCCGACTTGCCGCGCTTGACGCCGCCCGAAACGACGCCCTTGGCAGCGAGGTCACGCGCACCGGGGAAGATCGGGACCGCGGACAGGTCGAACCGCATGGTCACCCCGGACGAACGTGCGATGTTGCTGGCGTGCCCGTTGAGGCCGAAGCCAGTGATGTCCGTGCAGGCGTGTGAGCCCGCGCTGTTCATCGCCTCGGCCGCGCGGTTGTTGAGGGTGGCCATCTGCTCAGCCGCGGCGCGGACCGCGGCCTCAGGCGCCTTTCGGAACTTGCCCGCGGTGGTCATTGACCCCATCCCGAGGGACTTCGTGAGGTAGAGCACGTCGCCCGGCTTGGCGCCCGCGTTGTCCGCGAGATGAGCTCGGTCCACGACCCCGGTCACCGCGAACCCGAACTGGGGCTCGGGAGCCTCGACCGTATGACCCCCAGCGACCACGGCTCCAGCCTCGGCGATCTTCTCGAACCCGCCGCGGAAGATGTCTGAGATCCACTCCTCCTTGAAGCCCTTGGGGAAACCCGCGAGATTCAGGGCGCTGATCGGCCGCCCCCCCATGGCGTAGACGTCCGACAGCGAGTTCGCCGCCGCGACCGCCCCGTACAGGTACGCGTCGTCGAGGACCGGCGGGAAGTAGTCCACCGTCTGGACCAGCGCGATCTCCGCCCCCGCGGGCAGCCCGTCGCGCTCACCGAGCACGACGACGCCGGCGTCATCGACGGTCTGGGGACCGACGATGAGTCGAGGATCGGACGACGGATCAAGGTCACGCAGCACCTGCGTGAGTTGCCCCATGGGCATCTTGGCCGCTCAGCCTGCGCAGGCGGCGTAGTCGGTGAGTCGCTTGTTGCGTTTGAACATGATGGTGGGCGGGGCGCTTCCCCGCTTCGACTCTAAGCCCACACCCTGCCCCTTGGAAGCGAAGCGCCCGCTTGATTCCCGATCCGCCGGGGAAGTCACCCGCGCCCCATCCCCGCCGCCGAGCAGGAGGACCAGGGCCAAGCGTGAGAGCGGATCGACCCCGCCGGGGAGCGTCGAGGGGACCGTGCTGGAGCCACGAGCCTCGATCACGGGAAAGCCCGTCGGCTGGTCACCGACGAGGGTCTGCAGCCGGTGTCAGACGAGGGCCCCGAAGGCCGCGAGGAGGCGCGCCTCGTCCCCGGGCAGGAGCGCGCGCGGGTCCAGCAGGACGGCATCCTCGTGGATGCGGACGAAGACCGGCGGCTCCCCCGCACGCAGGCTGGTGGCGAGGGACTCCGCGGACCGCCCCTCCGCTGAGACGCGAACCGCGGTCGTCGGCAGGAAGACCGTCGGCGCGCTGCCGCTCCCGGGCTGGGACCTTTCGGGGATGGCCTCGGCGGTGAAGCCGGGGAGGGCCTCGATGGCGGCCGCGATACGGGCGGCGCTCTCCGCCAGCTCGGCCTCGGGTCGGTGCATCAGGCGGCGCGAGGGGATCTCGCCGCCGCGCCCGGCGAGCAGCAGCTCGAGGGTGGTCTCGAGCCCAGCCAGCGCGACCTTGTCGAGGCGCAGGGCCCGGTAGATCGGGTTGGCCCGCAGGGCTCGGATCGAGTCGCGGGTACCGACGATCAGGCCCGCCTGGGGGCCGCCAAGGAGCTTGTCGCCGGAGAAGGCCACCACGTCCATGCCCGTCGCCACGGCGTCGCGCACCACGGTCTCGTCCCCCACCTCCTCGAGGGAGCGGGTCCCCTCCACCTCGACCCGCCCTGAGCCGAGGTCCCAGCCAGACGTGACGCCGTGCTCCTTCCCGAGCTGCGCGAGCTCCGCCGGCTCCGCCTCCTCGGTGAAGCCCACCACGCGGTAGTTGCTGGTATGGACCTTCATGAGCAGCCCCGTGTCCGGTCCGATGGCGCGCTCGTAGTCCGCGGCCCGCGTGCGGTTGGTCGTGCCGACCTCGACCATGCGCACCCCCGCGCGCGCCATGACATCGGGCACCCTGAAGGAGCCGCCGATCTCGACCAGCTCCCCGCGGCTCACCACCGCCTCGCGCCCGCCAGCGAAGGTCTGCATCATCAAGAAGGCCGCGCCTGCGCAGTTGTTCACCGCGATCCCCGCCTCGGCGCCGGTGAGGCGCGAGAGGAGCACGCCGAGGCGCGCGTCGCGCTCATTCCGTCGCGCGCTGAAGCGGTCCATCTCGAGGACGCAATAGCCTTCGGCGGCCGCCCTCATGCGCTCGGCCGCCTCGGGGTGGACCGGCGCCCGCCCCAGGTTGGTGTGCAGCACGACACCGGTCGCGTTCACCGCCGAGCGGACCCCACGGCCGGCCTCCACCCGCGCCCGTGCCAGGAGGGCCGCCTGGAACCCGCCGCCCGAGACCTCCGCCTCCACGTCCGCCGCGCCCAGATGGTCCTTCGCGATGCGCCGCCGGAGGGCGTCCAGTTCCTGCTGCACGAGCTCGGTGCGCACGGCAGCGGGGATGGCGCCCAGCCGGGCGTCGGCGTCCGGTGTCGCGCCGGCCTCGCGGCCCGCCTCGACGTCCTGGAGGCCATCGAGGCACCCGTCGAGCAATCGGCGTCCCTCATCCACGCTGGGAAGGGCTCGGAACGGGTTTGCCTCGCTGTTGGCCTGGTTGCCGGAACTCATGATCCCCCGAGATTAGCGCCCGGAGCGCCCGCCGTCGCGCCGCCGGGCTCGATCCCGATCCGAGCCGCTGTTAGATTGTGTACATGGCGCCCCCCTCCCCGACGGCCTCGGCCTCGCCCTCATCCAGTCCAAAGGGACACCCCGACCTCCCCGGACACTGGGACCTGATGGAGCCGGACCAGGAGCTGGTCCAGGGCCTCGTGCGCTCCGAGCGGCTCCCCGAGGTCCTCGCACGGCTCCTGGTGAACCGCGGCCACGGGTCCCCGGAGGCGGCCGCGTCCCAGCTCGCGCCGACGCTCCACGGGCTGAACGACCCGGCCGGCCTGCCCGAGATGGAGCGCGCCGCCGAGCGGCTCGAGAAGGCGGTGGCAGAGGGCGAGACCGTCCTGGTCCACGGGGACTACGACGTGGACGGGGTCAGCGGGACGGTCCTCCTCGTGCGCTTCCTCAGGCACCTTGGAGCCAAGGTCGAGTGGCACATCCCCCACCGCACCAAGGACGGCTACTCCTTCGGAGATCACTCGGTGGTCAAGGCCAAGGAGACGGGCGCGACCCTCGTCATCTCGGTGGACAACGGCACCTCGGCGGTGGAGCCGATCGCCGCACTCCGCGACGCCGGCGTCGACGTCATCGTCACAGATCACCACGAGCCCCCCGAGGGTGACCTGCCGCCGACGTTCGCGCTGGTGAACCCCAAGCTCCCCACATCGACCTACCCCTTCCGCGAGCTCTGCGGCAGCGCCGTGGCGTTCAAGCTGGCCTGGGCTGTTTGCCAGCGCATGAGCGACGGCGACAAGGTCCGCCCTGACCTGAGGCAGTTCCTCCTGGAGGCCCTCGGCTACGTGGCCATCGCCACCATCTGCGACGTGGTGCCTCTGATCGGTGAGAACCGCATCCTCGCTCACTTCGGACTCCGGGCGCTCCACGAGTCACCGTCGCCGGGGGTCCAGGCGCTCCTCGAGCGCACCGACCTCGCAGGGCGAGCCCTGACCGCCGAGGACATCGGCTTTCAAATCGGCCCGCGCATCAACGCAAGCGGCCGTATGGACAGCGCCGCCCGCGCCGTGGAGACCCTGCTCGCCGCCGACGCGGTGGAAGGACGCCGCCACGCCGAGCACCTCGAGTCCCTCAACGACGCCCGCCGCCAGGTGGAGCGCGGCGTCCTCGAGGAGGCGCTCGAACAGGCGGAGCAGTTCGCGGACCTAGAGGCCTACCCGATCATGGTCCTCGGCGGCGCGGGCTGGCACCCCGGCGTGGTGGGCATCGTCGCCTCCCGGATCGTGGACCGGTACAACCGTCCGGCGCTGATCATCGGCATCGACGACGAGGGCATCGGGCGCGGGAGCGCGCGCTCCGTCCCTGGCGTGAGCGTGCTCGACATCATGCGCGGCGGCGCGGACCACATGAACCGCTTCGGCGGGCACGCCATGGCGGCCGGCTGCGAGATTCAAGGCGAGCGCCTCGACGACCTGCGCGCGGCGCTGGTGGCGAGGGCCAAGGACCTCCCGCCGAGGGATGCGGTTCAGGACCTCCGTATCGACACGCGGGTCCAGCTCCAGGGCTTCAACGAGAGCTTGATGCGCCAGATCCAGCGGCTCGAGCCGTGCGGAGAGGGCAACCCCCAGCCGGTCCTCCTCGCGGAGGACATCCGGCTCGAGGAGATGCCCCGGATCATCGGGCAGGACCGCACCCACATGCTCCTCCAGGTCCGCTCGGGGACGACGGTGCTCAAGGCCCTCGCGTTCGGCATGGCGAACCGCGAGCATGAGCTCCGGATGTCCCGTCCGGTGGACCTTGTGTTCACCCCGCGCCTGAGCCACTGGCGCGGGCGCACCCAGGTGGAGCTGATCGTGGCGGACTTCCAGTGCAGATGAGGGGCTTTTTGCCCTCCGGCGCGCTGGCCCTCCACCCGCTCTCGCGCTGACCTCTCGGCGGGCTCCTCTCCGCCACGGGACGGGCTGCCGGCGGGTCTCCCACTGGCCTCCCACTGGCCCAGCGAGCGCGCTGCGATCGTGACCCAGCCATCGCCCTCCCGGGCCGCGCCCCCTATTCTCGGGGCATGAACCCGTTGCCCGTCCAAACGCTCGCTGCCCTCACGCTCCTGTCGCTGACCGCCTGCGCGACGCGCTCCACCCCGGCGCCGGCAGACTGGCCCCAGGGACCGGGCCCCCACGGCGACTGGAGCAGCGAGGGGCCGGAACCCCCGCTGCGCTTCAGCGTCCGGCGGAACGAGCACGTGCTCTGGCGCACGCCGCTCCCCGAGACGGGCCAGGGCGGCGTGACCGTGGCGGGTGGGCGAGCCTTCGTCGCCTCCATGGCCCCCTGGGATCCCGCCAACGCCCTCGCCCCCGACGAGGCCGCGCGCTTCAAGCACGCCACCGAGGGCCGCGCCGTGGTCGGCGCGCACATCGACGCCCACTGCCTCGACGCCAGCACCGGAGCGCCTCTCTGGACTCGCCGTATCAAGGGCAGCGTCCCCGCCATCTACACCTACCCCTTCTCGGACGCCACGGCCGCCTCTCCCGTGGCGTGCGCGGGCGGCGTGATCTTCACCAACGCCGCAGGACGCGTGGTGTGCTTCGACCTCGACGGGCAGGTCCGCTGGGAGCGCGCCTACACGCCCGCCTTCGACGGGCCCTTCAACAAGCAGTTTGAGCCGGTGCTGATCGATGAGGGGGACCGGCAGGTGTTCGTACATATGGAGCCCTTCGCCCCTGGCGACCGTATCTCTGGCGACAGTGTCTCTGGCGACAGTGCCCTGAGCGACAGTGCCCTGAGCGACGAAGAGCTTCACAGCCGGTGGCACTACCTCGTGGGTCTCGACGCCGCGACCGGCGCCGAGCTCTGGAGGAGCGAGGATGGGCTGACCCAGTACAACGCCCCCACCCTCGTGGGCGGCGCCGCCCCGCGGATGCTCCACGCACGCGGCGGACCCCACGCCGTCCCAGAGCGCCCCGTAGGCATCTCCCTCACGGACCTGACTGGCGAGCGCGCCGGGGCACGCAGCTGGCGCTTCGAGGACCCGCGCGGCAACCATGAGGCGTCGCTCCAGACCATGGCTCACGACGACCGGTACGCGTACTGGATCCTCAAGGAGCCCCGCAACGAGCTGGTGGTCCTCGACCTCGCGTCCGGTGAAGAGGTCCGCTCCATCTCCCTCGTGACGGGCGTCACCCTGCGCACCTTCGATCAAGCCCTCGGCGAATGGGCCACCACGGAGGACGTCGACCTGGAGAAGGGGGTCTTCCCCGCGCGCTACTCCATGATCGCGGCGGCGGGGACGGTGACCTTCCAGTGCTACGCCACGGCATGGGGTAAGCCGACCATCGGCCCGGCCTACAGCTTCGCGCGGGTGGACCCGGTGGCCGGGACCGTGGAGTACCTCGAGGTTCCAACGGACGTGGTCCCTGGCGCAGACGGTGAGGCGCAGGGCTTCCTCTGGCGCACCCCCCGTGTGGCGCGCCCACTGAATAGCCGAGGCGAGGAGGTGACCGGCGATGATCGCTCCCGCTGGGACGGGTGGGACTGGGTCTTCAACGGCTCGCCGACCCGCGTCAATGACCGCCTCTACTTCACCCTGGCGAGCGGGGTGGTCTATGTCCTCGACGCCGCAGCGCGGCCCTTCGACGGCGCCGCCCTGCTGGCCGTCAACGACCTGGGGCCTGCCGGCGAGGTGTGGACCGCGAACTCGGTGTCCTACGCCGGCGGCCGGCTGTACCACCGCACCGGCGCCGAGGTCCTCTGCTTCGGGCGCTGAGCGCCCCCACGGCGGACGCTGAAGATCAGCGCAGCCCGAGCGACCTGAGCCCCGCGGCCCGGATTCCGTCCAGCTGCACGGACATGGCCTCCGCCCGCTCGGGGTGCTCGGCGGCCACGTCAGACGCCTCCCCCACATCGTCGGCGAGGTTGTAGAGCTCGGCCCCGGCCCCGGCCTTGGGCCGCTGGACCAGCTTCCACGGCCCGTCCCGCAAGGCGAGACCGCGGGCCTCCTCCACCACGTACTGACGCCCCACCGCGTCGCGGCCCAGCAATGCGTCGATGGCGTCCCGGCTGTCCATTGCCTCCTCCTCGGGGAGCGGCACACCGAGCATCGACGCGAAGGAGGCCACGAAGTCCACCTGCGTCACGAGCGCGGTCGACACCCCAGGCTCGATCCCGCCGGGCCAGCGAACGATCAGCGGCACTCGCGTCCCCCCCTCGTACACCTGGTACTTCCCACCCCGGTACGGGCCAGAGCCGTCATGCCCCCGGTCGACCTCCTCCTTGCTGGTGAGGACCGTCGTGCCGTCCACGTAGCCGTCGTCATAGACCGGCCCGTTATCGCTGGAGAAGATCACCACCGTGTTCTCGGCGAGCCCCCGGGCCTCGAGGGCCTCCATGACCGCGCCCGCCGCCCAGTCCAGCTGGACCATCGCGTCGCCGCGGTAGCCCAGCTCGCTCTTGCCCTTGAAGCGCGGATGGGGCGTGCGGGGCACGTGGATGTCCTGGGAGGAGAAGAAGAGGAAGAAGGGCTCCTCGTGGTTCTCATCGATGAAGCGCGTGGCCCGCTCAACGAACACATCCGCCATGGTCTCGTCATCCCACAGCGCGGCCTCGCCGCCGGCCATGTAGCCGATGCGTCCGATGCCGTTGATGACCGACTGGTTGTGCCCGTGGGAGCTCGGGTAGTAGGTCATCGCCTCGGGGGTCTTACGCCCGTTGGGGTAAGGCGTGCTGCCCTCGGGCGCGCCGCCGAGCTTCCCCACGTAGAGCGGGTCCGTCGGGTCGAGGCCCACCACCCCGTGGCCCTCCAGGTAGACGCACGGCACGCGATCGTTGGTCGAGGGCAGGAGGAAGGACTCGTCGAAGCCGAGCTCCATGGGGCCCGGCTTCACCGCCCCGTTCCAATCGACGGCCTCACCCTCCGCGCCCAGGCCGAGGTGCCACTTGCCAACGATCCCGGTGCGGTACCCCGCCGCCCGGAACGTATCCGGGAGCGTCCAGGCATCAACAGGGATCGTCAGCCGCGCGTTCGGGGGGAGCACCCGGACGCCGCTGCGGAAGCCGTGCACCCCGGTGAGCAGCGCGAAGCGCGAGGGCGTGCAGGTGCCCGCCGCGCAGTGCCCGTCCGTGAATCGGAGCCCCTCGGCCGCCAGCCGGTCCAGGTTGGGGGTCGGGATCTTCTCCGCGCCGTAGCAGCCGAGGTCCCCGAAGCCCACGTCGTCCCCGTAGATCAGGACCACGTTGGGGCGCTCCCCGGAGCGGGGGGCGCTCGAGCCGACGACGCTCGCGTCGGGAGACGCCGCGCAGGCGCCGAAGAGCAAGGTGAGGAAGGTCAGGGTGTGCTTCATGGTCATCATTCGTCCTCTCCGCCGTAGCCGAGTCCGCTGAGCACCTCGCGGGTGCGGGGGTCCAGCGCCGCGGCTTCACCGCGCCGCAGCGCCGTCATGCCGAGCTCCACGGCCTCCAGCTCGGCCTGCAGGCGGGCGAGCTCCTCAGGCCGTGACGCCGCGAGGTCTCGCAGCTCACCGGGGTCACTAGCGACCTCGTAGAGCTGGGCGGGCGCGCCCTCCCGCACGATCAGCTTCCACCCCGCGGAGGTCCAGCTGGTCTGGGGTCGCGCCCACATGTTCCCGTGGGCAAGTGTCGGTCGCTGCTCGACCTCGGGAGCGCCCGTCGCCAGCGACACGAGGCTGCGCCCGACGAATTGCCCCGGAACGGGCAGGTCGCAGAGCTCGCAGAGGGTCGGCGCGAGGTCGATGTGGCGAACGGGGCCATCCACCACCGCCGGCCGCAGCGCGGCGGGCGCGCGGATCAGCAGCGGCACCCGGACGAGCTCGTCGTACAGGGTGTGGCCATGCTCGAAGCCGCCGTGGTCCAGGAACTCCTCCCCGTGATCCGCGGTCACCACGAGGACCAGCTCATCCCGCTGCCCCATGGACGCCAGGCCGTCGTCCAGGCGTCCGATCTGGGCGTCGAGGTAGCTGACCTCGCCGTTGTACAGGGCCTCGGCGCGCTCGATGGTCGCCGCCGCTGGGGAGAGCTCGCCTTCGCGGATCGCCACCATCTGCGGCCGGGTCCCGAAGGTCCAGTCCCCCTCTTGATCTGCGGGGGCCGCCCACCGCTCGCGGAACGCGGGCGGCGGCGCGTAGACGCAGTGCGGGTCGAAGTAATGGACGAGCAGAAAGAACGGCCCGTCGTCGCGGTTGGCCTCGATCCACTCCAGCGCTGCCCGCGTCGTCGCGTCGGCCGCGCGTACGTCCACGTTGGTCTCGAAGACCTGCTGGTCCACGGTCTCGAAGTCACGGGTGACCCCGAAGAGCCCCGGGTCGAGGAAGAGCACGTTGACGATGGCGTGGGTCCGGTAGCCCTGGTCGCGGAAGCTCTTCACCACCGTCTCCACCTCGGCGTCCAGCGTCGTGAAGCGGCCGAGGCGGCCGCCTGCCCCGTGCTCCTCGGGGTGGAGCGAGGTCAGCATGGAGGCGGTGGAGGGCAGGGTCCACGGGGCGTGAGAGCGCGCCTGATCGAAGCGCACGCCCTCCGCTGCGATCCGGTCCAGGTACGGCGTCAGCCCCTCTGGCCCCCCCATGCAGCTGAGCTTGTCCGCCCGCAGGGTATCGCCGACCACCATGACCACGTTGGGCCGCGGACTCTCGCCCCCGCAGGCCGCCGCCAACGCGGCCCCCGAGAGGATCACCCATCGCTGCAGCCGCCGAATCACCTGCCTCCTCCGCCCGCGGTCCTCGCGGTGTCCTCGCCCTTCAACTGCAGGACGACCTCGGACGTCTCGGCGTCGACCTTCAGCTCGTACTCGGCCTTGAGGACGGAGCCGTCGCCGTCATCGGACGGGACCAGCAGCGGTTCGCGCTCCGTGAGGAACATCTCGGCGCGCTGCGTCAGGGCACGGCCGAGCCCGAAGCGCTTGTCGTAGACCGTGATCGAGGCCGCGAGATCGCCCGCGAGGTCGACCTCGAACTCGACCCATCCGTCGCCCGGGGCGAGCCACGAGAGTCCCCGCGGCGACACGGTGACGCCCCCCGCACGCATGGCGCTGAGCCCCTCCGCGTTGAGGAGGAGCTCATCACCGCCGCGGCTCGTGCGCATCCGGAGCCGCAACGTGCACCCCTCCTCCGACGGCCGATGGTCCACCACCTGAAGCTCGGGAAAGGCGACCTTGATTGGACTGGTGCTCAGGCTGAAGGTCGTCCAGCCGGCCCAGGGGATCGGCACGAAGGGAGGCTTCAAGATCGCGCCCCCGAGGGAGCTCATGAGTTCCGTTCGGACCTCAGCGTCCATGGTGCCTGCGCCGAAGCCGCGGGCCAACCAGCACGCCTCGCCGCCCGCGGTCTGGACGTAGACCAGGTTGAGTCGCCCCGGTTGGTCGGGAGTGAACGCAGGAGCCCGGGTCGCCAGGGCTCCAGACCCCAGCCCTGTGGCAAGCAGCACCGCGATCACCCAGGGGGAGGCCCCCGATGCAGCGCGGCAGACCGGCGCGAGGAGCAGCAATGCGCAGACCAAGAGCGGGCCGAGGAGCACCGTCCCGGAGCCCGCGCCGAAGGCGTCGACGAGCCCGAGGTAGAGAGGCATCCAGAGGAACGCGGCGATGCCCACAGCGAAGAGCGCGGCGTTGCTGACCCGCGCGCCGAGGTCACCCTTCCTCGGGAAGATGAACCAGGTCACCGCGAGGACCGCCGAGGGGAAGACCACCAGGTAGGCTGCCCCCGGTGCGGTCCAGGTCAACAGCATCCCCACGAGGGTGACCAGGAGCGCGACGGCGGCGCCGCATTCCGCCGAGGTCATGACCCGCGTGAGGCCCAGAGCCAGGGCGAAGAGGACCCCCAGACCGATCGCGCCGACGCTCACCGCGGTGAGGTCCGTCGCCGCGGAAAAGGTCGCCGCCGACGCGCCGAGGGCCCGCAGCAGGTCGAGGTGCAGGTCGGCGACGAAGAGCGCCACGCCGATCGCCACAGGGACGCCCAGGAGCGCCAGCGTTGTCCCCTTCAATCCGAGCGCGCCGCGGCTCAAGGCCCGCGCGATCCCCACCAGCGCGAGGAGGAAGAAGAGGCCGGCGAGGGAGCGAATCGTGGGGATCGCCATGGTCACGAGCGACCGACCGCCGAGGTCGAGGAACACAGCGTCTGCGGGCGCCGGGACGCCCGCCTCCCCCTCAGCCAGCGAGGCCCCCTGAGCCTTGGGCTCCGAGGGCGTCGCCAAGAGTGGCGCCTGATCGAGGGCGAGCACGGCCTCCACGGCGTTGGTCACGTGGTGCTGCAGGCTCCGCGGGTCCAAGTGCTCGAGGTCGTCGATGGGCGTGTGGTAGCGGGAGACGTCACCGATGAAGGCGAAGTTCAGGCCCGAGACCCCCCGCCGCCGCCAGATGGAGAAGTCCGTGTCGTTCGGCATCCTGCGGTACACCTCGACGGAGACCGAGCTGGCGCTCGGGCGCGTTGCGATTCCCGCCAGGGCCCCCACGATGTCCGCGTTCCCCGGGCCGGTCTCGAACATGCGGCTCTGGCCGCTCGTCCCCCGGGCCTCGAGGTTGATCACCGCGCCGACCTCCGCAGCCCATGGATGGTGCTGCTCGAACGCCTTGGCCCCGAGCAGCCCGGATTCCTCCGCGTCGTCGATGAGGAAGATCACATCGCGCGCCGTTCCGCCCTGCGCCTTGAGGGCACGGGCGACCTCGAGGAGCGCCGCCACCCCGGAGAGGTCATCACCGATACCGGGGCCGGCTCCAACCGAGTCGTAGTGCGCCATGCACAGGATGGCCGTGCCTGGGCCTTCACGGCGCCCGGTCCCCTGGAGGCGGACAAGGATGTTCTTCGTGGACCCAGCCAGGCTCCAGTTCCCGACGACGGTCACCCGCTCGGAGACCTCGGGGGTGAAGCCCATGCGCCGCCACTCTTCGAGGATGCGCTCCCGGCAGCGCGCGTTCGCAGGGGTCCCCACCGGTCGCGGCTGCGGCGCTCCTCCGCCCTCCTCCTTGGCGATGCGTTCGAGGAGGGCGCGGGCCCGCCCGCCGGACGCGACCTCCGCTGGCGCACTCTCGGGGAGAGCCGGCGGCGGCGCCCCGAGCCATACGGCCGTCGCCCCAGCGGTCAGCCAGATCAGGAGCGCGCCCCAAGCTCGCAAGCCGTCGGTGCGAAGTCGGCCCGGGGCCTCTGCCATTTCATCCATGCAGGGCAGTCTGCCACACGGGGGTCAGCGCCACACCCCGGGCCCTGTTTGGATCCACCCGTTGGCCGGTTCGAATCCACCCAATGAATGGTTGGACATTGGATGGCCCTCCGTCCCGCCGTAGCCTGTCCACGGATACGCACGACCAGCCGCGGACCGCGCCAACACCTCCCGCGGGGTCGCGTAGCCCAGGCTCCACCAGCTCCCGCGCCCCATGACCATCACTCCGGCCCTGGCTCCGCTCTCGAGAGCGGCAGCCCTCGCTGCCCTCGTCCTCGCGCCCCTCCTTGGTGGCTGCGGCGACCCGGGCTCCTCAACCAGTCAAGCCCGCCCCTCCGTCAAGGCCACGCTGATCCGGGAGCGGGTCGCCGTGCTTTTCTCGAAGGAGGAGTACAGCACCGCGCTTGAGGAGATCTCGCCCCTCATCAGTGAAGAGAGCCCCGCGGTAGGCGACCTGATCACAGCCGCCCAGGTCACCCTCAAGACCGGAGACCTGGACGGTTCCATCGCCCTGGTCACTCGCGCCCTCGAGGCGGCGCCCGACGACCCCGGCGCCAACTACCTGCGAGCCCGGCTCGCCTCCTATGACCCCGACCGCATGGAAGAGGTGCCCGCTCTCTACGAGCGGGTGCTCGAGCTTGCCCCCGGGGACCCGCCGTCCAAACTGGGCCTGGCGCGGTCGCTGCTCAGCCTGGAGGAAGACCTGGACCGCGCGGTTGGGGCCCTTGATGAGGTCGTGGCCCTCGGCATCGAACTCGGCCTTCAGTGGTACGTGACCGCCGTCTACCAGCGCTACCGCTTCACGGCGGCCTACGAGGACGACGAGCAGGAACTACGCGCATGGGACAGCCTCTGGACCTCCCTGCGAGAGAAGGGGTTCAAGCCCACCAATGACGTCGAGTTGGACCAGGGGCTCCTGGCGCGCGTCACCCCCCCCGCGCCCTTCGGGTCGTTCCCTGCGGGCTCCGCCGAGGCGCCGCAGTTTGGCGACGCGCGCACCATCGCTCCATTCGGCGATGACGTCAGCGTGCTCGAGGTCCGGGACATCGATGGAGATCGCACCCTCGACCTCATCACCGTGCAGGCCGGCGCACTCACGGTCCACCTCCGCGATGGCGGCGATGACTCCAAGCTGGAAACGGCTGAGCTGGCCGCATCAGGGATCACCGGCCCGGTCCGTGCGATCGACCTGAACCAGCGCCTGAGCGGCGACACCCTCGACGTGGTGGCGGCCGCGGGTGACCGCCTCTTGCTCTTCGAGCAATCAGACGATGCCGAGGGTCCACGCTGGCGCCCGTCGCCCGTCTCTCTCCCATCGTTCGACGGCGAGATTCGAGACGTTGAGACCGTGGACTTTGACCACGATGGCGACCTCGACCTCCTCGTGGTCGGCGCCTTCGGGGCGCGGCTCCTCAGCAACGACGGCGCCGGCGCCCTGGTCGACAAGGACGGCAATCTCCAGCCACGCGGCTCCTGGAGGGACGCCAGCGAGGCCGCGTCGCTCCCCGCCGGTGACTTCAACTGGTGCACCGCCGAGGACCTCGACGGCGACAACGACGTGGACCTGCTCTTCGGCGGAGCCGAGGCCACCCACCTCATGGACTCCCTGAGGCGCGGGCTCTTCGAGGACCTGCGAGCGACCGCCCTCGCCGGCGCGACGCTCGACCGGGAGCCCGAGGTGGCGGACCTCGACGCCGATGGACGCCCGGACCTGCTCGTCCCCGGGGCGGACGGGTCGCGCTGGCTCCGCCGCACGGCCGAGGGGACGTACGAGCCCGCGGAACTGGACGTGGCCGTCGCCGAAGGGAGCCGCCTGGAGGTCACCGACCTCGATATGAACGGGGCCGTCGACCTGATTTGGATCGACCCGGCAGGCGTCTGCCGCGGCCTGCTTAACCTGACGCAGCCGGCACCGCTGGCGTTCCAGGTCCCCCTCGGAGGTGGCCGCGATCTGCTGGTGAGGGACATCGACCGCCCCGACCCCTACGCACCGCTCACCCTGGAGGTCATGCAGCTGACCGGCGACGGGCTGGTGGCTCTCTCCCCCACGAACGCGGCGAAGAACGCGCTGCTGCTGAAGTTCGTCGGGCAGAAGGACAACCGGCAGGCGGTGGGCGCGGTCCTCGAGGTGCGCGCCCAGGACCTGTACCGCCGGGTCTACCTGCGCGGTGAGGCGGCGATCATTGGGATCGGGGACCGCCCCTACGCCGATGTGGTCCGGGTCTCGTGGCCCAACGGCGTGGTCCAGCAGGAGCTGGACGTGGAGGCCGGCGTGCAGTTCTTCCTCGACAACTCGGACTTCGGCGTCCAGCCCGAGGGCCTGATCGGCTCCTGCCCGTTCCTCTACACCTGGAACGGGGAGACCTTCGAGTTCATCAGCGACGTGATCGGCATCACGCCGCTGGGCCTCCCCATGGCCCCGGGGATGCTGGTGCCGCCGGACCACGACGAATACGTGCTCGTGCGCGGGGATCAGCTGGTCCCCGACGAGAACGATGAGCTGGTGCTCCAGTTCACCGAGGAGCTGCGCGAGGTCACCTACCTCGACCGCGTGCGCCTCGACGTGGTGGACCACCCCGCCGGGACAGCCATCTATCCCAACGAGCGCTTCAAGTTCCCGCCCTTCCCTGAGCCCCACACCCACGTGGTGGAGCGAGTCGCCAAGGTGCGTAAGGCCACAGGCTCCGACGGCGCCGACTGGACCGCCGAGATCCGCGACCGGGACGCTGTTCACCCGGTGCCCTTTGAGCGCCTCGCGGGCCAGTACCTCGGGCTCGCCGAGCCCCACTGGCTCGAGCTTGAGTTCGACCCGGCGGACGTGAAGGGCGCCGAGCTCCTGCGCATGGTGGCCACCGGCTGGTTCTTCTGGAGCGACGCCAGCGCGAACGTAGCCTCGGCCGCGACCCCGGGCGTCGAGTTCATCCCGCCGGTGATCGAGGTCCCCGGCCCGAATGGGACCTGGGTCCCCGCCGGCCCGCCCGTGGGCTTCCCCGCGGGCAAGACGAAGACCATGGTCATCGACGTCTCGCAGATCCTGAACCGCGAGGACCCCCGCATGCGCCTCGGCTCGACCCTCGAGCTCTACTGGGACTGCATCGAGCTCGCCACCTGCGACGACGACGCCGGCCTGATCACCTCCTCCCTGGAGCCGATCGGGACGCGCCTGTGGTCCCGCGGGTTCTCCGAGGGCCAGGTCCCTGACCGGCAAGATCTCCCGCTCTTCTTCGACTGGGACAAGGTCGCCATGGAGCCACGCTGGGACCAGCACCCCGGGGACTACACCCGCTACGGGACGGTCGGTCCGCTGCTCACAGAGGTCGATGATCAGTACGTGATCATGGGCTCGGGCGACGCGCTCACCCTCCGCTTCGACGCCTCGGAGCTGCCGCCCGTCCCCGAGGGGCACGTGCGGGACTATCTCGTGTTCCTCGACGGCTGGGCCAAGGACCGGGACCACAACACCTACGAGGCCCTCGAGGTCGAGCCGCTCCCGTTCCACGCCATGAGCGGCTACCCCTACCCGGACACCGAGTCCTTCCCCGACACCCCCGAGCACCGCGCCTGGCGGGCGGAGTGGAACACTCGCCCCGCCCATCGCTGGGTCGTCCCCATGGCGCCGGCTTTGGAGACCGAGTGGGTGCACGCCATGGTCCGGCCCGGGGCCGACCGTTGAGGCCGTCGGCGGCGGTCGCGGGCCTCCGCGCGCTGGTGGGGCTGTCTGCACTCGCAGCGATGCCCGTGCTCGCGGCCTGTGGCGCGACCTCGCTCCCCCACGATCGGGCGGACCCGAGTTCGCCTGGCGAGGCGGCGACGGAGGACACCCGAGCCCGCCCGGCACACCGGTGGGACGTCCCGCCTCCGGCCCGCGTCCTCATGGTGGGCAACAGCTTCACCTTCTGGAACGGTGGCCTCTGGAAGCCGCTCGCCGCGGCCCTCGACGACGAGGACCGCGGGGTCACGGTGGAGCCCTGCGTCGAGGGTGGCGCGTCCCTGGAGACGCACTGGCATCGCGTCGAGGTGCTCGACCGAGTCGACGCCGGTGAGGCGGACGTCGTCGTCCTCCAGGCGGACATCCCCGAGTCGACCGTGGCCTCGTTTGAGGAGCACGCGGGCAAGCTCATCGAGCGGGTCCGGAGGGCGGGCGCCCGTCCGGTCCTCTTCATGACCTGGGACTACGAGCGGCTGGGGTGGCTGTCGTTGGAGGAGATCGTCGCTGCCCACCGAGGGGTGGCGTTCGGGCAGAACGTCCAGGTCGTGCCGGTCGGAGAGGCCTTCGGGATGGCACGACGCGAGCGGCCCGACCTCGACCTGTACGCAGCCGACCGCGAGCACCCGAGCCAGGCGGGGAGCTTCCTCGCGCTCGTCATGCTGGCCCTCAGCCTGGGCGCTGACGACGTGGAGTCCATCGCGCGACCTCGACGCTGGAGACGGCTCGCACCAGAGGACGTCGCGTACCTGCGCGACCTTGGTCAGCGGGCCTGTGAAGCGGAGGTCCGGCGCATGCGCGAGTTGGCTGAGCGCAAGGCCTTCTGCCCGAACTGACCGGGCACGGGAAGAGGGCGGCCGGGTCGAGGCCGCCCCCCGGCCTCTGCCTGAGTCTCCCCCCGAGTCTCCCCCCTGAGGTCACCGGTAGGCCCCGCCTGGAGGTTCCCCGCGGGCGCCCTCGCGGGGTCCGTCAGCGCCAGGCGAATGGGCCCGATGGCAGGAATCCCGGGCCGCTGCTACGGTCGACACAGTCTCCACACTCCCTTCCCCGAAGACCATGCGCCGCCCGATCACCCTCCTCGCCCTCGCCTCCCTCACCCTCTCCGGCGCCCTGGCCCAAGGATCAGACGACTGCGCCAACGCGCAGCCCATCACCGGGCTCGGGCCGCACCCCTTCGACAACACCAGCGCGACCCCGACGCCGGGGCTGTCCGACTGCAACGGCTTCCCCGTCCGGAAGGACGTCTGGTTCCTCTGGACCGCGCCGAACGACGCAAGGGTCACCGTGGAGGTCTGTGGGCAGACGACCCTGGAGACCCGCGTCGCGATCTACGACGGCGCCGACTGCAACAACCTCGCCCAGCTGACCTGCTCGGCCATCGACTGCAACGCCGGGTCGAACGTGCGGTTCTCCTCGGTGGCGGGGCAGCAGTACCTGATCCGCTTCGGCTCGCGCTCGGTGGGCACCACGGGCGTCGGGACGTTCACCCTCTCGGAGTACATCCCGAGCCTGAATCCGAACAACGGTCGCTACTACGAGGTCGTCGCCGAGAACCTCTCCTGGACCCAGGCCCGCGATCGCGCTGCCAACCTCACCTGGCTGGGCCAGCCGGGCCGTCTCGCGATCCTCTCGAACCAGACCGATTTGGACTGGGTCATCAACAACCTCTCGGTCGGGCGGCCGTGGATCGGGCTCTTCCAGGACACGAACCACCCCTCGTACTCCGAGCCGACGGGCGGCTGGGTCTGGCTCGACGGGACCGACGCCACGTTCACGAACTGGTTCCCCGGTGAGCCGAACAACAACGCCGCCAGCGGCGGCGCTGAGGACTACGCGGAGCTCTTCGGGAGCGGGGAGTGGAACGACGCGGAGGAGAACCATACCAGCACCACTCACTACCTCGTGGAGTACAACGTCGGCGGCTTCGGCACCAACTACTGCGCCGCCAACCCCAACTCCACCGGGGGCTCCAGCGCCATCTCAGCCGACGGTTCCCAGACGGCCGCTTCCAACGACCTAACCCTCACCGCCAGCGGGCTGCCGAGCAACAGCTTCGGCTTCTTCATCGCCTCCCGGACCCAGGGCTTCGCGGGCAACCCCGGCGGGTCCCAGGGCAACCTGTGCCTCGGCGGCGCCATCGGCCGCTTCCAGCAGCAGATCGTCAACAGCGGCTCAGGCGGCGCCTTCTCGATCCAGGCGGACCTCTCCGCCTTCCCCGACCCGGCGCTCGGCACGGTCGTCGTCGTCCCCGGCGACACCTGGAACTTCCAGGCCTGGCACCGCGACGCCGTCGGCGGATCGACGACCTCCAACTTCACGAACGGACTCGAGATCATCTTCCAGTGACCGGCTCGTAGCCCCATCAACTCCCCGAGCTCCCGCTCCACCCCTCGGCCACACACCCCGGGGGGTGGACGGCAGTTCTGCTCGACGGCGCTCCTCAGCCCTTCATGGCGTCGAGGGCATCCCGGAGGTCAGCGGGGATCTCGGCGGACTCCATCGTGTTGGGGTCGTAGCACACAAGGGCGGCCTCGCCTTCGGCCCAGATCTCGCCCTCGGCGGAGCGGACGCGGTAGGCCTGGCGGAAGGAGCGGGTGCCCACGTGGACCGTGGAGAGCTCCACGCGCACGCTCTCACCGCCGCGGCCTGGCGCCACGAAGCGCACGTTGGTCTGGGCCAGGAGGAACGGGAAGGCCCCTTCGATGAGGACCTCGGCGGCGCGGCTGAAGCCGTGCCGCGCCTCCTCGAACAGCGTCAGGTAGACGGCGTTGTTCAACACGCCCTGGCTGTCATCGTCGGACCAGCGGGTCACGGTCTCGTGGACGAACTGCGGGAACTCGGGGATCTCGGGGGCTTCCATGGGACCGAGTCTACGCCGCGGGCCGAGGCGCGGGGCGCTTGACCACGAGCGCCATCCCGGTGAACAGGCCGAGGGCCGCGATGCCCAGCTCGGGGGTCGGTCGCTCGGCCAGCAGCAGCGCCGCGGCCACGGCGGTGATGATGGGCTGCGCGAACACGAAGAAGGCCGTGGTCGAGGCCTCGACGCGCGCGAGCGCGTATGAGTTCAGGGCATACGCGAGGATCGTCGGGAAGATGAGGACGTAGACGAGGGACAGCCACGCTCCCCTCGAGGCGGTCTCGGGCGCCAGGGACTCCCCCACGAAGAAGAAGGGTAGGAAGGGGACCGATAGGACGTAGATCCACGCCACGAGCACCAGCGGCGGCATGCGGCGCAGCAGGGGCTTGGAGAGGACCAGATAGATCGCATAGCACAGGGCGTTCCCCGCCATGAGCAGGTTGCCGAAGGCGTGCTCGGACGAGAGTTCGCCGCCGCTGGAGAAGAACAGCGGGACGGCGCCCCCGAGCGCCACCGCGACGCCGAGGACCCGCATCCCCCGGAGCACCTCCTTCCCGAGCACCACGGCGACCGAGTAGGTGAACACGGGAATGAGGCAGATCACGAGCCCCGCGTTCATGGGCGTGGAGCGCTGCAGGCCCTCGAGGAACAGCCCCTGGTTGAGGACGATGCCCAGGACCGCAAAGGCGAGCAGCGTCGGCAGGTCCCTGCGCGACGGAAGGGCGCGCCGCCCGTACATCAGGGCCGCCATGACCGAGAGCACCACCGCCCCCACACCGATGCGCCAAGTCGCCACGGCGAAGGGCGAGAAGCCGGTGACCCGATCCATGGCAAGGGCGCCGAAGACCGGGAACAGACCGAAGCAGAGCTGGACCGCCGTCAGGGCAAAGAGCCCGGCCCGCACGGAGGGGTCCCCCGGGGAAGAAGCGGGGGCGAGTTGCGCGCCGCTGGAACTGACGCTGCTGCCCATAGGGCGGTGAGAATAGGACCCGCTCGGGCCGGCTCCTGCCCCCAACCCGTAGATCCGTCTGGAGATCCCGGGAGGTTCCCGGCGAAGCGGGCGGTGCAATCGGCTGGATAGCGGACTAACGTGAGTCCATGACAGGCAGCGATGGAGCCCGGGGGAGCTCGATCCCCGACCCCAGGCCCTGGCCGCGCCACGGCGTCCGGGCAGGGACCGAGTATCGGATCTTCACCACGACCTTCGAGGACCTCGAGAATCCGAGGAC
The DNA here is from genome assembly GCA_938083085.1 of uncultured bacterium. Taxonomy (GTDB): domain Bacteria; phylum Planctomycetota; class UBA1135; order UBA1135; genus Saltatorellus. The sequence goes on from CALLKX010000048.1 coordinate 123,343, forward strand.
CGGCCGTCGCATGGAGCGCGTGGTGGTCGACGCCCCCGACTGGGTCAACGTGATCGCCCTCACCGAGGAGCGCGAGGTGGTGGTCGTGAAGCAGCACCGCTTCGGTGTCGCGGCGCCGACCCTGGAGATCCCCGGGGGCATGATCGATCCGGGTGAGGAGCCCCTCGTCGCCGCGATCCGGGAGCTTCGGGAGGAGACCGGCTTCGAGTCCGACCGCTGGAGCTCCCTGGGCTCCGTGGCCCCCAACCCGGCCTTCCTGAACAACCGCTGTCACCACTTCCTCGCCGAGGGGTGCCGGCTCTCCGGCGACCAGCGCCAGGACCCTGGGGAGGACATCCACGTCGGCACCATGCCCCTGGCGGAGATGCGAGCCGCCATCCTGGACGGTTCCGTGGACCACTCCCTGGTCCTCACCGCGATGCTGCGGGTCCTCGACCTCCGCTCCCACGGCCTCGACGGTTCTGACCTCAAGAGCGACGGCGCGGAGGACCGCAGGTGACTCGCAGGCGGATCATCGTGCTGGGGGGCGGCGTCGGCGGCCTCTCCACGGCTCACGCCCTGGCACGCGACGGCGACGCGGACGTGACCCTCGTCGAGCGCGAGGCTCGCCATGACGTCCACTCCACAGGTCGGAGCGCAGAGATCCTACGCGTCGCCGTGGACGACCCCGTCACCCGCGCCCTCGCCCTCGAAACCGACGGGCTCCTCGACGACCCCGCGGCTGCGGGGCTCGACGCCGCCGTCCTCGTGGACCGGACCGGCCTCCTGGTGCTCGACTCCGGCGACCCATGCTGGGCGCAGGACCTCGAACACCGCGGCCTCTCCGAGCGCGCCGACGCCGCCTCCATCGGTCCGCTGGTGGCTGACCTTTGGCAGGCAGAGGGGGCTCTCCAAATGGAGGGGCGGGCTCACTGGATCGAACGCGGCGGGAGGATCCACGGCGAGCGGCTGGTGGCCTCCCTGGCCGGCGCCGCGGAACGCGCGGGGGTGACCCTGCTGCGGAGCGCCGGGGAGTCCAAGGTGGTGACCGAGCACGGATCCGTGCGGGGCGTCAAGGTCCAAGGCGGGCCCCTGGTCGAGGCGGACGATGTCGTCGTCGCGGCGGGCGCCTGGAGCGGCCCGATCGCCCGCGGCCTCGGGGTCGACCTCCCCCTCAGGACCACCCGGCGCCACATGTTCCTGACCGCGCCGGACCGCGACGGCCCCGCCGCGGCGCCCGTGGTCTGGGACGACGAGGCCGGCTTCTACATCCGCCGCGAGGGCCCCCGCTGGGGTCTCTCTATTTGTGAGGTGCTCGACGCCACGACCGAGGCCCCGCTCTACCCGGTGAATCCGGAGGTCGAGCAGTTGGCCGCTGCGGCGCTCGCCGCCTGGGTCCGCCGCCCCGGGGGCGCCCTCCCCCTGGAGCAGGGCTGGAGCGGCTTCAGGGACCTCTCGCCCGACGATCGACCGATCCTCGGGCCCGATCCCAGGCTCCCGGGCCTGCACTGGTGCTGCGGCCTCGGCGGACATGGGATGACCCTCTCCCTGGGCCTCGGGCGAGCGGCCGCCAGCGCGGTGCTGGGTCAACCGACCGCGCTCGCCGCCCAGTGCACAGTGGGGCGCTTCGAATCCGTCCCGGCGTAGTACGTTAGGGGCGTGAAGATCCTCTGCACGCTCGCCCTGCTCGCCCCGGTCGCGCCCCCCGCCCGGGCACAGGAGCGCCCGGTCCAGCCCAACCCCGACGAGACCGCGGCGGTCGAGCACTTCGAGGCGCACGTGCGCCCGCTCCTCGCCGAACACTGCATCGAGTGTCACTCCGGCGACAAGCCCAAGGGAGACCTGCGGCTGGACACTGTGGAGGGGCTGCGCGCGGGCGCCGCCGGGGAGCCCATCTTCGTCGCGGGCGATCTCGAGAATAGCCTGATCGTCGAGGCCGTCCGCTACGAGGACCCCTTCACCGCCATGCCGCCGGACGGAGAGCTCGCGGACGACGAGGTCCGCGCGATCGAGCGCTGGATCGAGCTCGGGGCCCACCTTCCCGCCACGCTGAACTTCGACGCGAGCGAGACCCAGCCGTGGTGCTTCCAGCCGCCAGTGAGCACCGAACCGGCCAGCGGCGCCAGCCCGGGAGCCGACCTCGTGGATGCCTTCCTGCTGGAGGCCCTCGCCCGCGAAGGCGTGGAGCCTTCCCCGGCAGGCTCACCGCGCGCCTGGCTCCGCCGGGTGACCTTCGACCTCACAGGCCTGCCGCCCACGCCCGAGGACCTCGCAGCGTTCCTCGCTGACGCGACGACAGAGGCTCGCGAGCGCGCCGTCGATCGGCTCCTCGCGTCTCCCGCCTTCGGCGAGCGCTGGGCGCGGCGCTGGCTGGACCTCGTCCGCTACGCCGAGACCAAGGCGCACGAGTTCGACTACCCCATCCCCAACGCGTACCGGTACCGCGACTACGTCATCCGCGCCTTCAACGCGGACGTGCCCTACGACCGCTTCATCACCGAGTTCCTCGCCGGCGATCTCGTGGAGACCGCCCGGATGGACCCGACCGGAACGTGGGACGAATCGATCCTCGGCACCGGCGCCTGGCAGCTCGGCGAGGAGGTCCACTCCCCGGTCGAACCGCGCGGGGACCAGACCGATCGCATCGCGAACCAGGTGGAGGTGCTCTCCAAGTCCGTCATGGCCCTCGGCGCCGCCTGCGCCCGCTGCCACGATCACAAGTTCGACCCCATCAGCGCCGAGGACTACCACGCCCTCGCGGGGTTCGCCCTCTCCACTGCGCCCAGGCAGGTCCGGTACGAGTCCAACGACCACAACCTGCACGTGGCGCGGAGCCTGGCCACCTGGATCGACGGTCAGCAAATCACCGCGCGGAACGCCGTGGCGGACGCGCTGGAGGCCGAGACGGAGGGGCTCGATGGGGTGCTCGCCGGAGCCCGAACCGTGACGCCCCCCGAGCCCTACACCGACGCCGCCGCCGCGGCGCTGGACGCCGCCTTCGAGGCCCGCGGGGAGCTGCGCCCGTGCATCGTGCTGGAGGACTTCGAGGGCGAGGACCTCGAGCACTGCTCCCTGAGCCCCTGGGTTCGGGAAGGGGAGGCGTTCATCGGCCGCCCGGTCCGGCGCGAGGACATCCACCCCTCCCAGCCGACCTTCAAGCCCCGTGGCCGAGGGGCCGTCAACAGCTACGCGGGGCACCCCGACGCCCCCGGTTCCGCCGACGCCTACTTGGGCACGCTCACCAGCGCACCGTTCACGGTCATAAGGTCCTACCTCCACTTCCGGGTCAACGGGGGGGACGAGCCCACGGTTCGGGTCGAGCTGATCGACGCGGAGACGGGAGAGGCGCTGATCGCCACGAGCGCGGACCGCACCAACACCCTCACCCCCGCCCGCTTCGATCTCGAGCCCTTTCAGGGCCGGCGGGTGCGGATCCGCTTCGTGGACGAGCACGAGGGGGGCTGGGGGCAGATCGGCGGCGACCACTTCGTCCTGAGCGACGAGCCGGGCCCCGAGGTCCTCGACGTGGCCCTCCCCGTCGCCCGCCTGGCGGCGTTCAACGGCGCGCTGGGCGGCGCGGACCTCGACCGACTCCTCGGCTGGATCGACGCCATGGGGTCGGAGCGCTTCGACGCCGGGGCGCGTCGGTGGATGGACTGGCTGGATCGGATCGAGGGCGAGGTCGCCACCGACGCCCGCAGCGTGAGGGAGCTCGTCCGGTACGCCGCGCTCTCGGGCCCGAGCTGGATCACGAACGGCCCCGGGTTCGGCCCCGGCCCCCGCGGCGCGGGCGAAGTGGTCCTCGACCTCCGGGATGACTCGCTCGAGGTGGCCGGGATCACCTCCCGCCCCGCCGCCGTCGGTCACCCCACCTGGGCAGACCTGGAGGTGGTGGACTCCTCGACCTCGCGGGGGTCGTCGCTCAACTGGGTCCAGGCCGGCCGCACCCTGGTCTCCCCGGAGTTCGATCTGGAGCACGGCCGCGTCGCCCACCTCGTGCGCGGCGAGGGGCGGATGCTGATGCCGATCGCCTCCCACAAGCTGGTGCAGGGGCCGCTCCACGGCGGCTCGACCCGCGCCTTCGACACGGAGGGTGAGTGGCGCTGGGTGATCCAGGACGTGCCCTCGGGCGCGGGCCTCTCGGCCCACCTGGAGCTGACGGCCACCGGGCGCGGGCCCTGCGAGATCGCGGCCACGGTGGAGGTCGCCCGGGACGGCGCTCTCCCCGCGCCGCTCCCCATGGACTGGGTGGAGGACCGATCCCTCGACGAGCTCGAGGGGGACACGCCCGCCGACCGCGCTCGCTTCGTGGTCCAGCGCGTCCGCGACGCCGCGGAGCTCGTCCGCACGGGCGGGGTGGAGGGCCGGGCGCTCTCTGACGGGGAGCGCAGCTTCCTGTACGGCCTCGCCGAGTTCATGGCCACGGAGGTCCCCTCGGTGCGCGCGCGCGTCCGCGCGGCCCTCGCGCCCGAGCGCGGCACGCTCGCCTACATCCTTCACCGGCGCGTCCTCCAGTCTCGGCTCGCCCCGGCGGCCCTCGAGCTCGAGGGCCGGGATGAGCGGGTCCTGGACCGCGGGAGCTGGCAGTCCCCGCTCGCGGCCGCTCCCCGACGGCTCCCGAGCGCCCTGCGCTCCGACGACGCCCCCCTCGCGCGAGACGCCGAAGGGAGCGGCCGGCTCGCCTTCGCAGAGGCGCTCCTCGGCGCAGAGTCCGCCATCGTGCAGCGAGTCTGGGTGAACCGCACCTGGCAGGCGCTCTTCGGGAAGGGCATCGTCGAGACGACCGACGACTTCGGTGCCATGGGCGCCAAGCCCACCCACCCCGAGCTCCTCGACCGCCTCGTCCTCGACTTCGCCGCGGACGGCTGGTCCACCAAGCGCCTGCTGCGTCGCCTCGTCCTCACGGACGCCTACGGTCGCAGCACCCGGCCGACCGCGTCGGCCGCCGAGCTCGACCCGAGCAACCGGCTCCTCGCCCACATGGCCGTGCGGCGGCTGGAGGCCGAGGAGGTCCGCGACACGCTCCTCGCCGCCAGCGGCGAGCTCGACCGGGCGACCCTCGGCGCCCCGGTCCCCATCCACCTGACGCCCTTCATGAGCGGCCGCGGCCGTCCTGGCCGGAGCGGGCCCGAGGACGGCGGCGGGCGCCGGTCCATCTACATCGAGGTGCGGCGCAACTTCCCCCACCCGCTGCTCACGGTCTTTGACCAACCGACCCCCTCCACCTGCCACGGGCGCAGGACCTCCGCCAACGTCCCGGCCCAGGCCCTGGCGATGCTGAACGATCCCTTCGTGGAGGCCCGCGCTGTGGCCCTCGCCGAGGGTGTCGATCGGAGCGCACCGGCGGCGGCCGTCGAGGCGCTCTGGCTCCAGACGCTGGCACGGCGCCCCTCTCCCCAGGAGCTGGAGCAGGCCACCGCGTACGTCTCCGGCGCTCCGTCAGGCGACCTTGATCCGTGGGTGGACCTCGCCCACACCCTGTTCAACACGAAGGAGTTCCTGTTCCTCGAATGAGCGCCTACGACCGACTTCCGTGCAGCGCGCCCCTTTCCCGGCGCGCCCTCCTGACCCGCACCGCCAACGGCTTCGGCGCGCTCGCGGCCGGCGCCCTCTTCGGCTCCACCGCGAGCGCGGCGGGCGTGGGCCTGGACGCCCGGAGGGCACTGGACGGCGGCGGCCCCTTCACGCCACGCGCCCCCCACTTTCCGGCGCGCGCGAAGAACGTGATCTTCCTCTACATGGACGGCGGTCCAGCGCAGATGGACACGTTCGATCCCAAGCCCGAGCTCGCGCGCTGGGCGGGGAAGCCGATCCCGGTCGACACGCCGCCGACCCAGTTCGACAACATCGGGACGGTGCTTCCCTCCTACTGGGACTTCAAGCCCGGCGGAGAGAGCGGGCTGATGATCAGCGACCTCTTCCCCGAGCTCCGGCGCCACGCGGACAAGCTCTGCGTGGTCCGGTCCATGACCAACAAGTTCCCCGAGCACACGGCGGCCAACTACCTGCTGCACACGGGGCACAACCCCGCCGGGCGCCCGTCCGTCGGCGCCTGGTGCGCCTACGGCCTCGGTTCCGAGGCCAAGAACCTGCCTGGGTATGTGGTCGTCGACGGCGGGCTCACCCCGCCCGGCGGCATCGAGTGCTACGGCAGCGGGTTCCTCAGCCCCTCCTACCAGGGCTCGACCTTCCGCTCCGAGGGTGAGCCGGTCGCCCACGCCCGGGGCCCCCACTCCGGGACCGAGCGTGAGGCCGGCCGCCGCAGGCTCCTGGACGCCCTGGATCAGCGCGGCGAGGAGCGCGACGGCTCCATCGAGGCCGCCCTCAACAACTATGAGCTGGCCTTCCGCATGCAGTCCGCCGTCCCCGAGCTCGCGGACCTGGGCGCTGAGTCCGCCGCGACGCGGGAGCTCTACGGGGTCGACGCCGAGTTCAAGCCCACCGCGACCTTCGCGCGACAGTGCATGCTCGCGCGACGGCTCGTGGAGCGCGGCGTCCGCTTCGTCCAGGTCCCCATGGTCGCGACCGGTCACGACCGCTGGGACCAGCATTCCAACCTGAAGAAGGGTCACACCGACAACGCACGGGCCGTGGACCAGCCCGTGGCGGCGCTGCTCGCCGACCTCGAGAGTCGCGGGCTCCTCGAGTCGACCGTGGTGCTCTTCGCTGGTGAATTTGGTCGCACCCCCATGGCTCAGGGCGGCGGGAGCAGCGAGAACCGCGGCCGCGACCACAACCCGCACGGGTTCTCCATCTGGCTTGCCGGCGGCGGGTTCAAGGGCGGGCACAGCTTCGGCGCCACCGATGACTTCGGCTACTTCGCCGTGGACCAGCCGGTGGAGATGCATGACCTGCACGCCACGCTCCTGCACGCCCTCGGCCTCGATCACACGCGCCTGACCGTGCGGTTTGATGGCCGGGACATGCGCCTGACCGACGTCTTCGGCCACGTCCAGCGCGACTGGCTGGCCTGAGGGGCCCAGGGAGGAGGCCTGGGCGGTCCGCAAGGGGCTGGAACGTTCCCCAGATCCACTCTCGTCGCCCGCACCGTCGGCGCTACATTTGTGGGCCGCTGACAGGTTTCAGCCAGATTCCCGAGGCGACCCGGCCCCCCCCAGCGCAGTCGCCTTGTGACAAGGCACCGATCGCATCCGATCCTCTCCCATCCCCCCCTGATGAACCACACTCTCACTTCCAGCGCCGCGCTCCTGATTGGCCTCGCGGCCCTCAGCAACAAGCCCGCCGTTGATGAGGTCGACCTCTCCCTCCGCTTCAAGAAGGGCCAGACCTTCTCCGTGACCACCAGCAGCGAGGTCGACATGGCACTCGACGAGCTGGCGGTCATGGTGGACGGCGCTGAGGTGCTCGGGGACGGGATCGGCTTCGAGATGCTCGCCGAGATGGCAGAGGCCTCGACGACCGAGATTCTCGAGGTCAAGGACGGCTCGGTCACGGCCATGCGAATCACCTACGACGAGCAGGGCGGCCAGATGGAGGGCAGCTTTGACGCCATGGGTGAGGCGGACTCCATGAACGAGTCGCTTGACTCCGACCTCGAGGGCCACACCATCGAGGTGCGCCTCGACGAGGACGGCGAGCTCGTCGTCACCGACGTTTCGGAGGACGTGGACGAGACCCTCAGCGAGGAGCAGCTCGCCATGTTCGACCTGGAGCCCATGGCTGCCAAGCTCCTCCCGGAAGGACCCGTCGAGATCGGCGAGGAGTTCGAGCTCGCCAGCGAGTGGATGGAGCTCGCCGCCGAGTTCATGGAAGAGGACCTCGGCGAGGCCATGGACGACCTCGGTGACGAGGAGGCCGCGGCCGCAGAGGTCGTGATGGAGTCCTTCTACGAGGCCCTGAGCATCGAGGCGACCGGCAAGGTGACGGGCGTCGAGGACGGCATGGCCACCATCGAGTACGTGATGTCCGCCGCTGTCGAGATGGACGACCTGATGAGCCTGGCCGCCGAGGTCTCGCCCGAGGCCGGTGAGATCCCCCCGGGCGTGGAGGCCTCCATGCTGATGGGCCTCGAGATCTCCGGCACCGGAATGTTCGACCTGGAGCTCGGCCAGCTGGTCTCGCTCGAGCTCGAGGGTGACATGAGCATGGAGATGGACGGCGCCGCCGACATGCAAGGCACAAGCGCCGAGGCGTCCGCCGCCATGTCGGGGACGCTCACGCTCAAGATGGCCGTCGAGATCGAGTGAGCTGAACGACGGAAGGGGCCGGCCTCAGGCTGGCCGCCTGCGACCCTTGCGGTCCGGCTGTGGGACATCCCATGGTCGGACCGCGGTCGTTTCAGGGTCCTCTCACTTCTGGGTCCTCCCGCTTCTGGAGCGCCGCCTTCCCTGGGAGAAGGGCGATTCGGAGAGGAATGAGCGGTTGGCGTGTAACGACCACGGGCGCGGCGCGTGTGGATGAGCGAGCGGGCAGGTTGGGCCCGCCCCCACCCTCACCAAGGAAACAACATGAGACTCCCCGTCATCGCCTCGATCTGCCTGCTGGCCGCGTCAGCCGCACGAATCAGCCTGGGGGATCCCGTCGACCTGAGCCCGCGAGTCCAGGTCGGGCAACGCCTGGAGGTCACCACGCAGGCCGTCTTGACAGGGGCCCTGGACGACCTCCTGGTCACCGTCGAGGGTGAGGAGGTGATGGGGCCCGAGTTCGGGGTGGAGCTCAGCTTCAGGACCGAGCGCACCCGCGTGGAGGAGGTCCTCTCCTCCGACGGAAGGGACGCAACGGCCAAGCGCGTGGACTTCATCGAGCAGGAGTTGGAGACGGACTTCACCTCCGAGCAGCCCGGTCGCAGCAAGGCCCGGGACGGGGCCTTCGATCTCCCCGTGGATGATCGGAGCTACCTGATCCGGCTCGATGAGGAGGGCGACGTGGCGCTAGAGGACGTCTCCGAGGAGGGGCTCTTCGACGACGATCTCGCCGACGAGTTCCTGGAGGAGCTGACCCTCGCGGCCCCGTTCGCCGATCTGCTCCCCTCGGACCCCGTGTCCGTCGGAGAGCCCTTCGAGTTCGAGACCGGCGGCTGCACCGCCGGCATGCTGGCTGAGGTCTCCCAGGGCGCCGCAGCGGTCGACGGCTGGGAGGGGATGGAGGGGCACGCCCTCGCCACCGGCGCGCGGTGGATCCTCAACGAGGTCGAGCTCGAGGGGACAGGGACGTTGCGTGAAATCGAAGAGGGCGTCGCAATCATCGACTATGCGATGAGCGGCCAATTCGATGTCGACGACCTTGTGGACATGATCGAAACGGCGGACCGGCCCGACGACCCAGCGCCCGAGGGCGCGACGGGAACCCTGAGCGGATTGGCCACGTTCAAGGGCGTCGGCCGTTTCGATCTCGCCGCCGGGCACCTCATCGAGCTGGAGTTCGAGGGCGAGGTCTCGGCCCGGATGGACCTGAGTCTTGGCGCCGAGGCGATGGCGGAGTTCGCGGCGACGATCACCTACCAGGCGGCGCTGACCGCGCTGTGAGGCGCGCCGAGGCCGCGGGGCTGGAGAGCGGGAGCCTCCGCTGGGGCCTCCGCTGGGGTCCTTGAATCAGGGCGACGAGGTGAGCCCACGTGGCCCCGTCACGCGGAACCGACCTTCTCACGGGCCATCTCGGCGAGGCCGCGCAGGTCGAGCTTGCCCGTCCCGAGCTTCGGCAGCTCGGCCACCTCGATCCAGGCGCCCGGCGCGGGCCGGAAGAGGGCCGGGAGATCGCTGCTCGCGAGGCGGCCCTTGAGCTGATCCAGATCGAATGGCATCGGCGTATGCAGCACGATGAGGCGCTCTCCCTTGGTCGCGTGCTCCACCGCCGTCACGGCCAGCTCGGGCACGACACCCTCCTCGTCGGCGCCTTCGTTGCTCGGCTCGAGCAGCTCGAACATGAGATCGCCGATCACCTCCTCCACCCGCCCGTGGGGGACCATCTCCCCGCCGATCTTGCTGAAGCGCGACAGGCGATCAGTGATGAAGAGGAAGCCGTCCCGATCGATGTAGCCGATGTCCCCGGTGGTGTACCAGCCGTCTCGGAGGACCTCGGCGGTCTTCTCGGGCATCTCGATGTAGCCCTTCATGACGTTGGGTCCCTTGACCAGGATCAGGCCCGACTCTCCCCCTTCCCGCTCGATGACCTCGGCGGGGTCGGCGGCGGGGTAGGCGTCAGGGTCGACGACCTTCACGGCGACGCCCGGCAGCGGCCGCCCGATGGACCCCTGACGGTGGCCCCGGTGGCGCGGGGGCAGGTGGGCGCCGCCGGGGAGGTTCACCGAGACCACCGGCGCGGCCTCCGTGCAGCCGTAGCCCTCCATGAGCTCGGAGCCAAACTTCTCCTTCCAGGCGTCGGCGAGCCCCTGGTTCAGCTTCTGTGCGCCGGAGAGGGCCACACGAATCCCGGCGAACTGCTCCTTGGTGCAGCGGCGGAGGTAGGACTGGTAGAAGGTCGGCGTCGCGATGGTGATGGTGACGCCTCCTTTCTGGGAGAGCTCCCCCACGACCTTGGCCTCCAGCGGGTTCACGTGATACACGCCCCGCGCGCCGGAGAGGAACGTCGCCCAGAGGCTCACCGTGTACCCGAAGCTGTGGAAGAAGGGCAGGATCCCGAGCACCCCGTCGCCGGGCCCGAGCGCGATGACCTCGAGTACGGACTGGACGTTGGAGAGGATGTTGGAGTGGGTCAGCATGACGCCCTTGGGGACCCCGGTGCTGCCGCTCGAGAAGATGACCGTCGCGACCTCCTCGGACTCCGACACGTTCCCGCGGCGCCTCGGAGCGAGCAGGTTCGCCAGCACGACGCCAGGGAGGAAGGACAGCGCCAGGTACCGGAGCTTCATCCCGGTCGAGATGTCTTTGCGGATGTCCTCGAGCAGGATCGTCTGCGCATCCCCGAGCGGCGAAGGCCGGTCGAGGCCGGACAGGAAGCGCCGCGCGGTGATGACGTGCTCGGCCCCCGCCGTCTCGCACATCCCCGCGAGGTCGCCGTTGGACATCGTGTAGTTCAGGTTCACCGAGGTTCGCCCGTCCAGGGCCAGGGCCAGGTTCACGAGGGCACCCCCAGCGCCGGGCGGCATGAGCACCGCCACCGAGCGCGCCTCACCAAGGTGCGGCCGCAGCACGTCGCGCATGCACAACGCGCCCACCATCAGCTTGCGGTAGTCGAGTTCGGCTCCCGTGCTATCGAGCACGGCAGGGCGCCCGGCGTTCGCGCGCGCCTCCTTGAGGAAGCGCCACGCCAGCGAGCCGCGCCTCCCCTGCCGCTCAGTGCGCAGCTCTGCCACCTGCTCGGCGATGCGCTGGCGCACCTGGAAGGCCGTGGCGTCCGGGTTCATCGGAGCGCCGATGGACACGTCCACCTTGAAGGGCAGCCGGCGCGGGAGCTTCCAGAACACCCGGCCCCCCTCGTGGCTGAAGATGCTCCCCCACAGCCGGTCGAGAGCGACCGGAATGATCGGGACCTGCGCCTCTCGAGCGATGCGCTCCAGGCCGCCTGCGAAGGACATCAGGTGCCCCGAGCGAGTCAGCGCGCCCTCCGCGAAGATGCAGACGAGCTCACCGCTCGCGGCGGCCTTCGCCGCCGCCGTGAGCGCAGCCACCTTCTCTGACTTGGTGTCCGCGCTGCTGACCGGGATCGCCTCCATCTTCCGGGCAAACCACCCGAGCAGCGGCACGTTGAACAGGTCCCGGAACATCATGAAGCGCACCGGCCGGTCCGAGCACGCGGCGACGAGCATGGCGTCCACGAAGGACACGTGATTCGCCACAAGCAGGGCGCCGCCGGACTTGGGCAGGTGCTCCGCGCCGATCAGCCGCGTTCGGTAGACCGTGTGTGCGAAGATCCAGGCGACTAGCCGCACGGTGAAATGAGCGGCGAAGCGCAGGGACACGGCGAACCCGAGCAGGATCAGGACCGCGATGGCGATCATCATCTCCGGCGGCGAGAGTTCCATCCCCTTGAGGAGCATCAGGAACGGGGCGGCGACGAGGATGCCGGTGAAGTCCAGGACCTGGCTGAAGCCGAGGACCGATCCACGGTCCTGCTCCGCGGGCAGCACCTGGACGAGGGTCCGGATCGGCAATGAGAAAATGCCCGACGAGAGCCCAAGGAAGCCGAGGCACACCTGAACCCACCCCACGTTCGCGGGCGCGATCTGGATCGCCAGCAGCGCGCCGGTCATCCCGAACAAGCCCAGGGGCACCAGGCCCCCCTCCACGCGGTCACCGGACAGCTTGCCGCCGACCACCGCGCCGAGCCCGATCCCCACAATGACGGGCAGCATGAGCCGAGACGTCTCCGCGCTGCCGAGCCCGAGCTCGATCAGCCCGTACTCGTTGACCACCAGCACGAGGAGCGCAGCGACGAAGTAGTAGAAGGCGCTGCCCGCGATCGAGATCGCCAGGGTCGGGTGACCCCTGAGCGCCCTCCAGTGCCGGGCGAATTCCTTCGGCAGGTTCCAGGGGATCTCCCGCTCCGGCACGCGCGCGGGCTCGTGCCGGATCGCGAGAGACGCGATCAGGCCCGCAGCCGCGATCGCGACGCATGAAAGCCCCGGGAGCCAGAGCCGATCCGGGAACCGATCGAGCAGCTCGCCGGCCACCACGAAGCCCCCCAGGATCGCGACCGTCGTGGTGGTCTGAATGAGCGCGTTCGCGCGCGACATGTCGCGCTCATCGAGCATCTCCTTGAGGATTCCGTACTTGGACGGTCCGAAGAGCGCGCTCTGGGCGCCCATGAACCCGACGACGAGGAGCAGGCCGAGGTAGCTCTCCAGGTAGATCGCCAGCAGGCCGAAGACCATCACCAGGACCTCGAGCACCTTGGCGACCTTGATGATGGAGGACTTCGAGAAGCGGTCCGCGAGCGCACCGGTGACGAGGCACAGGGCCACGAACGGCAGGGCGAAGAGGGTGGCGGGCAGTTCCTGTCGGTTGACGCCGCTGGCGTCCACCGCGAGCCCGCTCTCCTGGACCCAGGGGATGGCGCCCGTGGTGGCGGCCCCCACCGTCAGGAGCAGGATCAGCTGCTTGAAGGCGTTGTCGTTGAACGCCCCGAGGAACTGGGCGAGCACGAGGGATCCGAAGGAGCGCTTCTTGAGGAGGTTCAGCATGGCAGGGCTACGGGCATCGTAGGGGATGACCGCCGACCACCATCTGACCGGAATGAGGGCACCTCCAACAGCCCAGCCGCACTGATCGCATCACTAGCCCGTGCTAAATGAAGGGGCCGGCGCCCCCTGGAAGGGTGGCGCCGGCCCCGGATCGCAGTGGAGGGCTGTCAGGAGTAGATCTCGCTGCCCTTGTCCTTGAACTCGGACGCCTTGGCCTGCATCCCGGCCTCGATGGCCTCTCCACTCTCGAGCCCCTGCTCCTTGGCGAACTTCCGGACGTCCTCCGTGATCTTCATGGAGCAGAAGTGCGGACCGCACATGGAGCAGAAGTGAGCCACTTTGGCGCCGTCCGCGGGCAGGGTCTCGTCGTGATAGGAGCGGGCCGTGACCGGATCGAGCGAGAGGTTGAACTGGTCCTGCCAGCGGAACTCGAAGCGCGCCTTGCTCAGCGCGTCGTCCCAGGCCTGGGCGCCGGGGTGCCCCTTGGCGAGGTCCGCTGCGTGGGCCGCGATCTTGTACGCGATCACGCCGTCCTTCACGTCCTTCGCGTTGGGGAGGCCGAGGTGCTCCTTGGGTGTGACGTAGCAGAGCATCGCCGTCCCGAACCACCCGATCATCGCGGCGCCGATGGCGCTGGTGATGTGGTCGTAGCCCGGTGCGATGTCCGTGGTCAGCGGGCCGAGGGTGTAGAAGGGCGCCTCGTGGCACACCTCCATTTGCTTCTCCACGTTCTCCTTGATCTTGTTCATGGGCACGTGACCCGGTCCCTCGATCATGACCTGCACGTCGTGCTTCCACGCGATCGTGGTCAGCTCGCCGAGCGTCTCGAGCTCGCCGAACTGGGCCTCGTCATTGGCATCGGCGATCGAGCCAGGGCGCAGGCCGTCGCCGAGGCTGAAGGACACGTCGTACTTCTTCATCACCTCGCAGATGCGCTCGAAGTGGGTGTAGAGGAAGTTCTCCTCGTGGTGCGCGAGGCACCACTTCGCCATGATCGAGCCACCGCGGCTGACGATGCCCGTCACCCGGTTGGCGGTGAGCGGCACGTAGCGCAGGAGCACGCCGGCGTGGATCGTGAAGTAGTCCACGCCCTGCTCCGCCTGCTCGATGAGGGTCTCGATGAACAGGTCGATCGTCAGGTCCTCGATCTTGCCGTTGACCTTCTCGAGGCACTGGTAGATCGGGACGGTCCCGATCGGCACCGGGCTGTTGCGGATGATGTGCTCGCGAGTCTCGTGGATGTTGTCCCCGGTGGAGAGGTCCATCACGGTGTCAGCGCCCCATCGGATGCTGCGCTGGAGCTTCTCGACCTCCTCCTCGATCGAGCTCGTCACGGCGGAGTTGCCGATGTTCGAGTTGATCTTCACCAGGAACTTGGTGCCGATGATCATCGGCTCGATCTCCGGGTGGTTGATGTTGGCGGGGAGCACCGCGCGCCCGCGGGCGATCTCGTCGCGAACGAACTCCGGCTCCACGCCCTCGCGGGACGCGACGAAGGCCATCTCCTCCGTGATGATGCCGCGCTTGGCGTAGTGCATCTGGCTGAAGTTGCCGGTGCTGTCCGACGCCTTGCGCGCCTCGATCCACTCCTCGCGCGGCCTGGGGACGCCGACGCGGACGTCGCTCCCCTGGGGCCCGGAGGTGTCGTAGACGTCGACCGGGTCGTCGTCGTTCGACAGGTGAATCCGGCGCTTGGGGACGTGCAGCACGTGGCCGTTGCACTCCACCCGGTCGTGGATCTTGTGAGAGTTGGGGAAGCTCTCCTCGAAGGGCTCGAGGATGTCGCTGGTTTGGTCTTCGATCTGAGTCATGGGACTTCCTACGCCGGTTCTAGCCGGATCAGGTTCGAGGGGTGCATCTCAGGCGCGTTCGCACGCCGCCCCCGCCGGTGACCTCCGCGCGTCCTCAGAACGAGGCACGCCGCGAAGCAATTCGGGCAAGCCGCTGGGCGGACCAACGGGTCCGTCCGGCAACGGTGTGAATGGTAGACCCCCACCGTCCCCTTTCCGCCCCGTAACGGGCCAGAACCCACATTTTGCGTGCAACAGTCGAGGCGCTTGGCGCTCAACCGGGAGCCAGGGATTCAGTTCCACTCGTCGAGTGAATGGGTCGATTGGATCCCTGCGGTCTCGTACCCTTTACTAGAGGAGTTCGCCGCTGCGACGCAGCACCGCGACAACTCCTCTGCTCGACCCCATCAATGGGAGACACCATGACTTCGTTCAACGTCCTGCTCGCACGCACGGCCGTGGTCCTCGGAGGCGCCATCGGATGCGCCGACTGGACCTTCGCCTTCCAATGATGAGGCGGTGGAGCCCGCGCCCCCGGTGGGGGCGCTCGACCCGCTGACGCACCGCGTCCTGCCGGCGGAGGCGCCGGCGCACCTGGCCCCGCGAGTGGACCTGCCGGCGGAGGCCAAGGCCCTCAGACCGCTGGGCCCCAGTCCCCTCCCCCCATGGGCCTCCCGCAGATCCCGCTCGGCGGACTGCCGGTGATGCCTGGCCAGGACCCCTACGATATCGACCGCTTCGGACGGATCGAGGACAGCAACGACTGGCAGCTGTGGTGGTCCTTCAACAAGGACCGCTTCCTCCGCTTCTCGAACATCCAGACCGGCCGCGCCTTCACGGGCAGCGATGACTTCTACCTCGGTAGCGGCCAGCGCGAACGTGAGACCGTGGGCGGCCGCGCCCAGGATCGCGTCATCGACGGGATCCTCTCGGACGCCCTCCTCAAGGGCCTCGAGAAGGGCGGCTCCAACGAGTTCTGCCAGTCGGCGCTCATCGCAATGACGCGAGTCGGCGGCGAGAACCAGGGCAAGTTCGACTGGGTGACCAGCTGGTTCCTCGCGAACGGCACCGACGAGATGCACCCGACGGCGGCCTTCGTGCTCGGCCTGACAGGCAACGCGTCGCGCCTCGAGATGCTCCGGGAGATCGCCCTCAACACCAAGGAGGGCTGCAAGCTCATCTCTCCTGAGGACGAGCACCCCACCGCCCGCGTCCCGATGTCCATGCGCTCCTACGCGGCGTACGGGCTCGGCATGATCGGGTCGAAGAGCACGGACCAAGCGGTCCGGTCTCAGGTGGTCCGGACGCTGATCGACATCCTCGAGAACGACGCCTCGGACGCCAACGATGCCCGCGTGGCAGCGATGATCTCCCTGGGCCTGGTTCCCTTGCACGTCGATGAGGACGTGGTGGCCTGCTACTGCGGCACCTGCGTCGTCCCCGACCCCCACACCTCCCTGCGCCCGCAGGTGACGTACCTCATGAGGTACTTCACGGCGGACGAGGAGTTCGATCCGATCCTGCGTGCCCACACGGCGACGACCCTCGGTCGTCTCGTCGCGGCTCGACCGGATGGGATGACTCAGAGGATGAAGGAGGGCGTCTCCGAGGTCCTCGTTCGCGCCCTTGAGAAGTCTGCCCGTCAGCCCCGCCAGGTGCGTGAGAGCGCCACCCTGGCCCTCGGACTCATCGGGGACGCGGACAACGACAACACCGACAAGTGGATCCGCTGGGCCCTCCGTCGCTCCATGAAGAGCGGCGGCGAGATGGAGCGCCGCTTCGCCATGATCTCCCTCGCGGAGGTCGGCGGACACGCTGGCCAGGGCGACGAGCCCTACGCCGGCATCGGCGACGTGCGCAACACCCTGACCCGCGGGCTCGCCTCCGGGAAGAAGAAGGAGAAGGCGTGGGCGGCCATCGCCCTCGGCGTGCTCGGCCACGAGCTGCGCGCCAAGGGCATCGAGCCGGACTCCGGCGTCGATACGGCCATCCTGTCCTCGATGCGCTCCGCCAAGCGCGTGGCGGACCTGGGAGCCTACTCGATCGCCATGGGCCTGCGCGGGACGTCGGATGCGGCGCCGCGCCTGCTCAAGAAGCTCGATCAGGTCCGTGACGAGGACGCCCGCGGCTACGTCGCCATGTCCCTCGGAATGGTCGGCGCGCGCGAGGCCATCGAGTCGCTGCAGGAGACCCTGGTGAACGCGGAGGAGCAGCCGCTGCTCCAGACGCGCACGGGACTCGCCCTCGGCATGCTCGGTGACGAGAGCGTCGCCGAGTCTCTGCTGGAGGTCCTGAACGCTTCCCTCGACGACGAGGACGGAGACGCTCGCCAGATCGCGGCCGTGTCTGCCCTCGGGTACATCGGGGACAAGCGCGGTGTCGAGATCCTCTGCGAGATCGTGACGGACAAGGAGGACAAGTACTCTGTCGCCGTCCGCGAGACCGCCGTGGTGGCCCTCGGACTCTGCGGTGATCGCACCTCCCGCCCCTGGCGGACGATGCTCACCATGGGCTCGAACTACCTCGCCAACACCAAGACCCTTACGAGCGGGGCCGGCACCGGCGTCCTCGACCTCAAGTAGGTCGCCTCACCTTGCGCAGCCGCTGGCGAGATCCGGCGGAAGTGCATTAGGCTCAGGGCCCCGCGGAGCACTCGCTCCGCGGGGCCCTCTCCATGGACTGGACCCGCCTCCCCCAAGATCGCCTGCTCGACATCCCGATCAAGGACCTCGGGCTGACCCTTGAGACGTCGCCCCTGAGAGCGCGGCTCGAAGAGCTGCACGCGGAGCTCGAGCGCCGCTCGATCAGGTTTCGCCCCTACGCCTGGCTCTCCACCGAGTGGTTCACCCCGGACGACTCCACCGGCTTCGCGGTCCCCTTCTATCTCGCTCACCCGCGGCTCGTGCGGCTCGAGCGGACGCAGATGCTGGAGGTCGAGGGCGCGACCCGCGAGGGCTGCATGAAGATCATGCGCCACGAGGCCGCCCACGCGCTGGACAACGCCTATGGCCTCCGCCGCAAGCGGCGCTGGCGAGAGGTCTTCGGCCGCGCTGGCGAGCCTTACAGCAGCTCTTACACCCCGGACCCGAACAGCCGCGCCTACGTCCAGCACCTCGACTACTGGTACGCCCAGAGCCACCCGCTGGAGGACTTCGCGGAGACCTTCGCCGTGTGGCTGCGCCCGGGGAGCCGCTGGCGCAAGCGCTACGAGGGTTGGGCCGCGCTCGACAAGCTCATGTTCACGCATGAGCTCATGGGCAGCGTCGCCCGAGAGACTCCGCGGCGGACCACGCGCCGCAGGGAGGAGCCGCTTGCCCGCGTCCGGACGACCCTGCGCGAGTACTACGAACAGAAGAAGGAGATCTATGCGAGCGAGGGGACGCCGGCCTTCAACGGTCAGCTGCGCCACTCGTTCCCGCGCGGGGAGGGCGCCGCGGCCGACGCGCCGCGCCTCGCGCCCTTCCTCCGCAAGCACCGCTCGCGCCTCGTGCGCCAGGTCGCGGCCGCCACCGGGCAGCACCGCTATCTCCTGGACCACGTGGTCCGGGAGATGGCCATGCGGGCGCGAGCGGAGGACCTACATCTCCCCAGGGGCGATGCCGACGCCCTGCTCGACTCGGCCATCCTGCTCACCTCCCTCTCCTCCCAATTCGTCTACGGGGGTCACCCCAGGTACCACCGATGACCAAGCGCAAGCTCCGCGTCGCCGTCCTGATGCACGCCCACCTCGCGCCGCCTGCGTCCGTGGAGGGCCTCACGGAGAAGGAGCTCAACGACATCAAGCAGGAGATGGACGTGTGCACGACCCTCGCCGCCCTCGGGCACGAGGTCGTCCACGTCCCCGTGGTCGACGAGCTCGCGCCGATCCGGCGAGTCCTCAAGGAGCGCAAGCCTCACCTCGCCTTCAACCTGCTCACCCACTTCCACGACGCGGGCATCTATGACTCCGCCGTGGTCTCGTGGCTCGAACTCATGAAGCAGTTCTACACGGGGTGCAACCCCCGCGGGCTGCTCGCAGCAAACGACAAGGCCCTCTTCAAGAAGGTCCTGGCCTACCACAGGATCCGGGCACCGCGCTTCTTCGTCGCCCCGCGCGCCAAGCGCCTGCCGCGGCTCCCAAAGGGCCTGCGCTGGCCGCTCTTCGTGAAGTCACGGAGCGAGCACGCCTCCACCGGCATCAGCCAGGCCTCGATCGTCCATGACCTCGACCAGCTCAGGACCCGGGTGACCTACATCCACGACACCGTGGGAACCGGCGCGCTCTGCGAGGAGTACATCGAGGGCCGAGAGCTCACCGTGGGCGTGCTCGGCAACAAGCGCGTGGAGATCAGCCCCATCTGGGAGCTGTTCATGGACGACCTCTCCCCCGGGGTCCCAAACATCGCCACCAGCCGCGTGAAGTGGGACCCCGAGTACCAGCGCAAGATCGGCTTGAGGACCGGTCCGGCAGAGGACCTCGACGATGCCACGGCGGAGCGTATCCGCCGCACGGCCCGGCGAATCCACCGCGCCGTCGGGCTCTCCGGGTACAGCCGCATCGACATGCGCATGGACCGCGAGGGGCAGGTCTGGATCCTGGAGGCCAACCCGAACCCCGACCTGTGCTTCGGCGAGGACTTCGCCGAGAGCTTCGAGCGGCTGGGCTACAGCTACCCGCAGCTGATCCAGAAGATCCTGAACCTGGGGCTGCGCTACGAGGCGCCCTGGATGGGCTGAGAGCTGGCCGGGACCGGCCAGCTCTCTGCCCTTGGCGCGGGGGTCACTCCGCCGCGCCCGCGTCCGCGACGGGCTCGCCCGCCTCGGGGGTCTCCAGCGAGCGCTCGTCGCGCAGGCGGCGGATCATCGCCACGAAGGTGTCGAAGGGGACGACCTGCTGCTCGCGGGTCCCGCGGCGCCGCACGGCCACCGTACCCTCCGCGGCCTCTCGCTCGCCAGCGATCAGCATGTAGGGCACCTGCTCCTTCTGGGCGTGCTTGATCTTCTTGTTCATGTGCCCGACGTCCAGCATGGCGTCGACCCGGAACAGCTCGGACTCCAGCGCGTCGGCGAGCTTGCGCGCGTAGGGCGAGTGCTCCTCACGAATCGGGATCACCGCGACCTGGGTCGGCGCGATCCAGAAGGGGAACTTGCCGCCGAAGTGCTCGATCAGCCCGCCGACGAAGCGCTCGAGGGAGCCGAGGATGGCGCGGTGCACCATGATCGGCCGCTTGAGCCCGCCGTCGGAATCGGTGTAGTTCAGGTCGAAGCGCTCGGGCAGGTTGAAGTCGCACTGGATGGTGCTGTTCTGCCACTCGCGCCCGAGGGCGTCCTTGATCTTGTAGTCAATCTTGGGGCCGTAGAAGGCGCCGCCGCCCTCGTCCAACTCCAGCTCCAGACCGACGATCTTGGCCGCCTCCTCCAGGGACGCGGTGGCGCGGGCCCAGATAGCCTCGTCGCCGATCGTCTTCTCGGACGGGCGGGTGGCGAGGTAGGCCTTGTACTCGAAGCCGAAGGTGGTGAGCACCTTGTCGATGAGCCGGCAGACCCCGGCGATCTCTTCGGCCAGCTGATCCGGCGTGCAGAAGATGTGGGCGTCGTCTTGCGTGAAGCCGCGGACGCGGAGCATGCCGTGCACCACGCCGCTGCGCTCGTAGCGGTACACGGTGCCGAGCTCGGCCCATCGGAGAGGAAGCTCGCGGTAGCTGCGGCCGCGGTCCTTGTAGATCAACGCGTGGCCCGGGCAGTTCATGGGCTTGACCCGGTAGGGGAACGCGTCCAGTTCCATCGGCGCGTACATCATCTCCCCGTAGTTCTCGAGGTGCCCCGACACGGCGAACAGGCTCTCCCGCGAGACGTGCGGGGTGTACACGGCCTTGTATCCACCCCGGGTGTGCAGGTCCCACCAGAACTGCTCGAGCTCGCGCCGGACGGTGCCGAGGTTGGGGTGCCAGAAGACGAACCCCGCGCCGGCCTCGGCGTGCACGCTGAACAGATCCAGCTCGGTGCCGAGCTTCCGGTGGTCGCGCTTCTTGACCTCCTCGAGCCACTCGAGGTGCCCGGTGAGCTCCTCCTTGGTCCAGAAGGCCGTCCCGTAGATGCGCTGCATCATGGGGTTCTTCTCGTCCCCTCTCCAGTACGCGCCAGCGACGTGCTGGAGCTTGAAGTGGAACTGGTGATCCTTGAGCGAGTCCACGTGAGGCCCCTCGCAGAGGTCGCCCCAGCGATCGTCGCCCTCCCCGTGGGAGTAGAAGGTGATCTCCTCACCCTCGGGGATCAGGTCGAGCCCTTCGAGCTTGAAGGTCTGCCCCCAGCTCTCGAGGCGCGCCTTCGCTTCCTCGCGGGTGAGGGTCTCCTTCTCGATCGCGGGCGACCGCTTCGAGATGCGGCGCATCTCCTTCTCGATCTTCCGCAGGTCCTTGTCGGTCAGCGGCTCCGGTAGATCGAAGTCGTAGTAGAAGCCGTGCTCGATGGACGGCCCGAAGCCGAACTGCGCGCCGGGGATCAGCTTCTGCACCGCAGAAGCCATGAGGTGCGCCACCGAGTGTCGGAGCGTCGACAAGGGAAAGGGCCCCTCGACCTGAGGAACCGGATCTACCTGAGTCATCTTCTTGTCGCGGGATCGTTGGCTCCAAGAGCCCCCCACCTGAGGGCTCCGGAGACGAGGACGCTCCCGGTCGGCGGCCTCGTGGAGAGATTGAAACGAGAGTCTAGACCCTCCGGCAGCCGGTTCCCTGCGCCGCCCCCTGCATTTCTCGGTCGATCCCGCCCGCGCCCGCGGCCAGCCACGGCCCCCGTATGATCTCGCGAGACCCGGAGGTCAACCACATGGACATCGTCATCTACCTGTTCGACGGCATCACCGCCCTCGACGCCGTCGGTCCCTACGAGGTCCTGACCCGGCTCCCCGGGGCGCGCGTACGCTTCGTCGGGCCAGAGCGCGGGACCGCCAGGACGGACAACGGCGCCCTCGCCATGGTCTGCGACGCCGGTCGCGATGAGATCGAGCGGGCGGACGTGCTGCTCATGCCCGGGGGCTTCGGGACCCGCGGCCTGGAGGGAGACGAGGAGCTCCTCGAGTGGATCCGCCGCATCGACCGCACGACCACCACGACCATGTCGGTCTGCACCGGCGCCATGGTCCTCGCCGCGGCGGGCCTCCTTGAGGGGCGCGAGGCCACCACGCACTGGATCTCATTGGAGCGCCTGGCCGAGTACGGCGCGATCCCGACGGAGCAGCGCGTCGTGACCTCCGGCAAGTACCTCACCGCGGCGGGCGTCTCCGCCGGGATCGACATGGCCCTCGAGTTCGCGGCGCGAGTCGCAGGGGACGAGCTCGCCATGTCGGTGCAGCTGGGCATCGAGTACGACCCATCGCCGCCCTTCGACTGCGGCTCCGTCCGGAAGGCGCCGCCCGCGGTCGTGGAGTCGATCCGTGCCCGGTTCAGGGAGCGCGGCTAGGAGCCCGCGCGCCCCTCGTCCCCGCGCCAGAGCCTGACCTCGCACTCCAGCTCGACGCCTGAGCGCTGCGCGACGAGGTCCTGCACCTCCTCGATCAGGCCGAACACATCGGCCGCGGTCGCCGCGCCGCGGTTGATGAGGAAGTTCCCGTGCCGCTCCGAGATCGTCGCCTCGCCCCGGCGGCGGCCCTTCCCGCCGGCCTCGTCCACGAGGAGCCCCGCGGTCTTGCCGCCCGACCGCTCGGGATCCGGGTTCTTGAACACGCAGCCGGCGCTGCGCTCCCTGACCGGCTGCACCGCGTTCTTGCGACGCAGGTACTCCCTGGAGGCCTCGGCAACCTCGGCCTTCGAGCGCGGCTCGAAGCGCAGCACCGCCCCCGCGACGATGCCGTCGCCGAGCCGGCCGTCCCGGTACTCGGGCGTCCACTCGTCGCGGGTGATGTCCTCCATCTCCCCCGCTGTATTGACCAGGCGAATCCGCTCCACCACGTCGCTCATCTGCCAGAGGGTCCCGTCCGGGTCCTTACCGCCGGCGTTCATGGCGATCCCGCCCCCCACGTGTCCGGGGACGCCGGCCATCTTCTCCAGGCCGGAGTAGCCGAGGTCCCGCGCGGCACGGCACAGCTTGGGCAGGGGCGCACCGCTCCACACCACGAGCCGCGGGTCGTCCGCCGGGTTCGCCGGGGCCACCCGCGCCGAAGGGAGCTGCTCGTCGAGGGTCTCCTCCGCGCTCACGTCGCCCGGACGGAAGATCCGGTTCAGGCGCTCGGTGGAGATGACCACGCCCTCGAGCCCCGAGTCGTCGATCACCACGTTGGCCCCGCCTCCGAGGATTCGCATGGGAATCGCGCGCTCGCGCGCGGCGACGATCGCCTCGCGAAACTGCTCGGGGTCCGCCGGCTCGAGGAGCCACGCGACCGGTCCGCCAACGTGGAGCGTCGTCCGCTCCTTGAGATCAGCTCCCTGAAGGGAAGCGCAAGGCCAGTGCATCGAGGAGGTCCAGCTTGAGCGTGTCGATGTCCCCCGCCCCCATGACGAGGGCGCAGGCGTTGGGCTTCATCCCATCCACGAAGCGGCCGCAGGAATCCAGCAGCGAGCTCCCGGCCACGGCGTCCACGCCGGCCCTGCGCAGCTTGGACGCGAGCGTCTCCGCGTCGGCCCCCTCGATACGGTCGATGTGCTTGCGGGCACCGTAGACCTCCGAGACCACGACCCGCCCAGTCCCACGCAGGGCCTCCACGAAGCCCTCCATGTGCCGCGCGGTTCGGCTGGCCTGATGGGGCTGAAAGAGAACCTCGAGGTCCCTTCCAGGGAACGCGCGACGCGCGGCCTCGATGGTGACACGGACCTCCGTGGGGTGGTGCGCGTAGTCGTGGACGACGGGAACTCCGCCCGACACACCCCACTCTTCGAAGCGGCGAGCCGCGCCCGGGAACTCCGCGACGCCGCGCGCTGCCGCGGCGGGGCTCACGCCGGCGCAGCCCACGGCGAGCGCGATGGCGAGGGCCGCGTCCTCGACGTTGAAGCGGCCGGGGATCGACATCTGCACCTCGGGAGTCGCCCAACCCGGCCCGCGCACCTGGAAGCGGAAGTAGCCCCGGTCTTGCCCGAGGAGGTCGAGCTGTATCTCCTTCCCGAGCCGCCAGACCCGGCCTCGCGCCGCCTCGGCGATGGCCTCGGGGACCTCCGAGCCGAGCACGACGAGGCCCTCAGCGGAGACCCGGTCCACGAAGCGGCAGAAGCCACGCTCCAGCTCCTCGAGGCTCCCGTAACAGTCGAGGTGGTCCTCCTCGAAGTTGGTCACGATGGCGCCGAAGGGCTGCAGCTGGAGGAACGAGCGGTCGTACTCGCAGGCCTCGACGGCAAACCAACCGGTGGGATCCGGAGAGATGGCGTTCACCCCGCGGGCCTGGTGGAGGCCGCCCACCAGGGTGCCAGGGGCAGGGCCACCCGCCGCCTCCAGCGCCTCGTAGATCATCCACGTGGTGGTCGTCTTGCCGTGCGTCCCGGCGATCGCCAGCGTCCGGTCCGGTGGGCTGAGCCGGCCCAGGAGCTCGGCGTACTTGATGACCTCGATGCCGCGTTCGCGGGCGGCGCAGACCTGCAGGTCGTCATCGGACACCGCCGCTGAGCGAGCGACGAGCTCGACCCCTGCGGGCAGGTGAGCCGCCACGCTCGGACCGAGCTTCACGTCGACGCCGAAGGCGCCGAGGCTCTTGGTGAAGGGAGACGCCTCACGGTCATGTCCCGAGACCTCATGCCCCGCGTCTGCCAGGAGGCGCGCGGCCCCGGACAGGCCGGCGCCGCCGGCGCCAAGCATGTGGATCTTCCGAGGAAGTCGGGGGTGCGCCGATGCGGCGCGCGCGGAGGTGCTCTCGCTGGTTCGATTCGACACGGACCCTATCCAACCAAACGGGGACACCCGCTTGAAGCGTCGAGCCCGGAACCGGAGACTCACGACATGAGTTCGTTGGATCTCCGTGTCGTCCACACCGCAGCTTCGTACATCGAAGCACAGCTGCTCGTCGGTCTTCTCGAGTCCGAGGGTGTGGCGGCCCGGGCGGCAGGCTCCGAACTCATGGACGAGTTCAGCGCGGCCCAACGGCTGATCGGCCCCACTCAGGTCGTCGTGAAGCAGGAGGACCTCGAGCTCGCGTCCGAGATCGTCGCCGCCTGGCGAGCCTACGCTGCAGAGGATCCTTCCTCGGAGACGCCTCCGCCGGAGGAAGGCTAGCCAAACCGCAGGGCAGCGGGCGAGGCTTCCACCGCCACCAAGGTCCCCCATGGGCCCCCCATAGGTCCCTCGGTGCGCCCCAAGCCCCAGATCCTCGAGCCCTGGCCCCCTGGGCTCAAGGAATCACCGCCCCAGGACGAAGTCAGCTACATCCGGCCCCTCAGACCCCACCCCAGCTGCCCATGCGACACCTCCACCTCATCGCCCTCACGGCGCCCCTGGCCCTCGCGGCTTGTGGCGCTCCGAGCGCCTCGATCACCCCCTTCATCGCCTCGGTCGGCATCGACGGGGACCTCGGCGTCGGAGACGGCGCCGGGACCTCGGTGGCCTCGAGCTTCAACGACCTGGGCCTCGATGACAACGAGGCGGTGGTGGGAGGCCTCGTGAGGCTGAACTTCGCCGGGGCAGAGCTCTCCATCTCCGGGTACGGGGTCGACTTCGAGGGGACGGGAACCGCCACGGGCAACTTCGAGTATCAGGGCTCGGTCATCAGCGCGGGCACCAACGTGGCGTCGGACATCCAGCTCGACACCGCCCGCGCGCTGTTCACCTGGGACATCATCCCGCTCGACGGGCTCGACCTCGGGCTCGGCTTCGGCGCGACCCTGCTCGACCTCGACTTCCGGCTCCAGGAGATCGGCGGCGCTGGGACCTTGATCGAGTCTGAAGAGCTGATCCCGGTGCCGCTGCTCGCCGCCCGGGCCGCTTGGACCTGGGGCCCGGTGGACCTGCGCGCGGACGCCGGAGGGATCGTCGTCGAGTACGACGAGTCCGAGGCCTCTATCTTCGACATCGGGATCTCTGCCTCGGTGGACCTCTTCAGCATCGGTGATCTGGTGGTCGGCTACAAGATCATGAAGATCGACGCGGAGTACACCGATGACGACGCCCAGATCGATACGGACCTCGACCTGAGCGGGTACTACATGGGCGCGCGGTTCTCCTTCTGAGGGGACCGCTCCTTCGGGCAGCGCGCAGCAGCGCGCCCGGCCCACTCGGCATCGGGCTGAGCCCCCGCCAGGCCTTCTGCCAGTGACGCCTTCTGGCGGTGATGCTGACTGGCAGTGGACATGACCCTGCCGAACTGCTCGCCCAGGCCGAGGGGCGGCTCGCAACCAGGAGAGGGTCCCGAAAGACGGGCGTTTCCTGCGGCGGGTCAAAGGCCCTGCTGCGGAACGTCGGCCCGGCGGCGGCCCCTCGGGATCACGCCGTGGGCGCTGCCCCGTGCAGCGGGCCTTGCGGCCTCCTCCGAAGAGGTACCTCCTCAGCGCACGAGCGCGAGCTCCTCCAGCTCGGTCCACACGCGCTGTGCCGCGTCGGCAGGCACCGCCTCTCTGAGGTGATGCCGCATGCGCTCGCGCTCCTCGGCTCCGGGCGCCCCGAGGAATCGCACAAGCTCCTCGCACCTGCCGTGGTCGAGGTCCTGCTCCTCGACGATGCGCACGCCGCCGCTGAGCTGCCGCGCGTTGCGGACCTGGTGCTGGTCACCGTGGTGCGGATAGGGCACCACCCAGGCCGGCGTCTCCATGGCGCCGATCTCGGCGAGGGTGGACGCCCCACCCCGACAGAGCACGCCGTCCGCCGCGACGAGCGCGGTGTAGACATCGTCCAGGAACTCGATCGCCTCGTAGCCCTCGAGGCTGTCCGCGCCCTCGGCGCGTCGCCCAGGGCCCACCTGGTGCAGGACCTGGACACCAGAGCCCAGGAGATAGCTCACGTGGTTCCGGACAAAGGCATTGAGGCCGCGCGCGCCCTGACTCCCGCCGAGGACGAGCAGCAACGGTCGATCGGGATCGAAGCCGAGGTCATCCTTGGCGCCGCGTCGAGCCTGGTCACGATCCGCCGGCGGCACGAAGCGCGGCGCCACGGGCGGTCCGACAAGCTGGTGCTTCTTCCCCTCGCGATCCGGCGGAAGGGTCTCACGCCACGCATGAAGGACGCGCTGGCTGAAGGGGCCGAGGGTCCGCGTTGCCTTCCCGGCCGTCGCGTTGATCTCCAGCAGCACAACCGGGATCCCCAGGGCGCGGGCGGCGAGCGCCGCGGGCGCCGTGGTGAAGCCGCCAAGGCCCAGGAACACCTGGGATCGATGCTCCCGCATGGCCTTCCTGGCATTGAAGAACGAGGGGACCATCCGTTGGCTCAGGCGTACGAGGCTGGGTGCGCCGCCGCCCTCGGGCTCGATCGGGAGGACCACGCGCTCGAGGTCGACGCCGAGGCTCCCGACCTGACGGTCCAATTCCTTGAGGCAGCGTTCCTCGGCGCGCCGCCCGCTATGAAACCAGAGCAGATCTTCGAGGCGAGGCGCCGGCCCGCCAGCGCGACCGATGACCTCCTGGAGCGAGTCGAGCAGGTGGAGCCCGGGGACCACGTGCCCGCCGGTTCCGCCACCCGCGATGGCGAGGCGCAGGCCGCGGCCCTGGACACCACCGGGGAGCGTGGTCCCCGTCGGACCGGCTCCGAGATCCGCTGGCCCCTCCGCGCCACCTTGCGAATGGTCACCGAGCGGAGCGTCACTGCGCGGGATCTCGTATCCCGAGAGGGGGTTCTCTTCAGCCATGAGCGGGTTGGGTCAGCGCGTCTCGGCCACTGCGGCCTGGATCCCAACGAGGGTCGGACCCCCAGAGAGATCCCCAAGGGAGGGACGGCGGCCGCGCACCTGGGCAACGGTCAGCTCCAATCCGGGGACCGGCTGGACGATCGACGGTTGAGGCTCGCAGCCCCCGCGAAGCGTCCAAAGACAGGGACGCAAGTGCAGCCCAGTGGCAGCCGCGAGGCACAGGAAGAGGCCCATTCGAAAGCGGCGACTCATCGAACGATGAACTCCCTGGGGGTCGAGACGGCGGGGCTCGCGCTCTCTGTGGACGACCCGCGGGTCGGGGCTGAGGACGCCGAGGCCACGCTCGCGCCCCCAGGGATCTCGTCTGCCCGGGGCATGACGATCTTCATCCCAACCCGGATCTGGTTGGGGTCGAGGCCGGGGTTCAGGGTCTTCACGAGGGGAAGGGAACGCTTGTAGGTCCCGAACTGACGCTCGAGGACGACACTCAGAGAAGAGTCGCCGCTGCGGACGGTGTAGATCGGTCGACCGCCTGCTGTGGCGGACACCTGTGCGGAGGCGTCCGGGGCAGAGGAGGTCCGTGCGGAAGGGTTGGTCGAGGCGCCGCCGTTGCTGACGGGCAGCATGAGCGTGCGCCCCGAGTAGATGGTGTAAGGCTTGGCGATCCCGTTCAAGGATGCGATCCGATCCACAGCCCGAGGATCACCAAGCTCTCGCCGGGCGATCGCCTCGAGGCTGTCGCCACCGCGAATCGTGTAGGCGCGAGTCTTCGGCGGAGTCACCTCGGCGACCTCGGCGCGGGGCCGCGGCTCAGCCCCTCTGTCAGCGCCCCGGCGGCGAGCGCCCAGGGCCAACTCGTCGGAAGTCGCTGCAGGTCTCGCCTCAGCGCGACTCGGACTGGCCGCGGACGTCAGGTTCCGTGCATCCAGGTAGCCGCCAGCCCAACCCTTGCGAGGCTCGGGCCGCATGGACCCCTCGAGCTCCTGGGGGGAGGGTGCCCCCGGCCGGCCCGGCGAGCCCGACCGCCGCGCGACGTAGGCCGTGGCGGGCGCTGCACCGGCGCTCCGAGCCGGGGATGTCGCCTCCTCGCGGCGAACGTTCGAGGCCTCAGGCTGGGTCGCCGCCTGGCGCTGAGGCGCGGCGGTCCGCTGACGGGAGACCTCCGGCGCCGGCTCTCGCACGTTCAGCGGGAGGGCCTGCTCTCGGCTGCTCCCAAGTGTTCCGCTGGCCGAGCGGCTGTTCGCCCGCTCGGCGCGTGAGATCTCCTGGACGGGCCCTTCGGCCGCGCCCACCTCCCCGTCATCCCATAGGGCGCCCACGACGATGAGAACGATCAAGAAGAGCAGGGTGACGAGGGCGTATCGTTCGATGGGCTGCATGAGTCAGAGTGCGGTACGAGGAGCGGGGCCATGGTCGCGCGGACGCGCCGCCCCCAGGGCGAGCCCTGCCGCAAGGCAGGACGCGAGGAGGGAGCTTCCCCCGTCCGAAAGGAACGGGAGCGCCATCCCCTTGGGCGGCGCAAGCTGGGTGACCACTTGAAGGTGGACCATGGCCTGAAGGGCCACGGACAGGGTGAGCCCGAAGGCCGCGAGCGCCGTGAAGCGGTCGCGAACCGAGAGGACGAGCTTCAGGGAGAACCAGACGAAGGCCGCGAAGAGCCCCACCACGAGCAGGAGCCCGGGGATCCCGAACTCCTGGCCGACGAGCGAGAGCGCGTAGTCCGTCTGGGTGTACTGGAGGCCAGCGTTTCGGAAGCCGCCCTGGCCAAAGCCGACGCCGGTGAGGCCGCCCGAGGCCATCGCCTCGCTGGCCCGAGTGACCTGGGAGTTGGTCGAGCCACCGGTCCAGACCGCGAAGCGCTCCGAGACGTGAGAGAAGGTGCTCAGCGCCACGAGCATCAGTCCGACGCCCACGACCGCGACGAGGGCCACGTGCTGCTTGCGGGCCCCCCCGACGAAGAGCGTCAGTCCGAAGCAGAGCAGGAAGAGCAGAGCGCCGCCCAGGTCCGGCTCCCGGAAGATCAACCCGCCCGCCAGGAGCCCCATGAGCAGCGTGGGGATGAAGCCGTGCCGCAGGCTCTGGAGGTCACCGTCGAGCATTGCGCAGCGCCTGGCGACCCACAGGACAAACACCACGCGGGCGATCTCAGAGGGCTGAATGGAGGGACCGCGACCGAAGATCCGGATCCAGCGGTGGGCGCCGTTGATCGGCTGCTCGAACCCGGGAACGAACACGAGCACGAGCGCGAGCGTACAGAGGACGGTCGCCGCCGGGATCAGCCGCTCGATGCCGCGCGGGCCGATGAACATGCCCCCCAGGAGGATCCCGACGCCAGCGAGGCGAAAGACCAGCTGCTCGCCCATGGCGCTGGAGAACTCCGCGGCCGGCAGCGTCGTGGACGCGTGGGAGAGCTGGATGAGCATCCCGAACGCCAGGAGGGCGAGGGTCGTGAAGAACAGAGCGTTCCGCGGCCCCGCGGGGTGAATCGACGCCCCGTCGGGCACCATCGACGCCAACCGCGCGAAGGGCGAGCCCCCTCGCGGGGATCGGAAACGAGTGAGCATGGACATCAGCGCACCTTCATGAGAGCGAGGCTGGCCATGGCGCAGATGGCGGCGACGATCCAGGCCCGGGTCACGATCTTCACCTCGTGCCACGGGCGAGCGCCCGGCCGGAAGATGCCGCCCTTGGTCTGGAGGCCGTGGTGGATCGGCGCCATCGTGAACAGACGCTTGCCGCCGGAGAACCGGAACCAGGCCCGCTGCAGCGCGCTCGAGCCGAGCTCCGCAAAGAAGACAAAGCCGAGGACCGGGAGGACCAGCTCCTGCTTCGCGACCACCGCCATCCACGCCATGAGGCCCCCGATAGGCAGGGACCCCGAGTCCCCCATGAACACGTCGGCGGGGTGGGCGTTGAACCAGAGGAAGCCGAGGCAGGACCCGACCAGCGCCGCGCCCACCACGGTCATCTCGGCGGCCTCGGGGATGTACGGGAGGTTCAGGTACAGGGTCCAGTCGAGGCGGCCGGTGACGTAGCAGAACACCGACAGTGCCGTCCCCGAGAGGACCACGCAGCCAGCCAGAAGGCCGTCCATCCCGTCAGTGATGTTCGTCGCGTTCGAGGTGCCGGCGATCACGAGCCAGCCAAAGAAGATGAACGCGAGGGTGCCGAGCAGCGAGTCCCCGAGGGGGACCACGAGGTCCTTGAAGAAGGGCGGATAGACGGCCAGCAACGAGTAACGCCCGGAGTCGTGGGCGTAGTACGCGAAGGCGCCGACCACGAAGAGGACCGCGATGGTCTGACCGCCGAGCTTGGCCTTGGCGGACAGCCCCTGGGAGCCCTCCACCGCCAGCTTGAGGTAGTCGTCCACGAAGCCGACCGCGGCGAGCCCGGCCACGAGCACGAGCCCCAATACGACCTGGAGGTTGCCGAGGTCGCACCACACCAGGACGCTCAGCACGAGCGAGACGATCAGGAAGCTCCCCCCCATGGTCGTCGTCGCGTTCTTGCCCGACGCCTCAGCGAGCCTCGCCAGCTCGGCGGAGTCCGTCTTCGACGTGTTCTCTCCCACCCGATGCCGGCGCAGCCAGGCGATGGTCGGAGACCCCAGGAGCAGCGTCAGCACCATGGCAGTCGTCGCCGCCATGACCGCCCGGAAGGAGATCGAGTTGGCGTCGAGGAGCGAGGGGAAGAGCTCGAAGATCAAGTCAGGACCTCCGCGCCGCTCCGGCCGAGGGCGGAGGGAGCCTCCGCGTCGAGGGTCGCCCGGACCTGGTCGGCGAGGGCCTCGAGTCCGGCAGCGCGGCTCGCCTTGACCAGCAGCACATCGCCCGGCGCGAGCCCGTCTTCGCGATCCGTGAGCCGCCGGGCACCCTCCTCGATGGAGCTCACATGCTCCGCGTCGAGGCCCGCCGCTCGGGCTCCCTCGAGGGTCGCCGCCAGAGGCCCGCCGGGCTCGGGGTGCCCCACCACGAGGAGGCGATCGATGGGCTCGCTCGCCACCAGCTGCCCCGCCTCTCGGTGGAGCGCCAGCGAGTCGGCGCCCAGCTCCCCCATCTCTCCGAGGGCCAGCCATCGGCGGCCCCCTTCTGCGTCAGGGCGGACCCGCGCGAGGAGCCGGGTCGCCGCCGCCACGGACTCGGGGTTCGCGTTGTAGGCGTCGTCGATGATCATGACCCCGTTCGCCGTGCTCGCCTCGAGCCGGTGCGGCGCGGGTCGCAGGCGGTGGATCGCCCCGAGGCAGCCTCCGAGATTCGCCCCGGTAGCGATGACCGCAGCGAGTCCAGCCAGGACGTTCGCCACGGCGTGCTCACCCAGCAGCGGGACGGTCACCACGCGGCCGCGCTCCTCCTCAGGGACCGCACCCCCATCGAGGATGAAGCGGGTCCCGCCGGAGTGCACCTCGAGGTCGCAGGCTCGAAGGCCGGCCTCCGGGGCGCCCGCAGCCGAGAACGTCACGATCTGGACCCCGGCCGACGCCCGGGAACGAAGGCCCGGCGTGCTCGGGCAATCCTCGTTCAGGATCGCCGTGCCTCCACCGGAGAGAGAGGCCACCAGCGCGCCCTTCTCCTCCGCGACGCCCGCGAGGCTGCCGAGCCCCTCGAGGTGCGAGCGACCCACGTTGGTGACGATAGCGATGTCCGGACGGGCGAGCGCCGCGAGGGGCGCGATCTCGCCAGGGTGATTCGTCCCGATCTCCACGATGAGCGACGCGGCGCTCGGCGTGACCTCGAGGAGCGTGAGCGGCACGCCGATGTGATTGTTGAAGGACGCCCGGCTCGCGCAGGTCTCAGCTGTCGCGCCCAGCAGCGTGGCGAGAATCTCCTTCGTCGAGGTCTTCCCGCAGGACCCTGTGATCCCGATCACCTTGGCCGCGGAGCGGCCGCGTACCACGGCGGCCATGGCCGCCAGCGCCGAGACCGCGTCGCCGCAGGTGGCGACCGCGACCCCGCTCCTGGCAGCGATCCCCTCGAGGGACTCTTGCACGCCCGGCCCGTCCTCCACGAGCACGGCGGCGGCGCCTCCCCTCACGGCATCCTCCGCGAAGCGGGCGCCGTCGAAGCGCGGCCCGGGGATCCCGAGGAAGAGCTTGCCGTTCACGTCGCCGCGGGAGTCGGTGGTGACCCCGCTGATGGAGCGGTCGCCAGCGCCCGGAGGCACGGCAGACCAGAGCACGCCGCAGGCCGCGTGGAGTTCCATGAGGCGGACGGGGATCACGAGGCGCACCTCCGCTGGGCGAGCTCGTCAAGGAGCTCCGCGGCGACGGTCCGGTCGTCGAAGGGCAGGGCCGCGTCGCCGACGGTCTGGGTGGTCTCGTGCCCCTTTCCGGCGATCAGAAGCACGTCGCCCGCGCCCGCCATGGAGAGGGCAGCGGCGATGGCACGGCGTCGATCCAGCTCCAAGTACGGCGCCGCGCCGCGCTCGGCCTCGACGCCCTCGGCCACGGCCTGCGCGATGCGCGCGGGGTCCTCAGTGCGAGGGTTGTCGCTCGTCACGAACACCACGTCCGCGAGGCGCCCCGCTGCTTGGCCCATGGGGATCCGCTTGCCCGGGTCGCGATCGCCTCCGCATCCGAACACACAGATGAGGCGGCCCGCCCCGCTTCCGTCCATCCGCGCTCGCAGGGCCGTGAGGACCCGCTCGAGTGCGTCGGGGCTGTGGGCGAAGTCCACGAACACCTCGAAGGGGGCGCCGCGGAGCCCCGAGGGGAGCCGGACCGGCTCGAGCCGACCGGGGGGCGCGGTCACCTGGGAGAGGGCGGCGACGATCACGGCCGGAGAGCAGCCAAGGGACGAGGCGATCCCGGCGGCAACGAGGGCGTTCTGGACGTTGTGCTCGCCCTCGAGCGGGAGCGCGAGCCGCGCCGGCTCGGGGAGGAGCCCGTGCAGGGTGAGCCGGGTCCCGCCGGCGAAGCGCTCGAGGTCCCGCGCCGTGATGGCGGCGTCTCCCTCGATCGCGACGTCGAGGACCTTGAGCCCCCGGGCCGCCGCTGCGGTGAGCATGCGGCGCGCGCCGTCGCCGTCTCCGGCGATCACAGCCGTGCCGCCGGGGCGGATGTGATCCCAGAGGCGAGCCTTGGCGCGACCGTAGTCCGCCATGGAGCCGTGATAGTCAAGATGCTCACGAGTGAGGTTGGTGAACGCGCCGACCTTCAGCTCCAACCCTTGAACTCGACCCTGCACCAGCGCATGGGAGCTCACCTCCATGAGGCCGCTGTCGCCGCCGGCGCGCTGATGGCGCGCGAGGAGGCGCACGAGTTCGGTGACCTCCGGCGTGGTGTGGCTCGCGGGGAGCTCGACGGGACCCGCTGGCCCGGCGAGGCGATGGCCCGCGGTGCCGAGCACCGCCGGTCGCCGTCCGGCATGGGTGAGCACCTCGCCGGCGAGGTGCGCCACCGAGGTCTTGCCGTTGGTCCCCGTGATCCCCACGAGGTCCAGGGTCACGTCGGGCCTCCCATAGACCCGGGTCGCGAGCGCCCCGACGAGTTCTGTGGCCCGCGGATGGCGCCAGAGGATGCCGCCCTCTGGAGCGACGCGGACATCGGCGAGGTCGTCGATCTCCGCATCCTCGGGCACCAGGGCCGCAAGAGCTCCGCGTCCGAGGACCTCGGGAACGAAGCAGGCACCGTTCACGCGCAGCCCGGGCAAGCCCGCGAAGATGTCCCCCGGCCCCACTCGACGTGAGTCCTGGTGAACGTCCCGGGGGGCCCGCTCGAGGCGGAGGTCGCCAGGCAAGAGCGTCTCCCCCGACCGCGCGTCGAAGGCCACGCCCCCGAACCGGGAGAGCAGCGCCGTGAGGGACGGCGCCGCCCCTCCGGGGTGAATCGGTCCATCGATAAAGCCCGGCCTCATCGGCGGCCCTCCAGCGGCTTGACGGCGGGCTCACCATCGGACTCATCGCTGGGGATCGCGGCCCAGGGGAGGTCCTCTCCCAGCCAGGATGCGTCGAAGGGCGCCCCGAACGAGGCGGCTCGCTGGTCGTCCCGACGGAAGAGCTTCGGACCGCGGGCAGCTTCGCGCCTCGGCCCGGTGCCTTCGGCGACCAGCGCCAGGGTGCGCGGTAGCCCGAAGGCCTGCCGCAAGATCGCGAGGGCGGTACCACCGGTCACCCGCGAACCGAACTTCTCCCGGCCCCGCGGTTCGTCCGCGACGACCAACACCATCACCTCACGCGGTCCGTCCTCTGTCATCACGCGCCCCGCGGCGCAGATCGACGAGGTGTAGCA
>CALLKX010000049.1 GCA_938083085.1 uncultured bacterium
GTCAGCACGAGGTCCGCGACCGCAGCGGCTGCGATCCAGAGGACGAGCACGCTCTCCAGCCGGGTATAGCGGTCCACGTAGATCCCCCGGCGCTCACAATCCCGTCGACCTCCGCGCCTTCGCCCATGGAGCCAGTAGCGCGAGATCATCGGGGTCGGTCGGCGCCGGCGGTCAGCGCCGGCCCGAGAGGTCTCCGAGGTCGAGCCCTCGTCGCTCGCTTCGTTGGATTCAGGCTCGATCATGGCACGACTACCGGCCGCATCACTCCGTCGTCGGCGGCTGGCCCAGGAACGGCTGATGCTGGGGCGCGGGATGCCCCAGGATCTTCCGCAGCAACACGACCTGTCCCACGTGATGGAGCGCGTCCGCCCACGGTCCGTTCACCAGGTAGCCGGAGGCGAAGGTGTGATCCGGGGAGCCTGCGGTGAGAACGGCGCGGGAGAGGGCGCCAGGATCGGCCCTCAGGATCTGAACGGTGGCGTCAAGATCCTCAAGGATCTCGACATAAGCCGAAGGGTGCCGGTTTGCCTCGACGTTCCCAGTCCAGCCCGCCGTTCCGTCCTCAAGGGCCCGGCGACCCCACCGAACCAGGGCCGTCAGATATCCCCCGGGAGTTCCCAGGAGGGGCTCCCGGCTCATTTTTTTGGCAGCGCACCGCTGCCCGGCTGAAGTCCTGCGGAATCCCAGGTTACCTAGCTCAACTAGGCATACTATACCTAGGCGAACTATGCATCGTCCCCGTGGCGCCCGCCGCCTCGGCACCTGGCTCTTGAGGCCATTGTCACCCGCGCCCCCTTCCCATGAAACGCAACCTTCGCCCCCTGATCCTCGTCCTCTCCCCCGCGGTCGTCGGAGCCGCCCTCCGGTCACTCGAGATCGCGAGCTCCAACCGGGAGTTCACCGCGAGCGCCGGCATGGTCGCCCCCTCCGAGGTGGCGTACGCGCTCGCCATGGCCGACGAGTTCCTCGCCCTGGGCCTCATCGTCAGCCTCGCCGCCGCCCTCGTGTGGCTCGGGTCCGCGTTCAAGAGGAGCCGAGCGGAGCAGCTGGCCTGCACGCTCGTCCTCGTCGGACTGGTGACCGCCATCGGCGGGACGCGACAGCTGAGCGCGATCAACCTCGAGATCGCCGACATCAGCTACGAGAGCGCCGACGGTTCATCGCCGGCGCTGGACCTGGAGACCTTTGAGGCGACCTACCGCACCGAGGGGCCGGTGATCTCGTCCACCCAGTTCGCGGCGGCCGCGCCCCAGTTCGACGGCCCGCTCTCCGGGGGGAGGTCGCTTCGACTCCTCGGCGTGGTCCTCGCCCTCGCCGCCGCTGCCTTCAAGGCTGGGGGCAGCGCTCGCTGGGAGGCCGCCACGGCCAATTCGGCCCCCTGACCACGCGCTGCCTCCGAAGACCGCCCACGCCGTCGCCCGACCGCCCCGCCTCCACCATCACGCCCCGTCCCCATGGACCCCAGAAACAAGCTCCCCCGCGGAACCCTTGAGCACCTGATCCTCCGAGGGATCAGCCGCGCACCGCAGCACGGCTACGCCCTCGCCCGTTGGATCGAGCAGCGCTCGGAGGGTGCCATCCTCATCGAGGAGGGGAGCCTGTATCCGGCCATGCACCGCCTCGAGCAAGCCGGGTACCTCTCGTCCAACTGGGGCAAGGCGGAATCCGGAAGGCGCGCGAAGATCTACTCCATCACGTCGCGCGGTCAAGGCGAGCTCGTGGATCGAAACGACCGTTGGCGTGAGCTGACCGGCGCGATCGCCCTGGTGCTGCGCTGCGCCCTCCCCGCATGCCCCGCCTTCACCGCAGCAGGTGCACGATGAGCTCGAACGATCGAGAAGTGCGTGAGGAACTCGAGCTGCACGTGGAGCTGCTCGCGGAGCAGCTCACCGCCGAGGGGATGACCCCCCAGGAATCGCAGGCCGAGGCCAGACGGCGCTTCGGGGACATCGACGCCCTCGAAGACGAATGCGTCGAGCTGCGCCACGGCTTCCTCGGCCGGCTGAGAGGGCGGGCCGCGACGCTGGCCCTCAGCCCACGCGGGTACGAGTGGCTGCTGCTGGCCGTGGTCGGGTTCAACCTGACCTGGCCCATGATCGATCGGGACTGGGTCCACAACAGCTGGTGGGCCACGCTCGGGATCATCGCCCTGGCCGCCTACTCGGGGCCCGAGCTGGCGAGGTCGCTCGCGCCGTCGCCGGACGGCGGCACCCGCTCGAGTGTGCCCTGGCGCGTCCTAGCAGGGCTCGCCGTGGTGGGCCTGCTGCCGAGCTTCCACGCGGGCCTCACCCGGGACACCTTCCCCGAGGGACGCGAGGCCGCGGTGACGGCCTGGGACGTGGCCACCGGAGCCCCTGGGGAGGGCTGGCTCGACGTCGCCCCCATCCGGCCCCTGGCGGAGGTCATCGCCTACGGGTTCGGGGGCCGGACCCCGGAGCTGATGGTCCCCCACGTCCCCGAGGGCAGCCGATCCACCAGCCTTGACCGGCAGGTCGAGCGGGGCCTCGGCTCCCCGCCGCGCTGGGTGACGGTGCCCATGGCTTCACTCTTCTACGCGTCGGCGTGCTGGACCCTGCTGTGCCTCCTGCTCCTCGTCGCCCGCTCCCGGCAGGGCGCGAGCTCCGCCGAGGCGGCCACTCCCCTCGCCTCACCGCTCGCCTGTCTCCTTGTCCTCGGCCCGGCGCTCGGGCTGCTCCTGGAGCCCGTCTCACCGATGCCCCAGGGCGAGGTCTCGGGCGCACCGTCCCTCGATGACGTCGTCGACCTCCTCGGCTTCGGCCTGCTCCTCAGCTGGTACCTCGTGCCCGGAGCCATCGGCCTCATCGCGCTCCGATCCGCGGCGCGCAGGCGTTCCAGCGAGAGCGCCCCCGAGGTGGCCAGACGGCAGTGGACCCTGGACCTGGTCCGAGCCCTCCCGCTCTGCCTGGTCTTCCTCCCGCTGCTCATCGGTGCCTTCGAGCGACAAGCGGGGTTCTGGTCCAACGAGCCGTGGCTCGTCCGGCTCGTGGGCCCCACCCTGCTGCTGACGGTGCTGGCCACGGTCTCCCTGGCCCGCTCTGGGCGAGCATCCGGCCCGACCACGAGGCGCTGACGGTTCCCAGGGTGGCAAGAGCAGGGACACCCTGCGAAGCTCGCTCCATGCCCCTGCTCCCCCTCACGCTCCTCCTCGCCGCCCCGTCCGCCGCCCAGTCCGCCGCCGCGCCGCGGGCCACCCTCTCCTTCGAGCCGGCGGTCCGCCTCGTGGCAGGGGGTGCCCCCATCCAGCTCAACGGCCAGACCACGCCGCGATTCGTGGACTGGGACGGTGACGGGCAGCGGGACCTGCTCGTCGCCGCAGGCGACGGCAGGATCTGGCTCTGCCGCGGCGACCGGCGGGGTGCGCTCTCCAGGCCCGAGCCCGTGGAGGCCGCGGGCCGCTCCACGTGGGGTGAGCGCTCAACGGGCGCTTCCGTCGCGGACATGAACGGTGACGGGCTCGAGGACCTCTTTGTGGGCACCCAGGCCGGGCGGCTGCACGTCTACCTGAACCGAGGTAAACGGGGCGCCTGGCGGTTCGAGGCCGAGGACTTCCAGTTCGGGCTCCCCCCGGGCTGCGGCGCCCGCTTCGACGTGGGCGACCTGGACGGCGACGGGACCCTCGACATCGTCACCGGCGAGTTCGAGGGCCCCCTGCGGTGGATGAGGGGGATCCCCCTGGGCGGCCAGGCGGACAAGGGGCCCTACTTTCAGGCCCCCGAGCGCATCGGTCAGCTGGGCGAGGCCTACAACTCGGCCCCCCGGCTCCGCGACCTCGAAGGCGACGGGGATCTCGACCTGCTGATGGGCGTCAACTGGGGCTACGTCGCGCTCTTCGAGCAGCGCGAGCCCGGCTCTCCCCCGAGCTTCGGTCCGAAGACGCTGATGGAGAACGTGGCCACCGGCCAGTCGGTCAACCTGCGCGAGGTCATCAAGGACAACACCACCCCCGAGCTCGCGGACGTGGACGGGGACGGCGTGCTCGACCTGGTCTCGGGTGGGCTGAACGGGACGGTCTGGTGGATGCGCGGCGTGGGACACGCCGACCACATCGGGCGACTGGAGCGGGCGCTCGCCGATCACGGGGATCCGCTCGGTCTCGCCCTCAAGGACGACGAGGCCCTGCGCGGGGAGGTCTTTGGCGCCCTCCGGGCCCTCCAGAACGACCTCGGCCGCGGCTTCCTGACCGACGCCGCGCGTCGGGAGCTCCTGCGCTCGCTCCTGGCCCTCGCAGAGGAACATCCCGGCACCCTGCGCCGAGCGCGGCGCGATCCAGAAGTGGACCCCTTTGGAACGCCGCTCTTCGGGCAGTTCACGGTGGTGCTCAAGAACGCGGCGCCGGACTCGGCGCAAGGTCGCCGGACCGTCGCGCGCGCCCTCGGAGAGGCCGAGGGATACGCACGGCTCCTGGTCGACCTGGGCGTGGTGTTCGTGGACAACGCCCGAGCCAGCGAGGCGCAGCTCGAGGCCATGCACGAGGTCCTCTCCGCCATGCCCGAGGACGTGTGGGACGTGGAGGTCGTCGGCGTCGCGGACTGGGTCGGCCCCGGCGCCAAGAACCCAGGAGTGAAGGGCCGCAGCGGCGTGAACATCTTCGCCATGGACCTCGGCGTCCGGGAGAACAGCTTCGGCCCCGACTCCCCACGCCGCGGCGTCACCGACGTCTACCTGATCTGTCTCGCCCACGAGGTCGCGCACAACATGCTCGACACCGTCGGCCGGCGGCGGCGCCCCGAGCTCTTCCGACGCAAGTTCCAGGGGCTCCAACGGGCCGCGGGGGACGCCGTGGTCTTCCACGAGGACCTGATCCGCGGGATGGACCGAAGCGCCACCCGCGCCCGGTTCCGTGAACTCGGGCTGTGGGACGGAGAGGACAACACCTGGGATGCGGCGTGGACCCGTTACTTCCACGAGGGGCGCCGCTTCGACCGCTCCCACATCCGTGGCAACGTGGAGTTCTTTCTGAAGGCTCCCCAGGAGGCCTTCGCGACCCTCGCCAACCAGTGGTTCACCGACAGCGAGCTCATGGTCGAGTTCGCCAAGGTCCGCTTCGACGCCGGCCACGCCGCGTGCGCGGACCAGATGCTCCTCATCGCCGAGTACCTCAGCGACGGCGGCGCCTCTGTCCCGGCGTACCACCTGACCCCGGGAGGCGAGTTCACGGACGGCACCCTTCAGCTCCGGAGGGACCCCCAGGGGCGCATCAAGGAGCTGCGCGGAGAGGCGCTCCGTGCGCGCTTCAGCTACACCGAAGACGACCTCGTGGAGAGCTTCGAGCTGCACGTGGACTGACGACTCACGGCCCGTCTCGGGAGCGAGAGAGAGACCCT
>CALLKX010000050.1 GCA_938083085.1 uncultured bacterium
TCCTGCTCGGTGGGCTGGCGCTCGTGGCGCTGGCGCAGCTCGACCTCGCCCCCGTTGTCACCATGGAGGGCATCGTCGGGGCTGGCGCGCGGCACATGCTCCGCGAGGGGGGGTGGGCCGTCCCGCAGCTCTACGGGGAGCTCTACACCTTCAAGCCTCCGCTGGCCTACTGGCTGGTGGCAGCCAGCTTCCAGCTCCTGGGCGAGACCGTCCTGGCCCTGCGCCTGCCCTTCGCGCTGATGGCCGTCCTCGGCCCATGGATCGGCGCCCGGGTGCTCGCACCTGTGATCGGCTTCCAGCGCGCGGCCTGGGCCGCATTCGCCGGAGCCACGGGAGTCCTGACGATGCAGAAGGTCCGCATCGCCGAGTTCGATGGGCTGCTGGCCGCCGGGCTCGGGGTCGCCATCCTCGCCTCGGCGGTCCAGCTCGCAGCCCCGGTCTCCAGCCCGCGCCGCTGGCTCCTCGTCGGCGCCGGGTTCACGGTGGGGTTCCTGGCGAAGGGCGCGCCCGCCGTCGGCTTCTTCGTCCCTGGCCTCCTCGCCGCCGCCTGGGCCACCGGCGGGCTCCGGCGTCTCGTGCAACCCATGGCCTGCCTCGCCTGGGCGCTCTCCCTGGCTGCCATCGGCGCCTGGGCCCTCATGGCCTGGCAGGACGCGGGCGCCGCAGCCTTCGCTCAGCCCCTCGCCGAGGGCAGCGAGCGCGCCGCAGCGTGGTCGGTCGAGCGGCTGCTCACCGCCTTGACGGCGCCCCTCGCGGTGCTGCTCCTCTTCGCCCCCTGGTCCCTGGCCTTGCCGCTGGTGAGGATCCAGGGCGACGACCAGGAGCGCGCCCTGCGCCGGGCCCTGCTCGCCTTCGTCGTCGCCGGCACCGTGGTCTTCATGCTCGTCCCGCGCACGAGCCTGCGCTACCTCCTGCCCCTGGCGGCGCCGATCGGCGCGCTCGTCGCGCTGCAACTCACCGGACCTCCGGCCGGGAGGATCCGGCTCCGCGCCCTCGGCCTGCTGTCCCCCATCACGGGCGGCCTCGGCCTGGCCGCGGCGCTGGGCGCCTTTGGAACCCACTTGCCACCCTCCGCCCGGGCGCTGTGCCTCCTGCTCAGCCTCCCCGCGCTCGCCCTCACGGCTCGGTCCCTCCGCCAGCGGCGCTGGCTGCCCGAGGGCTCCTTGGGCGCGGCTTCCCTGGCGAGCTGCGCCCTCGCGCTCTGCGGAGCGGTCGCCTACGGCACGGACCTGCGGCGAGCCGAGCGCCGCTCCATGGTCGGTACCGCCAGTGAACTGGCGCCCCTCCTCGCCGAGGGCGAGGTCCTCCACGTGGACTGGTTCGACACCCACTCGAACCTTCACTTCCTGTTGGACCACCCCTGGCGCCGATTCGAGGTGAACGGGTCCTGGCCCGGCGCCGGGCAGCTGGTGCTGCTCACCCTGCGTCAGGCCGATGCCGCGAGCGCGGGCGCTGCCCCTCCACTCGAGGAGCTCGTTCGCACGACCTCCGGGCGCACTCGCTTCCTCCTGGCCAGGGTTCTGCACGAGGGAGTCCCTGTGCCGAGCGAAGAGAGGTGAGGGCCGGGGGCCGGAAGGCCCCCCCCGGGACTGAACGGTGAGCGCCGCGGAGTCCACCGCCGCGCGATGAGTCTCAAAATTGCGTTCGCTCCAAGCTCAGCTGCGGCTTCCTCTGTCGAACGACGGCTCCCACACCTGCACCGATTCAGCCCTCAATTTTTTTGAACAAATGGCAGGTGAAGGGGGTCGCTGTTCGTGTGTCCGTACACGTTCGCCGGCACCTCATGCGTCGCTGAGTCGAGCCAGAACACGTCGGACACCGAGAGGCTCTAACTCCGCCCGCGCTCCTCACCACGCCGGAAGAAGGGCCTCCCCGGAGATCACCGGAGGGGTCCGAGGCCGTCTCTTCAATGGGCGCCGGTGCCGCCTCCGGAGCGCCCACCGCTGCCCCTGTCACGCGTCTGTGTTTCTCCCTCGCCGGCCAGCCTCTTAGGATCGAGCCTCCTTCGCGAGCCGGCCGCCCGGTCCGCTACGTCCGGCCATGACCACCATCGAAGTCCTCGTCGCCCTCACTGGTCTGTACCTCGCTGTCGGCGCGGTCTTCTCGATCCCGTTCGCCCTCGTGGGCGCCGGAAGGATCGACCCCGACGCCAGGGCGGCCACGTGGGGCTTCCGCCTGCTCCTGCTCCCCGGAGCCGCGCTGCTCTGGCCGATCCTCGCTCGGCGCTGGGCCACCGGCGCCCAGCCCGCCGAGGAGCGAACGCCCCACAAGTGCGCAGCCAGAGACCGCACGGGAGCGGAGGCTTGATCGCGCCGCTCCGCCGCCGTCACCGATGGCTGGCCCCCGCGAGCTTCGCCGCCGCGCTCGTCGGAGTCCTCGCCGGCGTCATGGTCCGACCTGACGCCTTCGTGGACGCGGGCAGCGGTCGGGACTCGGTGCTCGCCGCCCCGGCATACGTGGCTCAGGCTGCGCGTCCGGTCCCGGGCATCGACGGCCTGGGCGCCGCGCTGGTACCCGGCGAGGGGGACCGGATGGACCTGTGGCTCATGGCCGAGGCTCGCCTCGAGGCAGCCGACGTCCTCGCCTATCTGGCCTCGGCTGCGCCTAGCCCTTCGGGCTCCATGGAGACGCCGCTCCCCGAAGGCGCGCAGCTACTGGGTTCGGTGGCCCCGCTTGGTGCCAGCAGGCTCTCGCTGACCGCCCCCCATGCGGCGCACCTGGTCCTGTTCAGCCTGGGCCAGCAGCGAGTCCTTGGGAGCCTGGACCTCGACGGCTCACCCGCCTCCACTTCCACCCCTCAGGGCGGCCGCTGACCATGGGGCACACCTACCAGGCGGTGCAATGGAACCCGCAGAAGAAGCGCTACGACCAGCTCGTCGTCGGCGGCGTGCTCCTCTACCTCGCGGTCTTCATGGCCGTGTCAGCCGCGGTATTCCCCGAGGCCACCCTGGAGACGCTGCTGATCCGCGGGCTCGGTACGGCGGCGCTCGTGCTGCTGCACATCATCCTCAGCATCGGGCCGCTCGCGCGCCGCGACCCGAGGTGGCTGCCGCTGCTCTACAACCGCCGGCACCTGGGCGTCACCATGGCGACCGTGGCCTTCCTGCACGGCGCCTTCTCGACGCTCCAGTTCCACGCCTTCGGCGACGTGAACCCGATCGTCAGCCTGTTCACCTCGAACACGCGCGTCGACAGCATCGCCCAGTTCCCCTTCCAGCCCCTGGGAGCCTGCGCCCTGGTGATCGTCGTCCTGATGGCCGCGACCAGCCATGACTTCTGGCTTCGCAACCTCTCGGCGCCAGTCTGGAAGGCGCTGCACATGCTGGTCTACGTGGCCTATGCGCTGATCCTCCTGCACGTGGCCCTCGGCTCCCTCCAGACCGAGTCCGGGACGGTCACGCCCGCGGCCCTCGGCCTTGGCGCTGTCTGGCTCGGCGCCCTGCACCTGCGCGCCGCCCGCGCCGAGGGCGCACGCGATCGCGAGGAGGAGGTCCGTGAGGCCGCCGCTGCGGAGGGCTGGATGGATGCCTGCGGCGTGGACGAGATCCCGGAGGGCAGGGCCAAGGTCGTGGTCGCCGCCGGCGACCGCGTGGCGATCTTCCGGTCCGAGGGGCACCTCTCCGCGCTCTCCAGCGTCTGCCAGCACCAGAACGGCCCCCTCGGTGAGGGACGCGTGGTGGACGGTCTTGTGGTCTGCCCCTGGCACGGCTTCCAGTACCGACCGAGGTGCGGCACCTCCCCCGAGCCCTTCGACGAGCGCGTGCCCACGTTCCGCGTCCGGGTCGAGGACGGGCGCGTGCTGCTGGACCCGCGCCCGCTCCCGCTCGGCACCGAGACCGACCCCGTCCCCGTCTCCTCCGCCGGCTCGTCCCCGGCCTGACCCCATGAGCGAGCAACCCCAGACCGACGCCGAGCCCCTCTACATCGGCTGGCAGGGCGA
Source organism: uncultured bacterium (assembly GCA_938083085.1). GTDB lineage: Bacteria > Planctomycetota > UBA1135 > UBA1135 > Saltatorellus. Next base: position 3,941 of record CALLKX010000050.1, read on the forward strand.
GACCGCGCCGGGGCTCGCGCGCTTCGTCCGCGAGCGCGTGATCGCCGTGCTCCTGGTCGCGCTCGGTCTCGCGGCAGGGATCGCGGCGACCCAGGCCCCCTTCGGCGCGTCGAGGTTCGAGTTCGGCGTGGAGCGCTCCTTCGAGGGCCAGATCGAGCTCTCCCCCTATCCGATGCTCATCGTCGACCGGCCAGGCGCTGAGAACACGGGGGGCGCCCCCACCTCGCGCTGGCTCCTCACCGTCTTCGGCAAGCGTGGGGCCGACTCCGCCGTCGTTCACCTCGCTGGCCACCGCGTGCGCCTCACGGGGACGCTGATCGACCGCGACGGGGTGACGATGGTCGAGCTCCTCCCCGAGTCACTGGTGGATCTCGGCGCAGCGGCGGTCGCAGGCGCCGCGCCAGCCGCCTCAACGCCCGCGACCCTCCAGGGTGAGATCGTCGACTCCAAGTGCTACCTCGGCGTCATGAAGCCCGGCAACCTCAAGGTGCACCGGGCCTGCGCGACTCGCTGCATCAGCGGCGGGGTGCCGCCGGTATTGATGGTCCGGCGAGCGGACGGGACCGCCCGGTACGTCCTGCTCGTGGACGCTGACGGCGCGGCCGTGAACGACCGCATCCTGCACATGGTCGCCGAACCGGTGGAGATCACGGGCGCTCTGTCACGACTCGGCGACCTCGAGGTCCTGCGAGCCGACCCGGCCAGCTACCGCCGCCTGGGCAGCTGGTCGCCCTCACCCGAAGCGCCCTGAACAGCGCCCGCCGAGGGCGTCATGGCAGTCACGAGGCATTCCCGTGCCGCGGCGTGGCCCGTGCGGCGGCCGGGGGTCGTCGCGACGCGAAGGAGGCCGCTCAGGGCTGCTCGAGGCGGACGCCCAGCACCTCGCCGGGCACCAGGGACAGCGACTCGGGCGGGCGCACGATCAGGGTGCGCCCGTACTCGGGGACCTGAGGCTGACGCCAGAGACGAACGGGGAGCTCCTCGACGCCCCGGCCGTACCCGACCACATCCGCTGCCGCGACCTTGGCTGGGGAGCCGCGACGTGAGAGCAGCACGACCTCCGGCGCTTCGCTTCCCGCGGCCACGGGCTCGGGAAGGAAGACCGTCACATTGCGCGCGTCGGCCGCCTCGACCCGCGCGACCAAGGCTCCAGCAAGGAGCACCTGGCCGGGGTGCGCCTCCACGAGCCCGACCCGGCCCGCGATGGTCGCCGTGAGAGTCAGGCCCTGCTGCTCCAGCCGGAGGGCCGCGAGCTCGGCCCGGCGGATCTCCACGCGCTGCTGCAGCGCAACCACGGCCGCGTCATCGGCGGTGCGCGCCGCGAGCTGAACCGCCTCACGGGCAGCGACCGAGGGTGTCGGCGGCTCGAGCCCTTCGAGGATCCCGCGGGCCCGCTCAAGGCTCGCGTCGGAGGCGGCGCGCTCCTCCTCCTGGGCGCTGAGCAGATTGCGGTTGGCCGCCACCTGCCCCAAGAGCGTGCGCTCCGCCAGCTCGAAGTCTTGCTGCTCGGCCGCCCGGCCGAAGCCCTGGTCCACCAGGGGCGTGAGCCGCTCGGCCTGCACCCGGACCTGGTCCGCCTTGAGCAGGTCTCGCTCGATCTCGACCTCGAGCGCGAGGATCGCGAGCCGGCGGTCGCGGGCCTCGATCTGGAGGCGCCAGACCTCGTCCCGGACCCGGCTGCGGTTGGCTTCGCCGTCCTGGACCAACGTGGTGTTGTTGTCACCGTTCGCCAGCAGGCGCTCGGCGCTCGCGAGGGCCTGGGACGCCGCGAGCGAGGTCACATCCGCCAGCACCGCCGCCAGCTGCCCCCCGGCCACCTCCAGCTGCGCCTCGAGCGGCCCGCTCTCGAGTCGCGCGAGCGTGTCACCGAGGCGAATCACGTCGCCCTCTTCCACGGCGATCGACGCGACGCGACCCGGCTGGCTGAAGGCGTGGGCCACCTCCGTGGCCTTCACGATACCGACAAGCTGTGGAGCAGGGACCGCAGTACCTGCTGCCCACAACCCGGTCAAACCGAGCCCGATCCAGACGAAGAACTGTCCGGGACCTCGCATGAAGTCCCGCAATCGCAGCCCGAACGGCGTGGGGACACGCTTGGGCAGCGGCGGCATCGCCTGCTCGGCGGTCGGTTGCTCGTTGATCTCCATGGCGTCTCGCAATCAGAGCTCGGCGTAGCGGTCACGGAGGACGAGGCTGGCCTCGACCACGCCGGGCGTGGCGCGGAGGTACTCGATCATCTCACTACCCCGCTCAGGGTCACGCAGCCTCACAGCCGAGACCACCTCGACGCTCTCGTCCGAGTCGTGGGAGGTCATCTTCTCAATGCCACGGCAAAACCGCCCGAGGACCTCATCGATCCGCACGAGCGCCACCTTCCAATCGTCCCCGCCTGGACCACCGCGCTTCACCGCATAGGTGACGTGCCCGTCGAAGCGTGTCTTGGACCCGAAGGCCACGAGGTGCAGGTAGGTCACCACCGACATGAGCACCGCGCCACCCACCAGCGCGATGCCGTAGCGCTGGGTGCCGGCCGCCATGCCGAGCACGAGCGAGAAGAAGACAAAGACCGTGTCGCGGGTGTCCTTGAGGACGTTTCGGAAGCGGACGATGGCGAGCGCCCCGAGCAACCCGAAGGCGGTCACAAGGCTGTCCCCGATGACGAAGATCAGCAGCGTCGCGCCCATGGTCAGGACGACCAGTGACTGGGTAAAGCCGCGGGAGTAGGAGAGCCCGTGGTGGGTGCGCTGATACACCCAGGCCACCGCGAGGCCGATGAAAGCTGCGATCATCAGGGACGCGAGGAGGGCCGTCACACCGGCCGAGCCGGCGGCTCCTCCCGCAACCAAGTTGTCGATCGCTGAACGGAGCTCAGCCATTGGGGAGTCGGAGGGGTCGCCGCGCTTCGGTCAGGGCGTGTCGTAGCTGGGTCTGCCGGGGACGCGCCAGGGCTCCGTGATCCATCGCGTGATCCAGAGAGAGCACGTACTTGGGGATGGATTCACGGTTGATCTCGAGTTCATCGATGAGCCGTGTCGCCCAGGACGGGCACTGCTCGGAGAACTTCAACTCGACGATCGCGCCCTCGGTCGGGGTCTGCTCCCAGTCCCGGTGGGACTCAAGGGCGAGGTTGGAGGTCGAGGTCATGGAGTGCTGCACCTCGGTGTCGATCGTGAAGCGGACGGGATCCCCATGGGATGACTCGTACGCCTCGCGCATGTACCGAACGCGCACCAGCGGGCGCGCGGCGAGCTCATCGAGCCGCAGGGCGAACTCAGCGGCGCCGTCGTTCCCCGCCAAGGAGGCCGGGCGGCCGTTCAGGACAGCCTCAGCGACCTCCCTCGTGACCCGCGCGCGCGTCTTCCGCACCACCACGTTGGAGCGCTTCTTCACCTCAAGGAACACGGGCGACTTCGGGTTGTCGTCGTAAGCGCGAACGCGCAGCTTGAAGCGATTGCGGTGCCCTTCGACGGTTGTCCGGTAGAGCTCAAGGCCGTCCCCATCGAGGTACAGGCTGACGATGGGATACCGAAAATCTGAGTGCTTCCGCGCGAAGTGATCGGGCCGAACAAAGGGCTTCACCATGGCACGAATCGTCGGCAGAAGACTCGCCGGAACGAAGTACTTCCACTCGTATCGAGAGGTGAGTGTGCGGTCGTTTTGAGACATCGCGGGGAGGCGCCGGACGGCAGCGCCGACCCGTGATTTTACAGTATATTGAGGGCACGTAAATGCTCCGCAGCGTGTCCTTCTTACGCGTCCCGAAATCCACCCCCCCCCACTTCGTCTCACCGTGCTCAGCTTCCGCCTGGACTCATTCTTCGCCCTGCTGCTCATCGGCAGCGCGCTTCCCGGCTACCTGTCCGCGCAGCAACCGGTCCTGAACGAGTTCCTGGCGAGCAACGACACGGGGCTCCGGGACGAGGACGGTGACCGGTCGGACTGGATCGAGATCTACAACCCGTCGACCTCGCCTCTGAACCTGGGCGGGTGGCGCCTCACGGACGAGGCCGCTGATCTCTCCAAGTGGGTCCTGCCCCCCCAGACCCTGGCGGCCGGGGAATATGTCGTCGTCTTTGCCTCGAACAAGGACCGCGCGACCGCGGGACAGCCGCTCCACACCAACTTCAGGCTCTCCGCCAGCGGCGAGTACCTCGCGCTGGTGAGCCCCGCGGGCGTCATCACCACGCAGTACTCGCCGGCGTTTCCCGCCCAGGCGCCCGACATCGCTTACGGGCTACAGGCAGACCTGATCACCTTCGTCTTCCTGGATCCTCCGACCCCCGGCGGGCCCAACCAAGGTGGCGGGGGTGCGCTCCTCGACCCGGTCGCGTTCACGCGTGATCCGGGATTTGAATCTGGACCGGTCCTGCTCGGACTGGAGCACCCGGACCCTGCGGCCACAATCCGGTACACCCTCGACGGCCGTGAACCGACGGAGCAAGACCTCGCCTACGCGGGCCCGCTCTCGGCGGTCGAGACGACGACTCTGCGCGCGCGAGCGTTCGCGACGAACTCGCTGCCTTCAGAGGTCACGTCAGGGACCTGGATCTTCCAAGACCTCGTCGAGGACCAGGACCTCAACGCCGCGCTCGCGCGGAGCCTGCCTGCCGACTGGGTCGATCAGACCGGCTTGAATTGGGACCTGGGAGGCGCGCGCCCGGGAGCCTGGTATGGCCTCGACGCCCTCGTAACGGCGCCCTACAGCCCGGCCCAGGTCCAGCAGTGCCTGGACGCGCTCCCGTCCCTCTCGCTACAGATGGACCCCGACGATCTCTTCGGCTTCATGGCCCCCTCGGGCCGAACCGGGATCTATGCCAACTCGACCGAGGAAGGCGAGTTGTGGGAACGCAGCTGCTCCCTCGAGTGGTTCGACCCCCTGACGGGCCCAGAATTCCAGGTCGACTGCGGGGTCAGCATCCAGGGGGGAAGCATCACGGGGTTGAGCCTGCGCAGCCAGCTCTCCTTGGCGCTGAAGTTCAAGGCCTCCTTCGGGCCCACGAAGCTCGAATACAAGGTGTTCGACGACTCTCCACTCGACCGCTTCGACTACCTGGTTCTGGATTGCGGAAGCCAGCTCTCCATCAACGCGCCTGCCGGCTCGACGACCAAGATCCACGCGCAGGAGACCCGCGACGAATTCGCCTCTGACCTGCACGAGAACATGGGCGCCCTGTCGCCCCACGGGCGCTGGGTTCACCTCTACCTCAACGGCCTCTACTGGGGCGTCCTCCACCTCCATGAGCGACCCGACGAGCGGTTCGCCGCGGCCTACGGCGGAGGCGATGACGAGGAGTACGACTGGGTGAAGCGCGGTAACGTCGACGCCGGGAACAGCAACTCCGTGGGGAGCGCCGCCCCCGGACTCTGGCGCGAGGTCGAGAGCATCGTCGCGGGCGGGGTCGCCCCGGGCCAACAGTGGAGCGGCACCGATGCCTACCGAGCCCTGAGCGACCGCGTGGACCTCCGGAACTACGCCGACTACCTGCTGATGAACTGGTACACCGGCAACACGGACTGGCCGCAGAACAACTGGATGGCCACGGCCCACGCCCGTAACTCCGCCGACCCCGCGGACGTCAACCCGGACGGACGGTTCATCTTCCACAACTGGGACGCCGAGACGACGCTGTTCTGGGGAGGCGCGGCCACGGCCGTGAACGACGGCTTCTGGGACCGCACCGGGGCCGAAAGCACCGACTCGGCGAACGCGGCCTTCATCCACACTGCAGCCCTCGCCCACCCGGACTATCGGAGCCTCCTCGCTGACCGCGCGCAACTCCATCTCTTCACACCGGGGGGGGCCCTCTGGGTCGAGCCCGGCTACGACGTGATGGGCACGGTCTACGACCCGGCCTCTCCCGAGCGGAACGTGCCCGCCACGGCGTACTACCGGGTGGCCGCCGAGCTCGGCCCCGCGGTGCTGATGGAATACGCCCGGTGGGGCAACTACTTCGATACGCCCGGACGCTTCAACCTGACGGATTGGGTGGCCGAGCGAGACCGCTTGTTGAACGACTTCTTCCCCATTCGCAGCCGAGTCCTTGTGCAGCAGCTGCTTGCTGCGACCCCGCAGCTCTTCCCCTCGCTGCCCCCCCCGACTCCCTCCCGAGCCCCCGGGCGATACCGCGCAGGGACCGCCCTCAACTTCTCGAGCTCGGCCAACGTCTTCTACACGCTGGACGGGGCCGATCCGCGCGGCCCGCTGGGCGTGGTGAGCCCCTCGGCGGCCGCCGCCTCTGGGCCCTTCCCGTTGAGCAGGGGGACCTCCAGGATCCTGGCCCGTGCCTTCGATGGGACCGAGTGGAGCCCCCTCTTCGCTGGCACCTATTGCGCGGGCATGAGGGTGCAGATCAACGAGGCGCAGACCGATAACAACCGGACGATCACCGACGCCGCCGGCGATTACGACGACTGGTTCGAGCTCCGGAACCCAACGGATACGCCGCTGGACCTCGGAGGCTTTCACCTGACGGACGACCCGAACGACCCGACCAAGTTCGAGATCCCCGCCGGCGTCACCATTCCCGCCCGGGGCTACCTGCTGTTCTGGGCAGACGAGGACAGCTCGCAGGGGCCGACTCACGTCAACTTCCGGCTCTCCGCGAACGGCGAGTTCATCGGCCTCCATGGGCCTGACGAGCTCTCGGGCCTGACCTTCGACTCGATCTCGATCCCCCCCCTTCGTCGCGACCATAGCTTCGCCCGGTTAATCAACGGGCGCGGCGGCCTGGCCCCCACGGCGAACCCGACCCCGGGCTTCCAGAACCTGCCCGGTCAACTGCCCCCTCGGTGACCCTGGGAGGGGCTCCCTGGTGAGCCCCTGGGAGCCCAGGCGAGCCTGCCGGGGCCACCGCGACGGGAGCGAGCCGTGGCCCGAGCCGACGCCTGAGCCTGGCGGAGCCCCCCCTTGGGCCTGATGCTTCAGGTCGGCCTGACCGCGACAGTCTCCGCGCCGTGGCCGCCGGGACGTTGATTCCCTGCGCCCCCCCGGGAAGCTCGCCCACGGCGAGACCCTCTGCAAGGAAGCGAGGTCGTCCCAACGTGCGACTCCAGGGAAGATGTGGATCACATCCCCCTCCGCGTCCGTCATGGAGGGAGCCGCTCCTCCCGCAGGAAGTAGGATGGTCCTGCCAAGCCTCACCCCCCCCGACATCTCTCATGAGTTTCCTCGCAGCCCTCGGCCTCCTCGCGCTCGCCCCCCTCGCCCCCGCGCAGGAGACGGACCTCTACGACGACACCGTCCTGCGGACGATCGACATCACGCTCCCGCAGACGAACTTCTGGGGGACGCTGCGCAACACCGGAAACACGGGAGTCAACCTCGTGGTGGACCTGACCCTGTCAGGCCCGGACCTCCCCACGCCGGTCACCATCCCGGGCGTCGGGATCCGGGTAAAGGGCAACTCGTCCTTGTTCTTCCTGCCCCCGGGTTCGCAGAAGACGTCGTTCAACATCGAGATCACCGAGTCGGACAACAGCGCGCGGCTGCTCGGCTACCGGACGCTGAACCTGAACAACGGGATCGAAGACCCCACCTTCTGCCGTGAGATCGGGTTCTTCCGCTTCGTCCGCAGGTACACGCCCGCTGGCCAGGGAAACCATGTTCAGCTCCGCCTGAACGGACAGAACTGGGGGGTCTACGTGAACGTCCAGCAGTACAACACCCAGCTGCTGGACGAGTACTTCGAGGATTCCGGCGGCGCCCGGTACAAGGCCCAGAACATCTCCACTGGCCAGGACGCCCTGCGCTACATCGGCACCAACCCGAACTCGTACGCTCAGAACTATCAGCTCAAGGACGACGGCGGCCTCGCCCAGCCCTGGCAGCCGATGATCGACGGCACGTTCGCCCTCAACAACTCCGGTACGGACGTCGCAGCCATCGACGAGAAGTTCGCCGTGGACGGGGCCATCTGGTCCCTCGTGGCGGAGAACCTCTTCATGGACGAGGACAGCTATATCTCCAAGGGAGCTGACTTCAACGTCTACTACGACCCGCTCCACGACAGGATCAATCTCCACCAGCACGACGGCAACGAGTCCTGGGGCGTGAGCCTGTTCGGTTGGCCTGGCGGCACCACCACCAACCTCTCCCCCACCTACCGCTTCACCTCCGGTAGCCGGCCGGCGGTCTCGCGACTGATGACCATCCCGCGCCTGCGAGAGCGCTACTTCGCGCACTACCGGACCATGCTCGAGGACTTCAGCTGGGCAGACCTCCAGGGGGATCTCCTCAGCTACAAGGCGCTCATCGACGCAGCCGTCCAGGCGGACCCCAAGCGCATCTACACCTATGCGCAGTTCCAGTCGAACTTCAACACCCAGACGTCCGTGAACGTGGGCGGCTCGACCCTCCCCTGCCCCGGCCTCGAGCAGTATCTGGTGACGCGGCGCAACTTCCTGCTGAACCAGGCAGACCTGACCAAGGTCCAGCCGGAGATCACCGAGCTGGCCCACACCCCCGCGGCGCCGACCGTCGGCACGCCGACCTTCATCACCGCGCGGATCCAGACCCCTGGCTCGACGGTGGGCTTCGCCAACCTCTACTACAGGGAGATCGGCCGCTTCATCCCGGTGCCGATGTTCGACGACGGCCTCAACGGTGACGGGGCCGCCGGTGACGGCGTGTTCGGCGCCCAGCTGCCGATCCCCGGGACCGCCGGCGGCCGCCTCGACTACTACGTCGAGGCTGGCGCGCCCGTGGGCGTCGGGGGCGGTCAGCGCTACGCCCCGAAGTTCGCCGAGGGCAAGCCCGCCGGCTTCAACTACCCCTTCGGCAGCGCAGGGATCCGCATCACCGAGTTCATGTACTCCGGCAACGGCGACGAGTTCGTCGAGCTGACCAACACCTCGGGCGCCCCGATCGACCTCACCGGCTGGAGCATCGACGACGGCTCGGCGAACGCCGGCACCTTCGATCTCTCCGCAGCAGGCGTCCTCAACCCCGGCGATTCGATCGTGATCACCGAGGGTGCCGCGGCGTCCTTCCAGCTCGACTGGGGCCTCTCCGGCGTGACTGTCCTCGAGGGCAACGTCAACGCCACCTTCGGCCGGAACGACGGGATCTACGTGTTCGACGACACCGGCGCCATCGAGGATCGCCTGCTGTACGGCGACGAGGACTTCCCCGGTTCTGTCCGCGCCCGGGAGGCCTCCGCGTGGGTCTGCACCGACGGCATCGGCGCAGAGAACCCCCTGCTGTGGTCCCTCTCCTTCGAGGGCGACTATCAGGACTCCTTCACCTCGCTGAACGGCGACGTCGGCAACCCTGGCTCCTTCACCGGAGCCCCGTGCGGCGGCATCGGGACGCCCTTCTGCGTCGCTAACCTCAACTCCACGGGGGCGGCCTCCGAGCTGCGCGCCGATGGCAGCCGGGACGCGGCAGACAACGACGTGACCCTGGTCGCCTCCAGCCTGCCGACCGGCTCCACGGGCTACCTCCTCGTGAGCGCCAACACCGGCTTCTCGCCGAACCCCGGCGGGAGCCTAGGCAACCTCTGCCTCGGCGCGCCGATCGGCCGGTACGTCGGTCCCGGCCAGATCGGGAACTCGGGCGCCGCGGGAGAGATCGCGCTCGCCCTCGACCTCACGGCGCTGCCCCAGCCCACCGGCTTCGTGTCCGCCATGCCCGGCGAGACGTGGTACTGGCAGCTGTGGCACCGTGACTCCCTGGGCGGCCAGCCCGTCTCCAACTTCACCAACGGCCTCGCGGTGAGCTTCGAATGAGCTGCTCCTCCATGACCTCCACCCTCCGCTCCACCCCCTCCCGCGCGGCCCTCTCGCTGGCAGCGCTCGGCGCCCTCTCGGTCCAGGCCACGGGCCAGGTCCAGGTCACCGAGTTCATGTACAGCGGCCTCGACGGCGAGTTCATCGAGCTCACCAACGTGTCCTCGCTGCCCGTCGACCTCGATGGCTGGAGCATCGACGACAAGTCGGCCATCGCGGGGACCTATGACCTCTCCCTCGCCGGGATCATCGATCCGGGCGAGTCCGTCCTCGTCACTGACCGGGTCGCCGCCAACTTCGTGGCGAGCTGGAGTCTGGGCACCACCACGGTGCTCGGGGGCAACGCAATCTCCTCCCTCGGACGCAACGACGAGATCCACCTCTTCGATGCCTCCGGCGCGACGGTGGATGTGCTCGCTTACGGCGACGAGGACTTCCCGGGCTCCATTCGGACCCGGGAGACCAGCGGCCAGGGGTGCGACGCCGGCCTCGGAGTGAACGACATCTACCGCTGGACGCTCGCCTCCGAAGGTGACGCCTGGGGTTCGACGACCTCGGTCAACGGAGATGTCGGGAGTCCGGGCGTCTACGGCCTGGTGAGCTGCCCGCCCGTGGGCGAGTCGTACTGCGTCGCCGCGCCCAACCAGACGGGCCAGGTCGCCATGACCACCCTGGATGGGAGCCCGTCGATCGCGCGCAACGAGCTCGAGGTCCGCTGCAACGCCCTGCCGGGCGGTGCCGTGGGGTACTTCCTGACGAGCACCACCATCGACCAGATCGTCAATCCTGGCAACGCGGTCGGCAGTCTCTGCCTCGGGGGGTCCATCGGTCGCTACAGTTCGTTCGCCCAGGCCGCCACGGCCGCTGGCGAGATGACCCTCGCGCTTGACCTCACAGGGCTCTCCCAGCCGACCGGTCCGGTCGCCGCCAGGTCGGGAGAGACCTGGCACTTCCAGTGCTGGTACCGCGACGCGGTCCTCGGCTTCCCGGTCTCCAACTTCTCACTCCCCGTCCAGGTCACCCTGTACTGAGCCCGCAGCGGGGCCGCGGGCGGGCCCCTGTCGCCTCGGGCGTGCCGGTCTCCGGTAAGCTTCAGGGCGTCATGGCCAGCGAGCAGGAAGAGGAGGCCCCCCGGGCCGGCCCTCCGGCGACAGATAGGCTCCGCGTGCAGATTCGCGCGGCGTGGTCCGGTGTGGGCTCCCCCGCTCCGCCGCTCGTGAGTTGCCCCTGCCCCGAGTGCACGGATCTCGAGGAGCTCCTCCGAGGCTGCGACTGGAGGTCCGTGGACCGGGAGCTCGCGGAGCGCCTCGAGCAGGACCTCCCGTTGATGGGCCCCCATACCTTTCGGGCACTCCTGCCCGCGTTCCTCCTCGCCGCCCTCGACGCGAGGTCCGACGTGGGCGAGTTCCTCGGCTACTCCCTCGAACCGAGCGACTTCAACACGCCTCGCTTCGAGGGCCTGCACCAGGCACAGGGCGCCGCCGTGCTGGCCTTCCTGCGCCTCGACCTCGAAGACTGCGAGCGCTCCAACCCGGTCTACGCGGACGGACCCCGGCGCGCGATCGAAGAGTACTGGTGCCGCTTCGAAGACGCCTGAGGTCGCCGGGGAGGATACGCCGCAGCGCCGAGCAGCACCGCGGCCGGGGGCCAGGGCCTGCCGGACCTCTCAGGCTCTCACAGCAGCGTTCCGACGCGCACGGATCAGGCGCGCCACCGCGAAGGCGGCGCCGCTGAGCACGAGCCCGGGGAGCCAGCCCACCAGGAGGACGAAGACCAGGGAGGCACCGTCCGAGAAGGCCTCCTCCGGCGGGTCAGGGATCTCCTGCCAGGCCGTGAAGTAGGCGCCCAGCGCGGCCAAGAGCCCCCCCCAGAACAGGAGCACACCGCCCAGGAGGCCAGCGAGGGAGAGCAGCCATCCACGCTTCCAGCCCCCCCATGCCGCCAGTGCGAGCGCACCAGCCAGGGCAGGGAAGAAGATCAGGTTGAAGGTGGTGAAGCGGTCCATCGCCGGAAACTCTACCTCACAGACCTTGCCATGGAGAGTGATCTGGAGCCGAAGAGCCGTGACGCGGACCGCCGCCTCGCCGGGATCACTCGCCGTCGGCTGTGATGCAGTAGAGGGCCTTGCGCCCGCGCAGGTACAGCTCGCCGTCCACCATCACCGGTGAGGCGTCGAAGGCGTCGTCGAGGGTGTTCGAGGCGACCTGCTCGAAGGTGTCGCTCACCTTGAAGATGACCGTCTCGCCCTCTCGGGACGCCGCGTAGATGTTCCCACCCGAGGCCGTGAGGGAAGCGTAGACCGAGCGGATCCCACCCAGGTTCTCCGCCGAGAAGTGCTCCTTGCCGCTCGCCGCGTCGAGGCACGTCACGCGACCCGAGTTGACCCGCAGGAAGTAGAGCTTCCCGTCGACGAGCACGCCGGACGGAACGTAGGGCGTGTTCTTGCCGTAGCTCCAGAGCAGGTTCTTGCTCTCCTTGAGGTCTCCGACCGCGCCCTCGAGCTTGATGGCCTGCAGCGCGGAGCCGCGGAAGCCGCTCATCAAGTACACGACCCCGTCGTGGTGAATGGGCGTCGGCACGCAGTTGGTCGTCATCCCCCCGATGGACCAGATCTCCTCGCCGTTCTCGAGGTTGTAGGCGCGAGAGGCGTCGGTGCCCGTCGTGATGACCTGAACCTGGTCGCCGACGGGAACGATGAGGGGCGTCACCCAGGTGGTGACCTCGTTCCGCTCGGTCCGCCAGGCTTCCTTGCCCGTCTCCTTGTTGACCGCAGCGATGAAGTCGACGCCCTCGTGGTCCCAAAGCACCACGATCTTGTCGCCGTGGATGGCCGGCGACGCGCCCTCTCCAAACTCGTTGCGGGTCTTCATCTTCCCGAAGTCCTTCGACCAG
>CALLKX010000051.1 GCA_938083085.1 uncultured bacterium
CCTCCCTGCCCTTACCCTGGCCCTAGAGCCCCAGCCTTGGCCCATAACCAGGTCGTGCATTGCGACATCAAGCCGCACAACTTTGTGCTTTTCGGCCTGCGCTGGAAGGTCATTGACCGTGAGAGCGCGCGGCAGGCGGGCGAGCCCGTCTCGATGAAGGTGCGTGCGCCTGCTCCCGAGCTACAGCCCCTCAAACCTACCACTGCGCCCTTCAGCCCACCCTTGCCCCCCCCCCGCGGCCTCCGGCCGCTTTCTCGACGTTGAAGACCGGCGAGCTCCCGATGGGGGCTCGCCGGTTTTCGATTTGAGACGGCGAGCCGCGCCCGCTGCGGCAAAACGAGGCACGCGGGAGGTATCGGGGATTGGCTCCATGGCGCCCGGCTGGCCCGGCCGATGAACGCCGCGCAGGAACAGCCCGCCGCCAAGCCCATCCAATCGAGCCATGCAGAAGGTCCTCATCGCAGAGAAAGATCCCGAGACCAGGGAGCACTACGCCTCCCTCGTGAAGGCCTTGGGGCACCGTCCGCTGGTCTGTGAGGACGCCATCGCGGTCCTGGACTGCGCCAGCGCTCACCCTGAGATCGACGCGATCGTGATGGACCTGGACCTCCCGGGTGCCTGGGGAGAGCAGCTGCTGGAGGTGCTCAGTGGTCTGGACCACCTGGCGCAGGCGCCGATCATCGTCGTCTCGGCGCCCCGCTCGCGGACGGAGCTGATGCGCTTGCTCGTGATGGGCATGCATCAGTGGTTCGAGAAGCCGCCGGAGTCTCGCGAGTTGATGGATGCGATTCGCACCTGCCTGGAGCGGAGCGCCGCGCTCGACATCTTTGATGTGGACGGGCCGCTGGGGGCGCAGACCGGAAGCGCCGAGGGCGGTTCCTGGCTAATGCACGCCTGATCTGTCGTTCACCTGCACCAGAACAGGAGACCCGGGGCGCGGCTGCGGGTCGGCGCGGTAGGGGATTAGACTCGGCGCGCTCTCAGCTGTGAGTGCACCCATCCACATGCGCGTCCTGATCACGTCCCCTGTCTTCCCGCCCGACCTAGGCGGGCCAGCGGTCTACGTGCCGAGCATCGGGCGCTTTCTCATGGAACGAGGGCACGAGGTCCGCGTCATCGCGTTCTGCAGCGACGACCAGCCGGAGGGGTTCCCGTTCCCCGTCCAGGCGATCCCACGGGGACCCCTGCCGATCCGCTACCTGCGCGCCTTCTTCGCGGTGCTGCGCGGGGCGGCGTGGGCGGACGTTGTCTATGTACAGGAGCACCTCGCTCTTCTCCACGTCCTCGCTGCGCGCCTGCGGCGGCGTCCCGTGGTGATCCGGATCATGGTGGACGGCGCCTGGGAGATCGCCCATCGCAAGGGGTGGGCGCGGGGCGACGACATCGTCACCTTCCAGGGCCGGACCTATGGGTGGAAGGTCGGGCTGACCCGAGCGCTTCAGCGCCGCTGGTGGGGGTGGGCCTCGCGGATCATCTGCTGCTCGGAGTTCCTACGCGGCATTCTGGTCACGGAGCACGACGTGCCCGCCGACAAGGCCGTGACGGTGCTCAACGCTTACCACGGACCGCGAGCCGCCGATGTCCCCGAGACACGCGAGGCGGCGCGGGACAACCTGGGCCTTGAGCGTGGCCGCCGCTATGCCTTGACCATCTGCCGCCTCATGGGGTGGAAGCGAGTAGACGGCATCATCCGCGCCCTGGCCCAGCTCGAGGAGGACGTGGTTCTTCTCGTGGCGGGGGACGGAGACATGCAGGAGTCGTGGGGGGCGCTGGCGCGCGACCTCGACGTTGAGGCCAGGGTGCGCTTCCTCGGCAACGTGCCGCACGATCAGATCCCGCTGCTTATCCGCGCTGCCGATGTATTTGTGCTCAACAGCGAGTACGAGGGCCTCTCCCACACCTTGTTGGAGGTGCAGGCCATCGGCACGCCCATGATCGCCAGCGGCGTCTGCGGCAACCCCGAGGTGGTGGAGGATGGCGTCAACGGCTTGCTGGTGGATCCAGCGGACCCCGACGGCCTCGCGGCGGCAATGGGTCGCATTCTCGGGGATCCCGCCTTGGGGGTGAGCTATGTCGAGGCGGCCCATGAGCGGGAGGGAAAGTTCGATCGAGAGCAGACCTTCGCCCGCGTCGAGGAGCTCCTCGACCGTGCCGCCAGGCGCGCCTGATCGCCCAGCGGCTCCGATGCCGTCTCATTTGTAGAGCGCTGGCGCCGTCCAGGGATGATCGAGCGGTTCCTGGTTTTCTGTACCGCAGGCCCCGGGTGCCCAGATGCCGATAACATTGGGAGTTGCCCCTGACGCGCCGCGCTGTAGCCGGACGCCATCCTGGGGGATACTGAGTCCCAAGTGGCCCCCGGCCGCCCCACGCCTCGCACCCATGACGCTCACCGACATCGGCCCCGAAACGGCCACGGCGATCACCTCCCGGAGTCCGGTCAGATCGATGAAGACCCTCTTCATCAACGACTACCTCCCCCAGGAGATGCTCGGGCTCATGTGGCTCAGCCGCTCCATCAAGGACGCCGGCCACCAGGCCCAGGCGCTCTTCTTGCCGGACACCGACTGGATCCAGAAGACGAAGGACTACGCGCCCGACGTGGTGTGCTTCTCGGTGACCACCGGGATGCACCTGTACTTCCTCGATCTGGCCAAGCGCATCCGCACGGAGCTGCCGGACGCCTTCATCCTGTTCGGCGGCCCGCACCCCACCTTCAGCCCCGAAATCATTGAGCTGAATGAACACGTGGACGCGATCTGCCGTGGCGAGGGGGAGCTCTCGACCGTTGAGCTGCTCGACAAGCTCGCCGCAGGCGAGGACTATCAGTTCGTTCAGAACATGTGGTTCCGCGACCGCGAGACCGGCGAGATCCAGAAGAACTCCCAGCGCCCGCCGGTGCAGGACCTCGACTCCCTGGGCTTCCCCGACCGCTCCATCGTCTACGACGCGGGTTCCCTCTATCGGGAGAGCGACCGCAAGGTCTTCGTGACCCAGCGCGGCTGCCCGATGAACTGCTCCTTCTGCTTCCACCACGCGCTGAAGAAGAAGGTCGTCGGGACCACCAACGCGAAGTACGTGCGCAAGCGGACCGTGGACCACGTGATCGCCGAGATCAAGGACGTCCGCGACAAGTACAACCTGAAGTTCGTCCACTTCCTCGACGACATCTTCAACCTCTCCGGCAAGTGGCTGGACGAGTTCTGCGAGAAGTACCCCAAGGAGGTGGGCCTGCCCTTCGACGTCATCTTGATGGCGAACATGACGCGGGAGCACCACATCGAGAAGCTCAAGAAGGCCGGCTGCGTCTACGCGCGGATCGCCTTCGAATCGGCCAACGACTACATCCGTAACGCCGTCTTCCGCAAGAACACCACCCTGCAGCAGCTCGAGGACTCGGCCCGCTGGATCAAGGAGCACGGCATCCGCCTTGGCTCCCTGAACATGCTGGGCGGTCCCGGCGCCTCCCTGGACGACGAGCTCGAGACGGTCGAGCTGAACATCCGCTGCAAGGTGGACCACCCGCTGGTCTCGATCATGCAGCCGTACCCCATGTTCGACATCGAGGAGATGACCGAGGACATGGGCTACGCGGTGGCGGCCTACGACGACTTCCCCGTGAAGTTCAACCGGACCTCGTCCATCGAGTTCGAGAACAAGCGGCAGGTCGAGAACCTGCACAAGCTCTTCCCGATCGTCATCCGCAACCCGTGGATGATGCGCTTCATCAAGCCGATGATCCGTCAGATCTGGCTGAGCCGCGTCTACCTCGTCATGTACATGCTCCACTCCGAGTGGATGGTGTCGGAGCAGGCCAAGCTCTACGCCAAGGCCCAGGGTCTACGCGGTCCGCGCTACTGGACGACCGTCGACTTCGTGCGCCGCGTCTCGGTCAAGGGCTTCATCCGGACGTGGGAGAACATGTTCGGCAAGGTGGCGCAGCGCGTGGCGTTGAAGCTCCAGATGGGGGACGAGCGAGTCGTCGCCCACATGGACTGAACCTGGGCGGGGGCGGCCGGCCTTCGACGGCAGCGCCGCCAGCGAGTACGCTCGCTCCATGCTCACGATCACCCTCCTCGTGGCCGCGCTCCAGCAAGGGGCGCCGGTCGATTCGCCTCGAGCTCAGGTGACCGAAGGGGCCGCCGCCGCTTCTCCGGAGGCGCCCGAGTTGCGCCGCATCGATCTCGCGGAGTGGCGGGTTCACCTGCTTCCTGGCGAGGTGGACATGCGCTTCGCGCGGATCCCCTGGGAGCCGACCTTCCTGGACGGGGTCCGCCGCGCGAGTGAGCAGGAGCGGCCGCTGCTGCTCTGGCTGATGAACGGGCACCCGCTCGGGTGCACGTGAGGCAACGGGCTGGCGGACCGGAGGTCCGTCTTCACCGAGGAGGTCGTCCAGCGGGCGGCGAGCTTCACCTGCGCCGCAGACGAGGTCTGGCGCCTGCAGCGGGGATCCGAGGAGGACTGCGTCCTGTTTCAGCGCTGGAGCAACGGCGGGAAGCGCATTACTGACGGCGGGACCCGGCAGGGCTTCTGGGTCTTCGCGCCCGGGGGCAAGGTGCTGGGGCGCATCAACTCCCGCTCACCGGAGCGGGTCGGCGCCATGCTCGATACGGCGCTGAAGCGCTGGGGGGAGCTGTCGAAGGACGAGCGGCTGTTGGACCCCGAGGCGGATCAGCCTCCGGCGCACCGATGGGAAGACGGCTTCCCCGAGGGCGGGCTGGCGGTCTCCCGTATCTCGCGCGACCTCTCGCCGGAGGGGCTGGAGGCGAGCCCCTCCAACAGGTGGAACCGGGACACCCTTTGGTGCTCCAAGGAGGAGATCGCGGCGATGCTGCCGGAGGTGGCGGAGGTGGGCACGGAGCTCCAGCTCCAGCTGCTGGCCGACCGCCTCGCGCAGCTGGCCCTCGTGGACGACGCCCGGGGGCAGACGCTCCCCTTCGCCCCGGCCGAAGTCGCGCTCGCGCGGCTGGTAGGGCGAGTGGTGGAGGTGAACGGCGCCAAGGTGACCGTGGAGCTCTCCGGGAGCACGCGGGCGCGGGCGGCGGAGACGTGGCTCCTCGGAGACGACAACTGGACGCCCCGGCGGCGAACTCCGCACGGGATCGAGTGTGAGCTCCTCGGGACGGCGACCCTCGACCTTGCGGCCCGCTCGTTCGACTCGCTGGACCTCGTGGCCTTGGGGACGCGCTGGGGGCGCACCACCTTCAACGGCCGCGGCAAGGACCTGGGGCCGAGCCTGGTGGGCTTCCACCTGACCCTCACGACCGATCGCCTCGCGCCCACCTTCGCGTCTCTCTATGGGGTGGACTGGATCCCGCGGCCGGAGGTCCCCACCTGGCGGGACTCACCGGCGGAGTCGAGATTGGAGCGGCGCTAGCCGGGTCGAACCTGGCGTCTGTCGCCTATTCTCCGTGCCATGGCTCGCTTCATTTCCCTCGTCCTGGTCCTGATCGCCATCTCCATCGCCAGCTTCGCCCTCTGGATGAGGGCGGGGGATGACGTGGCCGACCTCTCGGAGGCGGAGATCGAGGCGGCCCGCGCCAGCGGCAGCGGCGCCCGGGCCATCGAGCTGGAAGCGGGCGATGAGTCCGCGCCCCTCCCCACGCTCGCCGCGCTCCGGGAGATGGTGGACCGGGCAGCGGTGGACGGAGTGCTCACCCAGATTGAGGAGAGCCTGGCCAGCGCGACGGGGGAGGAGCGGGGTCTGCTCACGGTCTTGCTCGCCGAGTGCAACCGATTGAAGGGCGACCTCGACCGGGCCTTCGAGCTCGCGGAGGCGGGCGTGGAGCTCCTCCCAGGCAACAGTCAGGCCCACTTCATCCTGGCCGAGACGATCATGGCACGGGTCGTTCGCGAGGCCGAGACAGGTGGCCTGTCCGCGATGGTGGGCGCCCTCGATGACGTGAAGCGATACCAGTCGGAGCTGGCGGCAGCGGTCGCGCTCGACCCGGCCAACGTGGACGCGCGCGTGCGGCAGATCATCGTCTACGCCTTCGGGCCCTGGCCCATCGGGAACAAGAAGAAGGCCCGAGGGCTGATCGAGGAGCTCGGAGAGTTCGACGCCTTCCGCCGCGACTTCTGGAAGGTCCAGCTGCTGGTCGGGGACGACGACCGGATCGACGAGGCACTCGCGGGCTTCCGAGCGCTGCAGGTGGACCAGCCGGATGATCCGGACGTGATCTACAACGTGGGCGAACTGCTGGCGAAGAAGGACGACCACGAGGCCGCCGCGGCCGAGTTTGACCGCCTCGTGGAGCAGCCCAGGAACCAGCGCTCCTTCCAGGCGATGTACCAGGCGTCCAAGGCGCGCTCAAGCGGGGGCTTTGAGCTCGAGCGAGCGCTCGCAGACCTTGATGAGTACGAGGTGGCGCGTCCGCTGGGGGACCTGATGCCAAGCCTCGCGCGGGTCGCCTATCACAGGGGCAACGTGCTCGCGAAGCTGGATCGAGAGGGGGAGGCTCGGGCGGCGTACGAGCGCTCGCTGGAGCTCGACCCTGACCGTGAGCGGGTGAAGCAGGCGCTGGAGGCGCTCGGGTCCAGTGACTGAGTCGACGGCTTCAGCGACGGCCTCCGCACCGGTCGCCATCGGGATCGACGGGGGCGGCACCAGCACCCGGGTGCTGCTCGTGGATGGCGAGGGGCGACGCCTCGGTGAGGGGCAGAGCGCGAGCGGCAACCTGCACGACGTCGGGGCATCACGGCTGGCGGCGCACGTCTTGGAGGCGTGGCGCGGCGCGTGGGCCGCCGCCGGGCTCGAGCCGCGGCCTGCCGACTCGGTGTTCTGCGCCATGGCGAGCGTCGGCACCCCCCGAAACCGGGAGGCGGTTCGCGACCTCGTGACGAGGGTCGGCGTCGGCGTACCGGGCGCGGTGGAGGTGGACATCGACCTGGTGGGTGCGCTCGCTGGCGGGCTGGGCGGCGGCGACGGGATCGTGCTGATCGCGGGGACGGGGAGCTCCTGCTTCGGGCGAGACGGATCGGGGAGCACGTTTCAATCGGGTGGCTGGGGGAGCCTCCTGGATGACGTGGGGAGCGCGACCTGGCTGGGGACGGGCGCCATGGTCGCGGCGATCCGCGCCTTCGACGGGCGCGGGCCCCAGACCTCGCTCGAGGGCCGGGTCATGGAGACCCTCGGCCTCGAGCACATGCGCGAGCTGCTGCCGGCCATCGATGGCGGGGCTGAAGTCCGCTCCCGCCGCGCCGCGCTGGCGCGCCTGGTGACGGAGGAGGCTCAGGCCGGAGATGCGGAGGCTCGTCGGCTCCTCGAGGAGGGGGCGGATGCCCTCGCGGAGTGCGCCAAGGCGGTCTTCGGGCGCCTCGACTTCGGTGACGGGCCCGTGGAGGTGGCGCTCACGGGGGGGCTGGGGCAGAACGTTCCCGCCTACCGTGACATGGTCCACCGGGCCGTGGAGGGCCAGATCCCCGGGGCTCGTTGTGTCGAGGCGCGGGCCACCAACCTCGTTGGCGCGGCGCTCTTGGCCCTCGAGGGCTTGCCCGGGACGGCCGCGCCAGGAGCTTATGCGCGGCTCCTCGGGATCGGCTGATCCGTACTGGGCCGGGTCCCTGCGTCAGATCGGCCTCCTGGCCCCCGAGAGGGGTGATCCGGGCTATCCTGTCGCGACTGCGTCCAGCTCTGTTCCGGTCCCGTGACACTCCCGCCGCGCGAGGGGCCTCACGCGACCCCCAGGCTCGGCGATGCGGGGATGGCACAGCGCTTGCCTATGGCGGGCGGCAGCGTCGTCCCTGTCACCCTCCCATGCGATCCCCCCTCAAAGCTCCCGCTGCCCTGCTCCTCGCTGTCGCAGTGATCTCCTGTCAGGCTGGGGAAGGCGGCGTACGGGTCGAGTCCGCGGGCAGCGTGATCACCCAGGTCGCGCCGCCGCTGCCCCTCGAGGGCAGCGCGTGGGATGCGGCCGGCGCGTTCGCGCTCCCCGAGGTTCCTCCCGGCAACTACCCGGGGCTGCACAACGTCTACCGGTTCAGCGACCGGATCATCACTGGGAGCGAGCCCGTGGACCGCGAGGCGCTGGCCCAACTTGGCGCGTGGGGCGTCAAGACCATCCTCTCGGTGGATGGCAAGGCGCCGGACGTCGAAGGGGCCGAGCAGCTTGGCCTCCGCTACGTGCACGTGCCGATCCAGTACAAGGGGATCACGGAGGAGCAGGTCCTCCAGATCGCCAAGGCGTTCCGTGAGCTCGAGGCGCCCTTCTACGTGCACTGCTACCACGGACGTCACCGCGGCCCTGCGGCTGCGGCGATCGGCTCGGTGGCCCTCGACGGGCTGAACCGCGACCGCGCCATCGCAGAGATGCGTCACTGGTGCACCACCGCCAAGAAGTACGAGGGGCTGTACCTCACGGTGGCCACGGCGGAGTTCCCGACGGCCGTGGAGACCGCCGCCTACGACTTCGACTTCGCCTCGGCCCAGGGCACCTCCGGGCTGCGCGAGGCCATGATCACCCTCACGCGCTCCTGGGATGAGGTGAAGCTCGTCCGCAAGAACGGCTGGCAGCCCAGCGCAGATCACCCCGATATCGACCCGCTGCGCTCCGCCAGCACGGTCCTCCAGCACCTCGACGCCTGCGCCGCGATGGATGAGACCGCGACCTTCGCGGATGACTTCCGCGAGTGGCTGACGGACAGCCGAGAGGGGACCGGGAAGATGGTTGAGCTCCTCACCGATTGCCGGGCCGCGCCGGGCGTGGACCGCTCGGCTGAGCTCGAGCTGGCCTACGAGGCCGTGGCCGAGAGTTGCCTCGAGTGCCACTCGGTGTACCGCAACCGGTGATCCGCTTCGCTGCGTGGTAGCCTCTCCGGAGGCCGGCCAGGCGAGCAACCCACTCCGGGGCGGCTCGCGACCCCCGCCCCCCAAGGATGACGTTGATGGTGGCGATAGGGTGGCTGGGCAACGCCTGTTACTTCTCCAGGTTCCTCGTCCAGTGGCTGCTCTCCGAGCGCGCCGGGCGGAGCGTCGCCCCCCGCGTCTTCTGGTGGCTCTCCGTGGCCGGCGCGGTCCTCCTGGGCAGCTATGCGATCAAGCTCGCTGACCTGCCGCTGAGCCTCGGCTACGGGCTCACGTTCCTCATCTATCTGCGGAACGTATCGATCGCCTATCTCGGCCCCAAGGCGGGCCGGCTCAGCCGGCGTCCGGCGCTGCTGCTCGCTGGTCTCAGCGGCCTGGGGTTCCTGGGCCTGGCCCTGCACAGCGCGACGTCCGGTACCGCGGATGCCCTCTGGGTCGCCGTGGCCTTCCTCGGCCAGTCCCTGTTCGGCTCGCGCTTCGTGGTCCAGTGGTATGCCAGCGAGCGATCCGGGGACGCTCACTTCCCGGCCTCCTTCTGGTGGCTGAGCCTCTCGGGCAACCTGCTGCTGTTGGCCTACGTCTTCGAACTCGGAGATCCGGTCTTCATCGCCGGCTTCCTCCCGGGGCCCCTCGTCCAGGCGCGGAACCTCTGGCTACTGCGCCGGGCGGGCGCCTGAGCGGGGCCGGGGGCGCCGCGCTGCGCCACTGAGGCAGGCCCCGAGGCAGGCCCCGAGGCAGGCCCCGAGGCAGGCCCTGAGGCAGGCCCTGAGGCAGGCCCTGAGGCAGGCCCTGAGGCAGGCACTGCGCGGACGGCTAGAAGAAGAACGCGCGCCCCGCCACGGCGGCCAGCAGCAGCGGGAAGACCCAGCGGGCGTGCAGGTCGACGCGCTCTGCGGCGTCGACGCGTTCCCGGTAGATGAGGCGGGCGGTGATGATGACCTCGACCAGCGCGAAGAACGAGAGGATGAAGGCGCCGTTGAGGAAGGCGTCAAGGCGCGTGCTGTAGGCGAGCGGCGGCACCTGGTTGGCGAGGGCGAAGCGGTAGGCGATGACCGTGAGGATCGACGTCG
This sequence comes from uncultured bacterium, assembly GCA_938083085.1. Classification (GTDB taxonomy): domain Bacteria; phylum Planctomycetota; class UBA1135; order UBA1135; genus Saltatorellus. The sequence continues at coordinate 9,871 of CALLKX010000051.1, forward strand.
CGCTGAAGCCGAACTGGACGGCGATCTGCGCAGGCGGAGCCCAGAAGACCGTCCAGGACATCATCACGATCACGATCAGCGGGAGGATCGTGTTCCAGATGTAGTGCGAGGTGATCCGCGTGGCCTCGACGGTGAAGGTCGCGCCCGGCACGGGGGGGAGGGCCGCGCTGATCGGGAGCGGCTCGGTGCTGATCGTGCCGCCCTCGATCTTCCAATCCGGGGTGGCGAGCAGGGTCGAGATCTCCACGATCGGTCCGGCGTTCACCTCGTACTCGATCACGCCTTGGCTCGTCGCGAAGAAGAAGGGGAAGGAGATCTCGTGCCGGTCGAAGGGAAAGTCAGCCAGGTACGTCGGCGCGCCGAAGCGGCCCGTGAGTCGCTGGGTGTACGTGGCGTTGCCGTCACGGTCAACGATGACGACCCTCGGGAGCATCTCGTCTGCCCCCCGGTCGCTGGTGGACTGGAAGTTCGGAGCCCAGATGGAGTCCATCTTCAGGAAGCGGCTCTCGGGCTCTTCGGAGGCGAGGCGAGGGTCCGACCAGTTGAGCCGGTAGAAGAGATCCGCGCTGATCTCCTGCTCCGCGTCGTACACGCCCATCACGTCCACGAGGAGGAACGAGACGTCGACCTTGACGAGTCCTGCCTCGTCGGCGGGCGCGGAGGTGAGGACCTCCTGCGCCGCGACCGGGGTGGTCGCGCCGAGGCCGAGGCAGCAAATTGCGAGGAGGGTCTTCACGGTGCGGGTCATCGTCATCTCGGGCCTCGTTGGTGCAGCCGATCTTGCTGTCTTTCCCCCTGCGCGTCGGATGGGGTGCAGCCGATTGTGGGACAGGCGATCGCCGTCAGAGGGTGCCGGCGTAGACGAGGTCGATCGCCGCGCGATAGGCGGGATAGAACAGCCGGTCGAAGACGTTCCAGGCGAGCACGAGGCCGATGATGGACATTCCTGGCTGGCTCATGAGCCTCGAGTAGGTGGCGAAGGCTCGTGAGGGAAGCACGAGAGCAGCGGCGGCGCTCCCGTCCAGCGGCGCGACGGGGATGAGGTTGAAGATCATCAGCAGCAGGTTCTGGACGAACACGAGGCTGAGGAAGATGGCCAAGGAGCGCCCGACCGCGGAGCCAGCGGTCTCGGCGACGGAGTAGACGCTGAGGACCTCCGGGGCCTGAAAGAGGCCGCTCGCCAGACCCCACCTCAGCCCAGCGGCGGCGAGCAGGAACAGCAGCAGGTTGGCCGCCGGTCCGGCGAGCGCCATCCAGCCCGCCCGGCGCGGGTAGCGGTCGGCCCAGACGGGGTCGTAGGGCGCGCTGGCGAATCCCAGGGGCCAGCCGATGAAGGCCAGGGTCAGGATCGGGAGCAGGACCATCCCGATGGGCTCCCGTGCGATGTGCGGGATCGGGTCCAGGGAGACCTGCCCCGCGCGCTGGGCGGTGTCGTCCCCGAGGCGCAGCGCAGCCCAGGCGTGGGCCGCCTCGTGGAGGACGGTCGAGAGCACGAACACCACATAGAAGCCGGCGGCGAGGACGAACTGGGAATCCATCGACGTGAGCGTAGCCTTCGGGCCAGCCGAGGGGGGCGCCGTTCGGGATTGTCGCCGGTCGCTATCCTGGGCCCTCACCCGTGTCCTCCCACGTCCACACCTCGCTCCAAATGAACGCCAAGTCACCTCGCGCCCTGGCGCTCACTGTCACCTCCTGTGCCGTCCTGCTCGTGGGGGCGCTGGCCGGCTGCGCCGCGGTCTCTGGCGGCGCGGAACCGGATCCGACGCCCCGCTCACTCTTCGACGGCGAGAGCCTCGACGGTTGGTACGTGGACATTCCAAAGGCGGACGACAACCCCGAGCTTGAGCCGACCTTCGTCGTCCGGGACGGGCTCCTGGTCAGCCTCGGCGCGCCCCAGGGGCACCTGATCACCGAGGAGACGTACAGCGACTATCGCCTCGAGGTCGAGTATCGATGGGCGGGGAAGCCCGGCAACTGCGGGGTGCTCGTCCACTGCTCCACCCCTCGTCGCCTGTATGGGATGTTCCCACAGTCCATCGAGTGCCAGATGTACCACGAGAACGCGGGGGACTTCTGGTGCATCGGAGAGGACATCCAGACGCCTGATATGGAGACGCGTCGGGGTCCGGATCCGACCCAGTGGGGCGTCGAGGAGGGGCAGCGTCGCCGGATCGTCAACCTCAACGATGGGGCCGAGAACCCGGCGGGAGAGTGGAATCAGATGGTCATCGAGTGCCGGTCCCGGAACATCGACGTCTGGGTCAACGGTGAGCTGGTGAACCAGGGCCGGGACTGCACGGCGTCGTCGGGACAGATCGCCCTCCAGGCCGAGGGGGCAGAGGCTGAATTTCGAAGGGTGGACCTCTTCGAGCTCTGATCGAGCGTGCGGTTAGAATGGCGGCTCAGATGATCACGGCCTCACTTGCACTTCTCGGCTCCATCAACGCGGTGGAGCTCTTCCTGATCGCCGCGGCAGTGCTCGCAGTGTTCGGGTTCCGCGTGCCGGCGGTGCTCGTCCGGTGGGCCCGGCGGGTGGAGCGCAGATGACCTTTGGAGCCCTAGCGCTCTTCGGCACGATCAACGGCTTCGAGCTCCTCGTGGTCGTTGCTGCGGCGCTGATGGTCTTCGGGTCGCGCCTCCCGGATGTGGCCCTGAGAGCGGTCGCTCACGTGATGCGGGCGCGGCGCGCGGTCACCAAGATGTGGCGCGATACGGGCCTTGAGGACGAGCTACGTCGGGTTCGTCGCGACATCGAGATGAGCGTCCCGCGCGCCGCTGACTTCGACATTCCGTCCTCTGCGCCTCCCCCCTTGGCAGTGGATGCTCACGATGAGTCGGTCGACCCCGACGAGGCGCGGGCCGAGGAGTACTACGACTCATCGGTTGATATCCGCCCTGCGGAGGGGATCATCGCGAGCGGCGAGTGGTCTGCGGACGACGAGCTGGATCGACGAGAGCCGTCCGGAGAGGAGGAATCGGCCGATGGGCTCGAGCCCCTTGTCGCCGAGGAGCCGGCCGAGCCCGCTGTGCCTGCCGAGCCCGCTGTGCCTGCCGAGCCCGCTGTGCCTGCCGAGCCCACTGTGCCTGCCGAGCCTGGCGCTGGCGCAGAGGGAGAGCGGCCCTCGGATGCTGAGGCCGGCGACGGGGAAGGCGACCCTGCGCGGCGCGAGGACTGACGCCGAGGGCCATGTTTCGGATCGGCTACAACACGAACGGCCTCAGCTCCCACCGGCTTCCCGAGGCGCTCGAGCTCATCAGCGACCTTGGCTACGAGGCGGTGGCGATCACCCCGGACGTCGGAGCCCTTGATCCCTTCCAGCTGCGCCCTGGCGAGGTGTCGTCCACGCGAGATCAGCTCGAGGACCTCGGGTTGGCCGTGGCGATCGAGACCGGCGCACGGTTCCTCTTGGATCCCCGGCGAAAGCACCGCCCGTCGCTCCTTGAGGAAGATCTCGACGGGCGGGTGAAGCGGGTGGACTTCTATCGCCGTTGCGTAGACCTGGCCGCGGAGCTGGGCGCAGGCGTGGTCTCCCTGTGGGCCGGTTCGGCGCCATCGGGCGTCCTTGGGACGCTTGATGTGGACGCGGCCCATCCGCTCGGAGACCGCCTTATCGAGGGGCTGCTACAGGTCCTCGAGCACGCTCGAGGGGTGGGTGTGCGGATCGGCTTCGAGCCCGAGCCCGGCATGTTCGTGGAGCGTCCGGCGGGCTTCGCGGCGCTCCTCGAGAGGAGCGGAGGCGCGCTTGATGAGCTCGGCCTGACCCTGGACGTGGGGCACTGTGTGGTGACGGGGGATGAGCCGGTGAGCGAGACCATCCAGCGATGGACGCCGAGGTTGGTGCACGTTCACCTCGCCGACTGTCCCCGAGGGCTTCACCAGCATGTCGCTTTGGGCGCGGGGGACCTCGACCTGGCCGACGCGCTGGACGGGCTCCTTCGATCCGGTTTCGCGGGGATCGGCGCCGTGGAACTCTCTCGTGACGGACACCGGGGGCCGGACGCCGCGCGCGAGGCGATGGCCTCCATTCAGCGGAACCTGTCCGACCCGAACGCCTCCTGAATGCTGAAGGCTGCATTTTTTTGTCAATCCTCGGCATCCAGGGCCGATGTCACCTTTAGAACGTGTCCGGCGCACCGATGTTCGGCGTTCGGGATCGTTCCCCGGCCGCTGATTAATCCAAGGTGATGGGAGGGATCCGTGGCCGAGCGCGCTTAGCGCGAACGTCGTAGGAGGAGAGCACAGATGAGCGGGAGCAACCAAGTACTGGCCGTCCAGGCCGAACTGTTCGAGTCCAGGGTGGACCAGGCTACGGCCAAGACGAAGGCTGAGCCGGCGCTGGAGTGTCCCACTCGTGTGGACGGCGTGAACCCGCTGATCCAGCACCGCCTCACTCAGAGTCAGTGCCAATCGAAGCAGCGTGGCCTCTACCACAAGTGCTTCACCTGTTCCCACGCGAACGGTCGCTGAAGCCCTCCAGTCCGGGCTGGCCACCGCGCGCTCGCGGAGAGGTGGTTTCCCGGGAGCTTCCGCCAGGGCGTCGCGCGTCCTCTGGACGGAGCACCCGCCCGGCTAGCTCCTGTCGCTGGAGCCCCGCTGCCGTGATCGAGGCGGACTTGGACGCAGACTGAGTCGGCCTGTTGCTCGGGGGGCTGAGTCGCGTTGGAGCCGTCCCACCGCGGTGGGCATGAGGGTTCCTGCGACCCGGGAGGATTCATCGACCGGGCACCGCCCGGTGACCCAAGAGGCCCCTGCGGCGTACGGGGGCCCTGTGGTGGGTCGGGTGCGCTGTGGTGGGTCGGGTGCACTGTGGTGGGTCGGGTGCACTGTGCAGCAGGGCGCCCTGTGGCACAGGATGCCCTGTGGCTCTGGGAGGGCCCGTGGTGCGAGGGGACCCTGGGCCGTGGCGACACCGGGGCGGGAGGGACAATTCCCCCCCCGAGGGCGGCCGCTCTGCGCGGGGCGGGCTCGGCGTCATGCGCCCTTCTGGGGCCGACTCAGCCGTCTCTTCGGATTCCTCAAGGTCTTCCCCCTGGTCGCCCGATCAAAGGCGGGCCTGGCGCGCATAGGGTTACCCCTTAGTTCGGCGCTTGGCAGGTATCACCTCATGAATCCAGTCAGCGAATACGGTCGTGCGATCCAAGAGTCTGCGGGTCTCCTGCAGAAAGAGGCGGGTCGGTCGAGGCTCGCACCCGAGACGGCCGAGAGGCTGCGAGAGCTCCTCGAGACGGTCCGCGTCGGAATCCGTGATGGGCACCTGCAGCTTCCCGGCGACTCTGCCGTTGCCTGGCCCGATGTCATGGAGTCCATGTCTGCGCAGGATCAGCAGGCTCTCTCTCAACTGCTCGGGTCCATCGACCCGCTCAAGGCAGCCAAGGCGCCGCCCATGGTGTTCGCGGTCCACTCCGCGCTTCAGCGCTTCGAGGGTGATCGAGTGCTCCTTCGGGAGGTGCTCGAGATCTTCGTCGAGCAGGTGCCCCTCATCCTCGCGCGGATGAGGCACTCAGCCGCCGACGAGAACACAGGAGCGGTGACGGGGCTCGCCCACGAGTTGCGGGGGGCGGCCGCCAACGTCGGGGCAGAGTCATTGCGAGCCATCGCCCAGCAGCTCGAATGCGATCTGACAGCAGGTCGCTTTGAGGGTATTTGCGCGGGAGTCGACCTTCTGGAGGAGGAGCTGGGGCGACTTAGAGTCGAGGCTGAAGCCTTCGCGGGTGGGGAGCTCCAAGAATGAGGACTCCTCAGACGATCTTGATCGTGGATGACAACCGGACCAACCGGATCCTGCTCGCTCGCTCACTCGCAACCTCGGGCTACTTGACCCTCGAGGCTTGCGACGGTGCGAAGGCGATCGAGCTGGCGATGGAGCACCGCCCGTCCATCATCTTGCTCGACGTTCAGATGCCGACCATGGATGGCTTCGAGGCCTGCACTCGACTGAAGTCGATAGAAAAGACCGCGGCAATCCCGGTCCTCTTCCTGACCAGCCACTCTGAGCCAGCCAACATCGAGCGAGCCTTCGCCGTGGGCGGGTGCGATTGCATTGCCAAGCCCTTCCACATGGGCGAGGTGAAAGCACGCCTCGCCGTCCACCTCGGACTGCGCGAGGCGACGGACATGCTCGAGGAGACTCACGCGCAGCTCCTGCTGGCCCAGAAGATGGAGTCCATCGGTCAGCTGGCCGCGGGCGTCGCCCACGAGATCAACACGCCGACCCAGTTCGTCGGAGACAACACCCGCTTCCTCAGGGACACCTTCGATCAGCTGGCTCCGGCGCTCGGCCAGGTTCGAAAGCTCCTGGAGACGGCGATCGCGGGCGAGGACTGCGAGGGGGAGGCGAAGGCGGTGAAGGAGCTGTTCGAGGAGATTGAACTGGACTACATCCTGGAGGAGTTTCCGACCGCGCTCGACCAGTCTATCGAGGGCCTCCAGAGGGTCAGCACGATCGTGAAGGCGATGAAGGAGTTCTCGCACTCGGGCTCGTCCGAGATGGCCCTTGCGGATCTCAATCGATCGTTGGAGACCACCATCAACGTGGCCTCCCACGAATGGAAGTACGTGGCCGACGTGGAGAAGGACTTCGACGAGGACCTCCCCGACGTTTACTGCCACGAGGGCGAGATCGCCCAGGTGCTCCTGAACATGATCGTGAACGCGGCCCATGCGTTGCGCGAGGAACTCAATGAGGAGGCCGGAGAGAAGGGCGTTATTCGCCTGAGCACCTGCCGGTCCGGCAAGTACGTGGAGATCCGCGTCAGCGACACAGGGGCGGGGATCCCGGAGGAGATCCGTCAGCGGATCTTCGACCCCTTCTTCACCACCAAGGCCGTGGGGGAAGGTACGGGCCAGGGCCTCGCGTTAGCCCACAAGGTCGTGGTGCAAGAGCACCAGGGGACCATCTCGGTGGAGAGCGAGGTCGGCGTGGGGACCACCTTCATCATCCGCCTCCCCCTTGGACGAGAGCTTGAGGCGGTGTCTTGAAGCGGCTCGTGGTCATTGACGATGAGCCGCTGGTCCTCGACGCGATCCGGCGCCAGTTCCGCTCGAAACAGAAGGACTGGGACGCCCACTTCTTCCTGAAGGGTGAGGACGCCCTCGCGTTCATGGTGGAGCACCCCACGGACGTGGTGATGACCGACCTGAACATGGCACCGGTGGACGGCGAGGCCGTGCTCCGGGCGGTCCAGGAGCGCTCTCCGGGGACGGTTCGCCTGATGCTCAGCGGCGCAGCGGGCGTGAAGTCGGCTCTCCCGGCCGCGCTGCTGGCCCATCAGTCCTTCTCCAAGCCGTGCGATCCGCTCGAGCTTCGGCTGGCGATCGAGCGGGCATTCCGTGCGCGCTCGGCCTCCGGGACGCCCCAGATGCAGGCGCTTGTGGGCTCGCTGGAATCGCTCCCGTCGGTGCCGGAGACCTACACCAGGTTGACGCGGGTCATGAATGACCCAGACGCGGGCCTGAACGAGGTGGCGGAGATCATCGAGGGGGACGCGGCCATCAGCACCAAGCTCATCCAGCTGGTCAACTCGAGCATGTTCGCTGTTGCGCAGCGCGTGGACAGCGTTCGGGACGCTGCGTCTTACCTCGGGATGAACCTGGTGAGGATGCTCGTCCTCTCGGCGGAGGTGCATGAGCGCTTCAGCCCCGCTGCGCTGCAGCCGGGGTTCTCCCTTGAGCGCGAGCAAGCGCACGGATCTCTCGTGGCCAACATCGCCCGTGAGATGACGGACGACCGCGAACTCTCAGATCGCTTCTTCCTGGCGGGGCTCCTCCACGACGTCGGGAGGGTGGTGCTCGCCTCCGTTGGGGTCAGCGATGACGAACTGGGCGTCGAGGGCCCCGTACTCCACGCGAGCGTCGGGGCGCACCTGCTCACCCTCTGGGGGATCCCGCTCTCCGTTGTCGATGCCGTAGGCCATCACCATGACCCGGCCGCGGCCGAGCCAGGGGAGTTCGGCGTCGTGACGGCGATTCATGTTGCGGATGTGCTCGCCCACGAGCTCAGCCCCGAGGGGAGAGGCGGGGCCAAGGTGATGGACGAGGACCACCTCCGGCGCCTTGGCGTGATTGGCCGGGTCGAGGAGTGGCGCGCGGCGGCGCGTCAGCTCGTTGGATCAGAGGGGGCCGAGGCGGCCTAATCGAGATGATGACCCCCTCGGAAGCAACGACACCAGCCGGCCTCTCGGGCCGGAGGATCCTTGTGGTGGACGACGAGCAGAGTCTGCTCGACGGCATCCGCCGGGTGCACCGCAAGTCGTACGAGATCAAGGTCGCCTGTGGCGCGCGCGCTGGTCTCGACGCGCTCGAGCACGACGGACCGTTCGCTGTGGTGATCTGTGATTATCAGATGCCTCTGATGAACGGCGCCGAGTTCCTTGAGCACGCGCAGGAGCTGGCGCCCGGGACCGTCCGGCTGATGCTCTCGGGGAACGCAGATCTTGATGCCGCGATCGACGCGGTCAATCAGGGGCACATCTTCCGCTTCCTGACCAAGCCCTGCCCTCCGCAGACCTTTCGAACCGCGGTCGATGCTGGTCTGGAACAGTTCGCCCTGTACGAGGCGGAGCGCCACCTCCTCGAGGAGACCGTCCGAGGGAGCATCGAGGTCCTCGTGGGGGTCCTCGCCCTCTCGAGCCCGGAGACCTTCGGGCGCTCGAGTCGTGTCCGCCACTATGTCCGCCAGGTCGTTCTGGGCCTCGGCCTCGCGGACCCGTGGCGGTTCGAGACGGCGGCGCTGCTCTCACAGATTGGCCATATTGCGGTGCCCCCCGACATCCTCCACCGGCGGTCCCACGGCGAGCCGCTCTCCGCCCATGCGGAGCGCATGCTCGGTCGACACGCCGCGGTGGCGCGGGACCTCCTCTGCAAGATCCCAAGGCTCGAGGAGGTCGCGGAGATCGTGGCTCATCAGGGGCTCCGATCGGACGATCCCGCGCTCGACGCGCTACCAAGAGCCGTCCAGCTGGGGGCGAGAGCCCTCTCGGGCGCCCTCGCCTTCGACGAGTTGGTGGTTCGCGGCGGCTCACCCGAGTCCGCCGCGTCGAACCTCACCCGCGACGCTGGGCGCTTCGATCCGCGGGTCCTCAAGCTCCTCGGCACGGCGAAGCTCCCCGGTCACGAGGAGGTCGTCCGGCGGATGAGTGTTCGAGAGCTCCACGTCGGGATGGTCATCGACGAGGACGTGTATGCCAGCTCGGGTACGCTCATCGTCGCGCGGGGCAACGAGATCTCCGTGAGCATGTTGGAGAGGCTGGCCCGCGCAGCCGGCTCGGGCGCTATCAGCCCCTCGGTGCAGGTGAGGGTCCCTCCTCCAAAGGAGGCGGATGCTGCGTGACGCGGCGATTGGTAAGAGAGAGGCCCCGCCGTCCCGAAGGGGCGGCGGGGCCTCTCTCTTGAAGAGTCCACGGGAGCGCGCCGCGGAGACGCGCACCACTCAGAGACTCACAGGAAGCTGATGGTGAGCCCGTCGGAGAAGTTCGAGGTGGCCGAGCCGCCTACCGCGTCACGATACCAGGCCTGGAAGTTCCAGGTCTCGCCGGCGGCGACGCTCACGAGACCGGTCGGCGTCGGCGTCTGGTTGAGATCGAGGGTGAGATCGAAGATCCCTGCGCTCCCCGAGTTCTTGATCTGACCGGTCGCGACGTACCGCCCGATGGAGCCGGAGAGGCACAGGTTGCCCTGGCTGCCGCCGGGGTTCCCGGTGAAGCCCTGGTTCATACTGGTGAGGAAGAAGCCAAAGGAGTTCGTGGGGAGGTCGCTGGCGGACAGCGTCACGAGGTTGTCCGACGCGAACTCGCTGCCGACGGCGAAGACGGCCCCGGTGGCCCCGGTGGAGTTGACGGCTGCCGAGCAGTAGTTCGACCCGACAGTATTCGTGGGCACCTCGACGCGGAAGTTGTCGTAGAGGGTGAAGTTGTTGGCCGTGGACACGGACGTAAAGACGTCCGCGATGCTCAGGCTCGCGAAGCCGTTGAAGTCGTTGGCGAAGTCACCCTGGAACGTCAGCTGGTCGTCGAAGTAGAAGGAGATCTGGCCGCCGAGGTTGTCGACCTCGATTCGCACGGTCGTCCAGATGTTCCCAGGGGATCCGGCGGTGGTGGACGGCGGGGCAGGGAAGAGGCTCTGGAAGAAAGACCCCGAGCCGTTGCTGCCGTGGCCGAGGTAGCTCGGGTGGGAGTTCGGGAGCGTGGTGTTGTCCGTCTCGCCCATGGGCGTATTCGGGACAGCGCGGAACCAGCGGAAGTCCGAGGAGGAGCCGCCGTCGCCTGTGAAGGCGATGAAGGCGCCAGAGCCCGAGATGGGACTGAAGACGGAGTTGTAGGTCACTCCGTCGCCGCCGACGCCCACCTCGCTGAACTCCGTCGTGCCTGAGCCGGAGGTGAAGTTCATCCAGACGTCGACGTGGAGGACGTAGAAGTCAGCTGCGACCGGGTTGGTGTGGAACAGCGTCCAAGCGTCGCCCGCCCCGGCGGTGTCGTTTGCGGTCAACTTCAGCCCGCCCGTATCTCCGGGAGCCGAGTTGGGAGCCAGGGGGATGCCGGCGGCGATGTAGTCGAAGGCGAACTCCTGGGTGCCGTCCGGCGATCCGTCGTTCACGATGATGTAGTCAGCCGAGGTGTCGGTCTCGAAGTTGTCGTTGATGAAGACGGACTGGGCAGCGGCGGAGGTGGCGAACATGCCGGCGACGACGACGGGGACGAGGGGTTGGAGGTTCATCTGTCTTAGGGGTCGTGCAATGAGTGCGAGAGGGGCTGCTGGGGCACAGCGAGGTGCCATGCGTGGCAGGGAGCCGGGCGGCAGGGCGTCGACGGTATCGCAATCCCAAGGAGGCGTGGGGCGCATCGAATCGCCCGCGGTGTGACCTTTGTGAGGGTTCGAGAGCGCGGCAAAATTCGCTCGATCTGCAAGCCGCCGCGCGGCCTGGCTGCCCGGATTGCGCTGGGGGCGTCTCAAACGAGGACGGCCGCGCACCCCCTTGGGATGCGCGGCCGCCAGCCGGGGTCGGGTCCGGGTCAGGAGCCGGCGCGTTCGCGGAGGGCTCCGACGATGCCGTCCATCGAGTCCCCGGCGTCTCCGAAGAGCATCCGAGTGCAGGGCTCCACGAAGAGGGGGTTGTCGACCCCCGCGTAGCCCGTGCCGCGGCTCCGCTTCATCATGACGACGAACTCGGACTTCCAGACCTCAAGGACCGGCATGCCGTAGATCGGGCTCGACTCGTCGGTCAGGGCGCTGGGGTTGACGATGTCGTTGGCGCCGATGACGAGTACGACGTCCGTGGAGGGGAAGTCGCCGTTGAGCTCGTCCATCTCGAGGACGATGTCGTAGGGCACGTTGGCCTCGGCGAGGAGCACGTTCATGTGCCCCGGCAGGCGCCCGGCCACGGGGTGGATGCCGAAGCGGATGTTGACGCCCTGGTCGCGCAGCAGCTCGGTCATCTCCTGGACCTTGTGCTGGGCGCGAGCGACGGCCATCCCGTACCCGGGCACGACGATGACGCTCTTGGCGCCCACGAGCCGGTCGACGACCTCGTTCACGTCCGTCTCCTGGACATCACCGGTCACCGCAGGGGCGGTCCCCGCCGCAGGCGCCGGGGTGCCGCCGCCGGTGCCAAAGCCGCCGAAGATGACGTTCACGATCGAGCGGTTCATAGCCCGGCACATGATGATGCTCAGGATGGCGCCGCTGCTGCCGACGAGCGCACCGGTGATGATCAGCAGGTCGTTGCCGAGCATGAAGCCCGCCGCGGAGGCCGTCCAGCCGGAGTAGCTGTTGAGCATCGAGACGACGACCGGCATGTCCGCGCCGCCGATGGCGGCGACGAGGTGCGCGCCGAGTGCGAAGGAGATCACCGTCATGATGGCGAGGGGGACGAGCCCCTCCGCGCCGTCGAAGGTGGTGAACCAGTAGCCCATGCCCACCGCCCCCACCGCGGCGGCCAGGTTCAGCAAGTGCCTGCCCGGCAGCAGCAGGGGCCTGCCGCTGAGGCTGCCCTTGAGCTTGAGGTAGGCGATCACCGAGCCCGTGAAGGTGATGCCGCCGATGAAGACATCGACGAAGATCTCCGTCTCGAAGACTGAGCCGGTCTTCGTCTGGGCGAGGTACGTCGCGTAGCCCACGAGGACGGCGGCGAGGCCGACGAAGCTGTGGAGCAATGCCACGAGCTCTGGCATCGCCGTCATGGCCACCTTGGCGGCCATGTTGCGGCCGATCAGGGCGCCGACGACGAGGGCGACCGCGATGAACGCGTACCGGTCAATGCCGCCCGCGGTGACCGTCGCGAAGATCGCGATGGCCATGCCGAGCATGCCGTAGGTGTTCCCCGAGCGCGCGGTCTCCTGGCTGGAGAGGCCCCGCAGGCTGAGGATGAAGAGGACCGCCGAGGAGAGGTAGGCGATGGTGATGAGTGCCGTTTCCATGGTGCTGACGCGCTACTTGTTGAACATCCGCAGCATGCGCCGCGTGACCATGAATCCGCCGACGATGTTGATCGTGGCGAAGAGGATGGCGATGGCGCCGATGACAGCGGCGGCCGTGGGGACCTCGTTCTTGGCCAGCACGAGGCCGCCCACAACGATGATGCCGCTGATGGCGTTCGTGACGCTCATGAGGGGCGTGTGAAGCGCCGCGGAGACGCTCCAGACGACCTGCCAGCCGACGAAGCAGGCGAGGACAAAGACCGTGAGGTGCTGGAGGAGCTCGCTCTCGGTCTCGCCCACCGTGTCGCTCGCGCTGCTCCCGAAGCGGAGCCACAGCCACAGGGCCGTGAGCGCCACACCGACGAGCGCCTTGCCCGAGAAGCCGCCGCCCTCGGAGGCCGCAGCGGCGGGCTCCGGCGTCTTCGGAGTGACCACCGGCGCGGGCTTGGGCCCCGGCTTCGGAGTCGGCTTCGGAGCCGGCTTCGGAGCCGGCTTGGCCTGTGGAGAGGGCTCGGGGGCCGGGGGCGGCGGCCAGAGGACCTCGCCGTCGTGGGTGACGATGGCGCCGCGGATGATGTCGTTCTTGAGATCCACCGAGAACGAGCCGGCGCCGCCGAGCTCGTCCAGGAGGTGCGCCAGGTTGGTGCCGTACAGGTCGCTGGCGACCGTCGCCATGCGGCTCGGCATGTCCGTGTACCCGAGGATGATGACCCCGTTGTGTACGGCGCGGGCGCCGGGCTCGGTGAGGTCGCAGTTGCCGCCTTGCTCAGCCGCCATGTCGACGACCACGGAGCCAGGCTTCATGGCCTCGACCATGTCCTTCAGCCACAGCTTCGGGGCGGGCTTGCCGGGGATCAGCGCCGTCGTGATGACGATGTCGACCTCCTTGGCCTGCTCGCGGAAGAGGGCCATCTCGGCGTCGATGAACTCCTTGCTCATCGTCTTGGCGTAGCCGCCGCCACCCTCGCCGCTCTCCTCGATCTCGACGGTGAGGAACTCGCCGCCGAGGCTCTTGATCTGGTCGCGCACGGACTCGCGCGTATCGAAGGCCCGCACGATGGCGCCGAGTCCTCGGGCGGCGCCGATGGCGGAGAGGCCCGCGACGCCTGCGCCGATGACCAGCACCTTGGCGGGCGGGACCTTGCCGGCGGCGGTGAACTGCCCGGTGAAGAAGCTCCCGAACTCGTTGGCCGCCTCGATCACCGCCCGGTAGCCGGCGATGTTGGCCATGGAGCTGAGGGAGTCGACCTTCTGGGCGCGCGTGATCCGGGGCACGCAGTCCATGGCCAGCGCTGTGATCTTCCGCGTCTTCAGGCTCGCGACGAGGTCCTCCTGCTGTGCAGGGAAGACGTAGCTGATGAGCGTCGCGCCCTCGCGGATGAGGTCCAGCTCGCGGGCATCGTCCTCGTCCCGGGGCGCGCGGACCTTGAGGATCACGTCCGCGCTGAACGAGTCCTCCTTGCTGCCGACCTTCGCGCCGATGGCCTCATAGGCCGAGTCAGGGTAGGACGCTCCAACGCCGGCGCCGGCCTCGACGGTGACGTCGAAGCCCAGCTTGACGAAGCGGCTGGCGGCGGCCGGTGAGGCCGCCACGCGGCGCTCGCCGGGGTGGGATTCCTTGGGGATTCCGAGGTTCATGCGAGTCGGCTAGCGGCCGAGTTCGGGTCGTGGCGGGGGGCCGCGGACCGCGACGAGGGGGTCGCGGCGGCCACTTGGACCCAAGAAGGAGACCCGCCACGGCGTCAGGTTGCAAGCCGTGGAGTCCGGGTCCGGTATCGTCCTCAAAGATGCGTCCGATCACGACCCAGATCCAGCAGCGAGTTCGAGGCGAGTCCGTGCCCGTCACGATCGTGGAGCCGCCCCCTGGGGCGGCGCTGGAGGAGCGGCGTGACGTGCTCTTCTTGCACGGCTACGCCCGGCATCCCCTGGACTATCGGCTCGTCCTCGAGGAGGCCGCCAGGCGCGGGTGGCGGGTCGTCGCGCCTTTTCTCTTTGCCAACAACGGCCTCCGGACTCCGCCGCGGCACTTCTGGTCCTGCGCGGCCCTGGCGGCGCGGACGGTGGATGCGCTCGTCGCCGAGGGGACGCTGTCGTCGGGTGCCCCAGTGTTCGGGCACTCCACCGGGGCTGCGGTCGGCTACACCCTGGCGAGGCTCGACCCTGCGCCAGCCGCCATCCTGGCCGTCAACCCCGTCCAGCCCTCTTCAAGGTCGCCCCTGGCCTTCATGGCTCGTTCGGCGTGGATGAACACCAAGATGTTTATCGGGCTGTCGGGGGATGGCCCCCTGGCTCGGGCCGTTCTGGCCGAGGGCGCAGGCCGCTTCTACCGGAACTGGCTCAGCCGTCCAGGCCCGGCCTTCGAGCTCATCGGCGGGCTCAGAGCCTTCCGCTACGACCGGCTCGCCCGCTGGATCCGCGGAGCCCCGGGTGCGGAGGTGCCTGTGCGCGTGCTCTACGGGTGCGGCGACGAGTTCTATTCGGACCACAGCGGTCTCGAGCCGGGGCTCCGTCAGGCCTTCTCGCAGGCGTCCGTCGAGGTGCTGGAGGAAGAGAACAGCCACGAGTGGCTCCTGTATCGACCGGAGAAGACGGTGGATGCCCTGGAGGCGTTCATGGGCCGGGGCGCCTAGCGACGCCCCGGGCGGTCTTTCCGTCGCGCGAGCAGGCGACGCCAGAGCCCCCGAGGGGCGCTCCGGGCGACGACTCGCAGGGGCCACGCCAGTCGCCTTGGGTAGGAGACGACGGCGCGGCCGGCTTCGAGGCCGTCGACGGTCCGGCGAGCAGCGACATCCACCTCCATGAGGAGTGGCATGGGGAACTCGTTAGGGGCGGTCATGGGGGTCCTCACGAACCCCGGTTGGACGTCCACGAGCCGAACCGGGTGTCCGGAGAGCTCGATCTGACGGGCCTCGATGTAGGCGATGATTGCCGCCTTGCTCGCGCAGTAGGCTGCTGCCCCGGGGAGGCCTCGCGTGCCGGCCAGGCTGGAGAGCACGCCCACGGTGCCACCGGCTCCTGCCATCGCCTCGATCCCGGCCTCGATCGTGGTCACCGCTCCGAGGAGGTTCACCTCGAGGAGCTGCCGGGTCCTTGCTGCTCGGTCGGGTGCCTCGATGGAGTGTTCTGCGACGCCCGCCCCCGCGACGACGAGGTCCAGCGGCCCCTCCGCGCTGGCGCTGGCGATCGCTCCCCGCACAGCCTCGTGCGAGGTGACATCGAGCCGCAGCGAGCTGGCTCGCGCCCCGGCGGCTTCAAGCTCACGCACGAGATCCTCCAGCTTGTCGCCCCGTCGTGCGCAGGCGACGACCTCGACGCCCCGTGCCGCGAGCTCCCTGCAGATGGCTCGTCCGAGGCCTGAGGATGCACCGGTCACCAGGGCCTTTCGAAAGGGCTTCATGGGGCCGGAGTGTACGAAGCCTCCCCAGGTCTCGGTCGCCGATGCGGGACGCTTGGGCTCCCCAGGAGGCTCCTTTGCTTGCCCTCATGGTCCCCGAGTGGGGCACGGCCGCCTGGGCTCGGCTCAAAGAGGGTCAAGGGTGACGATCCAGAACCCAATGGACCTTGGCGCATTCGGCCCTTCACGCCTAGCTTGGAGGAAAGGCATCCGGCTCTTCGGCTCGCCTGCCAAGACTCCTTATTCCCGAGATTATGATCCTTCAGACCTTAAGGGTTGGCGCCCTCGCCGCCATCCTGCTTGTACCCCCGGCGATCGCTCAGATGAATCAGAGCACGCCAGTCCAGCGCAACGCTGTCACTGAGTTGGAGGATGGCTCCATCCTCGCCTATGACATCGAAGGCACGTACCTGTTCGCGGACTGGGACGAGTACCTCGCCTCGCCCTTCTTCCTGCGCAATGGGAAGCGCTGCGGTATCGATGCGCTGAACATGCCCCCGACCGTGGCGTTCCTTGGATCCCAGAGCGACTGCACCAGCACGGTAACGGTGCCCGATCCTGGCTATGACCCGTCGGGCGCCTCGGCGAACGTCTACGACATCCCCGTTGTGTTTCACGTGCTGTACTCGAACAACGGGACGGGGAACATTCCGGACGCGCGCATCTTCGAGCAGGTCGCCATCCTCAACGCGGACTTCGCGGCCCTGACGAACTCCAAGATTCAGTTCCACCTCGCGTCGACCGATCCGAACGGCAGCGCCACCACCGGGATCACGCGGCACCGGAACAAGAACTGGTACAACGACCGGGGGAGCTACGCCTCCAGCATCGGCTGGGACACGACCCGCTACCTGAACATCTACACCAACACGGCCGGCGGCAACCTCGGTTATGCGTACCTGCCCAACGGTGGCGGAGTGGTCGGGTCGGACTTCGACGGGGTGCGGCTCCTCTGGCGCGCGGTGGGTTACACCAACTACTCGCCCTACGACCTCGGGCGAACGGGGACGCACGAGGTGGGCCACTACCTCGGCCTCCAGCACACGTTCCAGGGCGGTTGCGGCACCAGCAACTGCTACGCCAGCGGTGACCTCTGCTGCGACACCAACCCCGAGAGCTCGCCCAACTACTCGGCCTGCTCCCCGGCGGAGCGGTCCACCTGCGGCAGCCCGGACCCGGTGCGCAACTTCATGGACTACTCCGAGGACGCGTGCATGGACTACTTCTCTCTCGATCAGTCGCTCCGCATGCGCTGCACGATTGAGAACTGGCGAGTGGACCTGACGACGTGGGAGAACGGCGGTGGCGGCGGTGGCGGCGGAACGGCCCCCGACCAGGTTGCCAGCGGTTCGCCGTCGAACGGTGCCTCCGAGGTCCCGACGTCCACCTCGCTCTCCTGGAGCGCGCCCAACGGCGCGACCCAGTACGACGTGTACTTCGGCACCTCTTCGAACCCGTCGCTCGTTTCAGCGGACCAGTCGGGGACGACCTACAACCCCGGCGCCCTCGCGGACGGCACGGAGTACTTCTGGCGCGTTGACTCTGAGAACTCCACCGGAGTGACGGGCGGCTCGGTCTGGAGCTTCACCACTGCTGCCGGCGGCGGCGGCGGCGGTGGCGGTGGGGTCATCTTCTCGGATGGCTTCGAGACGGGCTCCTTCGCCAACTGGTCTCGCCAGAACAACGATGCCCGCATTGGCACCAACGCCCTGACCGGCGCCTACGCGGCCGAGCTGCGCAAGTCGACGTCGATCACCACCCAGGTGAGCACCTCGGCGACCGAGGTCACGGTCAGCTGGGCCTGGCGCACGAGCGGGTATGACAACGGCGAGCGCCTCCAGGCGACCGTCACCGGCGGCAGCAGTGGCCCGCAGGTTGTGAGCTATAGCGGCACGAGCTGGACCTCTCAATCGGTGACGCTTACGGGAGTGAGCGGTTCGGTTGGGATCACCTTCGACACCAACGCCAACCGCAAGAACGAGCGCGGCTACGTGGACGACGTCCTCGTGCAGTGATCCTCGATCGCTAAACAAAGCGCGCGCGGGGCCGGTTGGACCGACCCCGCGCGCGCTGTTCGTTGTGGCGAAGCCGCGGCCGACTACCTCATTGCGGTGACGCCTTTGGTCGTCGAGTTGGGGCGTCCCTCCTGGATGGGGCGCACAGTGGTTGGCCCCTGGTGGAGCGAGTTGAGGGCGCTGACGACGGCCTGGATCCCGGACATTGTCGTCACGCAGGGGATGCCCTGCGTGATGGACGTCGAGCGGATGTAGGTGTCGTCGTGCCGTGAGCCCGGCCCGGAGGGCGTGTTGAAGACCATGTCGACGGTCCCGTTCTTGATGGCGTCGACGATGTGAGGGCGGCCCTCGTGCACCTTGTTGATGCGCTCTGCGGGGAGGCCCGCGGCCCGCAGGGCGCGCCAGGTGCCGCCTGTCGCGAGGAGCTCATAGCCGAGTTGGGCGAGGGTGCGCGCCTCGGAGATGATGGCGCGCTTGTCCCCGTGCTTCACCGTCATAAGGACGCGGGCACGCAGGGGCAGGCGCATGCCTGCTGCCTCGTAGGCCTTCGCGAAGGCGTAGCCGAGCTCGGTGTCCGAACCCATGACCTCGCCGGTGGACCGCATCTCTGGGGAGAGAAGCATGTCGGTGCCAGGGAACTTGTTGAAGGGGAACACCGGCACCTTCACGTTGAAGCGATCGGGCGTGACCTCTTCGGTGAAACCGAGCTCGGCGAGGGTCTTGCCCATCATCACCTTGGCGGCGAGCTTGGCCAGCGGCACGCCGATGGCCTTGGAGACAAAGGGCACGGTGCGGGACGCCCGCGGGTTGACCTCGATGACGTACACGTCGCCGTCCTTCACGGCGTACTGCACGTTCATGAGGCCGATGACCTTGAGCTCCTTCGCCATGGCCTTGGTGGCGCTTGAGATCTCCTCCTGGAGAGTGTCGGAGAGCGTGTAGGGCGGCAGCACGCAGGCTGAGTCCCCGGAGTGGATTCCTGCCTCCTCGATGTGCTCCATGATCGCGCCGAGGACGACGTGCGTGCCGTCCGAGATGCAGTCCACGTCCACCTCGATGGCGTCCTGGAGGAACTTGTCGACGAGGATCGGCTTGTCCGGGGAGGCCTGAACCGCGTGGGTCATGTAGCGGTCGAGGGCCTCGTCGTCGTAGACGATCTCCATGGCCCGGCCGCCGAGCACGTAGCTCGGCCGCACGAGGACGGGGTAGCCGATGGTGCGGGCGATCTCGAAGGCCTCGCCCACGCTCTTGGCGATCCCGTTGGGCGGTTGCCGCAGGTTCAGGTCCGAGAGCACGTGCTGGAACCGCTCTCGGTCCTCGGCGCGGTCAATGGAGTCCACCGAGGTGCCGATGAGCGGGGCGCCGGCCTTCTCGAGGCTGCTCGCGAGGTTCAGGGGCGTCTGCCCGCCGAACTGGACGATGATGCCCTTGGGCTTGACCGCGTGGACGATGCTCATCACGTCCTCGTGGGTGAGGGGCTCGAAGAACAGGTGGTCCGACGTGTCGTAGTCCGTGGAGACGGTCTCGGGGTTGGAGTTCACCATCACCGACTCGTACCCGATCTCATTGGCGGCGTAGGCGGCGTGCACGCAGCAGTAGTCGAACTCGATCCCCTGGCCGATCCGGTTGGGGCCGCCGCCGAGGATCATGATCTTCTCGGCGTCCGTCGTGCGGAACTCGGTCTCTCGCTCGTAGGTCGAGTAGTAGTAGGGCGTCGCCGCCTCGAACTCGGCCGCGCAGGTGTCCACGAGCTTGTAGACGCGCTCGATGCCGAAGTCACGCCGGGCGGCCTCAATGGCCTGGGGCTCGGTGCCCACGGCCACGGCGATCTGTGCGTCGCTGTAGCCGTACTCCTTGGCGCGGCGCAGCAGCGGCTCGTCGAGCAGGGAGCCGGCGAGCTCCTGCTCGAACTCCACAAGCTGGCGCATGTTCTCTAGGAACCACGGGTCGATGTTCGTGGCCTCGTGGATCTCCTCCGTGCTCCAGCCCGCGCGGTACGCGACGCGCAGGTAGATGATGCGCTCGGCGTTGGGGACGCGGAGCTTGCGGGAGAGCTCGTCCTCGGCGGTGGGCGTGATCGGGTCGATTGGCGCCTTGGGGTCGAGGCCGAAGCCAGCGAGGCCCGTCTCGAGGCCGCGCAGGGCCTTCTGTAGCGACTCCTTGAAGGTCCGCCCGATGGCCATGGTCTCGCCCACGCTCTTCATCTGCGTGGTCAAGGTCGGGTCCGCGCTCGGGAACTTCTCGAAGGCGAAGCGCGGGATCTTCGTGACGCAGTAGTCGATCGTCGGCTCGAAGCACGCCGGGGTCTGCTGCGTGATGTCGTTCGAGAGCTCGTCCAGCGAGTAGCCGACGGCGAGCTTGGCGGCGATCTTCGCGATGGGGAACCCGGTGGCCTTCGAGGCGAGGGCGGACGAGCGCGAGACCCGCGGGTTCATCTCGATGACGATGATCCGGCCCGACTTGGGGTCGATGGCGAACTGGCAGTTGGAGCCGCCGCACTCGACCCCGATCTCACGCATGATCGTGATCGAGGCGTTGCGGAGCGCCTGGTACTCGCGGTCGGTGAGGGTCTGGGAGGGCGCGACCGTGATGGAGTCGCCCGTGTGGACGCCCATGGGGTCCAGGTTCTCGATGGAGCAGATGATGACGACGTTGTCCTTGCAGTCGCGCATCACCTCCATCTCAAACTCCTTCCAGCCCACCAAGGACTCCTCCACGAGGACCTCGGAGTTCATGGAGAGGGAGAGGCCTCGGGACACGATGTCCTCGAACTCCTCCACGTTGTAGGCGATGCCGCCGCCCGCGCCGCCCATGGTGAAGGCCGGCCGGATGACGCAGGGCAGGCCAATCTGGGCCAGGACGCGCCGCGCGTCGTCGATGTCGTTGGCGATTCCCGAGCGGGCGGACTCCAGCCCAGCCTTGGTCATCGCGGCCCGGAAGAGGTCGCGGTCCTCGGCCTTGCGGATGACATGCGCGTCCGCGCCGAGCATCTCGATGCCGAGCCGCTCGAAGGTCCCCCGATCGTGCAGCGCGAGGGCCGTGTTGAGGGCGGTCTGGCCGCCCAGGGTCGGCAGGACAGCGTCCGGCTTCTCCTTCTCAAGGATGCGTTCGACGACCTCGGGAGTGATGGGCTCGATGTACGTGGCATCGGCCATCTCCGGGTCCGTCATGATCGTGGCCGGGTTGGAGTTGACCAGGATGACCCGGTACCCCTCCTCACGCAGGGCCTTGCAGGCCTGGGTGCCGGAATAGTCGAACTCGCAGGCCTGACCGATGATGATCGGTCCGCTTCCAATGATCAGGATCGACTCGAGGTCGTCTCGACGGGGCATCGCGCAGTGGGGGCTGAAGAGGGGGGGCGCGGTGTTCAGCCGAGGCGGCCAAACTTCCCAAGTAGACCAGATCCCGCGGTACTGATCTATCACCCATGGGCGGTTCTCGATTCGTCGTGGATTGGAGCCCGAGGGGCCGCGCCGCAGCCTGCGCCGTGCGGGGGCGGTTAGACGTCGATCAAGCTTCGTTCAAGGGGCCCGGGGGCACGCGACCGCGGCGGGCGGGGCCTGCAGAATCATGCCCACATCCCCT
The DNA here is from genome assembly GCA_938083085.1 of uncultured bacterium. Classification (GTDB taxonomy): domain Bacteria; phylum Planctomycetota; class UBA1135; order UBA1135; genus Saltatorellus. The sequence goes on from CALLKX010000051.1 coordinate 31,276, forward strand.
GACGGTCCACGCCCCAGACCCCCATGGCAAAGTCACCTCTCCTCCCGTTCTGCGCCCTCCCCCTTATCGCCGCCTGCGGTGGGGGAGGGAGCGCCGTGTCGCCGGACTCCGGGGCGAACCTGACGACCTACGCTGGCTTCGAGCGTGACTTCGTGACCCTGGGGGGCGATCAGATCCTCCTCGGGTCCCTCATGCGCGGGGACAAGGACTTCGTCTCGGGGTCGTTCTCCATCATCGGTCAGGCCGATGAGGGCCTCGTCCTCGACTACTTCGGGAACGCCTTCCAGGCGTCCGATACTCCGGACCTGCCGGCCACGGTGCGGATCCTGGGGCGGGTGCGGGATCGCTCCCAGGCGACCCAGAGCGCCGTCCTGCGCCTCGACCGGGACCGGGACCTCGGCTTCAAGTTCGACCCGTTCAACCCCGGCGCGTCCTCGGAGACGACCCTCGTGGCGCCCAAGGCGGTGGAGCTCGCCCAGGTGGCCGGGTTCATGATCGTCGCCGACGCGGGTGACCCGGCGGTGAAGGTCTGGGGGAGCGCCGCCGCGGGCAACGTGGCCCCCGCCTTCTCGTCCGCGGTCCCGGCCCCCGCCTGGGACGTGGCCCTCGATGAGCCCTCAGACCGCCTCTACGCGGCGCTGACGGATGGCACCATCGCCGTCTTCGACGACTTCCTCGCAACGAGGCCGGCGGCGCCGAGCCGCATCATCGTCCCCTCGGTGAACGGGGTGGACCCCGCGGGGACGAGCCTGAGGGGCATCATCCACACCACCGCGAGGTTCGCCGACCAGCTCATCGTCTGCGATATCGGCGTTGAGGGGGAGGCGGCTGGGACGGACGGGACCCTGATCTTCATCGACGGCGCGTCCACGGCCAACGGGCTCATCCTCCCCGCCCTGATCATGGACGACCCCGCGAGCGGCCTCATGGACCCCTCGGACCTGGTCCTCGCGCCCGATGGCCGGCTGCGGGTCGCCGACCCCACGGCAGACCGGCTCGCCCTGTTCAACCCCGTGGACTCCCCGGCCCGCTTCGCGCCGATCCCCGCGCGGACCAGCGACCTCCAGAACGCCAACGGGATCGCCATCGAGCCCATCGACGCACCGCGGCTCGCGGGGGTCAGCGACGTGGACGACCCCTCGACGGCGCTCGCCGGGCTGGTGGCAACCACGCGCCCGGCGCTGGGGAACGGGAGCCTCCTCCGGCTGGCGGACGACCTCCAGTCCCCACCCTCCGTGACGTTCGACGTGGCCCAGGCGGTCACGTTCGCCACCCTCGACGTGGCCGGCGACGCCTACGTCGGATACCCCGGCGGGGTCGCGGTGGTCAATCGCTTCGCGAAGCAGCGGGGCGCGGCGCCGGGCGCGGCCTTCGATCCCTCCCGGGACCGACTCGTCCAGAACGTCCTCGGCCCCTTCGATCCGCCGGACCCGATCATCGAACCGGTCGCGGTCGAGGTGGACGACCGTGGCGGCCTGCTGTTGGTCGCGGACGTCGGGCTACCGGGGATCTGGGTCTTCGGCCAGAGCGCCGGTCCCGCGGCCAACGCGACCCGGCGGCTGCTCGCGGGCTTCTCGGCGGGCGTCAACGTGCCCCAGGGGCTCGATTACGACTTCGGGTCCGACACGCTGTATGTGGCCTGCTCCAGCGGGGCGGTCTTCGTCTACGAGGACTTCGTCGCGGTCCCCGGTGACCTGCCGGACCGGACGATCACGCCCGGTGACGCCCTGGGCTCCGTCCAGATCTCCTCCAACCTGCACGGCATCGTCCACGACGCCGAGCGTGATCTGCTCGTGCTCACCGACGCCGGTGGCGCGGCGGGGAGCGGTGACGACGGGGCGATCTACATCATCGAGGCGGCCTCGATCTCCAGCGGGCTCGTCCCGGTGGCCTCCGTGGTCGCGGGACCCGCGACCCAGCTGGACGAGCCCGGCGACCTCGCCTGGAACGGGGACACGCTCTGGGTGGCGGAACGGGAGAACGACAGCTTGCTCCGCTTCGACGGGCTACTGGGCCTCTCTGGCGACGCTGCCCCGGACGCGACGCTCGCGCTCCCGGAGGTCTACTCGGTCGAGCTCAATCCCGACTTCCTGTCCCCAGGGACTGGCGGCTCCATCACCACCGACTGAGCGGCTCAAAGCCGGAGCTCGGTCAGGCAGCGGACGGAGCGGACGTCCCTCCGGGTGCCCGGGCCCGACCGTTCCAGGAGCACCGGCTCGACACCGACGGATCGTGCGCCCACGACGTCGTTGTCGAAGGAGTCGCCCACGTGAAGGGAGCCCTTCGCCCTCGCACCCAGGCGTTCCAGCGCCCTGAGGAAGAGGACCTCGGAGGGCTTCTCGGCCTCCTCGACGGCGCTGCACAGCACGGCGTCCGGCCGGAGCCCGAGGTCCCCCAGGAGGGCCTCGAGGGCATAGCTCCAGTTGGACACCACCCCCACTTGCCATCCGCCCGTCTTGGCGCGGTCGATGAGATCCGCGGCTCCGGGGAAGAGTCGGAAGGTCCCGGCGTCCTCGTAGACGGAGAAGAGGTGCTCCTGGGCCAGAGTGGCGTCTCGGCTGGACAGTCCGAGCCGATCCGCGAAGATGATCCCGATGAAGCGCTCGAACCAACCACGGCTGTATCTGAATGCGCTGCCCTGCGCCGTCGAGATCGTGACCGGGAGGGCCGCGTGAGTCTCGGCCATCAACCTGGCCATCGCGGCAGGGCGCACCTCGACCCCTCGTCGCGCAGCGGCCTCCGCGTAGATCGCCGCGCGGCCGGTACGTTCGATGGCGAGCGTGCCGCCGAAGTCGAGGAGGAGGGCTCTGGTCATCTTCGAGAGCGCGCCCGGGGGCGCCTGGGCATCATGCCCGCGCTGATGGCGGGCGTCTGCCTGCTCCAGGGTGTCTCGTGCGTCAGCACGGTCGTGGACGACCCCAGGCTCGCCCGAGCTGAGGCCTACGAACGCGTGGGGTCGTGGTCCGAGGCGGCGGGGCTGTGGACCCAGATCTACTTCGACTCGGGCTTCAAGGACCTTGAAGCGGGCCGATTGGCCGCCCGGGCCTCCCTCATCGCAGGGCGCCCGGACGAGGCTCTCATGCGCCTCAATGACCTGCTCGCCAGGACGCCAGGCGAGCCTCGGCTCCTGGAGATGCGGGGGAGCGCCAGGGAGGGGCTGGGCCAGCTGGGGGCCGCTCGGGCGGACTACGAAGCGGCCCTCGCGGTGGCACCCGACCTGCCGAGAGCGCTCTCGCGGCTGGGCGCTCTGGACGTTGCGGAAGGCCGAGTCGAAGAGGGCTTGGCGCGCCAGACGCGGGGTGTCGCGCTGGACCCAGGGGACCGGGACGCGCAGTACGCCCTGGGGCTGGCCAGCGCCGGGGTGGGCCGCATGGAGCGCGCCGCCGATGCCTTTGAGGCCGCCTTTCGGGGTGAGGCGGGCGAGACCTCGGCGTCCCTGGCGCGGCGCCTCGAGGCAGCAAGACTCCTGGGGAGCGACCCGCGGTGTGTGGATTGGCTCGCGCCGGTGCTACGGACCAACCCTCAGCACACCGAGGCCCTTTGGAGGACCGGTCAGTCCGAGTTCGCAGGCGGGCGCCGCGCCGATGGACTGGGGCACCTGGCGAGGGCCGCGGAGTCCGATCCTGGCGACGTGGCCGCGCTCGCCGCCTACGCGGCGGCCCTGCTGATGGTTGGGCGAGCGGAGGAGGCCGACGCGGTCATCGAACACGGCCGGGGCCTCGATCTGACGGCGGCGGAGGCCGCGCTGCTCGAGGGGGTCGTGGCGCCCCCGGCGGAGGAGCCCGCCGCCGGCGCGTCTCAGTCCGAGGCGCCGGGCGAGTCCCGCCAGGGCTGAGGGCTCAGCCCTCGTCGATCACCTTGCGGACCGCCTCTTCGAGCTTCTCTTCGAGCTCCTCTGCGAAGTCGTCCCCGAAGTCGGTCGCGAGCACGTCCAGCTCCTCGAAGGTGAAGCGGCCCGTATCCGGGCTGTAGGGCACGCCGTACTCCCACTTGTTGCCGTCCGAGGCGTGGATCGTGATCGCGATCTGGGCGTCACCCTCGACGGGCTCGATGGTGTAGGAGACGACTTCGAACTCGGACATCTGGCGGTGTGGAAGGGGTGGAGCGGAACGGCCGGGCCGATCTTGCCCGATCGAGGTCGGGCGAGCCAAGCATCTAAGGATTCGCCGCCAGGCGCTCGATGGTGGCGCCTCGTCGGAGAATCCCCGGCTCAACGACGCGGCAGACCCAGCCGCTGCGTCCGACCAGCAGCTCCGGGAAGCGGGAGTCCACCGACTTGAGCGTCGCGCAGGGAGCGCGGATGTCGTGGATCTCCACCACCAGGCCGCCGCCGAGGCGCAGTCGGTCGCCCGCCTCGAGCGTCGTATCGTCGAGGCCGCGGGTCAGGACGTTCTCGCCGAAGGTTCCCGGTTCGTGGCACGCCACGCCGTCCTCCTGGAGCGCCTCGTAGACCTCGACGGCCAGCAGGCAGACGGCCCGGTCCAGCCCCCCGTGGCTCTCGAACCGGTGCCCGTCCCCCTCGAGCCCCTGGGCGCTGACCGCGCAGGACTCCACCTGGGGCTTCGGGATCCCCCCGGGCCCGACGCAGACCGCGAAGACCTCGGCAGCGCCGCTCACGGACGCAGGAAGAAATAGAACAGCTGGCCGGTGGCGCTCGTGGCGCCAGAGCGTCGCTCCGCCGCGGGACCGACGCCGAGGTAGAGGTCGGCTCTGCCCGCGGTGCGGATCGCGCCGCCCGTGTCCTGGTCGAGCATCAGCTTGGAGAAGGGCCGCGTGCCCCCGGTCACACCGGGGAGCTCCGTCTCCACAAAGCACAGCGCGCCGCGGGGAAAGAGGGTCTTGTCCGTGGCGATCGTCCGCTCTGCCGCGACCTCAAGGTTGAGGCTCCCGCGCGGGTTCCCTTCGATGGGGGTGAAGAAGACGTAGGTCTCGTTCCGCCCGAGGAAGGACTCCACCTCGCCGGGGTGGCTGGCCGCCCACCTGCGGATGGCGGCCAGGCTCATGTCCTCCGCCTTCACGCGGCCGGCGGCGATGAGCTCCTTGCCGAGGGAGGTGTAGGGGCGCCCGTTCTTGCCCGCGTACCCGAAGCGGACGATCTCGCCGCTCTCAAGCTGGACGAAGGCGGACCCGTTCACGTGGGCGATGTACGCGTCCAGTGGATCCGCGAGCCAGACGATCTCGAGGTCCTTGAAGCTGCTGTCAGCGAGGATCGCTCTGCGGTCGGGGTACTGGCGTAGCCCCGCGGTCGTCGCCTGACCCAGGGTCGTGCCGTTCTCTGCCTTGACGAGGTCACCGGGCAACGCATGGAGCGGGTGGCGGTACCTGCTCGTGCGCACGAGGCTGCCTGACAGCAGCGGCGTGCAGTAGCCGGTGAAGAGCACGCCCCCTCCCAGGCCGTCCCAGCCCGCGCTCTTGTAGACCGTGAACTCCCGCTCGAAGGCGGCCGCGAACTCGTCGGCGTCACGGGCCTCGTCCAGGAGCTCCCGGAAGCGCTCGAGGCTCGCGAGGGCTCGTTCGTGGGTGATGCCTGCGACGGGGAAGAACTGCTGCGAGTGCTTCGTGCGGGTCCAGCTGATGGAGCGATCGAGGGCTGGGGCGAGCTCCTCGCGCTCTTGCCAGGTCCAGGTGCTGCGCATGTCCGGGCGGGGCTCGCCTGGAGCGAGCTCGATGAGCGCCGCTGCGCCGGGGGCGAGGGGTCGGCCGTAGTCTGGCTCCGTGGGCGTCGTCTGGAAGAGCGAGCAGGCTGGAGCGGTGGCGGCGGCGAGGAGAGCGGGGAGGGTCTTCCAGTTCATGCTGATGGGGTCACTCGAGGACGATTCGGGCCAGGGTGGCCTGGAGGCGGCGCGGGATCAGGCGCAGCCCGGCGGTCGTGAACTTGTTGGCGAGGCCGGGGACGGTGACCCGGCGGCCGCGCTGGATGGCGTCGACGCCGGCGCGCGCGACCTTGACAGGGTCGAGGCTGGTGGCGACCTGGGCACGGCCGCGGACGTTGCCTGAGATCTCGAAGAAGTCCGTGTTCGTGCTGCCAGGGCACAGGGCGAGTACGCGGACGTCGCAGGCCCGAAGTTCCTCGTCGAGGGCCTCTGCGTGATGGAGCACGAAGGCCTTGGTCGCACCGTAGGCGGCGTAGCCCGGGCAGGGCAAGAACGACGCCGTTGACGCGACCTGGAGGACCCGGCCGGAGCCACGCTCACGCATCCGGCCGACGAAGTGCTTGGTCAGCTCGGCCACAGCCACGACGTTCAGCTGGATCATGTCGCGCTCGCGGTCCCAGGCGTGGCCAACGCCGTCTCCGTGCATCCCGACACCGGCGTTGTTGACGAGCACGTCGATGGTCGCCGCGTCGCCGCAGGAGGCGATGAGCTTTCGGGGGCCGTCAGGCTGGGCGAGGTCCGCCTGAACGACGTTGACCTCGACGCCGTGGGCGGCTTGGAGCTCGCCAGAGAGTTCGTGGAGGCGTTCGAGCCGCCGCGCCGCGAGGGTCAGGTGGGCGCCGCGCGCAGCGAGCTCGCGAGCGATCTCCAGCCCGATGCCAGCGGACGCGCCGGTCACGAGCGCCCGTCGTCCCCCAAGTTCGAACCGCATGGGCGCATGATGGAATATCGGGAGCCCCAGTTGAAGAGCGGGGCGGGCACGACTGGGTATGACGCGGGCCGCACACCTGAAATTCAGGGGTGCGGCCCGGTCTGGGGTCGCTTGAGCCCTCGGGCCAGCTCAGAGGTCGATGATCACGTCCGAGAAGTGGAGGCGAGTGATCTGCCGGACATCGTCCACGCCGTCGCGGCCGGGGACGGTGTCGGTGACCCTCGTCACGGTGGCGTCCAACGGGACGATCGTGTAGTCGGCCCTGGGACCGCTGAAGAAGGCCTCGTCCAACCCGAGGTCGCCCTCGATCTTGTCGTTGCCGCCGCGCCCCTCGAACTCGTCGCCGAGGTCGCCACCGAGGAAGGTGTTATTCAGCTCGTTCCCGTTGATTCGCCCTGTCACGGCGCCCCTGAACCCGACCCGCTCGAGGTACCGGGAGCGGTGGGTGTAGGCGAGGGCCGGGTCGAACTGCATCTCGAAGGTCCCGCTGAACGAGGACGAGAGGTAGGCAGGGAAGCTCTGGCTGGGCGAGAAGAAGGACTCGATCAGCGCGACCGCGTCAGGGTCTCCTGCGATCATGGCGTCCCGGTCACAGAAGTCGTAGGCGCCGTCGAGCCCCGCGGTCCCCTGGCCGGAGGGGTCGTGGGCCCAGACGCCGTAGTAGACCGAGAGGATCAGGCCGAGGTATTCGGAGTCGGCGAGGCCCTGGGGCTGAGCGGCCTCGGGCCGGTAGGAGCCCTGGGACTCGGCGCTAATCCGAGCGGCTGTCAGCGCCGTAGACAGCTGGGGCACGCTCGCTCCGAGCCCGAACCGGAGCAGGATCCCGGAGGTCTCGGAGAGGGTGCCGTCGATCTGTGGGTCGGGGTTGAGGAACTCGGGGCTCCCCTCCTGAACCACGTTGGAGCAGTCAACGCTCGCGTAGAGCCCGTCGAAGAAGGTGACGAACGATGCGACGGGCGCGTCGGTGATGTCGAATGCCTGCTGCTCTTCCACCACGACGATCGTGGTGTCGAGCCCCGCGACGGCGTCGAGGACGCTGCCCTTGTCCGCGCCGAGGGTGCTCCCCGGCACGTCGGTGACCAGCTGTTCGAAGACCGCCTTGACCCGGAACAGGAGCTCGTCGGAGACGCCCGGCTGCCCGAGGAAGTGGACCCTCTCGCCACCGGGAGCGTCGAGGTGGGCGTACTTGTCGAAGACCGCCCGGATCCGAGCGTCCACCGTCGCGGGCAGCGGCACGATGCCGTCCTGCTCGCCGGAGGTGTCGATCTCGTTCAGTGAGTCCGTCGGGTTCACGACGGAGCTGGATGATCCTCCGCCGCCGCATCCGGCGGCGAGGAGGGTGAGGGCGGAGAGGGCGGGGATGAGGCCCTGGCAGGAGCTTGCTTTCATGGGTCGCTGGTCAGTTCTCGGTGCCACGCGGCGCGGGTAAGAGCTGGATGTGGAGGTCGACCAGGCCCTGGCCCGCCTCCTTGATGGTGAAGGTGCGGGGCTGCGAAGTGCCCTCCGCGCTCTGGACGGTGAGCTCGTAGGAGCCGGCAGGGAGGGGGCGGATCGCGGCGTTCCCGTGGTCGTCCGTGTAGCGGGTGATGGGGGCGGAGGCGCCGTCCCGCTGGATCAGGAGCCGGGCGCGTTCAACAGGGAGGCCTTCAGAGGTTTCCACCTGAACGGACAGGGCGGCCGACGTGGCGAGCCGGTGATCGGCCTGCGCCCACTCGCCCTCGCGGAGCTCCAGCGGCCTGGAGAGGTGAGTCTCTCCGGAGAGCTCCACGGAGGTCCGGTAGACGCCGGGCTGGAGCGCGTCGAAGGTGAAGGCGCCGTTGAGGTCGGTGCGTCGGAGGGTCGGCTGCCGCAGGTCGTCTCCGGCAGTGTTGCCAGGAGCGTCGGCGCTGGCGATGAGCCGTACGCCGGTGTGGGGCATCGGAGCGCCGAAGGCGTCGCGGACCACCCCCCGCAGGGTCGTGCTTCGGTTCAGGCGGATCTCCTCGGTCTCGCCCTCGTGGACGGTGACGAGGCGTGGGCGGTATCCCGCCGCGCCGACCTCGAGGCGCTGATCAGAGGTGCCAAGCTCCAGGCTGATCGGCTGGCCGCCGACGGGTTCGAGCCGATCGACGCGACCTCCGAGAGTCACGGTGACCTCGTCCAAGCCGAGCCCGGTGACCGAGTCGAGGACGATCAGCTGGGCCAGGGGCGTCACGACTGGCCCCTCGACTGGTCCCTCGACTGGCGCGGCGACTGGCGCGGCGACCGCCAGCGCTCGCTCCAGCACCTCGGTGACGGGGAGGTGAACCTCGTCAACCCTGAGGGAGGCCGTCTCGAGACGCTCCACTGCGAGGACGGTGCCCGTGCCCCTGGAACCCTCAGCGAGGGCCAGGAAGGCCCCCGTAACGACGGTCGCGGCAGCGACCATCGCGAGCGATGCTGTGGGAGGGAGCGACTTCTTCATGGTATGAATGAAACCTACCCCACTTGGGGTCTTCCCCGCCCTGAGCGGGTCTCCTTCCGATACCGAAGGGCCTCTTTTGAACCAAATGCTCGTCCTCGGCTCGTCGTCTCGATATCGAGCCAAGCTCCTCGTTCAGCTCGGCGTGACCTTCACTCAGGAGTCCCCTGAGGTGGATGAGCGGGCCTTTGACCCCGATTTCGACCATCTCTCACCCGGAGAATTCGCGCTCACGGTCGCCCGCTCCAAGGCCGAGGCCATCCGGCTGGAGGGAGGCAGACGCTGGCTCCTTTGCGCCGATCAGGTCGGGGTCCTGGAGGCCCCGGGCGGGGGCCGCCAGCAGCTCACCAAGCCCGGGACAGCGGCCCGCTGTGTGGAGCAACTCATGCAGCTCTCAGGCCGGACACACTCCCTGGTCAACGGGCTCGTGCTCGTGTCCGAGGCCACCGGCGAGCGGTTCGAGGCTGTAGATCAGCAGGAGCTGACCATGCGGCCGTTCGCCCGCGCGGAGGCGGCCGCCTACGTCGAGCGGTTCAGCCCGCTCGATTGCGCCGGGGGATATCGCATCGAGGACGAGGGGATCCGCCTGTTCGAGCGGATCCGGAGCGATGACCACACAGGCATCATCGGCCTGCCGCTGCTGGCGACAGCCGGCCTCCTGCGGCGGGCGGGGCTCCTCGTCCCCTGACGCCTACGCGCGGAGCCAGCCCGCGGCGTCCAGCGCGTGGTAGGTGAGGATCATGTCGGCGCCTGCACGCTTGATCCCGACCAGGCTCTCCAGCGCGATCTCACGGCGGTCCAGCCAGCCAGAGCGCGCGGCGGCCTCGATCATCAGGTACTCGCCAGAGACCTGGTAGGCGGCGACGGGTAGCGTCGTGGCCTCCCGCACGGCGCTGATGATGTCGAGGTAGGGGCCAGCGGGCTTCACCATGACCATGTCCGCGCCCTCGGCCTCGTCCAGGAAGAGCTCCCGCATCGCCTCCCGGGCGTTGGCGGGGTCCATCTGGTACGTCTTCTTGTCTCCGTCCTTCGGCGCCGAGTCCAGCGCTCCGCGGAACGGTCCATAGAACGACGAGGCGTACTTGGCGGTGTACGAGAGGATCGAGACCTCGGTGAAGCCCTCGGCGTCGAGGGCCTCGCGGATCGCGCCCACGCGACCGTCCATCATGTCGCTGGGGGCGATGACGTCTGCGCCAGCACGGGCCTGGACCACGGCTTGGCGGCAGAGGACCTCGACGGTCTCGTCGTTGAGGATGACGCCGGACTTCGCGTCCACGATCCCGTCGTGGCCGTCGCTGCTATAGGGGTCGAGAGCGACGTCTGTGAAGAGCGCGAGCTCAGGGAAGCGCGCCTTGAGGGCGCGCAGTGAGCGGGGGACGAGCCCGTCTTCATTGCCGACCTCGGTTCCCGTTGAGTCCTTGACGCTGTCCTCGATCTTGGGGAACAGCACCAGAGCCCGGACGCCGGCCTCCAGCGTGCGCTCGGCGATGCGGAGGAGGCCATCGGGGGACCAGCGAGTTTGGCCAGGCATGGCCTCGATGTCGACGTCCTCTGGGTCGGCGTGCATGAACACCGGGTAGACGAGGTCGTGGGCCGAGAGGGTGGTCTCCCGGACGAGGTCACGCAGCGCCGGGGTTCGGCGGCTGCGACGCGGGCGGTGGAGCGGGGGAATCATCGCGCCTCAGAAGCTACTCGATTCCGCCCGCTGTCGACCCGCGCGCCCTCAGCGGGTCCAGGACGTCTCCGCGAAGGCGTCGTGGCCGTGGATGCTCTCGAAGTTCCGGGCGTGAACCCTGAAGGAGGCCACACGATCGTCGGCCTGGAGTCGCTCCGCGACACCGCGGACCATGTCCTCGACGAACACGGGGTTCTCGTAGGCCTCCATGGTGATCCAGCGCTCATCGGGGCGCTTCAGCACGGGGTAAATCCTGCAGGAGGCGCTCTCCTCGGCGGCGAAGATGAGGTCACCCATGGGGAGCGTGACGGGCGTGCCGTCCTCGTCCTTGCGCGTGCGCACCTCCACCGTGACTGCGCCACGCTGGTTGTGGGCGCCGTAGTCGCTGATCTCCTTGCTGCAGGGACAGAGGCTGGTGACGGTCACCACGGCCTTCTGGACCAGATCGATCTCGTCCCCGTTGATGAGGCCCACGAAGCCGCAGTCGATGTCGATCATGCCCTTGGACTTGGAGACCGGCGCCTCGCGCTCCATGAACATCGGGTACTCGAGGACCAGCCTCGCCTCGGCGGCTTCGAGCCGTTCTTGCATCTCCCGGAGCATGCGGAGCACCGCCTCCGGGCCGAGCTGCCGGTCATCGGCCTGCACGATCTCGATGAACCGGCTCATGTGCGTCCCCTTCGATTCGGGCGGCACGACGACGGACATCTCCATCTTCACGATCGTGGATCGCTCGATGCCGTCGGGGTCGATCGCCGTCGCGGGGTAGCGGACGTCCGTGACGCCTGCACACTCGAGGCGGATACCACGAACGTCGCCGCGGCCTTGGACGTCTTCTAGCGGTCCTGCGGGCGTCTTCTCGGGGCGATTAGTGCTCTCTGAGAGTCGACGCGGGTCGCTCATGGGAACGGAACTGGAAGCCTGGGTGTGGACGCGGCTCGGGGCGTCGACGAGGTCTGAATCCTTGAACATGCTCATATTTTCGCCGGGCCGGCGAAGAGGGAGGCGCAATCTCGCGCGAAGCCTCGCAGGAACGCTGGGGGCCCGTTTCCGGGTCCGAGTCGCCGCTGGTCGCCGTGCCGGCGCGAAGTATGAGGAGGTCTCAGCAGAAAAGCAGTCGGTTTCCGTCCACACGAGACTTGCACCCCCCGACGACCAAAGGAGCGCTAGACTCCCGCGCCCGCCGCCACGGGCTCGCCCCTTACGCCTGTCGAAAGGGGCGCCTCTCCGGTTCGTGTATATAAACGTCTCGCGTCGCATCCCCCCCCAGATCCTGATCTCCCCGTCGCCTCTCCTGGCTGGGGTGCCCGGGACCCCTCTCTCCACCCATGTCCAAGACCCTCGTCATCGTCGAGTCGCCCACCAAGGCGAAGACCCTCAAGAAGTTCCTGGGTAAGGACTTCATCGTCGAGTCGAGTGTCGGGCACATCCGTGACCTCCCGGCGAACGCGGCGGAGATCCCCGCCAAGTTCAAGAAGGAGAAGTGGGCGCGGCTCGGCGTCAACGTGGAAAACGACTTCAAGCCGCTGTACGTCGTGCAGCCGGCGAAGAAGAAGAAGATCTCCGAGCTGAAGTCGATCCTCGCTGAAGTTGACCGCGTCCTGCTGGCGACGGATGAGGATCGTGAGGGCGAGGCCATCTCCTGGCACCTGGTCGAGGTGCTCGGGATCAAGGTCCCCTACGAGCGGATGGTGTTCCACGAGATCACCAAGGGCGCCGTCCTCGAAGCGCTCAAGGACACCCGTGAGATCGACAAGGACATGGTTGAGGCCCAGGAGAGCCGACGCATCCTCGATCGCCTCTACGGCTACGAGGTGTCGCCGATCCTCTGGCGCAAGATCAAGCCGCGCCTCTCGGCTGGACGGGTCCAGAGCGTCGCCACCAAGATCATCGTGGACCGCGAGCGTGCTCGCATGCGCTTCGTGGACGCGGAGTACTGGGACCTGACGGCGCGCTTCACAGCGACCAGCGGGGACGGAGAGGGCAAGGCCTTCGATGCACGCTTGAACTCGCTCGGCGGCAAGCGCGTCGCGAGCGGCAAGGACTTCGACCCCGATACCGGCAAGCTCAAGCGAGAGGATGTGACGCTGCTGGACGCCGCGGGGGCCAAGGGGCTCCAGGAGAAGCTGGACTCCGGCGACTTCAAGGTCCTGTCGGCCGAGGAGAAGCCCTTCACCCGGACCCCCTCGCCGCCGTTCACCACCTCCACGCTCCAGCAGGAGGGCAACCGCAAGCTCCGCTTCGACGCGAAGCGCACCATGCGGGCGGCCCAGCGGCTGTACGAGAACGGTTTCATCACCTACATGCGGACCGACTCGTTCACGCTGTCGACGCTCGCCATCGAGCTCACGCGTGAGGCCGTCGAGTCCACCTACGGCGCAGAGTTCCTCCCGGACAAGCCTCGCACCTACAAGGGCAAGGTCCAGAACGCGCAGGAGGCCCACGAGGCCATCCGCCCGGCCGGCGAGAAAATCGTGCCGACCTCCGAGATCCGCAAGGTGCTCGGCGAGGACGAGGCCAAGGTCTACGACCTGGTCTGGAAGCGCACGCTCGCCTGCCAAATGAAGGACGCCAGGGGGCGCCGCATGGTGCTCAAGGTCGGCGAGGCGGACGGGACGATCCAGGCGGTCTTCCAGGCCAACGGCAACGTGATCGACTTCCCCGGGTTCCTCCGGGCCTACGTCGAGGGCGCGGACGACCCCGATTCTGCGCTCGCCGAGCGGGAGACCGTGCTGCCCCCGGTGGCCCAGGGGGACACCGCCAAGGGCTCCGATGTCTCCGCCGAGGAGCACCACACCTCGCCGCCCGCGCGCCTCACCGAGGCGACGCTCGTGAAGATGCTCGAGGAGGAGGGCATCGGTCGTCCGAGTACCTACGCCTCGATCATCGACACCATCCTGCGGCGGGACTACACCTTCAAGAAGGGGTCCGCCCTGGTGCCCACCTTCACGGCCTTCGCCGTGGTGTCGCTCATGGAGCAGCACATGGGGCACCTGATCGACCCCAGCTTCACTGCTTCTATGGAGGCGGCCCTCGACGCGATCTCACGCGGTGAGGACGAGATGCTCCCGTACCTGAAGAAGTTCTACGAGAGCGGGCTCGACGTCTCCCCGGGGCTGCGTCCGATGCTCGAGGAGAAGGCCGAGGACATCGATCCGCGCACGGTGTGCTCCATCGGCATCGGCAAGAACGCCGACGGCGAGGACGTCATCGTCCGGGTCGGCCGTTATGGCCCCTTCCTGCAGCTGGGCGAGACGACCGCGCCGCTGCCGGACGAGACCGCGCCCGACGAGGTCACGGTGGAGTTCGCCGAGAAGATCCTCGCGGCGAAGGCGAAGGGAGACGAGCCCATCGGTCACCACCCCGAGAGCAGCCTACCGATCTACATCAAGACCGGCCGCTACGGCCCCTACGTCCAGCTCGGCGAGCAGACCGAGGACAAGAAGGAGAAGCCCAAGATGGTCTCGCTCCTCAAGGGGATGAGCGTCGAGGACGTCGACCTCGAGGTCGCCATCGCCCTCGCATCCCTCCCGCGGAACCTCGGGACGGACGCGGACGGCGTGGAGATCCTCGCCCATAACGGTCGCTACGGCCCGTACATCAAGCGCGGCGCGGACACCCGGAGCCTCGAAGCGGAGGATCACCTCCTCTCGATCACGAACGAGCGAGCCCTCGCGCTCCTCGCCCAGGAGAAGAAGGGGCGTGGCCGCTCCACGCCCGAGCCCATCAAGGTCTTCGAGAACGTCGAGGCCCTCGACGGCGCCTCGATCAAGCTCCTGAAGGGGCGCTACGGCCCCTACGTGAGCGATGGCGAGGTGAACGCCTCCCTGCCGCGCGACATGGAGAACCCCGAGTCGCTGACGGTGGCCCACGCCCTCGAGCTCCTCTCGGTCCAGCGCGAGAAGAAGGGCAAGAAGAAGACGAAGAAGAAGGCGGCCAAGAAGACGGCCAAGAAGAAGGCCACCAAGAAGAAGGCGGCGAAGAAGGCCTCCAAGAAGGCGCCCTCGCGCAAGAAGGCCGCTAGCGCGCGCGACGCCGACGAGGGAGCCCAAGACGAGTCGTGATGCCGGGTGAGGCCGACGCGACGCCGGTCGGTCCCCATGCGGGCGGCGCCGATTCGTCCATCAGCACGGGCGAGGACCTTCGGGTGGTCTCTTGGAACATCCACAAGGCCCTCGACTCAGGCCTCGCGGCGGAGCTCGCGCGCCTGGTGGAGGAGCGGGCTCCCCACGTGCTGGCCCTCCAGGAAGCGCGCCCCGGCCTCCCGCTTCCTGCCGGGTTCGCCGGTCACCACGCCGCAAGCTTCCGCCGCGGCCTCATGGGCCCAGAGGAAGGCGTGATGACCCTCGCTCGCGCGCCGGCACTCGCGGCCCACAGGGTCCGCTCCTCCGAGCGTGAGCTGCGGCTCCTGACGCCCAAGGCGGCGTTGATTTCGCAGCTCCCCCTTAGCGACGGGCGGGAGCTGTGCCTGGTGAACGTCCACGGCCTGAACTTCGACCCCACCGGCCGTCAGCTCGCGCGGCAGCTCGATGACCTCCGGGAGCGGGTGGCCCACATCAGCGGGCCGGTGGTGGTCGCAGGTGACTTCAACACCTGGAACGACCGCCGCATGGGGGCCGTGCGCGACCTCGCCCATGCCCTCGACCTGGAGGAGGTGGCGCCGGACTTCCCCGGGGGGACCAAGGGCCGACTGCCCGGGCGCAAGGCCCGCGAGACCCTGGGCCTCGACCACCGCTTGCACCTTGACCGCCTCTTCGTGCGGGGCCTCGTCCCCGTCCATGCGGCGTGGATGGACTCGTACCGTTGCTCTGACCACGTCCCCCTGATCGCTCACCTCACCTGGACCCGATGAACCAGACGCTCGCCCGACACTGGGGCCTCGACCCCGAGGTCGCCTTCCTGAACCACGGCTCCTTCGGCGCTGCCCCGCGCGTGGTGCTCGAGGCCCAGCGCCGGGAGCGAGACGCCATGGAGCGGGACCCGATCCACTACCTCGCGCCGGAGCGCAGCCTCTACGAGAAGCTGGACGCGGTGCGAGCGCGTCTCGGTGGGTTCCTTGGGTGTCCCGCGGAGGACCTCGCCTTCGTCCGCAACGCCACCGAGGGCGTGAACTCCGTGCTCCGTTCGTTCGAGCTCGAGGCCGGCGACCGGGTCGTCATCACCAGCCACGGATACAACGCGTGCAACAACGCGGCGCGCTACGTGGCCGAGCGCGCGGGGGCGGAGGTCTCGGTGGCCGAGATCCCCTTCCCCATCGAGGACCCCGCAGAGGCGGTGGCGGCGATCGCCGCGGCCTGCTGCGAGCGCACGCGCCTCCTGCTGGTGGACCACGTCACCAGCCCCACCGGGCTGATCCTGCCGGTAGAGGACATCGTCAGGACCGCCCGCGCGCGGGGCATCCGGACCCTGGTGGACGCGGCCCATGGGCCCGGCATGCTCCCCATGGACCTGGAGCAGGTCGGCGCGGACTACACCACGGGCAACCTGCACAAGTGGCTGTGCGGACCCAAGGTCTCGGGCTTCCTCCACGTTCGACCCGAGCTCCAAGGGTCGGTCCGTCCCTGCGTCATCAGCCACGCGGCGAACACCCCGGCGCCCGGCCGCTCGCGCTTCATCGCCGAGTTTGACTGGACCGGCACCTTCGACCCCTCGCCGCTCCTCGCGGTGCCCAGCGCCATCGACTTCCTGGAGGGGGTCCTCCCCGGCGGCCTCGAGGCCGTGCGGTCCCACAACCGAGCCCTGGTTCTGGAGGGGCGCGAGATCCTCTGTGAGGCCCTCGGGGTCCAACCGCCCGCGCCTGACTCCATGCTGAGCTCCCTGGTGACGCTGCCGCTCCCAGCCCCCGCTTCTGACGCGCCGGCTAGCGGCCGCGTCGACCCCCTCCAGCTCGCCCTCTTCGAGCGGCACCGGGTCGAGGTGCCCATCGTTCACTGGCCCGTCAAGGGGCAGCGCTGGGTCCGGATCTCGGCCCAGGTCTACAACGATCGCGCGGACTACGAGCGCCTCGCGGCGGGGCTGGTGGCAGAGGGAGAGGCTTCTCGGATCTGATCGGTGCCGAGCGGTCATACTGGCCGCCGCCCCCTGCCTTCGCCCGTCGCCGGGCCGCCCCCCATGTATCGCATCCCTGGCTTCCACTTCGAGGACCACATCTTCCGGCTCCCCCTGGATCACGACGATCCGGCGGGTGGAGCGATCGAGGTGTTCGGCCGAGAGGTCCTCTCCGGAGATGGCGCGCATAGCCACCGTCCGTGGCTCGTTTTCCTGCAGGGGGGCCCAGGCTTCGAGAGCCCGCGTCCGCTCGCCGCCGGCGGGTGGCTGAGCAAGGCGGTCGAGCGCTATCGCGTCCTGCTCCTCGATCAGCGTGGGACGGGGCGGAGCACGCCGCAGGTGCCCGAGAACATCACCGCCCTGGGCGACGCCGCCGCCCAGTCGGAGCACCTCGCTCGCTTCCGCGCGGACGCGATCGTCCGTGACTGCGAGGCGATCCGCAGCGAGCTCGGCGTGGAGCGTTGGACGGTGCTTGGTCAGAGCTTCGGTGGCTTCTGCGCTGTGCACTACCTCTCGTCGGCGCCGGAGGGGCTCTCGGGCGTGATGATCACCGGCGGCTTGCCCGGGCTCGAGACGAGCGCGGAGGACGTCTATCGACGGACGTACCCCCTCACCAGGACCAAGAACGAGCAGCTCTTCGCGCGCTTCCCGCAGCTCGAGGGCCGCGTCCGAGCGGTGTTCGATCGTCTACAGCGAGGCGACGTCGTCCTCCCCTGTGGCGACCCCCTCACCCCCGAGCGCCTGCAGCTCGTGGGGAGTCAGCTCGGCTTCTCCTACGGAGCTGCCCAGCTGCACTACCTGTTCGAGCGCGCCTTCGTCCCGGGGGCCGATGCCCTCTCGCGGGCGTTCCTGCGCGGGGTGGAGGGGATGCAGGCCTTCGATACGAACCCCTTCTACGCGATCCTCCACGAGGCGTGCTACGCCCAGGGCGGCGCGACGGCGTGGGCGGCGGACCGAGTGCGCGGTGAGTTCCCCGAGTTTGCTCCGCCGGTGGCGGGGGGCGCGCCGCTGTTCACCGGCGAGATGGTCTACCCCTGGTTCTTCGAGCAGATCGGGGCGCTGCGTGGCCTCGCCGAGGTGGGCGACCTGCTCGCGCACCGATCGGACTGGCCTGCCCTCTATGACCCGGCCGCCCTCGGCCGGAACAAGGTCCCGGTGGCGGCGCTGATCTATCACGACGACATGTTCGTCCCGGCGGACCTCTCGATCGAGACCGCGGGCCGGATCAAGGGGCTGGAGCCCTGGATCACCAACGAGCACGAGCACGACGGGCTCCGTGCGGACGGCGCCAACGTGTTCGACAAGCTGCACGCACGCCTCTGAGACCGTCGCCCTGTCGGGTCCATGAGGTGAGCCTGAGGAGTCGAGTGCAGGGCCGTGAGCGGCCCGCTAGCCTCGGCAGCATGCTGATGCACTCCATCTTCGCCGTCGCGGCCGCCGGCCTGTCCCCCTCGCTCACACTCGCTCAAGGCGGGCCGCCGCGGACGGGCTTGGCCCCCGCCGAGTCCACCTCGACCCCGGCCGCAGGCCAGGGCCGTGGGGTGCTCCGCGCGCTGGAAGGTGCCGGGACGGGCGCGACGTTGGTGGCCCCTCTCAGGTCGAAGACGACCTTCCTGGTGGACGCGGGCGGGGAGACGCTGCACTCGTGGCCCAGCGAGTGGACGCCGGGCAACTCGGCCTACTTGCTGGAGGACGGCTCGCTGCTGCGCTGCGGCAAGGACGCCGGGAGCGCGCCCTTTCGTGGTGGCGGCGAGGGGGGGCGGATCCAGCGGATCAGCTGGGACGGCGAGCTCCTCTGGGACCACCAGCTCGCCAACAGTCGCCGCCGTCAGCATCACGACATCGAGCCGCTTCCCAACGGGAACGTGCTCGCCATCGTCTGGGAGGGCGTGTCCGCCGAGGACGCCATGGCGGCAGGCCGTGACGCGGAGGGTGCGAGCAGCCCGCTCTGGCCGGACGCCATCGTCGAGCTGAGGCCCGTGGGGACGTCCGAGGCGGAGGTCGTCTGGGAGTGGCGCGCGTGGGATCATCTCGTCCAGGACCGTGACCGCGAGAAGCCCAACTACGGCGATCCTGCGGAGCACCCGCACCGGATCAACGTGAACTTCGACCGCCGCGAGCGTCCCAAGACCGCGGGCGAGCTGGAGCGTGAGGCCGCCGAGCAGGAGCGCCTGCGCGGGCTCGGCTACGGAGGCGGCGGCGATGAGCCTCGCCGGGGCCGACGCGGCCGCGGGGGGCGTGGCGGCCGGGGCGGAGGGTCGGATTGGATGCATACCAACGGGATCGACTACGACCCTGCCACGGACCTGATCGCCATCAGCGTGCGCTCGGCCAGCGAGGTCTGGATCATCGACCACTCGACCAGCTCGGCGCAGGCCCGTACGGGCGAGGGGGGCCGGCGCGGCCGCGGCGGCGACCTGCTCTATCGGTTCGGTCGACCGGCGTCATGGGGCGGCAGCGGCGAGCAGGTGCTGTTCCATCAGCACGACCCGCAGTTCCTCCCCGCGGCGGAGGGTCTCTCGCTCTCCGTCTTCAACAACGGCAGCGGCCGCGAGGGCGGCGATCGCTCCAGCGCGGACGTGTTCTCGATCGGCTTCACCGAGGAGGGTGGCTTTGGCGACGGCCTACCGATCGCGCCTGACCTGGCCTGGACCTGGAGCGGCGGCGAGGAGCGGATCTTCAACGGCCACATCAGCGGGGCCCAGCGGCTGGAGAGCGGCCACATGCTGGTGTGCCTAGGCGAGGAGGGGCGGGTCCTCGAGGTGACCCCGGACCATCGGGTGGTCTGGGAGTACCTGCAGGACTTCGAGCCCGACCAGGCCGGCGACCCCGGCGGACCCGGGGGTCCGAGAGGGCGCGGTGGTCCACCCCAGGGCCGTCCCGATCGTGGCGGTCCCCCGGGTGCTGGTCCAGGCGGCGGTCCGCCCCGGGGAGGGCCCCCCGGCGGCCGCCGAGGGGGCGGAGGACCCCAGAGCTCCCACGCCGTCTTCCGGGCCACGCGCTACGAGGCGGGTCACCCGGGCCTGGCCCGACTCTCAGCAGCTGGTGAGAGCCAGGACCCAACACGGGACCGTTGACCGAGGCTGGCGAGGGGCCGGCGCCTGTCAGCGCGGCGCCGGACCCTCGCCGTGAACATGCACCACCAGCGCCCGCGCGTGCGGGGCGGCGCGGTGTTCGAAGAGGAAGAGGCCCTGCCAGGTGCCAGAGGCGAGGCGTCCGGCTGCCACAGGGATCGTCTCCGAGGTCCTCGTGACCGATGCTCGGAGGTGGGAGGGCATGTCGTCCTCGCCCTCGAGGGTGTGGGTGTAGCGCGGGTCGCCGTCGGGAGCGAGGCGCTCGAACCAGGCGAGTAGATCACGGGCGGCGCTGGGGTCGGCGTTCTCCTGGATGAGGAGGCTGGCCGAGGTGTGGGTGCAGAAGACGACGGCGAGTCCGGTCTCCACGCCTGATCGGGCGACGATCGACGAGACCTCGCGCGTGATCTCGGTCAGCCCTCGGCCCGGCGTCGCGATCTCGAGACGCTCCTGGTGGTGCACGACGTTCATCGCTCCATTTCATCCTGACCGGGCCGTGCCCGTACCCTCTGCCCCATGGAACCCACCAAGGCTGAACTCCTGGCGCGGCTGGGCGATGTCCCCGCGCTTGTGGAGGCACGGGGGTTGCTGCGCCGCCGCGGGACGTCCCTGGTGATGAGCCAGCAGCGGGAGGGGGCCGGGTTTGTCTTCGCCCCCGACCATGACCTCGCGGCGGCCTTCGGTGCGCCGGAGCCCGGCCTGGCCGAGGCGCTGACGTTGGCGGCACGCGCGGCCGGCGTCGACCGGGGGCACCTCAGGCTGCGCGCCGCGCCAGAGGTGATGGAGGAGTGGTGCGCGGAGGGCGCGGCGCGGGCAGCCGGCGTGGTGGAGGTGTTCTCATGGGGAGGGAAGCCCGAGGCGCTCGCGGCGCAGGCCGCTCGCCATGAGGTCCGGGTCCTCGCCGGGGGGGACCCCTGGGTGGATGAACTCCCTGGCCCCATGCGGCGGGAGCTGGAGGCCCTCGAGTCCTGGCCCGCGGCCGCGGTGGCCATGGCGGGGGGCGAGCCCGTGGCCCTCGCCTACGCCTTCGTGGAGACGGAGACCCTCTGGGACGTGTCCGTCGAGACAACCGCGGCGTTCCGCCGTGAGGGCTTCGGCGCCTGCGCGGCGGCGGCCCTCATGCTCGACCAGGCAGCGGCTGGGCTCGCGCCGGTCTGGTCGGTGGCCGCGACCAATGGGCCCTCGGTCGCGCTCGCCAAGCGGCTCGGATTCGTGCCCGCGGCGCGCTGGGGGGACTGGCGGCTGCCCTAGGGGAGCACGGTGAACTTGAGGCCGTCGGACAGCCCGATCGGCGCCGCGGGCAGGAGCCCGGGGTCCCGGTACCACCACTGGCAGAAGATCTCATCCCCAGGGAGCATCCCGCTCGCGTTGAGGAAGCCGCTGTCCATCTGGAGCTCGAGGCGCCCCGAGCAGTTGCCGGGTCCGAGCCCGTTGGAGAACTGAACCGGGGTGCGCATCAAGGGGCCACCGACGCACAGGAACCCGCCGAGCAGCGGCAGCTCCAGCCCCTCGCGCCCCCAGAAGAGCATCCCGAACTGCTGGCTCAGGACCTGATCGCAGGCGACGACAAAGTCGCTCTGGCTGACGGAGGGTGTGCCCGCGGCCTCGATCGACGGGACGCAGCCCGCCGAGGCGGTCTTGGGGAAGCAGTAGGTGGAGGGGCCGTCCACCGGGACGTGGGGCGGCATGCCGTAGTGGCGCTGGATCCCGAACAGGTGGGCCAGGGCCAGGGCCTCCACGGCGCCCGGCGCTGACAGCGCTGCCGCGTCGCCGGGGTTGCTCAGGAACCCCGCCTCCGTCAGCGCCGCGGGCATCAGGGTCTCCCGAAGCACGTAGAAGTTGGCGGTCTTGGGGCCCCGATCCACGAAGCCCATGGCGTTGAGGAGCTCCTCCTGGAGTCGGTCGCGGAGGTCCGCGCCTGGCGTCCCGTTGGAGAAGGAGAATGTCTCCGTCCCGCTGGCGAGCGAGCTGGTGAAGGCGTTGTGGTGGATCGAGACGAAGCGATCTGCGGGCCAGTTGTTGGCGGCGTTGGTCCGGCTCGCGAGCGACACCGACGCGTCGTCGGTGCGCGTCATCATGACCTCCCACTCGCCGCCGCCCGAGGTGTCGGCGGTGTCGGCCTCGAGCAGGTCGCGGAGCCGGAGGGCGACCTCGAGGTTGAGCTCCTTCTCTACGACGCCGTTGCCGACCGCCCCCGGGTCGATCCCGCCGTGGCCCGCGTCGACGAAGATCCTCCGGGGGGCGCCGCCGCCGCCGATGACGGCGCTGGCGGTGGTCTCGAGCTGAACAGCGGCCACCGCGGCGAGGCCGAGGGTGGCGACGAGGGGTGCCGTTCGGCGGAGCGTGGATCGTCTCTTCATCTCGGATTTGAAGGTACACCGAACCCGCCGGGCTCGCTGGGCTCCCGGGTTTGAACTTCGCGCCCGATGACGGAGAATCTCGGCCATGGACCGACGTCTCCAACGCCAGGGGCTCCTCGCCGAGCTCGCCGCTGCCCATGGCACTCCCCTCTACGTGTATGACCTCGCGGCCGTGCGCCGAAACCTCGCGCCCTTCGAGCCCTTCGATTCGGTGCGCTACGCGGTCAAGGCCAACTCGAACCTCGCGGTGCTCCGCACCCTGCGGGAGGGGGGCGCGCGCTGCGAGGTGGTCTCCGCGGGTGAGATCAAGCGCGCCCGGGCGGCCGGGTTTGAGCCGGATGAAATGGTCTACACGGCCGACCTCATGGACCGGCGGGCGCGCGCGCTGGTGGGCGAGCTCGGGCTCCACGTCAACGCGGGGAGCGCCGCGATGCTCGAGGACGTCGCGGAGCTCTGCGGTCCGGTGGACGTCACGCTCAGGGTGAACCCCGGCTTCGGTGAAGGGCATGACATGAAGGTCACCACCGGCGGCCCTCACTCCAAGCACGGTATCTGGCACGAGGAGCTCCCCGCCGTTCGCGAGCGGGCGGAGGCGCTGGGGCTACGGGTCACGGGGCTGCATGTGCACATCGGTTCCGGACTCGAGGGGCGCTTCATCGAGCGGACCGTCGAGGCCATGGAGCCGGCCGTCGCGCTCTTCGGTGAGACCCTCATGCGCGTCTCCTGCGGGGGGGGGATGTCATTCCCCTACCGTCCCGATGCGGCACCCTTCGACATCGAGCGCTTCGCGGCGACCTGGTTGGCGGGGCGTGAGCGCTGGTCCCGGTCGCTGGGGCGGACGATCGAGCTGGAGGCCGAGCCCGGTCGGGTGCTGGTGGCCGACGCGGGGGTCCTGTTGACCGAGGTCTGCGGCGTGAAGTCCACGGGAAGTGAGGGGGCGACCTTCGTGCTCGTGGATGCAGGCTTCCACACGATGATCCGACCGATGCTCTACGGAGCGTTCCACCGCATCAGCGCCCTCGCCGGTGGGGACCGCCCCACCACCCCGAAGATGGTCGCCGGGCCCCTGTGCGAGAGCGCCGACGTGTTCACCCAGGGGAAGGGCGGCGCGCCGGAGCCCCAGGAGCTCCCTGATCTGGAGCGCGGGGAGCTGCTCGTCATCCACGATGTGGGCGCCTATGGCGCGGCCATGGCGTCCTGCTACAACTCCCGCCCGCTCCCGGCCGAGGTCGTGCTCCACGAGGATGGCTCCGCATCGCTGGCGCGTCCGTCCATCGACCCCAACCACCTGCTGGACCTCGAGCGGGAGGCGCTGGCGTGAGCGCCGGCGGCTCCTGGCGCGGCCTCCGGCGGCGGCCCAGACCGGAGCGCGGACCCGAGCGCCAGCCGGTGTTCCGGTCCGCACTGCTCCGCGCGCTGGCCATCCTGGCGCTCACGGCTGCGGTGGCCTGCGCCGCGGCCCCCACGCAGCAGGCTGGGCCCCGCGCGGAGGGGCTGCTCGCCGGGCTGCTTCAGTCGCGACCGGACCTCTTCGCGGACCTGCTCGACGAGGCGGACGCCCACCGGATCAAGATCGAGCTCGTGGTCGTGGGGGGGGCGGAAGGGGAGGGGGCCGCCGGGCCCATCCTCGAGCGGCATGCTTATGAACGGGGGCCCGAGTACTTCTACCCCGCGAGCGCGGTGAAGACGGCAGCGGTGATCGCAGCCCTCGAGCAGCTGGGCGACGTGGAGGCCGCGGGCTGGCAGCCCGGACCGGCCGCGGGCGCACCGATTTCGCGCTCGACGGCGCTCCGCTTTCACCCCCTCTTCGACGATGACGTCCTCGAAGAAACGGATGCCAGCCACCTGGACGGCGGCACGATCACGGCGGGCCACGACGCCCGCAAGGTGCTGCTGGTCTCGGACAACGGGGCCTACAACCGGCTCTACGAGCTCGCGGGCAACGACGGGGTCAACGGCTCGCTGCGCGCCGCAGGGCTGACGCGCACGCGCATCTTTCACAGGCTCGCGGAGTTCCGCTCGTCGGGAGATCAGCTCAGGGTTCCCGCCATCGACCTCCTCGACGATCAGGGCCGTGTGATCGCCAGCCTCCCGGCGCGCACCGCGGCATCCCCCGGCTCGAACGCCGACCTGGACGGCGTCGAGTTTGGCCGCGCTCACACCCTCGGGGCGCAGCTGGTTGAGGGGCCCATGAGCTTCGCTCGGAAGAACTTCATGCCGCTCGAGGAGCTGGTGGACATGAACATCATGCTCCTGCGGCCGGACCTGCAG
>CALLKX010000052.1 GCA_938083085.1 uncultured bacterium
GCCGCCGCCACGGCCACCGCCGCCTCCGCCGCCCCCGCGCCCGCGGGTCGCCGCCGGCACAGGCATGGCGTTCACGTCGCCCGGATCAAAGCCCTCGAGCGCCTTCCGCGGGATCTTGCTGCCAAGGTGTCGCTCGATCGCCCGCACCTGATCGCCGTCTTCCCGCGCGAAGAAGGTGAAGGCCTTGCCCTGCTTCTTGGATCGCCCGGTCCGGCCGATGCGGTGGGTGTACGCCTCAGGCGTGTTCGGAACGTCAAAGTTCACCACGTGGCTCACGTCCGCGACATCGATGCCGCGGGCAGCGATGTCGGTCGCCACCAGCACGTCGTAGTCTCCGCGTCGGAAGCCCTCCATCGCGCGGACGCGCTGATTCTGGGACATGTTGCCCTGGAGGGCGATCGCGCGGTGACCGTGAGCGTCGAGCTGACGGGCGATCTTGCGCGCGCGGTGCTTCGTCCGCAGGAAGACGATGGCCGACCGGAAGTCCGGGCCCCCGAGGATCTCCTCGAGGAGGTCGAGTCGGCGGGGCTGCGCGCACTCGTAGAGCGCGTGCTCGATGGTGTCCGCGGGGCGGCTGTGCGACAGCTCAATGACGGTCGGCCGGTTCAGGACCTCGTCCGCCAGGTGGCGGATCTCCTTGGGCATTGTGGCCGAGAAGAGCAGGTTCTGACGCCGCTCGGGGAGCAGGCGGAGGATCTGCCGAACGTTGGGCAAGAAGCCCATGTCGAACATGTGGTCGGCCTCGTCGAGGACGAGGACCTCCACGTCTCGCAGGTCAATCACGCGCTGGCCGGCGAGGTCGAGGAGCCGACCGGGGCACGCCACGACCACCTCGGGCCGAGACTTGAGGGCGCGGACCTGTGCGTTCTGCGGGACGCCGCCGAACACGGTCGTCGAGCGCACGCGAGTGAACTTTCCGAGGCTGGAGAACTCCTCATGGATCTGCAGAGCCAACTCGCGAGTCGGCGCGATCACGAGCGCCCGCGGGCCGCGTCGTTGACCGCCGCCCTCGCGCAGGTGCTCCAGGATCGGCAGCGCGAAGGCCGCCGTCTTGCCAGTTCCCGTCTGCGCGAGGCCGAGGACATCCCGGCCTTCGAGGACCGCGGGGATGGCCTTGCGCTGAATCGGTCGAGCCTCTGTGAAGCCCAGGTCCTGGATCCCGCGCAACACCTGGGCGTCGAGCCCAAAGGTCTTGAACTCGTCGCGCTTGCCGCCGCCAGCGGCCGGATCGCTGGATCGTTCGGCGGGCTGAATCGAGCGTTCCGGCTCGGAGTCGTGCCCTGCGGGGGCCTCCGAACGGGGTTCGTGGGTCGGGCGTTGCTCCTGGGAGGAGCTCTGTGTGGTCGTGGGGCGACCGCCGCGACGTGAACGACGTCGACGGCTCGGACTGGTGGAGTCCTTCGTCATGAAAGTGTGGGAACGCGCCCGCCTTTGATGGCGGCGCGTGTGCTGATCCCAACGACAGCGCGGGAGAAAGCGGTGGTTTGAAGCGGCGCGATACGAGTCGAGACCCCGTGGGTCCGGACCGGAAATCCTGTCAAGCGCCGGGACCGCTTTTGCTGCGCGGCCCGATGACATGAACCGCGTCGGCGCGCCCATCAGGGCGGCATTGGCGGCGCGAGGGGCTGTGCCCTCTGGTGGAACTCTCGGCGGGGATGGCCCAGAACTCCATCCCTTTCCCCATAGATCTCCGGAGAAACCCGGATACGGGACCTCGAGCAGCGAGGCCTCTTCACCGCCAGTCCCGCTGGCTAGGCTCTGGGGCATGATCGAACGTCAAGACCACGGTGATGTGCTCGTACTCCGCCTCGCGCACGGGAAGGCGAGCGCCCTCGACCTGGAGCTCCTGGAGGAGCTATGCAAGGCCATGGACGAATTCGAGCGCAGCGAGGCGCGGGCCTGCGTCCTGACAGGGACGGGGAGCATCTTCTCGGCGGGGGTCGACCTCAAGCGGATGGTGGACGGCGGGGTCGACTACATCGACGCCTTCTTGCCCGCCCTCGACCGAGCGATCTCCAGGCTCCTCTTCTCTGACCGGCCCTTGGTGACCGCGTGCAACGGTCACGCCATCGCGGGCGGGTGCCTCGTTGCCTGCTGCGGTGACCGTCGCCTCGGCGCGCGCGGCAAGGGGCGCGTGGGCGTCCCGGAGCTGGCCGTTGGCGTCCCCTTCCCCCCCCTCGCCATCGAGCTCGTGCGCTTCTCCGTCGGGCCCAAGAACCTCCAGCGAGCGCTCTTCGACGCCGCCGTCCACGGCATGGAGGACGCGCTCGAGCTTGGATTCATCGACGAGCTCGTCGCCCCTGAAGAGCTCGAGCAGCGGGCCATCGAGACGGCGCGCCGACTCGGCGCCATCCCGTCCTCGAGCTTCGCGTTCACCAAGCGGAGGGCCCGAGAGGTGCTGCGGGGCCCCGGTCTGGACCCTGCCGCCTGCGCAGAGGTTCGCGCTCTCTGGGCGAGCGATGAGGTCCGAGCGGCCCTCGCGGAGTACGTCGCACGAACCCTCGGCTAGACCAGCGACATCGAGGTGTCCCACCTACGATGAGCGAGAGATGCTCTCCACCCTCCTGCTCAGCCTCGCATGCGCGCCCCAGTCCGACTCGGTCCCTGCACCCGAGCCAGACTCAACACCACCGAACTTCCTGATCGTCCTGGTGGACGACCTGGGATACGGCGACCTCGGCGCCGATCTCTCGGGCATCGGCGGCCAGAAGAAGCACAGGACGCCCAACATCTGCCGCCTCGCGGCCGAGGGCCTCGTCCTGACCAACGGGTACGCCGCCGCCCCCAACTGCGCGCCTAGCCGAGCTTGCCTGCAGACCGGGCGCACCACGCCACGGCACGGTATCTACACCGTGGGAACGGCAGCCCGCGGCAAGCCCCTGCAGCGCGAGCTCATCCCGGTGCCCAACACCGTGACGCTGGCGGACGCTGAGGTCACGCTGGCCGAGCACCTCGGCGCCGCGGGCTACTCCTCAGCGCACCTCGGCAAGTGGCACCTCGGGCCCGACCCCACGACTCAGGGCTACGACTTCAACGTCGCTGGCAACCAGGCTGGACACCCCAGGAGCTACTTCTCGCCCTACAAGAACGCCGACCTCGAGGACGGGCCTGAGGGGGAGTACCTGACCACGAGGCTCACCGACGAGGCGATCGAGCTGGTCGGCAAGATGGAGGCGCCGTTCCTGATGCACCTCGCCTACTACTCGGTGCACACGCCGCTGCAGGCGCCGCCTGAGCGCGTCGCCGAGCGGCGCGCCGCCGGCGTGAAGAGCGCCAAGTACGCGGCCATGGTGGAGGCCCTCGACCACGAGGTAGGCCGCCTCCTCGCCGCCCTCGCGGAGGCGGGGCTCGCCGAGGACACGGTCGTGATCTTCACCTCCGACAACGGCGGCCACATGCCCGTGACCAACCAGGACATCCTCCGGGGATACAAGGGCACCCTCGACGAGGGTGGCATCCGGGTCCCCTGGATCGTGCGCTGGCCGGGGCACATCCACCCCGGCGTCGATCACGCTCCGGTCCACCACGTCGACCTGCTCCCGACCCTGCTCACCCTCGCTGGGGCGGAGCAGAGGGGGAGCGCCGAGCTCGACGGCGTCGATCTCACGGGCCTCCTGACAAGCCGGATCGCCCCCGGCCCTCGCCCGCTCTTCTGGCACTTCCCCTGCTACCTGCAAGGCAAGAGCGACCGCTTCGAGCACTTCCGCACCACGCCCGGCGGCGCCCTCCGGGCCGGCCGTTGGAAGCTCGTGGAGTTCTTCCATCCGGGCACCACAGCCGCTCCACGCCTTGAGCTCTATGACCTGGAGGCCGACCCGCTGGAGCGTGCGGACCTCGCGGCAGCCCAGCCCCAGCGGGCTGCGGCCATGTACGCCGACCTCATGCGCTGGCGGAAGGACGTGAAGGCGCCGGTCCCCTCGGAGCCCGAGCCCCGCTTCGCGGGCGCACCGGACGGCTCCTGAAAAGGAGCCGCCCGAGCGACCGCTCAGGCTCGCTAGACCGAGACGTGGTACCCGTCGTCGTTGACCGGGTACTGCGGTCCGCCTGGGCCGCCGATGGTCCCTGACCAGGGGTCGGGGTGGGTATCGGTGGGCGCGACGAGCGCCTGGCTAACGCGCCCCGCGCAGTGGTAGTAAGCGCCGCGAGTGATCTGACGCCAGATGATGGCGAGCTGACCCACGCCGCCGATGGCCGCGAGGCGCCAGAAGGTCGGGTCCGCGTCGAAGCCGGTCTCGAGCCGTCCGTGCCACCACCCGAGCACCCCGACGACGAAGATCGCCTCGAGGAGGAGGAGGAGCGCCAGTGGCCGCGTGGTCTGAACGGGGTGCTTGATCATCATCCACCACGTAGCAACGGCCGCGATGAGGACGGAGCGACTGTCCCGAAGCACCAGCCGTGTCCGGGTGTAGATCACCCAGGCCATGACCTTCATGAACCCGATCGCCGCGAGGCCGTCCTGGAGCCAGCCGAGTTGCACGACCGTTTGCTCGGAATCCAGGGTCTCCAGCCTCCCCCAGTCACCCGCGGGGACCTCCATGATCCAGCCCAGCACGAGCCGCTTCCACGGGTCACCGTAGAGCAACCAGTGAACGAGGCCGAGGGCAGCCAGGGTCAACAGCGCGACGCGCAACATGCGGCCGAAGTAGCGCGCCCCACCGAATCCAAACCGCCGCAGAGTCTGGCGTTCCGGCTGCTCGAAGGTCACCTGGAGCCAGCCCCCGGCGGCGAAGACGCCGAAGAGGAGCGCAATGAGCGCCAGCACCGCGCCGCCGCTGGCCACGCTGCTGTTGAGCTGAGCCAGCCCCTCCGCGTGGTCCTGGCGGAACACAGCGCCAAGCCCCGTGGAGGGCGCGGCCATGCTCGAGTGCAGGTCGCGGGCGAGCTCAGCGGACGGGTAACGGCTCCCCACAGCGCCCTTGAAGAAGGCCGCTGTCTGGAAGGCGGGAACGAGGCTCAGCAGCAGGAGGAAGAGCCAGGTGCAAACCCAGAGCTTCGTCCGGAAGAACGCCGCTCGGAAGCCGCGCAGGAACAACCGCCAGTCCGGGCTGCTGTGGTTGTCGTGATCGATGTTCTCGTCGAAGTTCGGCATAGGAATCAGCCCCCCACCGCCATGAACCACTGAAGGACGCTCGCGGCACGCGCCGCCGCCCGCTCGCCCCACCTCGATGGCGCGAGCTTGTCCCGCTCAGCGAACCACTGGTTGTCCGTCATGTTGCGATCGAGGAACCAGAGCCGCTCCGGGTCGATCACCACCGAGGTGACCTTGCGGGCGTCGGCCGCCAGCGGCAGCCGCCACCAATTCTTCTCGCCCTGCATTTCACGGGTCCAATCGAAGTCGACCTTGCCGCCGTCCTCGTAGGTGACCTGCACCTTCACGGGCAGCACGAGGTCGCCCCGACGCCGGACGACGATGTCCGGGACCCAGGGGCGCTTGGCCTTCTCGGGCTCCTCAGCACCAGAGGCGCCGTCGCCACCCTCGGCGTCAGCTTCAGCCTCCGCCTCTTCGGCTTCCGCCGCGCTCGCGAGCGCCTCGGGAGAGCAATCGGACGTCCATGACCCATCGTCACATCGGAACCAGCCCGCGGACTTGGGGTCCCGGGTCTGAGCCACCTGGCAGCTCCAATCCACGGTCTTGGTCGAGCGGAAGACGTCCTCGAAGTACCACTGGATGTCCGCGTCTGCGCCCTCCTGGAAGGCGAGATAGAAGTCCTCTGGGTAGGGGTGCCTGTACCGCCAGTCCTGGGCGAACTTGCGCATGCCACGCAGGAAGGCGTCCCGCCCCACCAGCGCCTGAAGCGAGCGCAGCGCCACCGCGGTGTGCGGGTAGCTGTTGGTGCTGTAGCTGGTGCGGTCGACATAGTCCCAGACGTTCCGCTCGATGGGGTCCGACTCGGGGTCCCGCAGGTAGCCCGACCGATCTCCCCAGCGGGGGTCGGTTTCCTGCTCAACGAACGTGAGCTGAGGCTGGTCTCGCCAGAACTTCACGAAGGGCGAGGCCGTCAGCGGACGGGCCTGAATCTCGCTCGGGACAAGCCACTGAAGGTCCTTCGAGACGCTCACGTCCAGCCTGTCGAGGCCGAGTCGAATCGGGTTGGGGAACGCGACGCTTTGAAGCGAGACCGTCCCCTCCAGGGAGCGAGCCCCCGGAGCAGCCGAGGGAGCGATCCCCCACATGGGGAGGCCGCTATAGGTCGACGCCGCGCGCCGCGCGCCGTACTCGCGGAACAGGGTCTCGCTGTCACTGAACGAGTTGAAGCCCTCGTCGAGCCACGCCGCCTCCGGCTCGTTGTTGCCGACGAGCCCGTACCAGAACTGGTGGCCGGCCTCGTGCACCGTCACCGACTCCGGGGTGTACATGCGCGGCCGGGTGAGCATCCTGGAGCCGCAGGTGAAGATGGTCGGGTATTCCATCCCGCCCGCCGCCCGGGCGCCCCAGGCCGGGTCCACGGCCGTCAACTCGGAGTAGGGATAGGCTCCGTACCAGAGCCCGTAGTAGAAGAGCGTGGCGCAGGTCGCCCGCCAATGCCGTTCAGCCTGTGACGCGTGCTCGGGGTGGACCATGACGCGCACCAGGACCTCGCGGCCGGCGAGGTCGGCGGGCTCCATCCCCAGAGCGCTGGCGACCTCGGCCACCTCCGCCTCGTGGCGGCTGGCCCACTCGTTCCACACGAAGGCCCGCTCATAGACGGTGTAGTCGGGGTCAGCGGTCCACGCGAAGCCGTGGACGCGGGGCGCGAGCCCGGAACCACGAGCCGCCACGGGGTCCGCGTAGGTCTGGTCCTCGGGCGCCGGAGCAATGTAGCGCTCGGCATACCTGCCGTCGGGGAGCGCCTCAGCCGAGACGCGCTTGCCCGAGGCTGCGATCTTGCCCGTGTATTCCTCGGGCAGATCGAGGGTCACGTCATAGGTCCCGTAGTCCGCGTAGAACTCGGTGTTCATGTAGAACGGGTGCGCGCGCCAGCCGCGGCCCCCCTCGTACACGGCGAGCTTGGGGAACCAGTGGCTGAGGAAGATGAAGTTGCCCTTGGTTCCAGTCCTCCGGCGGACGCGCGGCAGACGGGACTCCCACTCGATCTCCACGGTCACCTCGCCACCCGCCGGGACGGGCTCGGGCAGATCGACACTGAACAGCGTCCGGTCCAGCGGCGCCCTGGAATCGGGGACGCGGAAGGTCAGGGCCTCGGTCAGGTCCACCTCGCCAACCTTCAGGGATCGAATCTCCTGCCAGCCGAAGCCGCGTTCGACCTTCGTGCCCTTGAGGCGCCCCTGGGCCTCGGTCATGTGGAGGCTTCGGTTGTTGGCGTAGGCGTTGAGGTAGAGGTGGAACCACAGGTCGCTCACCTCTTCACCTGACCCGTTTCGCCAGGTGAGGGTCATGGTCCCGCTGAGCTGCTTCTGGACCCCGTCATCGCCATCGAGGTCTGTCGGCTCGGCATCATCCACCCGGGCACGAATCACATAGTCCGCCTCCGAGGAGCGGCCATCCTGCGCCCCCTGGATTTGCGCGTCCTGAGGGGGAGGGTTCGTCGAGGCAACGGCAGCTGCTGACAGCAAAGGCAGCAGGAGGCCGGCAGCGGCCAGATAAGAGCGGAGAGCCATACCCGCCAGTGTGTGCCGCGCCCGGCGACCGCACAACCCGGAGGGAGGTCTCGCTCTCGACCTCCCCGAATAGAGGCGTTCCCAGCCGGGACGCGCCTCACCCTCAGAGAGGGATCGCGATCAGCAGCTCGAAGAGGTCAAAGCCCGGAAAACCAGCCTGCTGCCAGCGCACGGTGAACGCCTCGCCCCCGTACCCCGGGAGGGTGGGCGCCTCACCCGGGCCGATCCCCTGGCATCCGGCGAAGATGACCTCGCTCTCCGGGCCGAGTTGCATCTTGAGCCGGCTATCGATGGCACAGCCGAGGATCTTTCCGCACTCGTGAATCGCGGCCTTGTCCTCGTCATTCGGCGCCTTCCTCGCGCTCATCGCCCGGATCTCATCCGCTGGCAGGGTCTGTAGCCCACCGGAGAGGATCAACGCGGATTCCAACGGGACCTGAATGAAGCCAGCACGAGCGCCTGCGGGGGTCCGGAAGCCGAGCCGGAAGGCCACCCGGACCTCGTCTTCAGCGCCGGGGAGACCGGGGTGGACAGAGTCAAGCACGAGCGGCTCCTCGAGGGAGAAGGGCATGACGAGGCCGATCGTGTCGGCGAACTCCTCCGATACGACGTCCAATATCTCCGTGGCATCGGCGTGCCCAAAGAAACGTTGCTCTTGGCTCTTCTGCATGTCTACGGCGGCCGCTCGGCCTCCAGCAAGTGATCGGCTCGAAGCCCACCCGGGTTGAAGCCCACCCGAGACGAACAGGGGGCCGTTCTCTGATCCGGAACGATCGCCCCCCCCAGAGGCCGGGATACCGGCTCGATCTGAGCCACCCGGCGCCCCGCAGGACGATCCGCGGCTGAGACACCTCCAGCCCCTTGCGGACGCCTCCAGGAGGGGTCGAGGCGCGCGCCCGTTGTTTCTCCCGTTTGGTTCTCAAGCTCAGGCGTCAGATTCCGATTAGCACCCTGGCGGAATCTTCTTCGTGCCACAAAGAAGCCCGTCGACCAGTCCGACCGCGTGGTCGGTTCACTGCTCGTTCAACGAGCGCCCTCCCAGGAGGGGACACCATGGAACTCAGGAACAACAACCAGGGCGATCTCCCGCCCGCGAACCGTTACGCCGACATTCGTCAGGTAACGGAGTCGCGGAACGCGGAGCTCAAAGAGACCGTTGATCGCGTCAGAAAAAGCGTAGAAGACCGCCAGGAACAGACCGACAAGCTGGGCAAGAGCCTGGACTCCATCGAGCTGTCCGAGGGTGCGAAGAGCTTCGTCGAGGAAGCAAGCAGCGGCCGCAGCGAGCGGATCGCCCAGCTTCGAGCTGCCGTCGAGGACGGCACTCTCTTCGATCGCGACCGTCTGGCCCGCGCAGCGGAACGCCTTCTGAGCGACTCGGTCTGATCCCAGACGAGTCTCGCACGCGCCGCGGCGATCCCATCGGGGACCGCTGCGGTGAGAGTCGTTGTCCGGCGCGTCGGTTGACCCCGGACCGAGCAGGACCTCCAGGGGCCGCCCCGCTGGGCTCTCGACGCACACCGTAAGGAGCGAGGTCGCACCCCCTCCTGCCCCTCAGATCCGGGCAGGGCTGATAGGCTCCGGCGATGCTCCTCGCCCTCCTCCATCTGGCCCCGTTGATCTCAGCGGGCTCCTCGGTCCTCGATCCGGCCCCAGGGCCCCACCCCCAGGAAGCGCCGCAGGGTGGCGGCTGGGTGGCGCTTGAGACCTTCGCGACGGCCGAGTTCGGCGAGCGAGGCCTCGAAGCGGCGCGGTTCCTGCGCCAACACCGCCCTGAGCGCGACGCTGCGCTCCCCGCCGAGCTCCTCACCGAGAACCTCCGCCTCGCTCTCGAGGCGCGCGCCCGCTTCCCCTGGGCGAAGGACATCCCGAAGGAGCTGTTCCTGAACGACGTCCTGCCCTACGCCACCCTCGACGAGAAGCGTGAGAACTGGCGGCCCATGCTCCTCGAGCTGACCGCCCCGATCGTCGCCGAGAGCAAGACTGCCACGGAGGCCGTTCAGGCGATCAACCGCGAGCTCTACGACAAGATCAAGGTCCACTACAACACGGGCCGCAAGCGCCCCAATGCCTGCGCGACGGAGTCCATCGAACAGGGTCGCGCGACCTGTACGGGGCTCACGATCCTCCTGGTAGAGGCTTGCCGCTCGGTTGGCATCCCGGCCCGCGCTGCGGGCGTCTTCCTCTGGCACGACGACCGAGGTAACCACACCTGGCCCGAGGTCTGGGTGGACGGTCGCTGGCAGTTCACCGGCGCGGACGAGTACGACGCGAAGGGGCTCAACCGCGGTTGGTTCGTGGCCGACGCGGCCCGGGCCACGGCCGGCGAGGTGAAGCACGGCGTCTGGGCGTCGAGCTGGGCCGCCTCCGGGGCGTCCTTCCCCCTCGCCTGGGCTCCCAGCGACGCCACGGTGCCCGCCGTAGAGGTGACCTCCCGCTACGTGGGCGACAAGAAGAAGGTGGCGGAGGCCCTCAGCGAGCTGGCAGGGAGCCAGGAGCCGCTCGGCGAGGAGGCCTCACAGCGCCTCTTGATGGAGATCTGGAAGGGGCGCAAGGAGGCGCTGGCCATGGAACTCTCCGGTGAGGCGGAGGCCAAGGCCTATCAAGCCGCCGGCCAGACCCTCCGGGTGAAGGAGCGCGTCTTCGGCGACGCGCCGGAGAGCGGGCACAGCCTGTGGATCTCCATGCACGGCGGCGGCGGTGCCCCCGCCGAGGTCAACGACGGACAGTGGGAGAACCAGATCAAGCTCTACGAGCCAGCCGAGGGCATCTACGTCGCGCCCCGCGCCCCGTCCGACACCTGGAACCTCTGGCACCAGGGACACATCGACCCGCTCTTCGATCGGATGATCGCGGCCTACGTGACGCTGCGCGGCGTCGATCCGAACCGGATCTACCTGATGGGGTATTCCGCCGGCGGCGACGGCGTCTACCAGCTCGCGCCGCGCATGGCAGACCGCTTCGGCGCCGCCGCGATGATGGCTGGCCACCCGAACGAGACCAAGCCTGATGGTCTCCGCAACCTCCCCTTCGCGCTCTTCATGGGCGGCAAGGACGGCGCCTACGACCGCAACAAGATCGCCGCGAGCTGGAAGGACGCCCTCGCCGGCCTCCAGAAGGCAGACCCCGGGGGCTATGACCATGAGGTGACCATCTTCCCGGAGATGGGCCATTGGATGCAGCGCGAAGACCGGGTCGCCCTCCCCTGGATGGCGAGTCGGTCCCGCCGCGCCTGGCCGGATCGGGTGGTCTGGCTCCAAGACGACGTCGCCCACGACCGCTTCTACTGGCTCGGCGCCGAGGAGGCGGACCGCAACCCGCGGGCGCGGGTCGAGGCCGCCGTGGAGGGACAGCAGATCGACATCACCTCCGCCGACGTGACCCGGCTCACCCTCTTCCTGCACGACCGGCTCATCGACCTCGACAAGGCCATCACCGTCCGTTGGAACGGTGAGGAGGTCTTCAATGGCGAGGTCCAGAGGACCCGCGAGGCCATCGAGGCCTCTCTCGACGGGCGCCCCGACCCGGCGCTCGGTGCCACCGCCCTGCTCGTGGTCGACCGTCCCTGACTCTCTTGCTGGCCCCTCGGGCTGGCTCCCCCTCCTCGCCTCCCCCGCTGACTCCTCGCCTCCGAACCACATGGGACCCCGAACTGAGCTCGAAGACATGGCGGCTGAGATGACCGCCTGGCGCCGCGACCTGCACCAACACCCCGAGCTCGGATACGAGGAGACCCGCACGTCCGAGGCCGTCGCCAAGCGGCTCGAGTCCTGGGGCCTCGAGGTCCACCGTGGGCTCGGCAAGACGGGCGTGGTCGGAGTGCTGAGGGGTGCGCTGGGTGACGGGCCCGCGCTCGGCCTCCGGGCCGACATGGACGCGCTCCCCATGGAAGAGGAGTCCGGCGCCGAGCACCGCTCCAGCACCCCGGGGGTCTTTCACGGCTGCGGTCACGACGGACACACCACGATGCTCCTTGGCGCAGCGAAGCACCTCGCAAGCACACGCGGCTTCGCCGGGACCGTCCACTTCATCTTCCAGCCGGCGGAGGAGGGCCTGGCTGGGGCCCGCGCGATGATGGAGGACGGGCTCTTCGAGCGTTTCCCCTGCGACGAGGTCTACGGCATGCACAACTGGCCGCAGCTCGGCTTCGGCCAGATGGCCGTTGGTTCCGGCCCGATGATGGCCGCCAGCGACCTCGTCAAGATCGAGATCGAGGGCGTCGGCGCCCACGCCGCCATGCCCCACCGCGGTGTCGACCCCGTGTACGTCGCGAGCCAGGTGATCAGCTCACTGCAGTCCCTGGTCTCTCGC
Organism: uncultured bacterium; assembly: GCA_938083085.1. GTDB lineage: Bacteria > Planctomycetota > UBA1135 > UBA1135 > Saltatorellus. The sequence goes on from CALLKX010000052.1 coordinate 11,911, forward strand.
TCGACCAACCCGGCGGACGCCGCCGTGGTCTCGATCACCAAGGTCGAGGCAGGCTCTGCCTCCAACGTGATCCCGCGCCTCGCCACCCTCACGGGGACGTGCCGGTCCTTCCGACCGGAGACCAGAGACATGCTAGAGGCCGGGGTGGAGCGCATCGCCACCGGGATCGCAGCGGCCCTGGGAGCGACGGCAACGGTGACCTACTCGCGCGGCTACCCCCCCACGGTCAACCACCCCGATCAGACCCTCTTCGCCGCCGAGGTGGCCGCGTCGCTCCTCGGAGAACAGGCGGTCGACCGCTCACCGGAGCCCAGCATGGGTGGTGAAGACTTCGCCTTCATGCTCGAGGAGGTCCCCGGCTCGTACGTTTGGCTCGGGACCGGCGGTGAATTCGATCTCCATCACCCGCGCTACGACTTCAATGACGAGGCCCTGCCCATGGGCGCGAGCTTCTGGGTCGAGCTCGTCGAGGCGCGCCTCGGGGACCGTCGCGCCGGCTAGAGCGGCCCCGACGGGAGAGGCGCAGGCCTGAAGAGAACCCGGACGGGGCGGCCCAGGGCGGAGCGGCGCCACTCGGGCCAGCGCCCCTCAGGTTTGCTCAGAGGAGCCGCGCCATCTGGTAGGCCGCGAAGTGTGCGAACTTGCGGGGCGAGATCATCGCCATCCTCGCGGCGTGCTCCTCCCCGAGCTCCTCGGCGGCCCAGACACCGAGGGCGTCCCTGGTCTCGGCGATGGAGGAGTCGAGCAGGAGGTCCGCGGACCAGATGGTCTGGCCCGTCTCGCACGAGATCAGGTCCATCTGCGCTCCGAGCACCAGCGGCGGGGTGACCTGACGCGCGGTCACGGACCCGACCAGCAGCGCATCGAGGCGGTAGCGATCACGGATGGCGATGATCGCCTCCGGCGCGTACGTGCCCTTGCGGAATGGTTCGAGCTGGGGGATCTCCGAGAGGTCCCCCGCCGACAGCGGGACGATGTCGTAGGGGGTCCCCGATGAGAACTCCGCGTGGAACGACGTCTCGATCGATGACACGTCGGCCGCCCCGAGCTGAGCGCTATGGAGGGGCAGGAACGGCAGGAAGCCCACCCGCCGGATCGTGTAGCTCTCAAAGTCAGAGACGATCTCCGCCGAACCCATGGCCGGGACCTCGATCGTCGTCTTGCAGCCGGCCCCGAGCATCGCCAGGAGGCTCAGCAGCGCGAGGGGTAGTAGGCGGAGATTCGGGATGAACATCAGCGCACCCGGTTGGCCTGGAGGTCCTTCGGTTCGGTCGTCGGCTCGTTGTTGCGAGCGTTCATCGCCCGCCACTCGATCGTCGCCTCGAGGAGGGAGCGCTCGGCCTCAAGGCGCGCGATCTGAGCGGTCGCGAGGCGCGCGGCGAGGTCGAAGTTCTCCTGTTCCACCTGCGTCTTGACGGTGGACAGCTCATCGAGCATAGCCTTCACGTCCGCGAGCTCCTGCGTGGCGACAAGGAGGGACTCCTCGGTCCTCACGAGGAACGTCGACAGGTCGTCGTTCTCCTTCTGCAGACGCTCGGTCTGCTCCACGGCTTCCTGATATCGGTCGAGGAGCGTCGAGCGAGACCCGTCCCCGAAGGGCCCAGCCTCGAGCCCCGGGTTGATCGGACCACTCGTCTGCGTCACGACCCCCGCCGGGTTCTGACCGACGGGCGAGCCGGTCTCCCAGCCGGTCAGCTGGAAGTCACTCTGGGGATTCAGCGACGGGCCGAAGCCGGATTGGGCGTCGTTGAGCTGGTCCCGGGAGGGATCCTCCACCCGCGACTCCACCTTCTCGTCGGGGTATCCATAGCGGATCGAGTCGAGGGTCCACCCCGTCCGGCAGGACGAGAGGGCGAGGAGGGCTGCCGCAGCAGCGATCTTGATCTGAAGGCTCATCGGGGGCTCCTCTCGAGCTGGGTCCCGGACCACTTGGGGCCGGTGGAAACAGAGGGTTTGGTCGGTTGGGGCTGGCCCTCACCGGAGCGCCTATCGCGCTCGGCATCGGGGACCAGGAGGGGCAAGACGGCGGTCAGCCGCAGGAACTTCTCTTCGAGCGCGCCGTAGCTCTCCTGGAGAAGCCTCGCGCGGGACCGCTCGACAGCGAGCTCGGACTCGAGCGCCCGGATCTCGGACTCGAGGGTCCAGAGGTAGCGCGTGCTATCCCCAGCGTCGGACGCGCCGGGCGCACTCGGGAGCGTGAACCCCACGCCGGGGGCGCCCGCCCCGCCCGAGCCAGGGATCGGCTCCGGTGCGCCAAGACCGATGGTCATGGCGTCCGCGGGCGCGTCCACAGTGTTGGTGCGGGCCACGACCAGGACCGCGAGCGCGACGCCAAGGGCGGTCCACCAGCCCCCAGACGGTCTTTGGATGATCGAGTTGGTCATGCGACCCCACCTCCGGGCCGTTGCTCCACTGAGGGGGGCACTTGGAGTTCGACGGTCACGAGCTCACCGCATGAGCACCGAACCTCGAGACCACGGACGACTCCGTCGACCTCGAGCACCCGAACCTCGGGCTGAGCACCGCGCGCGATCGCCGCCGCGCGGCGCGTCTCCGCGCTGTCCTGGCTCTGAACGTGCTGGCTCTTGAGAATGACTCTGGACATAGATCAAGCCCTCACATCAAGGGACTGGCCCGCCTCCTCGGCGAGCGGCGTGGTTCCGACACGGGCCTCATCAGTTCGGCCCGGCTTCGGTTGAAGAATCACCTGGCGCTGCCCGTCTGACGAGTCACTCGACTCGTCGTCTGGCTCGGCGTCTGGAAGAGTGAAGGCGCGAGTCGAGCGCCGATGCTGTCGGCGCCGCTCGATCGCCGGCGCGGGCGTGCTGTAGATCCGGGTGATGCCGTCCTGCATTTGAATTCTCCTGCCTGGGCCAACGGCCTCAGGCGGCAGCCTCCGCCGAGCCATGTTCCCCACGGCCTTCGCCGTCGAGCTCCCGGTTCAGCCGGTAGATCGCCCGCGAGTGGATCTGACTGACGCGCGACTCGGTGACCCCGAGGACCTCCGCGATCTCTCGGAGAAGCAGCTCCTCGGCGTAGTAGAGGGTGATCACCGTCTTCTCCTGCGTGGGGAGCTCGGTGATCGCCTTGACCATCGCCTCCTTCATCTCCTCGAACTCGGCGGAGCCCACCGGGTCGTCGGAGCGCGGGTCAGTGAGCATGGCGCCGAGCTGGGCGCTGACTCCATCCTCGTCGGAGCCAGCGTCAAGGGAGGTCTTGATAGCGGCCGAGGCGGTGACGAAGACCTCGTCCACCTCATCCACAGACCAGCCGAGCACCGACGCGATCTCTTCGGGCGCCGGCTTCTGGCCGCGCTCCTGCTCGAGACGGTCCATCACGGCTTCGACCTGACGGACTCGCTCTCGCCGACCGCGGGGCAAGAAGTCCATGCGCCGCAGCTCGTCGAGGATGGCTCCTCGAATCTTGGGGTAGGCGTAGGTCGAGAAGGCGATCCCTCTAGAACGGTCCCAGCTATCCGCCGCGGCGATCAAACCGATCATCCCGAACCCGAAGAGGTCGTCGCGCTCCACCGCGCCGGGGACGTCGAAGAACATCCGCCCGACGAGGTGCTTGAGCAGCGGGACGTGGTCCATGATCAGCTTGTCACGGTCCGCGCCTGAGCCGCGCTCCATGCGTTCGATACCGTCCGTCACAGGGCACCTCCCTGGCGTGCCGCTCCGGGCACGTGCGAGGTCAGGACCCCGAGGCGCAGCTCGCCCGCGCCGGTCGAGGTGTGGTCAGCCTTCCGAATCATGAATCGAAGGCCTCCGGACCGTTCTCAGGCTGCTCGTCCGCCGCTTCGGTATCCGCAGGGCCGAGGACCCGCGGAAGCAGCCAGCTGCCCAGGGCCATGACGCCCCTGACCACCGCGAAGGCGATGGCACCCCGGAACGAGGCGATGTGGATGGGAGCATTGACCATGAGGGAGATGAGCGCCACGAGCGAGCCGACCGTCACCGCGAAGACGCGGCCGGACGCGATCCAGGTACGGACCAGATCCCTCGAGCTACCTGCGCTATCGACCTTCATCCGGAGGACCCTTAGAAGTTTTTTCCTACTGCGACGACCTCACGCGAGGCCCCCGACGTGGATACGAGGCGCTGCAGCCGGGAGGCGATCTGGCGCAAGCAAAGGTGCTCCAGGGCCTTCCGAGGGCGCATCACGAACGGCTCCTGCTGGTCGGCGCTCCGCGCGACGACCGTCGAACGGGGCAGCCAGCCCGCCTGGCGGGGTGAGCGGGCCAGGAATCGCTCGCAGATGGCCTTGAGCTTCCTCGCCACGGCCTCTCCCTCCTCCACGCCGCTGGCGTGATTCACCACGATCTCAGGGGTCGGGATGTCCCCCGCGGTCCTGGACCCGAACTGATCGAGCGCCTTGATCAGCCCGTACGCGTCCGTGAGCGCCGCGAGCTCCGGCGTGGTCACCACGAGGACCCGGTCGGCAATGGACGCGAAGCCCATCACGTCCGGGCCGATCCCCGCGGCGCTGTCACCGATGACCACGTCGTATTCAGCCGACACCTGCCCGATGAGCTCGACGATCCGCTCGCGGTGGTCCTCCGTCAGCCGCCCCATCCGCTCCGTTCCGGAGCTGGCGGCCAGAACGTGGACTCCCCCCGGACCCTCGACCACGCAGTCGGCGGGCTCGGCGGTGCCAGCGAGCGCGTCCTCGATCGTCCGGGGCGTGTCGAGGCCCAAGAGCACGTTGAGGTTCGCGAGTCCGAGGTCGAGGTCGACGATCAGCACGCGCTTCCCCGTGCTGGCCATCTCGACGCCGAGGTTGGCGGCGACGGTGGTCTTGCCCACGCCGCCCTTTCCACCCGTGACGAGGACAAACGGGGTCTCGATGACGTTGCTCACGCGACCCTCCCGAGCAGGGCAACATCAGCGATGCGCTCCGGGCGTGCCCTGTGGAAGTGTGTGGCAAGGTCCGGACCGTTGGTCAGGAAGGCGAGCCCGAGGCCGGCCTCTCTGGCCTGCTCGAGGACGGGCAGAGGGCGCTCCGTCTCATCGATCTTGGTGATGACCGTTCCCACCGGACCGATCGGCTCGGCGGCGGTGATTGCAGCACGAATGGCATCCTCCGACGCTGTCGCCGCCAGGACCAGGAGGGTCGAGAGCTGCGCCCTCGCGCCTGCAGCGCGGCAGTGACCTTCGAAGTCTTGGAGCGCCGCGATGTCCCTGCGCTCGTCCCCACTGCCATCGATCAGCAGCACGTCCACCCGGCCAGGGACCCGCCCCAGCTCGGCAGCGATCCGCGCCGGGTCATCGAGCGAGATGGTCGGGACTCGTAGCTCGGCGCCGAAGGCACGCAGCTGCGCCTCCACGCCGATCCGACCGCTGTCGAGGGTGGCGAGAACCACCCTGCGGCCCGCCCGAACCATGCGTCCCGCGAGCTTCGCAATGGTCGTCGTCTTTCCCGTCCCCGATTGCCCGATCAGCGCCACAACGGCCGTCTGACCGGCCACTGCGGGGAGCGAGGCCACAGAGAATTGCTCCCCGACCACCTTGGCGGCAAGGTCAAGGGGGTGCGAGTCCTCGGACTCGAGCTTCACCACGCCCTCGAGGACGCTCTCCCTGAGCTGGGGGCTACCGCCATGCTCGCGGAGCCGACGCTCGACGTCCGCGAGCGGCGTCCTTCGGCGCGGCGTGGCCGGCTCAGGCTCCACCGCCGGCTCCGCGCCCGGCGCGAGCATCAGCGCCGCGGACTCGCGCATGGCCCCGAGGATCTGAGTGCTCCTGGGGACCGTATCCGACACGACCAGGGAGACGCCGCCTGGCTCCGTGCGTTGATCCACGACGACCGCCCGGGCGCCGAGGTCTCGGCGGGCCGCGAGCAACGCGTCACGCATCGTCCGGCCCCTGACGAGCCGGAGCTCGCCCCCGGCCTTGCGAGGCGCTCCTTCCGGGCGCGGTGCCGCGCTCTGTTGGGTGGTGGTATCCATCAATGACTCGTCAAGGGTTGAGGTTCAATCAGGCAGCCGCGCTGCGGCTGGGTGTGCGGACGACAGAGACCGTCTGGACCGCCTTGGCGGTGACGACCTCGTTGAAGGAGAGGACCGAGACCTTCGGCAGCGAGGCGCGGACAAGCTCTGAGAGGAACCGGCGGACGTTCGAGCGAACCAGGAGCACGACGTCGTCTCCTGACGCTGTCCCCTCGGCGATCGCCTTCCCGATGAGCTCCACGAGCTCCGTCAGGAACGCCGGCCCCACGGCCTCGGCGTCCGGGTCGTTGTTCCTGCCGACCGCAGCCGCGAGGCGCGACTCGATCGCGGGGTCGAGCGTGACAGCGTGAATCACGCCGGCCTCGTCACCGAACTGCTCGCAGAGCGCCCTGCCCAGCCGCTGTCGAGCGAGCTCGGTCAGGGTCTCGACGTCCCGCGACCGGGGGGCGTTGTCCGCCAGCGTCTCGAGGATCGCGGGCATGTTCCGGACCGGGATGCCCTCCATGAGGAGGTTACGCAGGACCTGCTGGACCTCCCCCACCGTCAGCCGGTCAGGCAGGAGCTCCTCGACCACGGCAGGCGCGACCGCCTTTGCGTTCTCGATCAGCTCCTTGACGTCGTCGCGAGTGAGCAGCTCATCAAGCGAGCTCCTCAGGATCTCCGAGAGGTGGGTCACGAGGACGCTGGTGGGGTCGATGACGGTGTAGCCGAGGATCTCGGCCTCGTCCCGCCGCGAGTCCTCGATCCAGACCGCGGGGAGCCCGAACGCGGGGTCCACCGTGGCCTTGCCTGAGATCTTCGACGTGGCCGTCCCCGGATCCATCGCAAGGTGCTTCGAGGGTTCGATCTCCCCCGCCGCGACCTCCTGGCCACCGAGGAGGACCCGGTATGCCTTGGGCCCAAGCTTGATGTTGTCCCGGATGCGCACGGGCGGAAGGACGACCCCGTCCTTGAGCGCGAAGCGGCGCCTGAGCTGGGCGATGTGGTCCAGGATCCCTGCACCTGAGGCGTCCTGCACCAGGGGGATCAGCTGATAGCCGATCTCCAGGCTCGCACGATCGACCTTGAGCAGGTCCGCGACGCCGTCGTCCGTCTCTGCCGTCTCCTGCGCCGCCTGGTCCTCGCGGTCGCGCTCCTCCTGCTGCTCGACCTCCTCCTCGGCCTTCACCGTCGCGAGCCCGCCGCGCCACATCAGGAGCAGGGCAATCGCCAGCGCGAAGAAGGGCAGGGAGGGCATCCCCGGGAGCAAGCCGATCGCGAAGATCGTCGCCGCGGCGATGAGCGTCGCCTTGGGCCGCTGACCGAGCTGGCGCGCGAGGTTCGGACCGAGGCCGACGTCGCTGGAGTCCTTGGTCACCAGGACGCCGGCCGCCGTGGAGATCAGCAGCGCGGGGATCTGGCTCACGAGGCCGTCGCCGATCGTCAGCATCGAGTACCGGTCCACGGCCTCCCCGAAGGAGGCTCCGCCGGACGCACCGATGACGACCCCCCCCACCAGGTTCAGTGCCGTGATCACGAGGCCTGCGATCGCGTCACCTCGGACGAACTTCGAGGCACCGTCCATGGCCCCGTAGAACTCGGCCTCGCGCGAGACCTTCTCCCGCCGCGAGCGCGCCTCGTCGGAGTCGATCAGGCCGCCATTGAGGTCGGCGTCGATGGCCATCTGCTTGCCCGGCATCGCGTCCAGAACAAAGCGTGCGGCGACCTCACTGACTCGACCAGAGCCCTTTGTGATGACCACAAACTGGATCACGATGAGCACGAGGAAGACCACCAGCCCCACGCCGAGGTTGTCTCCGGTGACGTACTCACCGAAGGACTTGATGACGTTACCCGCCTCTCCCCCGGAGAGGATCAGGCGCGTACTCGCGACGTTCAACCCCAGCCGGAAGAGCGTCGCGAAGAGCAGGATCGTCGGGAACGTGGAGAGTTCCGTCGACTCCTGGACGTGCATCGTCGTCATCAGGATCAAGATCGCCGACGACAGGTTGAGCGCCAGCAGCAGATCCAGGGCGACAGGCGGCAGGGGTGCGACAAGCGTCAGCAGGAGTCCCAGGACTCCGAAGCCGAGCAGCCAGTCGGTTATCTGCTTGACGCGGTCGGAGCTCGCGCCCCCGTTGTTCATCGTGCTAGCCATGGCTGTTCAATTCAGACAGCGGCTGCCCCTTGAGCCCGGTAGACGTAGGCGAGGACCTTGGCGACGGCCTCGAAGAGGTCCTCCGGGACCGCGTCCCCCACATCGCAAGAGCGGTGCAGCGCCCGCGCGAGCGGCGGCTCCTCCACAACGAGGACTTCGTTCTCCGTCGCGATGGCGCGGATCCGGAGCGCGACCTCATCGAGGCCCTTCGCCAGCACCGTGGGCGCGGCATCGGTCCCGTCGACGTAGCGGAGCGCGACCGCGTAGTGGGTCGGGTTGGTGATGACGACCGTCGCGTCGGGGACGTCGTCCATCATCCGGCTCATGGCCATCTCGCGCTGGATCTGACGGATCCGCGCGCGGACGTGGGGGTCACCCTCGGCGTTCTTGTGCTCGTCGCGGATCTCCTTCTTCGACATCCGCTGGTCCTTGGCGAACTGGAGACGCTGGTAGATGAGATCGATGAGCGAGATCGCGATGATCACCAGCAGGCCCGCGGCTGTGGTCCGCAGCAAGAGTCGCCCGATGGCGACGAGGCAGGTCTGGACGTCCGTCCCTGCGACCGAGGAGATCGCGGGGATCTCCATCCAGCACACCGTCGCCACCGCCGCTGCGATGCAGGAGATCTTCAGGACGCCCAGGCCGGTCCGCATGAACCCACGGGGCCCCATGACCTTCTGAAAGCCGCTGATGGGATTGAGCTTCTCGACCTTGACCGAGACGGCCTTCGGGGAGAGTTGGAGGCCGATCTGGCCATAGCCGACCAGCAGGCCCACGAGGAGGACAGGGCCCACCAGCAGGGCCAGCGGGCCGAAGACCGAGTTCCCCGCTCGACGGAGCAGCCCGGTGAAGTCCCCCACCACCAGCTCCTGCACCGCGAGGCGGGACGCGGCCTGGGTGCCGTCCACGACCAGGAGTCCCGCCGCCTCGGTCAGGCCGGCGCCCACGGTCATGATGGAGATCGCGGTTGCGGCGAGCATGATGCCTGCCACGAACTCGGTCGACATCGCGACCTGTCCGTCGGCGCGCGCCTCCTCAAGCTTCCGAGGAGTCGCCTCCTCTGTCTTCGCGTCCTTGTCCTCGTCCGACATCTCAGACCTCGATCGCGTCGAGGCCGGCCTCGAGGCCGGTCATGAAGTGCTCGAGCAGCGAGTGCATCGCGGGCGCGAGAGTCGGGCTGAGGAGTCCGATGGCGATCAGGCCGCCGCCGACGCGGAGGCTGAAACCCATCTCCATGATGTTCACCTGCGGGACCGCCCGGGCGATGAGCCCGATGGTCAGGGACACCATCATCAGGAGCGCCAGGATGGGCGCCGCGAAGGCGATCCCCGCCGAAAACATCTGCGAGAAGAAGGCCGCGATCATGTGAGGGAGGTTCTCTCCGACCACGAGCGCGCCCACCGGCGCGCGCTCGAAGGACTCGGCGAGGGCGCGGATGATCCAGTGATGACCGTCCACGGAGAGCAGCGCGAGGAAGAAGAGCGACTCGTTCATCCGCGAGAGGACCGGCATCGACTCACCCGTACTGGGGTCGACCGAGTTCGCCATCGTGAAGGCCATCTCGTTACCGATCAGCTCCGAGCCGACTCGCATGGCCGTGAGGACCATGTGAAGGACGAACGCCAAGGCGAAGCCGACCGCCATCTCGCGGCCGACGTGGAGGGCCAGCTCGACCGGGGAGCTGACGATGACCGGGGGCAGGCCCTGAGCCAGGAACATGGCGGCGCTCACAGACACGACGAGGGCGATCTTGTAGCCCTGGAACGACGCGCCAGAGCCGATGAGCGGGGTCAGCAAGAGGAGGGCGCCGGTCCGCGTAGCGAACAGACCGATGCTCTCCAACATGCCGGGCATGAAGAGCGCGTCGAGGAGCCCGTTAGGCCCGAGCTGTGTCGCGATCAGAGCCATCACTGCAGCCCGAAGTCCGTGAGCTTGTTGAGCACACCCGCGGTGTAGTTCCCCAGGTATTGCAGGGCGGGGGCCAGGATCAGCAGCGTGGCTCCCATGACCGCCAGCATCTTGGGCACCATCGAGAGCGTCTGCTCTTGGACCGACGTGAGCGCCTGGAAGAGGCTGACTGAGACGCCGACGATGAGCCCGACGCCCATGATCGGACCGGAGACGACCAGCACGACCACGATCAACTCGCGGGCGAGGTCAACGATGTAGGTATCGAGTCCCATCGGTCAGCCGCCTGCCACGGTGGCGAAGGAGGTCACGATCGACGCGGTGACGAGGCGCCAGCCGTCGACGAGGACGAACAAGAGCACCTTGATCGGCGTCGAGATCATGACGGGGGGGAGCATGAACATGCCCATGGAGAGCAGCACGCTCGCCACGACGAGGTCGATGACGAGGAACGGCAGGAAGAGCAGGAAGCCCATCTGGAACGCCGTCTTGAGCTCGCTGAGGATGAAGGCCGGGATCACGACGGTGATCGGGAGTTCCTTCGCCTCCATCTGAGGCCCGGCGAGCATCTCCGACTCATCCGGGTCGAGCGTCCCGGAGAATGCGAAGGTCACCGCCTCGTCGTTTCCGGCGATCTCGGCAAACAGCGCGAGCTCCTTCTGGCGGGTGTTCGCGACCAGGAACTCGCTGAGTGAGTCCCAAGCCCGGTCCGCGCACTCCTCGATCTGGATCTCGCCCTTCTCGTAGGGCTGCCACGCGTTTGCGTAGAGATCCGAGCCCACCGGCGCCATCACGAACATCGTGAGGAAGAGCGCGAGCCCGATGATCACAGGGTTCGGCGGCAGCTCGTTGAGGGACAGCGCTCGCCGGACAAACGAGAGGACGATCACGATGCGGGTGAAGCTCGTGAGCGTGATCAAGATCGCCGGGAGGAGGCTGAGGACCGTGAGGAGGAGCGCGATCTCCACCGCGGAGGAGAGCCGTCCCTCTTCCTGGCTGATGGTCGGCATCTCTTCTTGGTCCGCCCCGGCGACCTCGGCGGACTCCTCGGGCGCCAGCTCGGTGGGCGCGAGGCTGGCCTGGTCACCCAGGTCGGCCTGCACCGTGACCGCAGCGCGGGGTGCCGAGGGAGACGCCGAGAGCGCCGGCAGGGCGCCAGCGCCCATGGCGAGGATCACCGTCAGGAGCGTAGCTGCCCACTTCATGCGATGAACTCCCGCGTCGCGTCGCCCGATGGAGCGACCTCGGTAGATGCAACCTGTGCAGCTGCGCCAGGCGAGGGATGCCGACGGCTAGAGGACCCTGCCGAAGCTGCGCTGGGCTGAGGCGCGAGCTCCTTGATCCCGAGGAGCCTCGACTTGGCCTCCTCCAGGCGATTCATGAAAGGGGCTTCCTTGGCCTCTTCCTGCAGTGTTCGGTCGTGGTCAATGACCTGCGAGTCAAGCTCTGCGACCAGGTCGACGCTTCGCTCTCCGAGCCCGAGCGCGAACGTCCGGTCATAGCAGCGGACCACGGCGAGCTGCCGCTTGTTGCCCAGCGGGAGCACGTCCAGGACATGCATGTCCCGCTTGCTGGCGCGGGCCTTGAGGGAGCCCCCGACCACCTTGCGGAAGAGAAAGGCGAGACCAGCGATCGTGACCACGAAGACCGCGACCGTGGCCATGAGCCAGCCGAGGTCCGGCCCTTCGGAGGTCCCGAGGGGAGCCGCGAGGGCTGCGCCGCTTTGAAGTTGGAGAGCGAGTTGGAGCGTCATGAGGCCCCGGACGGATTGGCCGGGACACGCTCTATCGCAAGGGCCGTGCCAACCCCCTTCCCGGGGGCCTCGCGCGTCATCTACGACGCACGGTGTTGGAAATTACGACGGTCGGTGTCGCTTAGCCCGACACATCGCAGCGGTTTCCGGCGCCGCCCGGCGCCCCGCCAACCTGACGGGCGAGCTCGCGACGAGACTCTCGCGTGACCTTGAGTCGTCGAACGAGCGCGTCGCGATCCTGCTTCACCGCAGCTGTCAGCACCGCGTTCAGCCTGAGGAGGTCCTCCAGCTCATCGTCAAAGCGCTCGTGGTCCCCGGCCTGGATCGACTCACGCATGGCCGCGAAGTCACCGACCTCCGCGACCGTCGAAGCGAGCCGCCCGAGCGCATTCGGGACATCCGCATCCTCCACGGAGGCGCCGTCGAGGAGGGCCAGCCCGTCCTCCATCGCTCGGCGCGCCTCCGCGAGGCGCCCGAAGGCTCCGGCGAGGTCGCTCACGCGGCGCGCGCGGCCTCAACCTCAACCTTGGACCACGCCTGGAGCAGGGTCTCAAGGACAGCCTTCGCACCGGCAATCGGGTCCGAGGAACGGTCGAGCATCGCCCGCTGGATCTCAGCTTCGCAGAAGAGATAGAGGCTCTCGAGGTTGGAGACGACCTCCTGGCTTCCTGCGCCAGCATCAAGGGCGAGCCGCAGCTCAGCCACGATGGCGTCGGCGTCCGAGAGGAGCTTGATGAACTTCGAACGAGGGTCCCGACTGTCTTCTAGAGCCGCTTGGCCCAGGAACCGGATCGCGCCCTGATAGAGCAGGCGGACGATCTTGATCGGCGGGGCGTTCTCGACTGATGAGTTGAGGTAGGCCTCGGCGGCGGTCAACTTGGGAGCCATAGAAATAGGAGGTAGGCAGGTGAGGTCGCTGCGCGACGGAGAGTGATTTTCTAAGTAGCTCAGCCGAGCATGCTGTTCAGGGCGGTCCCTTGGGCGTTCAGGCCGCCCAAGAGCTCCTCGAGTCGCGCGAAGCGCAAGATGAGCGTTTCCTCGTACTTCCCGAGGCGGCTCTCGCGGCGCTCGATTCGGTCCTCGTAGCGCTCGATGGACTTCCGGATCGCGTCCTCGCGAAGGTCGAAGATGCCCTGAACCTCGACGCCGTCCAGCGAGGCAAGGTCGCCGAACATCTGGTCCACCTCCCGAACGAGCTTGTTCATCAAGCCCGTGTCAGCCGTGGTGTCCGTGTAGTACCCGGGCGTGTTGGCCAAGGCCCCGCCGTTGTCGAAGCCGTCGGTGTCCGCGAACAGGTCCATCAGGGACTCGAGGTTGCCCGTGAACTTCTCGTCGAAGACAGCCGAATCAACCGAGAGCGTGCCGTCCTGGGCCTGATCGATCCCGACAAGCGACAGCGTGCTGTAACCCTCCGTATCGTTCGCCACGGTGTTGACGTCCACGTCAAAGAGCGAGCGCTGGAGGCTTCGCCTGACGTTGCTGAGCAGCGAGTCCCCGAAGAGGAGACCGCCGGTCTCTCCCGCGCCGTCATCACCATCTGCGGGCGTGAAGCTGCTCTGGGTGTTCATGAACTCCATCGCGGCGTTGTAGGCCGTCACGAAGCTGTCAATCTTGCCCCGCACCGCCTCACGATCGGGGTCGATCGAGATCGAGACGGGGCCGGTCGGCGTCGTGGACCGGAGGTCGAGGGTGACGCCCTCGATCACCCCGGTGAAGGTGTTGTCTGACCGTCGAACCTGCAGGCCATTGATCGTGGCGAGGGCGTCGTTGCCGACCGTGACGTTGTTCGCGCTCTGCGACTCCCCGTTCAGGTCTGGCGACGCCCAGGTCACCGCGAGCGACTCTGACGCTCCTGAGATATCCGAGAAGAGGTCGGTGATCCGGCCCTCCTCGCCCGACTTCTCGGAGGTGAGCACCAGCTGGTAGCTCGGGTTGGACTCCGTCCCCGTGTTCACCACCGAGGCGCTCACATCATCGGGAGCCATCTGGTTGATCTGGGATGCGATCTCGTCCAGCGTCGAGGCCTCAGGGTCCACCGTGAGCGAGTAGTTGGTGGTCCCCACGCTGAAGCTGACCTGCTGGCCCGCCGTATCCGTCAGGTCCACATCACGGGCGCTGACCGCGTCAAAGGCCCAACGATCGGTGCCCGCGAGCCGCTGGACGTCCAGCGAGTGGGAGCCGGGCTCCGCGGTCGATCCGGCCGTCACGGCTGCAACGGACTCGTCCGAGATGGAGGCCGCATAGGCATAGAACTCCGCCGGCGAAGAGAGGTCCTCGGCCTTCTCCTGGAGCGTCTTCACCAGATCGCCAAGCTGACCCACGAGGTCAAGCCGGCGCTGCTCGGTGCCCTTGCGGCCCTGCAACGCGTTGATCGGGATCCGCTCCACGGCCATCAGCTGGCTCACGATGGCGTTGGTATCTAGACCACTCCCAAGGCCGGAGAAGCTGATTCCTGAGTTGCTGACCATGACGATTGTGGGCGCAGCGAGCGCGCCCGGAGGGGTTGTCGGCGGCGGTGCCGCGGACTTGAGCGGAGATCTCTGCAGACCTTCGCAGACCGAAGGCCCCGGGTCCCGGCCCGAGACAGGGTGATCGGCTGGAGGCCCCGCCGAACCATCGAGAAAAGATTTCCACCGCTGAGGCGAAGCTCAGGGGAGCGCTTGGATCAGGCCAATAAAGGGGCGCCCCCGACAACCAAGCAAAGCCGGGGGCGCACGGTCCGCCATGACACGCCCGGAAGGGCGCGTCACGGTGGAGTTTGGGTTCTCGGATCAGCCGAGAAGGGAGAGCGCCAGCTGGGGCTGGGCGTTCGCCTGGGCGAGGACCGACGTGGCGGCCTGCTGCAGGATCGAGTTGCGGGTCAGGTCCGCGGTCTCGAAGGCGACGTCCACGTCGCGGATCCGGCTCTCAGCAGCGCTCGTGTTCTCACGCACGCTGGCGAGAGAGCGGAGGGTGCTGTCGAGGCGGTTCTGCTGCGCGCCGAGGGTACCGCGCGACGAGTTGACGCTGTTGATCGCGGTGTCGATCGAGGCGAGCATCGTGGTCGCAGCACTCTGACTCGAGATACCACCGTTGACCCCGAGGGTCGAGGCAGTCGTATCCGCACCGGTCACCGAGATGGTGTCGTTGGCGGTACCGTTGATCCCGACCTGGATCGAGATTGACGTGTTCGTGCCGTCAAGGAGCTGGACGCCGTTGAACTGGGTCGTGGCGGAGATCCGATCGACCTCCTCCACCAGCTGCTGGAACTCGCCGTTCAGCGTGCTCCGGTCGTCGGCGCTGAGGGTGCCGTTCGAGGACTGCATGGACAGCTCCCTCATACGGCCGAGGATGTCACTCACCTCGTTCAGCGACCCTTCGGCCGTTTGAACCATGGAGACACCGTCCTGGGCGTTGCGAGAGGCGACGCCGTAAGAGCGAACGTCGGCCCGCATGCGCTCGGAGATACCGAGGCCGGCGGCGTCGTCAGACGCGCTGGAGATGCGCAAGCCCGAGGAGAGGCGAGCGAAGTTACCGCCCAGTTGGGCGCTGCTGTTGAAGAGGTTGCGTTGCGCGTTCATTGACGCAACGTTGGTGTTGACGCGAAGTCCCATTCGAATTTCTCAGTTGTCGGATATGGAGTCGAGGTGCGAACGATTAGTAGCCTCGCTTGATCGCTACCTTGGCCCGCCCTTCCCCCGGCCTGACCTCTGCCGTTCACGAACAGAGGTCACCGGGTTCCAGGTTGGGGCGCGATCAATCTCGGCGGACCCTCACCTTCGGCCTGGACCCACGAGCTCTCTCGAGCCGCGGGCCCGCCCCTCCGAATTGCACGCCGGAGGAGTTGGCCGAAGCGAGTGATTCAGATCATCCCAGGAGCGACAGCGCGAGCTGCGGCTGGGAGTTGGCCTGCTGCAGGATCGCGGTGGACGCCTGCTGCAGGATGGAGTTGCGGGTCAGGTCGGCCGTCTCCATTGCGACGTCAACGTCGCGGATCCGGCTCTCTGCCGCGCTGGTGTTCTCACGCACGTTCGAGAGCGAACGGAGCGTGCTGTCCAGGCGGTTCTGCTGCGCACCGAGGACTCCTCGGGCGTTGTTCACAGAGTCGATCGCGTTGTCGATCGTCGTCAGCATCGTCGTCGCAGCGCCGAGGGTCGAGATCGAGCTGGACGCGAGGCTCAGGGTGCTGACGGATACGTCCGCCGGGCTGAGCGCGATGGTGTCGTTCGCCGAGTTGTTGAGGCCGACCTGAATCGAGATCGAGGTCGCGCTTCCGTCCAGCAAGTCGACGCCGTTGAACTGCGTCGTCTCCGAGATGCGATCGACCTCGTCGAGGAGTTGCTGGAACTCGCCATCGAGAGTTGCGCGGTCGGTGGCGCTGAGGGTGCCGTTCGAGGACTGCATGGACAGCTCCCGCATACGGCCAAGGATGTTGCTGACCTCGTTGAGGGCTCCCTCGGCGGTCTGGACCAGCGAGACGCCGTCCTGAGCGTTGCGGCGCGCCACAGAGTACGACCGGATATCGGCCCTCATGCGCTCAGAGATTCCGAGGCCGGCGGCGTCGTCGGCTGCGCTCGAGATGCGCAGGCCAGAGGAGAGCCGGGCGAAGTTACCGCCGAGTTGCTGACTGGAGTTGAAGAGGTTCCGTTGCGCGTTCATTGACGCAACGTTGGTGTTGACGCGGAGTCCCATGGTGAATTGCTTGGTTGCTTGGAGGTTGTGAACAGGTAGAAGACGACCGGTGCTTACTTGCTTCAGCGGCGGCACTAGCCGGAGTGATCCGAGCCGTTCACAAGCTCGGTACTCCGACCAGTCGCGCGCTGAAGGCGCCAGTCGTTGTGCGGTTTCGTCCTCTTGAGCAGCCCGGCGATGAAGGTCACCAGGAGCGCGGGTGCAGCCAGCTGCTTGGCAGCGACGGCGGAGGACGTTGAGTTGGTTTCAGAGAGCGAACCTGACGTTGTTGCCAGGCGCGGCGAGGTTCGATAGCGAGTGGAAAAGGAGGGGAGACCCTTGGGAGATCTCCCCCCCACTCAGCGAATCGAGCCCGAGGGCCGCTTCTTTTTCGTTGTGACTCCTACGGGGCTGATCAGCCCTGGAGGAGAGAGAGCGCGATCTGCGGCTGAACGTTGGCCTGCTGGAGAATGGCGGTGGCCGCCTGCTGCATGATCGAGTTACGGGTGAGGTCCGCGGTCTCCATTGCGACGTCGACGTCGCGGATGCGGCTCTCGGATGCGGAGAGGTTCTCGCGCTGGATCTGGATGCTGCGCAGAGAGCTCTGCATCCTGTTCTGTTGCGCACCGAGGATCCCCCGGGCGTCGTTGACCGCGCCGATGGCGCCGTCGATGCTCGCCAGCGCGCTCTGGGCGCCGGTGATGGAGGAGAGGTCGGCCGCAGCGATGGAGAGCTGGGAAGCGGACGTCGATTCGAGGGTGACGTTGATGACGTCGTTGGTGAGGCTGTTCCCGATGCCGACCTGGATCGGGATGCCGGTCGAGGCAGACCCGTCGAGAAGGTTGATCCCGTTGAACTCCGTGGTGTTCGAGATCCGATTGACCTCGCTCTTGAGCTGATCGAACTCGTTGTCAAGGGTCGCCCGGTCGCTCGAGCTGAGCGTCCCGTTGGCGCTCTGCATGGTCAGTTCACGCATCCGGGTCAGGATGCCGCTGACCTCGCCGAGGGCGCCCTCAGCGGTCTGGGCGAGGGAGACACCGTCCATGGCGTTGCGGCCGGCGACGGTGTACGACTTGATCTGCGACCGCATGCGTTCGGAGATGGCCAGCCCGGCAGCGTCGTCAGCGGCGGTGGCGATCCGGAGACCGGAAGCAAGCCGGGAGAAGTTGCCCTGGAGGCGGCTCGAGGAGACGCTCAGATTTCGCTGAGCGGTCATCGATGCGATGTTGGTGTTGACTCGAAGTCCCAAAGTTCCGAGAGGGGTGGAGGTAGGTGGCCGTAGCCGATTGCTGAGTTGCGTCCTGTTCGCGGCGGCTGCCGGTCGCGGGGCACACAGGGGTTCTCGGAGGGAGGGCAGATCAGTGAAGCGGGCGGCGCGAAATTCCGGCGTCGGCGGCGGCCGATCGACCACCCAGGGCCGCCCAGCGGCGATGTCGAGAAACTGTTTCCACCTGGAAACCCCTCCGGGCGCCTCACGGATCCCTCGATCGATCCCCACAGGCAGGCTGGCGCGGTGGATTTAGCCTCCACCCCTTCACTACAGTCCTGCCGTGGCGCACATCCTGATCGCTGACGATGAGCCGGGGATCCGGACCGGACTGGTGGCCATCTGTATGGCCGGCGGCCACAGGACCAGTGAAGCCGGGACCGGAGCCGAGACCCTTCGGGTCGCCGCGGCGGAGCGCCCTGACCTGGTCCTCCTTGACCTCCGGATGCCCGAGGGCGACGGGCTCGAGGTGCTCCCCAAGCTCGCGGCCATGGACGATGCCCCCGCGGTGGTCATCCTGTCCGGTTTTGCCGACGTCCGGACCGCTGTCCAGGCCATGCGCCTGGGCGCCGCGACCGTCCTGGAGAAGCCCGTGGACCCCCCCGGGCTGCGTGAGGTCCTGGAGCGGACCCTGGGCGCGCGCGGGATCAAGGAGGAGCGGGACCGCCTCAGAGAGGAGGTCGCCCAGCTGCGAGCCGGCCCCATCGTCGGTCACTCCGGAGCGATCAAGAGGGTCATTGAACACGTGGAGCGGGTGGCCGCCACGCCGCGGAGCACCGCCCTGATCACCGGCGAGTCGGGGGTCGGCAAGGAATTGGTCGCCCGGGCCGTGCACGAGCGAAGCCACCGCGCAGGGGGCCCGTTCATCGCCCTGAACTGCGCTGCGCTGGCCGAGGGACTGCTGGAGGCCGAGCTCTTTGGCTATGAACCTGGGGCCTTCACCGGCGGGGACCCCAAGGGACGAGATGGGCTGATCAGCGCGGCCAAGGGGGGAACCCTGTTCCTCGATGAGCTCGGCGAGCTCGATCTCGGGCTCCAGGCGAAGCTCCTCAGGGTCCTCCAGGAACGCTCATTCCGGCGGGTCGGCGGCACCCTGGACCTCACCATGGACGCAAGGGTCGTCGCCTCCACCAACCGCGACCTCGGCCGAATGGTGGAGGACGGCGAGTTCAGAGAGGACCTCTTCTATCGCCTCAACGTGTTCTCGATCGTCGTCCCGCCGCTTCGGGAACGGACCGAGGACATCGCCGGCCTGGCCTCTCACTTCCTGGGCCAGTTCGCCGAAGAGCTGGGCCGTCCATATATAGGGTTCAGTGACGGGGCCCTCGCACGCCTCGAGGCCCACGGCTGGCCTGGCAACATCCGCGAGCTCCGGAACACCGTGGAGCGCGCGGCCATCATGACCAGCGGAGGCGAGGTCGACTCGCGATCCGTCTCTCTGTCTGAGGGGAAAGAGGCCAGCGGCCAGGGTCGCACCGGCTGGTCCCCTGAGGCGCTCCCCGAGGATCAGCTCTCCCTGGATCGCATGGAGGCCGCGCTGATCCGCCGGGCGCTCGACGTCACGAGGGGAAATAAGGGGAGAGCTGCGCGCGCCCTCGGGATCCATCGCTCGACTCTCTACAAGAAACTCGAGGCCTACGACATCGAGGCTTGAGCCCCTCCTGGGCTGATCCTGAGAGCGAGCTGTCGCGTCGTGCGACACCACCACCAGAGCGCGAGGACGCTCCGCTGATCGTCAGAGGGGTGGGTGTCGCGATCGGCGACACGGTGCCGCGAGAAGCGACACTCTTGACCCCGTTGCTGGGGGTCTGAAGGACGTTCCCGATCCGGAAAAACCTTCCGGAAAACAGCGCCTGGGCCATCAAGGGATCGGTCAGGCCGGGTCGACAACTCCGCATGGCACCGGTCTTGCGCCGTTGCCCGTGGAACGACCCATGGATCAACAACAACAAAACGCGGCCGCCGCGACCCGCACCTCCTCTCGGCGTGACAGCGACTCGCTCACGCTACAGGCAGGACGGCAGCTGCGCTGGCCCCTCGGCGCGCTCCGCACCCTCCTCGAGGGTCGCCGCGGTGCGGGCCTCGAGGCCGCAGAGCGCGAGTTCACTGAACGGGCCATCGCCGAGCTCCTCCGCGCCGAGCGCGCCGCGACCGACCTCATTCGTTGGTCCGCCCCTCGGGAGCTTCGGCCGGCGACGTGCAAGCTCTCCCAGCTCGCCTTCAGCCTGTCGAGCGCGCTCGACCGCCCCCAGCGCCGCCGCTGCCGATTCGTCATCGAGAACGGTGACTCCTCGGTCATGACGGACGGCAGCCTCCTCGTCGAAGGGACTTCCAGGGTCATCGACCTCGCCCTCGAGTCCTCCGAGGCGACGGATGAGGAGCTCATGGTCCACACCCACGCCGACGAGCAGTGGGCCACCATCAGCCTGATCAACGCGGGCTCACGCCACGAGATCCACCCCGCCCAGCACCTCGCCGAGTCGATCCTTCAGCGTGACCTCATCGCCCTCGGTGGCCGAGTCTCCCTTCGCGACGCCGAGGCTCGACGCTGCGTCGTCCTCTCGCTCCCCCGCGGCGACGGCGGCCTGACCCTCTCCCAGCGAGCTGCGCGACCGCGCCTCGTCCACGTCGGGGGTGCCGCGTGACCAACGCCGAGATCACCATCACCGATAGCCTGACGGTCCTCCTCGCCATGGAGGACGCGACGGTCGCCTAC
This sequence comes from uncultured bacterium, assembly GCA_938083085.1. Taxonomy (GTDB): domain Bacteria; phylum Planctomycetota; class UBA1135; order UBA1135; genus Saltatorellus. Next base: position 32,286 of record CALLKX010000052.1, read on the forward strand.
GCGTTCGCAAGCCTCCTCGAGGCCAACGACCTCCAGGCCGCGACCGCAAATTGCTATGCCGACGCGCTCGCGCTCGCCGGTTGCGACGTGGTCGTCGCCGAGTTTGGTGGTCCCGCCGGAGCCCTGGACGGCCTCGAGCTCGTTGAGCGCATTCGAGCTGCCGGCCTCAACCCCTACATCGTGCTCGTGGGAATCAACCCAAGCCACGATGACTACCGTCGCGCGATCCGTCTTGGGGTCCACGACCTCCTCGAGCGCCCCCTGCTTCCCGAGCAACTCATCGCCGCCGTCGAGGCCGCTGCGGTCTCCGCCGCTGACGTCGACGAGGACGGAGACGGAGACGAGACGGCGACTCTCGAGCTGATCTTGGCCGCTCATCCCCGCGCCGCCGAGGCCGCCGCCCGCGACCTCATCAGCTGGGCCGTTCGCTGCGACATCACCCCGGCAGCCCGTGCCCGCATCGGGTCCGCCGTGGCAGAGATCGTCACGAACAGCGTCGAGGCCGGAGCCACGATCATCGAGGTCGAAGCCACCATGGGCGCCCGCGCGCTCGAGGTCGAGATCCGAGACGACGGCCCTGGCTTCGACACGGCCGCGGTCCTCGCCGAGGCGGGCCTGGACGCCACGACCGGGATCGGGCGCGCCCAGGCGCTCTGCGAAGAGCTGCAGATTGCCTCCGAGATGGGCGCGGGCACCGCGGCTCGCATCCGCTTTGGGGTCAGCGTCCTCGAGTTCGATGACGCCGATCGCATCGACCTCAGCGACCTCGACTTCCTCGCGCCCGGGACCTCCAAGGAACTCATGGCCACGCTCCAAGAGGACCCGAACGCGCCGGTGATCCTGTCACCCGCCCTCGCCGTCGTGGCGGGTCGGCTGCTCGCCGGACCTGATCCCCGTCGCGCGCTCCAGGCAGCGCTCTGGAGCTAAGAGACCATGAGCACCGACAGACAAGACAACGGGGATGACCTCTTCGACTTCCCCGAGGCCGTCGGGGTGGACAGCTTCGGCTTCGAGCCGGAGCCGCATGCCGCCCTCGGCGACAGTGCCGCCCACCTGACAGAGAACGGCACCGAGGACTTCGGAGATGTTCGCCAGGTCGAGCCGATCCAGAACCCGCCGATCCCTGAGGGGATCAGCGACCTCGAGTACGACCTGTTCGACTTCGAATCGGCTTCAAACACCCCGAACGCCCTTCCCCAGAGCACAGCCCCCTTCGTGACGCCGAGCGACAGCTTCGACGTCGATGAGGCACTTACCGAGCCCTCAAAGGTAGACGTGAACGCGCCTGCCTTCGCGTCGTCGCCCGAGGATGCCGCAGCTGAGCCTGCACCCGTCAGCGCGGCCGCAGCCACCAAGGAGCCGACGCCGGCGACCCACACAGCTTCCCTCCTCAGCGATCGCGGCCCCCGCATCACGCTGCCCGAGGACATGCCCGGCGCGTCTGCCTGGGAGCGCAACCGCTCCCTCGCGGCCCTCGTCGGGTGCTTCCTCCTCATCAATACAGGGATCTTCTTCCTGGCTCAGCAGGCCAGCGACCGGTTCAACCAGACCATCGCTGACGCCACGGGCCTGATGGCCCAGGTCCTGCTCGACCAGCAAGCGAAGGACGCCCAAGCCGCCGCTCCGGCGAACGCGGAAGCGAAGGTCGAGCACGTCATCGAGGCCGCTCCGGCCGAGCCTGCGGTAACCGAGGCCATCGAGACCATCGAGACCATCGACGACACGATCGTCGAACCCCTTGAGTACGACAACACCCACCAGCTGGGAGTTGCTCGAGCCAAGGCGCTCCTGGAGCAAGGCAAGCCCGAGGAGGCTCGGATGCTCCTCAACTTCATCCTGGCGAACCGCGATCGGGTCCCGATGCGCAACAGCCTCCGCGAGGAGATCGACTACCTGATCCCCTTCACCTACTTCGAGCAGGGCAACCTGATCGCGCCGGAGGAAGCCCGATGAGCTCTCCCCTCCTGACCGCCGCGGCCTGCCTGTTCGCTGCTCTCAACGTCTCCGCCGCCTCGGCGCAGGACATCGTCCTCCGGCGCTCCACCGTCACCATCTCCGAGGGGAACGACGGCCCGAGGATCGACGTCAAGGCCGACCGTGTCTCCTTCAAGAGCCTGATGGCCAAGGTCGCCGCCAAGTCTGGCAGGACCGTCGAGGGAGGCGAGCTGATCAGCCGTGACCCCGAAGTGACCGCGCTGCTGGAGGACGTTGACCTCCGCGAAGCGCTCCTCATCATCTCCGGCTCTGTCGGTCTTCGCGCCACGCTCCGGAGCGAGACCCTGGTCCTCACCGAGGACCTCGGCCCCTACCCGACCCGCGAGGAGGTCTACACCCGCGCCGAGTCCTGGTACCTGCGGGCCATGACAGCAGCGCCGAACAGCATCCTGGCCCCCGGCGCCCTCTGGAACCGCGCCAAGATGTGTCAGGAGCTCCCTGGCGCGGAGGTTCAGGCCGCGGAGCTCTTCACCCAGCTCTTCGAGGACTACCCGAAGTCGGAGCTCGCCCCCCGGGCGCGCATCGAGGCCAGCTTGGCCTACAGCGAGGCCGGTGCCTGGCGCAAGGCGACCGATGCCCTCCAGCTCCTCCTGCTGAGTCCCTCACCCAAGCCGATTCGGAGTCGCGCCCGCCGCCTCCTGGCCGAAGCCCTCACCCAACTCGCCGACGAGTCCCAGCCGCAGTCACGCCTCGAGTACGCCCGCCGCGCCCACCTGCAGCTCGACGTGCTCGATGCCGACCAGGGCGCGACTAGCCCGTCAGAGCGGCGTCGGAGGTACATCATCCGCAGCCGAGCCTTCTCGCTGACCGGTGAGCCCGCCGAGGCGCTCCGCTACCTCGACCTCGCCCGCGCCAACGGGAGCGACGCTGACGTCGACCCCGAGGTCTCCGAGCTTCGTGCCCGGGCATTCGAGTACGCGGGTCAGTACGAGAAGGCCGTGCGAGCCTGGCTGATGTACGCAGAGATGACGCAGGGCGCGACCCGAGCGGACGCCCTGCTGCACGCCGCTGAGGCCGCGCACACCGGCGGGTCCCACCTCACGGTGATCTCGATCGCCAAGCTCGCCGCGAACTCAGGTGAGGAGACCCTCGCCCTCAAGAACGTCGAGAACAAGGCGCTCGCCGCGCTCGACCTCCCCGCCCGTCACCTCGAGGCGCTCGATGATGACGACCTCCTGGAGCGTGGCCAACACCTGCTGAGCCGTGGGATGACCGCCGAGGCCGCCGAGGCCCTGCGCCCCATGTTCGATCGCCGCCAGAGCCTGGCCTCGCCCGAGCTGCGGCTCGAGGTTGGCCTGACCTACTCCCGCGCCCTCTCGCAGACCGGACGGCTCACCACCGCCGTCTTTGTCCTGCGCAAGACCGCCCAGGAGCAGAACCACCCCGCCGACCGCCGCCGCGTCTACCTCGCTGCCTCGAACCTCTTCGAAGAAGCGGGCGAGCTCGACCTGGCCATCAAAGCGCTCGAAGGGCGTCTTTGAGGAGAGAAGTCCAGATGATGAAATCAATCGGAACCGTCCAACTCGCCCTCGCCACGGTCTTCGTGGTGCCCGCCGTCACCGGCCAGGACGAGAACGTGAATTCGTTGCAGTCGCAGCTCAGCGCCACGCTGAACTCCCTCGACTACCTCACGGACCTGCGAGATCGCGCTGCATCCGGCGACCGTACTGCCGTCGGCGCGATCGTCTCGACCACCGAGGCTCCCCGAGATCCGCAGCGCGCAGGTGGGTCCTACCTGGAGTCCCTCCAGACCGACCTCGCTCGCCTCCGCTTCCAGCTCGACCGACTCCTCGGCACACCCTCCGAGGTCAAGGCCATCATGCAGCTCCCCGGCAGCGTCGTCCGCTCCCTGGGCCTGGCTGGCGCCCCGGCCGAGCGCGGCACGAACGGGGGGACCTCAACGGCACCTGAGCAGACGACCAACCCCAACGCGAGCACCTCAGGCCTCCAGGCATCGGGCGCCGGTCTGCTCGGAGTGGGCGGGTCGGAGGGCATGAGCACGGCCATGCTCCAGCAGATCAACTCCGAGCTCCTCCCGCTCGACTCGGTCACCGATTCAGCCCGGCGCCGAGGCGCCGAATCCGTCTCGCTGGAGGGCGACGGCTACATCGCGGCGCCGACGCGCCTCGGGCGCCTCTACGTCCGTCGCGGCCGCGCCGCGGAGGCCCTCACGGTCCTCGAGGCGGCCCCCAAGTCACCGGCGCGAACGTACTGGCTTGCCCGGTCCTATCAGGCGCTCGAGCGCTACGAGGACGCCGCAGACCTGTACCGGAACCTGATCGCTGATCCCGCCGCCGCGGACTTCCAGCGCCAGGCCGAACGCGACCTCAAGTTCGTCGACTTCAGCCGGCAGCTCCGCAATGCCGGCGGCACGCCGCGCTGATCCGCCGCTCCAACCGCCCACACCCACGCCATGTCCTCCACCAGCCGCACAGCCCTCTCGCTCTCTCCCGAGATGAGCGTCGAAGATGCGATCGCGAGCTTCTCTGCAGTCCTTGAGGACCTGCAGGTGAGCCACGCGCGCCTCGAAGAGCGCGCGGCCCACGTTGAGGCCGAGCTGTGCGCCGCCAACAAGGAGCTCGCCACCAAGGTCGAGGAGCTCGACGAGGTGAAGTGCCACCTTGAGTCCGTGCTCACCTCGATCCCCGCGGGGGTCGTGGTCTACGACGCGGAGGGCCAGGTCCAAGCCGCCAACCGCGCGGCGCTGGAGATCCTCGGCGCCGACGAACAGGAGATCATCGGCTCGACCGAGTGGAGCGGCCTCGCCGGCCGCGACGCCCACGGGGAGCCCGTCGAGGTGCTCTGCTCAGACGGCGAGACCCGCGTCCTGGCGCACCGTTACTCGGAAGTCACGCGGGGCCAGCAGGTGAGCGGCGCCGTCGAAGTGATCGAGGACCAGAGCGTCCTCGTCCGCGCCCAGGAGCGCATGCACCGCCTCGACAAGACCGCCGCGCTGGGCACCATGGCGGGCGGCATCGCCCACGAGATCCGCAACCCCTTGCACGCGATCCAGGGCTTCGCCGAGCTCCTGGTACGCGAGTCGGCAGGGGAGACCCGCGCCACCCACCTCGCCACGCGCGTCCGGGAAGGCGTCTTCGAGATCGAGGCCATCGTCGCTGGCATGCTCGGCATCGCCGGAGACGGCGGCCTCAACCTTGAGGAGTGCGACGTCGCGGACCTGGTCGAGGCGGCCTGCGGGGCCGCCCGACGCCAGTGCGGCGACTCGAACCGCTGGAACATCGAGGTCGACGTCGACGCGGACGTGCTCATCGCCGACCGCATCAAGGTCCGCCAGGCCCTGCGCAACCTGATCGCCAACGCCTGCGACGTCCAGCCCGACGGCGGCGCCGTGAGCGTGTCCGCCACGTCCACCGAGAGCGGCGTCGAGTTCCGGGTGAGCGATGCGGGCCCCGGCCTCCGCCCGCAGGACATCCACCGCCTCTGCGATCCCTTCTTCACGACTCGCGCCGAAGGCACGGGACTCGGCCTCGCGCTCGTACAGCGCGTCGCCCAACTCCACGCCGGTGCGTTCGAACCTGACCCCAACGCTGCTGCCTTGGGCGGAGCCTCCTTCGTCCTCACGATTCCGAGCCAACGAGCCTGATCTCCCTTCCATATGACCCTTCAACGCATTCTGGTCGTCGACGACGAGTCCCTGGCACGCGAGTACCTGGGTGAGGCTGTCACTAGCCTCGGTTACAGCGCCATCAGCGCCAACGAGGCAACAGCCGCGCTGACCATGATCGAGCGCGAGCAGCCGGACGTGGTCCTCACGGACCTCCGCATGCCCGGGATCGACGGCGTCGAGCTGACGCAGCGGATCCAGGAGCGCTGGCCGGACCTCCCCGTGATGCTCTGCACCGCGCACGCCACCGTGGAGTCGGCCGTGGCCGCCATGAAGTACGGAGCCCGCGACGTCTTGCTCAAGCCGATCTCGATCGACAGCCTCGACTTCTCCCTCAAGCGGCTGCAGCGCGAGCAGAAGCTGGTCGAGGAGAACCGCTACCTCCGCGAGGAGGCCCGGAGCAGCTCCCCCGACCAGATGATCGCGGCGAGCCCCGCCATGGGAGAGCTCCTTCACTCCGCCGCGCGCGTCGCCCGCTCCAAGGGCACCGTGCTGATCACCGGCGCCAGCGGCACCGGCAAGGAGCGAGTCGCGAGCTTCATCCACGCCGCCTCGGAGCGCGCCGAGCAGCCCTTCATCCGGGTCAACTGCGCCGCCCTCTCCGAGCAGCTCCTCGAATCCGAGCTCTTCGGGCACGAGCGGGGCGCGTTCACGGGGGCTGACAAGCAGCGCCTTGGCCGATTCGAGCTGGCCGACGGCGGGACGCTGCTCCTCGACGAGGTCGGGGAGATCTCCGCCGCCATGCAAGCCAAGCTCCTCCGCGTCCTCCAGGAGGACGAGTTCGAGCGCGTCGGCGGCCAGAAGACCCTCAAGGTCGACGTCCGGGTGGTCGCCTCGACCAACCGTGACCTCGCCGTCGAGGTCGCTGAGGGCCGGTTCCGTGAGGACCTCTACTACAGGCTGCACGTCCTGCCCCTGCACATCGCGCCGCTCAACGAACGCCCCGAGGACATCATGCCTATGGCGCAGCGCTTCGCCGACGTCTACGCGAAGCAGAACGGCCTCCCCACCCCTCAGATCACCGCCGAGGCTGGTGAACGCCTGTGCAGCTGGGGTTGGCCCGGGAACGTCCGCGAGCTCGAGAACGTCATCCAACGGGCCGTCATCCTCGGCGCCTCCGACGAGGGAGCCGCCTTGATCGCCGCTGAAGACCTCCTCTTCGGCCCGAACAGCGCGATGAGCACGACCGGCCGGGTGATCGACCTGGACCTCGAGCACCCCGCGTTCCAGGAGGCCATCGCCAACGAGTCCATGGCCGACGTCGAACGCATCGCGATCCTCTCGACCCTTGAGCGTACCGGCGGCAACAAGACCGAGGCGGCACGCCGCCTCGGCGTCACCGCCCGCACGCTCTCCAACAAGATGAAGATCTGGCGTCACGCCGGACTGCTCGGCTGAGGTTCACGGAATGACGATCCAACCCAAAGGCGCCGACATGCTGGTTCGGCTGATGTCCGCCGCGACCACGCGGCGGGACGTCCTCGCGAACAACATCGCCAGCCAGAACCTCCCCGGCTACCACCGGCAGGACGTTGAGTTCGAGAAGCTGCTCTTCGAGCAGATGCAGAAGGGCGGCGACGTCCGGGACCTCAAGGACGTCCGACCCGAGATCGTCACTGACTGGGACACACCCGTGCGCGCTGACGGCAACAACGTCTCCGCCGAACAAGAGGCGAGCCTCGTCACCGAGAACCGCATCCGCTTCGAGCTCTACGCCACCATCCTCCGCAGCCAACAGTCCCTGGTTAGCCAGGCCATCATCCACGACCGCTAAACATGGACGTCAATAACACAAGCCAAGGGCGCCCCCTCAACGCGGTCTTCCGCGGGATGCGCATCGCGACCTCCTCGCTCTCCGCGGAGCGTGAGCGCGTCGACACGATCGCCAAGAACATCGCCAACGCCCGCACGACGATGGACCCCACCACGGGGCTCCCCTATCAGCGGGAAGAGGTCTCCTTCGCACCGATCATGGAGCGAGTGGCCGGCGCCCCTGACCGCTTCGTGGGCATCCGCGTCGACGAGATCATCAAGGACGAGTCGCCGTTCGAGGAGGTCTTCGACCCGGGCCATCCTGACGCCGACGACCGTGGCGTCGTGCTCTACCCGAACGTCAACACCATGAAGGAGATGGCCGACCTGGTGACAGCGGTCCGCTCCTACGAGGCGAACCTCTCCGTGCAAGAGAACTTCGAGCGGATGGCCGATCGGGCCCTCCGCCTCGCTGACTGACCCCAACTACACGGCGGCTGAACCATGACTAACCTGCAGATCGGAGGAGGCAACGCTTACGAGCGTATGGCGCAGCTCAAGCGCCAGATGAGCCAGGCCTCTAAGCCGGAAGGAGCGGGCCCTAACGGCGCGTCCTTCCCGGCCGTCTCGCTCGAGCCGCAGAAGTCGGGCAGCGTCGAGAGCGTCGCCAAGGAAGGCCTCGGCGCGGTCGAGTCGTCGGTACAGCGCACCAACAACATTCACCTTGACGTCGTGAAAGGCGACGTCGACCTGCACGAAGTCGCGGCACAGCTGAAGGAGTCCGAGGTCACCTTCCAGTTCGCCTTGACCGTCCGTAACAAGCTCCTCGACGCGTACCGCGAAGTCATGCGGATGTCGGTCTGAATCATGAACGACCTGATCAAAACTCTACTGGGCCAGCTCCGAGACTCCAGCGCATCCGTGCGCTGGGCCCTCGGCGCGTGCCTGGGACTCGCGGTCCTCACCAGCGCCTTCTTCACCTGGCAGGCGCGGAACCCGCACTTCGTGGTGCTGGCCGCCGACCTCGACACCCAGCAGTTCAACAAGGCTGTCTCTGCGCTCTCGCAGGCCGGGATCCGGTACGAGACCACGCTCGGCGCACCGCCCTACCTGATCCGCGTCGAAGAGTCGGAGCAGTTCACCGCGAGGCAAGCGATCCACAACAAGGGTGGCTACCTCAACAGCGAGCGCGGGATCAACGGCTCACTGGACGGATCGAGCACGGTCTTCCTTGGAAGCCAGGAGCGTCAGCAGCGAACCGAGAAGCGCCGCTGGGAGGAACTCGAGTTGCAGCTGGAGGGGATGGACTTCATTGCGAAGGCCAAGGTCCTCGCGTCTGGGACCACGGACTCACCGCTGGTCCCAAGGAAGGTGTCAGATCGCGGCGTGAGCGTCGTCCTGAATGTCCACGGCCTCTACACGCCCAGCGCCGCCCAGACGCAGTCCATGGTCGGACTGATCCGGAACGCCACCAACGTGGACCCGAGCAGGATCACCATCGTCGACCAGTACTCCAACTCCCTCTACGACGGCTTGACCAGCGACGGTCGCGACACGCTCAGGGGCCTGGCCGATAAGGAAGGGAGCATCGGAACTCGCCGCGCCCAGGCGCACCTCGACCAGCTCTTCGGCCCGGGCCTCGCAACGGCCACGGTGACAGCCGCCTTCGAGCACATCCAAGAGGAGTCCATCTCGGAGCAGCTCGAGCCGGCCAAGAAGCCGCGTTCAGAACGCTCCAGGGTGACGGAGACCAGCGACTTCAGGCAGAAGGTCGGCGGGCCGCTCGGCGTCTCGCGGAACATCCAAGGCTCCACGAACAACCAGGTCGCTGGGGCTGAGGCCCTGCCCTCCACCTCGAGCGTCAGCGAAGAGGAGGCCGCCTATGCCTTCGGCAGCAAGCTGACCCGCCGTGTCGCTCAGCAGTTCCAGCTCGCGAGGTTGACGGTCAATGTGGCTGTGGACGAGTCGATCGAGGACCAGCTCGAGGTCGCCGTCGCCCAGGTCAAGAACATCGTCGGCTTCGACGCGACCCGTGGCGACGCCATGGCGCAGTCGGTGGTGCGCTTCCCCCACCTCGAGCGGGCCACCGACGGCGCAGTGACAATGCCCGTTCAGGAGCCCACGCCCGAACCCACCAGCCCCCTTGTCTTCAAGGCACTCGAGCACGGCCTGGAGATCCTCGTGGGGATCGCCTTCCTCTTCATGCTTGGCAAGAGCCTCAAGGGCGCGCGCTCGGCCGGCGAAGCCGCCGAGGGAATCGGCGCCGGCGGCAGCGAGAGCTCGCCCGGCCGAAGCTCGGCCCAGAGCGAAGGCGCCAACGAAGAGGTCGACCTCGACGCGCTGGCCCGAGCGCATATCGAGGAACTGCTCCAGAGCGAGCCCGAGCGCGTCAGCGCCCTGCTCTCTCGCTGGGCACTGTCGGAAGAACGATTCGCCGAGACGAGCTCCAACTGATCAGGAACTGCCTTGTCTAACCAGAACGAACCCAACCCCGAGGGCACCAGCGGTGCCCAGCGGGCCGCCGCCTTCCTCCTCAGCCTGGAGAAGACCGTGAGCGCCGAGGTCATGCGAAACCTCGACCCCAAGGTCGTCTCAAAGATCGCCGAGGCCATGACCGACCTTGACCCCAACCTCTGCTCGGTCAACGCCGTGGACGGCCTCTACCGAGACCTCGCCCGGACGTTCCATCAACGGACAGGTGTTCGGCCCCAGGACGACTTCGAGCTCTACGCCCTGCTGGAGTCCTCGTACGGCGACTCCGAGGCAGAGCGGGTCCTCACCGAGATCCACGATCGGCGCCGCCGCGAGCAGCCATTCGCCTTCCTCGAGGCAGCGCCCTCCAGCCTCGCTGCGCGGGTCCTCAAGGAGGAGTCGCCTGGCGTCGTCGGGCTGATCCTGAGCCACGTGGCGCCGTCCACCTCCGCGGAGGTGCTCGCGACGTTTGACGACGACACCACCCTCGAGATCGTGCGTCGCATGACGACCGTGACGCCTCCTGGTATCGAGACGATGCTCACCATCGCCGACGACCTGCAGGAGCGGATCCGAGAGGCCAGCCTCGTGCCCGCACCTCGCGCCCAGGAGGACAGCCTCCGAACCGTGGCCGACATGCTCACCTTCGCCGACACCGAGGTGGAGCACAACGTCCTCACCGGGCTCGAAGCAGAGGATGACATCGTCGCAAGCCAGGTCCGGGAGTTCATGTTCACGTGGGAGGACCTGTCCTCGATCGAGAAGCGCGCGATGCAGAAGATCCTCGCGTCCGTCGACACAAGGACGCTCTCCATCGCCCTCAAGGCGTGCTCGAGCGAGGTCTTCGAGAACGTGATGAACAACCTCTCCTCGCGTGTCCGCGAGATGGTCATCGACGAGAAGGACCTCCTCGGCTCCATGCCCATGAGCGATGTCCTGGTCGCACGCTCCGAGATCATGAACGCGGTCCGCGCACTCATGGACAGCGGCGAATTCAGCCCGGCTCGCGCCGGCGAGGAACTGGTGGATTGACCGATGCTTAGACTCCGCTCCATCCCCATCCCCGCTTCACACCGCGTGAAGATCCAGACCGCGACCCTCCCGGTCGCGGCCACACCGAGCCAGCTGCCCTTCGACAGACTGGTCAGGCAAACAGGAGAGGCGCTCCATGAGGAGCTGCACAACTCCGCACGTGACCGCGCCCACTCCCAGGCGGTCCGGCGCGCCTGCGGCGCCCTTGAGCAGGCAGGCGCGGACCTCGTGACAGCACGAGAGACCGCCGAAGGCGCCCTGGCGGCCGATGCCGTCCACCTTGCGGTCGAGATCGCACGCCAGCTGCTGCGGATCGAGATCTCCGAGCAGAACTACGGCCTCGAGGAGATCGTCCGTTCGACCCTCGCGGCGTCCGAGATCAAGCGTGGCCGGTGCGTCGTCCGCCTGCACCCCGACGACGTGGCCGCCCTTGAGGGCGTCACCTTTCGGGACGAGACCGAGATCGCGGCGGACCCCGAGATCGCTCCTGGCACCGTGGTCCTTGAAACCCCGAAGGGGCTGCTCGTCAGGGAGCCCGAGGCCGTCCTCGAGGACATCCGTGAGCAGCTGCTGCAGGACATCGTCCAATGAGCTTGCTCGACCTGGACCGATGCGCGCGGACGATCCGTGCCGCGGAGCGCCCGCTCTATCGGGGCGAAGTGGACGTGGTGGCTGGAGTCCTCGTTGAGGCCACGGGGATCCCCGCCGCCATCGGCGACCTGTGTGAGATTGACCGCGGCCTCATGGGTCCGATCCAGGCGGAGGTCATCGGCTTCAAGGGTGACCGGACGCTCCTCATGCCCCACGGGGACCTGGTCGGCCTCGCGCCGGGCCAGCCGGTCCAAGGGCTTGGCCGCGCATTCGGGCTCAACGTCTCCGACGACTTCCTCGGGCGTGTGGTCGACGGATTCGGCCGCCCGCTCGACGGCAGGCCGGCACCCGAAGCCGGGCAGCGGCGGCCGATCCGCAAGCACGCCCCCATGCCCATGGAGCGCGCCAGCGTCAACCAGCCGATCGCGACCGGCGTCCGCGCCATCGACGGCCTCATGACGCTTGGCTGCGGTCAGCGCGTCGGGATTTTTGCCCGCGCGGGGGTCGGCAAGTCGACCCTCCTGGGTCAGATCACACGCGGCACCGAGGCCGACGTCGTCGTGGCTTGCCTGGTTGGCGAGCGAGGCCGGGAGGTGCGCGACTTCGTCGAAGACACGGTCGGCGACGCCATGTCGAGGACCGTGCTCGTCGCGGCCACATCGGATCGGTCACCGCTCGAGCGCCTCACCGCACCCTGGGTCGCGATCACTATCGCCGAGCACTTCCAAGCGCAGGGTAAGAACGTCTTGCTGGTGGTCGACTCCATCACACGCTTCGCCCACGCCGCACGGGAGGTGGGACTCGCAGCAGGGGAGCCGCCGACGGTGCGCGGCTATCCCCCGAGCTTCTTCGCCACGGTCCCCCAGCTCCTCGAGCGCATGGGTCGGCTCCAATCCGGGAGCATCACCGGCCTCCTGACCGTCCTGGTAGACGGTGACGAGGACGACGACCCGGTCGCCGATGCACTGCGCGGCCTCCTCGATGGTCACATCAGCCTCTCCCCGGAGCTTGCCCGCTCCGGGCACTACCCGGCGATTGACGTGCTCGACAGCCTCTCGAGGCTCATGCCTAAGCTCGCCGACAAGCCCCACCAGGCCCGCGCGCGCGCTATCCGCGAGCTGCTCGCGGCGTTCCGCGACGGCCGGGACCTCGTCGACGTTGGCGCCTATCAGCCCGGCTCAAACCGCCTGCTCGACATGGCTCTGGAGCGCATGCCGATGATCGAGGCGTTCCTCCGGCAGGACGTCGATGACCCGACCGCCCTCGAGGAGACCGTCGCGGTCCTCTCGCTGATCGTCGAGGACGACGAGGCGGCGAGGGCATGACCAGCTTCCGTCTTGGACGCCTGATGCGCCTTCGGGAACGTCAGGAGAAGGAGGAGAAGCTCCGCTGGGCCGCGACCTTGAAGGCCGTCTTTGACGCCCGCGAGGATCGAGACGCCGGCCGGGCAGACCTCGAGCAGGCCCACCGTGACCTGACGGTCGCCCGCGGAGCGGCGCTGAACGCCGGCCGCCGGATGGCGGCCGAGACGACCCTCGACCACCTCACCGACCGCAAGCTCGACCAAGAGCAAGCCGTCACCGAGGCCGGCCTGCGCGCTGATGAAGCGCGCGCTCCCTATGACCAGCGTCGGCGCGAAGCCGAAGCGCTCCGGCGGCTCGAAGAGCGCTGGAAGGCGAGCCGCCGCAAGCGTCGCCGCCGTCGAGAAGACCGAGACCGCCAAGAACACATCGCCCGCCAATCCGGAAGCTCACAATGAAGAACGCCCTTAACTACATCACCTACGGCATCTGCGGCGCCGCCATCATGGGCGCGTCGTTCATCGGCTACATCGTCATCAGCGGAACCCCGGTTCAGGACCTCAAGGGGGTCGGCCCGCTGTTCGCCGGGAACGTCCAGGCCGAGGTCGAGCCCGAGGTCACCCCAGAGGAGATCACCGCACGAGATGAGCGCGCAGCGGACTCACGCGGGAACCGACAGGTCTTCGCGGACGCCGGGGTTGCGCTCAGCGCCTTCTCGCTGCCGAGCCCGTTCTCGGTCGCTGAATTGGACGACCTCGAGAAGCGACTCACGACCAAGCTCAGCGCCTTGGAGGCGCGTGAGGGCGATCTAGAGCAACGAGAAGCCGAGGTTGAGCGGACACGTAACCACCTCGCTGACCTCGAGGTCGCCCTCGAGCAGCAGCGGTCTGCGCTGCTCGCGCAGAGCGACAACAACGAGGCCCGCGGCGCGGAGCTGGACAACAAGAGCGGGCAGGTCACCGCCGGGACCACCGAGCTGAAGGCCGATCGCAAGGCCTTCCTGGCAGAGAAGGCCCAGCTCTACGCGGACAACAAGGCGGAGGACGCGGCCCGGATGCTCGTGAAGGCGGAGGCGCCGATCGGCGCCGCCGAGGTGCTCGTCTTGCTCGACGCCGCTCGCCGGACCGAGCTGCTCGAGCAGATCGAAATCCAGCTCCCCGATGAGTTCAAGGCGTACTACGACGCGTTCAACCAGGTCCTGGCTGCGAGGACCGCTGCCAACGCCCGCTGAGAGGGCTCCCCGCGCCGCTTGGGCCCCCTGAGGGGGCCCGAAAAAAATTCCAAGCAGCGCGCCGGTTCCATCAAGCGATCCCCCCGACCCGTCGATAGCAAAGGGCGCGAAGAGCGCTCCCCTGCACCCCAATGGACTTCAACACAGTCATCGGCGTCGTTCTGGCGTTCATCCTCGTCCTAGGCGCGATGTCAATCGGGCCCGGCGGCGTCGCCGTGTTCATCCACATCCCGTCGATGATCATCGTCTTCGGCGGGACCACGGCGGTCACGATGCTCGCCTTCCCGCTCTCGGACCTGAAGCCCGTGGCGAAGATCATCATGGTCACCGCGGTCCGCAAGGCGCCGACGCCGACCGAGGAGATCGACCGCATCGTCGAGTTCGCCAACCTCGCCCGCAAGGAGGGCCTGCTGGCCCTGGAGACCAAGCTCCAGCAGGTCGACGACCCCTTCTTCGCGAAGGGTATCCAGCTCGTCATCGACGGCTTCGGCGCGGAGACGGTGCGGGACATCATGGAGCTCGAGGCCCAGTGGGAGGACGCTCGACACTCCAGCGGCAAGAAGATCCTGGACCAGCTCGGGGCCTTCGCGCCGGCCTTCGGGATGATCGGCACCCTGGTCGGCCTGGTGCAGATGCTGCAGGACCTGTCCGATCCCAACGGGATCGGGCTCGGCATGGCCACCGCCCTCCTCACCACGCTCTACGGAGCCATGGGAGCGAACATGGTGTTCCTGCCCATGGCAGGCAAGCTTGAGATGGTCGCCAAGACCAACCAGCAGCTTCGGGCCCTCATGATCGAGGGCACGGTTGCCATTCAGTCGGGCGAGAAACCGCAGCTCATCAAGGAGAAGCTCAAGGGCTTCCTCTCTCCCCCGATGCGGGACCTGGTCGACGCCAAGGGGTGATCCGAGATGGTCAAGCGGAAGATCAAGATCAAGGAGGTCGAGGACGGCCTCGACGGCGCGCCGATGTGGATCACCACGTTCGTGGACATGGTCTCGTTGCTCGTCACCTTCTTCATCCTGCTCTACACGTTCTCGACGATCCGGCCCTACGACGCGTTCACCTACCCCAAGAACATCCTCTCGACCTCAGGCCTCTTCAAGGGGTCCTCGAACGACACCATCATCGCCCCCGAGGAGGACCTCATGCTCGCCATGGACATCCACCGCGGGTCGCGGGTCCGGCACACGCGGCCTGTCCAACATCTCCGCAAGAACATGGAAGAGATGGGGCAGATCCTCGAGGAGGACCAGCTGGAGGTCGAGATTCAGGAGGCAGAGGACGGTCTACGGATCAAGTTCGGGCCGGAATCGAGCTTCAAGCCGGGTGGGGTCATGCCCACCGCAGCACTGATCAAGGCGCTGCGGGAGGTGGGCGAGATGGCGGTGTTCTACCCGGTCCAGATCGTGATCGAGGGGCACACCGACGACCGCTTCATCGCGACCCGGGACTACCCGAGCGCGGACGACCTCTCCCTCGAACGTGCCCGGGTCGCCAGCGACGTGCTCGCCACCGAGGGCAACTACCCGAAGGACCTGATCGCCCTCGAAGCCCACGCAGACTCGGTGCCGCGAGTCGCTGACGCGAGGACGGCGAGCGAGCGCACCGTCAACCGCAGGGTGGAGCTCCGCCTGGTCTCAATCAGCAAGGATCTCGATGCGGCCCGAAAGATGAGGACCCAGCGATGACCTCGGACGCGGACCAAAAGCTAAAGGCGAAGGTCGTGATCCGGAAGGTCAAGGGCAAGGGTGCTCCGGCCTACCTCGTGTCCTTCGGCGACATGATGACCCTCATCCTGTGCTTCTTCATCCTCCTTGTCGCGATGGCGAAGACGCGGAACTTCGGTCTCATGGCGCGGGGCCTGGGGTCCTTCGTGGTCACCGTGCGGTCCATGGGACTCACCGGAGTCCTCGACGGGCACGAGCAGCAGGCGATCTTCGAGCAGATGCGGCGGCGCTTCAACCTGCCCCCCGAAGATGACCCCGCGCGGCGCGCGGTCCACGAGGATGCATCCCTCAAGGAGCTGATCAGAGCCAGCAGCGTCGACAAGCTCGTCCCCCACGACGAGGTGCGGCAGCATCGGATCGCGAGCTTCGGCAACGGCGACGACGAGTTGGACGACTCTTCGATGCAATACCTGGACGCCCTCGCCGAGGCCCTCCGGCCGCGCTCAGGTCAGACGTTGATCCTCGAGGGCTTCGAACCTGACCGAACCACCTCTTACGGCAAGTCCCTGGCCCTCGCTCGAGGCCGCGCCGTCGAGGAATACCTCGTGGCCGAGCACGACTTCGACCCGCAGAGGGTCCGCGTTCGAACGTGGGCGGACAACTCCTCAGAGACCCGCAGGGCCACCCCACGCGTCGACGGACGCCTCATCTTTCGTTCAGCGGACGACCGCTGATTACCAAGTAAGCGCCCTGCAATCCCGAGGGCCCCAAGACCATGGCTGAAGAAGACAACAACGAGGCGGCCGAGCAGGGCGCCAACGAAGAGGCGAAGGCCCCGAAGAAGGGCGGCAAGGCCGTGAAGCTCCTCGGGGGCCTCGTGGCCCTCATGGCCACGGGCTCAGTACTCGCGATGATGGCCATCCCGAGCAAGGCCGATCAACCCCGCATGACGGGTCCGTTCGAGTTCAAGTTCTTCGAACTGGATGACAATCCGAACGTCGTCACCAACACCCGGGACGACAACTTCAGCCGATACGTCAAGTTCGAGCCGACCACGACCGTCTTCGCTTACGACGAGGCCTATCCGAGCACGCGCCGCGCTGAGACGGGCTTCCTCACCGCGATGCGCAATGCCATGAGCCGGATCGTCGTGAAGTACGAGTTGGATCACATCTTCGAGAACTCCGACGTCTTCAACGAGGAGCTCCGGCAAGCCGCCGAACCGATCCTCTTCCCCGTCTGCTTCGGTGACGCCAGTTCGTCGTTCATGGCCGACCCTGAGAGCGGCCTGATGCCCGGCGACAGCCAGGAGACCTCGGGGACGTTCCGTGGGGACTTCTACGAGAACGTAATCCAGATCGATGGCGCACGCGGAACGCTCCAAATCAACGCGGATGGACTGGTCCAGTCCTTCAACGGCGATGAGCGGAACCTGATGGTCGAGGACCGCAACGGCAAGGTGATCTTCGTGGACGTGACCGGCGTCGATGAGACGTACACCGGCAGCATCCAGATCGGCGTCAAGGGCCGGATTCGCAGGCTGACCGCGACGTTCACCGCCCAGTGAGGGCAACGAAGCGCGACCCCAGTTAAGGAAGAACAATGGTGGAACCAGAAGAAGCAGCCGCTCTCGCGGCGACCATGGGCGCGGAGGCAGGAGGCGAGAACTCCCGCGTCTCCGTGGTGGTTCCCCGTGACTTCACCGAGCCGCGGACGCTGTCGGCGGATCGGATCGATCGGATCCACAAGACCCTGTCGTCGCGGCTCCAGGTGATGGCCAACATGTTGGCCGGCCCCCTCCGTGGGCACCCCGTCCTGACGATTGGTGAGGTCAGCGAGGTCAACGCCCAGGGCCTGTTCGATGGACTTCCGAGCCCCTTCCTCGTCCACGGCTTCCGGTCCGGCGGGCAGCTGGGCTGGGTCATGTGGCAACCAGAGGCTGGTCGACTTGCCAGTGACCTGATCCTCTCGGGCCCTGAGGAAGAGCCGGTCGAACAAGAGGAGGGAGAGGAGGCAACGCCGAAGGAAGAGCCGCCGCTCGATCTGATCCTCAGCCGAACGGAACGCCGCGTGATCGCCCGCATGCTCGACCAGGTCGTGAGCATGATCCTCGGTGAGTTCGGTCTCACCCTGGAGCCGGGGGCGATCTGGCAGGAGCCGGAGGAGCTGACGACCCTCGAGGACCTCGGCCCCGACGCGGACTCTCGTCGCCTCCTGATCCACCTGGGCTTCGAGAACGCCGCCGGCACCACGTCCGACATCCGGCTCTACATCCCCGGCATCCCCGGAGATGAGTCCGCCGAAGAACAGGCCCGCTCCGCGGCCGCGCCCACCCACCTCGCCCCCGTCCGAATGAGCGTTGATGCGGTGCTTGGCGGGACCTTCGTCCCCCTCGCCGAACTCCTCAGCGTCGAGGTCGGTGACGTCATCCCACTCGACACGAGAATCGGCGACCTCGTCACTCTCGAGATCGAAGAGACAACCTGCGCCGAGGGGCACTTCGGCTCCCATGAGGGCCTCCTCGCCATCCAGCTAGACAAGGTCGGCTCCGTCCTGCCGCCCATCCCGCCCACCGACTGAGTGTTCCCATGAGCGAAGAAACCACCAACCAAGACCAAACCAACCTCGAGGACGCCATCGACCGGGCCACCGAATCGGTCGCCGTACAGGCCGCCGAGATCGGCGAGCTTGCCGGCGCCACCGACACCAACGGTGACCCGATCGGGATGGATGCCCTCATGGAGGTCCCCGTCCGGGTGACCGTTCGAATCGGTCGGGCCAATCTGACCCTCGGCGAGCTCGTTCAGCTCAGCCCGGGCAGCCTCGTCCCCCTGGACCGGGAGGCTCACGAGCCCGCCGATGTCCTGGTCAACGGAAAGGTCGTCGCCCGAGGAGAGGTCGTCACGATCGACAACAGCTACGGCGTCCGAGTGACCTCGGTCTCAAAGGACCTGTAGACGAGCCAGGGGGCGACGCCCCCCGGCCGTGCCGCCCCTACCGTCAGCCCTGAAGGGCGCTATTGACGATCTCGAAGACGTCCTTCGACAGGCCCCCTTGGCCGGCGATGCGCTCGAGCTGCGCCTTCATCATGTCCCCCCAGGGGGCCTCGAATCGACGCCACGGGTTCAGCGCCCGGACGAGCCGGGACGCGACCTGCGGGTTCTTCGGGTCCAGGTCGATCACCGTGTCCGCCAGCACCTCGTAGCCTGAGCCGTCCGCGGCGTGGAAGCCACGGAAGTTCTGCATGGCGAAGACGCCGATCAGGGAGCGCACCCGGTTCGGGTTGCCGAGGTTGAAGTCCGCGTGCTCCCGGAGGGCACGCACCGTCTCCGCATCGGTAAGGCGGGAGGAGGCCTGCAGGGCGAACCACTTGTCCAGCACGAGGGCGTCCTCACTCCAGCGCTTGTGGAATGACGCGAGCGCGGTGTCACGCTCGCCGGAAGCGTGTTGACACAGGCAGGCGAGCGCGGACTGGGAGTCGGTCATGTTATCGGCCGCCTCGAATTGCTCGGCGGCCATGGCCCGCGCTTCGGCGTCATCGGCAGCGTTGAGCAGGCCCAGGGTCGCATTGGCCAACCGTCGACCCGAGATCGAGGCCTTGTCAGCCTCGTAGGATCCCACAGGACGCGCGGCGTTCCGAGTGGCGATCAGCTCGTCCCGCAGCTCACGGGCGAGCGAGCAAACCAGGAAGTCGCGGGCCTCGATCAGCGCCGCGGGGTGCACCGGGGTCCTCGCCTGTGAGAGGACGCTGAAGCCTGGCACGGAGATGGCCTGGGCCTTCAGAGAGCCGTCAAGAGAGTGGTCATGGAGCACGTTCCGTACCGCGTCCACGACGGCGCGATCCATCACCAGCTCCTCGCGGCGCCCGGCCCGCTCCGCGAGGTCGAGGACGACCTCGGTGAGCAGCGTCTGGCCCGCGTCCCACCGGTTGAACGAATCCGAATCGTGGGCATACAGGAACGCGAGCTCCGCGCGCGTCCGCTCTGTCTCCAGTCGGACAGGCGCAGAGAAGCCGCGCAGTACCGAGGGCACCGGCTGCGCAGTCACCCCGTGGAAGGTCCAGGTCTGGGTCGCCCCCGTGAGCTCCAGGACGCGCTCTGTCGGAGCCGCGGCCGGATCTTCGCCGTCGAACGCCATGGGGATCGCCTGGCCGTCCGGGCCGAGGAGGCCGGTCACCACGGGCATGAGCGTCGGCTGGAATGCCGGCTCGTTCTCCGGCGCTGACTGAGTCAACTCGAGGGTAAAGGTCGACGCTTCCGGGTCGTAGCAGCCACGGATTCGCAGGCCGGGCGTGCCCTTCTGGAGGTACCAGCGTTCGAACTGGCTCAGGTCCTTCCCGTTGGAGTCCGACATCGCCGCCCGGAAGTCGTCGCAGGTCACGGCCTGCCCGTCGTGCCGCTCGAAGTAGAGGTCCATCCCCTTCCGGAAGCCGTCCCGCCCGAGGAGCGTCTCGTACATCCGGATGATCTCCGCCCCCTTCTCGTAGACGGTCGACGTGTAGAAGTTGTTCATCTCGATGTACTGCTCGGGTCGGACGGGGTGCGCCATCGGCCCCGCGTCCTCTGCGAACTGGTGGGACCGCAGCCCCGCCACGTCGTCGATGCGCTTGACCGCCGCCGAGGTCATGTCCGCGGTGAAGCGAGCGTCGCGATAGACCGTCAGGCCCTCCTTGAGGGTGAGCTGGAACCAGTCCCGGCAGGTGACGCGGTTCCCCGTCCAGTTGTGGAAGTACTCGTGCGCGATCACGGCCTCGACGGCCTCGAAGTCGTCGTCGGTGGCGGTGTCCACGCGCGCCAGGACGTACTTGGAGTTGAAGACGTTCAGCCCCTTGTTCTCCATGGCGCCCATGTTGAAGTCGCTGACCGCCACGATCATGTACAGGTCGAGGTCGTACTCGAGGCCGAACTGCTCCTCGTCCCACTTCATGGACCGCTGGAGCGACCCGAGCGCGTGCTCACACTTGTCGGCGTCACGCGGCTCGACGTAGATCTCCAGGTCGATCGACCGCCCGGTCATGGTCTTGAAGTCGCCGCGGTGGCAGTGGAGGTCGCCAGCGACGACCGCGAAGAGGTAGCTCGGCTTCTTGAAGGGGTCCTCCCAGACCACGCGGTGCTTGCCGTCACCGAGATCCTCCTGGGAGATGCGGTTGCCGTTGGAGAGCAGCACCGGGTACTTCGCGCGGTCCGCGGTGAGCGTGACCTGGTAGGTCGCCATCACATCCGGGCGGTCGAGGAACCAGGTGATCCGCCGGAAGCCTTCGGACTCGCACTGGGTGCAGAAGTTCCCGCTCGACTTGTAGAGCCCCATGAGGCTCGTGTTCTTCTCCGGATGAATACGGACCGTGGTCTCCAGAGTGAAGCGGTCCGGCACGTCCGGGATGGTCAGCTCGTCGCCGTCGACAGAGTACCCGTCCGAGGAGCGGCTCGCGCCGTCGACGGCCACCGAGAGCGTCTCAAGCTCCTCCCCATTGAGCACCAGGGGGGCGCCCGCATCTCCGCTCCGGACCACAGCGATCTTCGCCCGGACGATCGTCTCCTCCTCCTCGAGGTCGAACTCGAGGGCCACGGAGTCCACCATGAAGTTCGGCGGGAGGTAGTCCTTGCGGAACTTCGGCTGGGGGGCGTCCGTGTCGTGGGGGGTCGAGACAGTCATGGATTCGCTACGGCGGAGGAGGAACTGGGTGCGCTGGAGGGCCGGAGAGGTTAGCACCGGGGCCCCGTCGGTGAAGCCCGGCGTGTCCCGTCCGCGGACGACCCCCCATACATGACGCTCTTCGCCGCCATCCTCGCCCTAGTTGCGCTCCTCGGGACCCTGTTGGTGGCGCCCGGTATGGCGAGGGTCCGGCGCCTCCACCCCGACCCCAAGGACCTGGACGCGCCCTCTGTCGCCGTCGTGATCGCAGCACGGGACGAGGCCGAGACGATCGAGCCAGCCCTGCGGTCCCTCCTGGGCCGCGTGGGGCCCGCGACGCAGGTCGTCGTCGTCGACGACCGGTCCACCGACGGCACCTCCGAGATCCTGGCCGGACTCCAGGCCGAGCACAGCCAGCTCCGGTGCGTGCGAGTGGACACGCTCCCGCCCGGATGGCTCGGCAAGAGCCACGCCCTCGCCAGGGGCTCCGAGGCGGCGAGCGCGACCGACTGGATCCTGTTCACGGATGCCGACGTCGTCTTCGAGGAGGGGGCCGTCGAGGCCGTGGTCCGCTACGCAGAGGCCAACGAGCTTGACCACCTGACCGGTGGACCCGCCATTCGGACCGCGTCCTTCGCCCTCGGCGGGATGATCGCCGCCTTCGGTGTCCTCTTCGGCCTCTTCACTCAGCCCTGGCGCGTCCCCCTCCCCCGGACGCGCTCCGCCGTCGGGATCGGCGCCCTGAACCTCGTCCGTCGTCGCCCCTACGTGAGCGCCGGCGGCCATGAGCCGCTCCGCATGTGCATCATTGACGATCTCGGGCTCGGGCGAATGATGAAGGCCGCCGGTGGCCGCTCGGAGTTCGTCTACGCCGGGGACCTCATCGGCATCGAGTGGTACCCAAGCCTCGCCGCGATGATGCGCGGCCTCGTGAAGAACGCCTTCGCCGGCGTCGACTTCCGGCTCACGGCGGTCGTGGCCGCGACGGGGTTCATCAGCCTGCTCCTCATCGCGCCGTTCATCCTCCCCTTGCTCCCGGGTGTGAGCCCCCCGGCGAGGGCCATGGCCAGCCTCGCCGCGCTGCTCCTCCTGCGGGCCGCCCTCAAGGCCGCCGAGCGGTCGGGCCTCCCGGCCGTGACCGCGCTCTTCTTCCCGGTCGGCCTCATGCTCTTCATCGTCACGCTCTGGCGTTCGACGCTCACCGCCCTCATCTCGAGGACCGTGGTCTGGCGCGGGACGGCCTACCCCCTCGGAGAGCTCGTCGCCGCGTGCGACACCGCGGCCTGGCGGAGGTTCCGATGAGCCCCGCGGTCGCAGGCGTCATCTTTGACCTGGACGGGACCCTCACCGCCCCCGGGGCCATCAGCTTCGACCGGATTCGGGCCAGGATCGGCATGCCGACCAAGGGTTCGATTCTGGCCTGGATCGCCGTCCACGCCGCCGACGCCGCCGAGCGAGCCCGGATGGAGGCCCTGGTGTGGGAGGAGGAGCGCATGGCTCTGGACCGCATGAAGCTGGGCGCCGGCTTCGCCTCCCTCGCGGCCACGCTCCAGGCCCGCAGCCCTTCGCTCAAGACGGCAATCTGCACCCGCAACAACGGGGAGGCGCTGGAGGCCTTCGATGCACTCCTGCAGCGCAGCGGCTACCCGTCCAGCGCCGCGCTCTTCCACGTCCAGATCGCCCGCTCTCACCACTCCTCCCACCTCGAGCGCGAGATCGAGAACAAGCCCTCGCACGAGCCCGTGCACGAGATCGTCCGGTGCTGGGATCTGGCCCACGTCTATGGCCCGGTCATTGCCCATGAGCACGACACGCCGCGCCACGGGGAGCTCCTCTTCGTGGGAGACGACCTCGACGACTGCCTGAGCGCGAGGAGAGCCGGGGTCCGTAGCGGCTGGATCCGGCACGGCCAGCGCTCCGGAGAGCACCCGGGCCTCGCCCGGGCCACCGACCTGCGCTTCGACGACCTCTCACAGGTCGCCGCCGTGCTCAGCCGCCCGCCTGGATCCGACTGATCGCGTCCACGAGGAGCTGCTGGGCGATCGGGCTACGCTCCTTGAGCGCCTTGAGCTTGGGGAGCGCGGATCGGGCGGCCGCGCCCATGTGTCCAAGCGACTCTGCCGCCACCATGCGACGGTCCGCGAGGCCCGCGCCAAGCTCGAAGGTGAAGTCCTCGAGCACCTCGTCCCCGAAGCGAATCATCAGGGCGGACATGATGTAGTGCCCCTCGCGGTAGAGCTCGCGGAAGCGATCGAGTCCGGGGCGCAGCGCCGCGAGGTCGAAGCGACCGATGGCCGCGAGCATCGGGAACGGGGGCTTGCCGTCGATGGCCGCCACGGCCTCCACCGCTGCGGTCCACGCCGAGGGCGTCGCGATGGCCGCGAGGACCTGGGCCGCGACGACCTGGGTGGAGGGGTCGGAGAGCTGCTTGATGACGAGGGGTTCGACCTCGATCGCGGCGCGCCCCGCGGACCGCAGGCCCACGAGGGCCTCACGCCGAAGGTCCGTATCGCTGGACTCCAGCCACCCAGCCCAGAGTGTCAAGGCCGCCTCGGAGATCACCCCGATCTCGCTGAGGATGCGAGAGGCGAGGGCCGCGTCGAGCCGGGTGGACGGGTCCGCCGCCCAGCTGGCCGCCGAGGAGATGAGGCGGCCCGTCGCCGCCTGCAGCGGGGCCGGAGCCGCGCTGGGGTCCGGCGCCGGGGGAAAGGGTTCGATGGAGTAGGTCCACGTGGGCGCGATCGCCCAGAGCACTCGCGCGCGGTCGCCCACGCGTCCCCGAAACCCGAGCGGCTTTCCGGCCTCTCGCCAGATGAACAGCGCGTCCCCCTCAGCGGCCGCCTCGGCGCGCTTGCGCGCCGAGGCGCTGGCGCCGGGAAAGCTCGCTGTGATCGCATCGTTCGGGAGGCCCGGCGCCGCGGTCACCATGGACCCGAGCGCCCACAGAGCTGATCGGCGGACCTCGGCGTCCGAGCTCGAGGCACGCGCGAGCGCGGGCTCAGCGAGCGCAGCCGCGCTGCCCCCCAGGATCCCTGCAGCCCACAGGCCCGTCTCCACAAGCTCCGGTCGGTCGCTCTCGATCCAACGGCGGAGGTCGCCGAGATCCCCGCGTCCAGGTGACTGGGTCCAGCTGATGGAGATCGCCCCAGAGAGGTCGTCGTCACCCACTCCCTTGAGCGCCTTGCCCAGCGGCTCGTCCGTACGGACCTCGCGAGACGCGAGGCGCCGGATGGACCGGAGCGCCTCCGCCGAGAACTCATCCCCACCGGCCGCGGCCTCCACGAGGAAGGGCAGCCCCGGCTCACCGAGCTGCTCCAGCGTCTGGAACAACGCCGGGCCGCGCTCCGCCGCCTCGATGTAGGCCTCCACCGCGAGCCGGGCGCGCTTGCCGAGCTGCAGCAGAGCGCCGGCCACCGGGCCAGGCGGCACGGGGGCGTCCCCGAAGCTCCCGCTCTCGAGGGCCTCGAGGAGCGCAGCCCGCGCCTTGGGCCCGATCGCCACGAGCGCCTCGCAGCTCGCGGCCACGAGCTGCGCGTCTCCCGAGGAGAGGGCCTGCATGAGGGCCGGGACCGCCTTGGCGCCCCGCTTGCCCAGGTCCCTGACCCGCTGCGCCGCGGCCAGCCGCTGGCCAGGGTCACCGCCCTCGAGCTGGGCGATCAGTTCGGAGATATCCTGGCCCACCGTGATGGGCACAGGCTGAAGAGCGATTGCAGCGCTTGCTCCGGGCAGAGCAACGACGAGCGTGATGAGGAGAGCGTTCATGGGAGTCCGGGTGCGAGCGGAACCAGGAGGAGAGCCGCGCTGGCCCCTACCTGCCAGCCCCAAGCGTCCGGATCACTGCTCGCCAGGTTCAGACCCTGCAAAGGATCAGCTCCGGACGCTCGAGAGCCGCTCCTCGACCCAGCGGACGACCGCTGCCGCGGCGTCCTCGGCGCGCTCCGCATCGACGCTGGTGGCGTACTCCTTCCCGGCTTCGCTGCGGCGATAGAGGGGGTCGTAGTAGCGCTCCAGCAGGAGCTCGACCAGCGGCCCGATCTCCCGGCGGTCCAGCATTCCCGCGAGGTCAAGGGCGCCGTCCATGCGCTCCGAGATCGTCTCCAGCTGGCGGCGGAGCACCGGGAGCCCGGACGGGTCCGCGAGGTAATCCTCCGAGAGGACCGTGACCCGGCGCGGCGTCCCCGCGGTCACCTCGATGTTCGTGGCGGCCTTCATGGCCGCCCAGATGCCCCGGGGAATCACCGCGTCCCCGACCTTGCGACTCTCACCCTCGACGATCATCACGCCCGCCGGGAAGCCCCGCTCCGCCCGGCGGCAGAGCCCCGACTCGAAGGCCTTCTGGGACACAGGCGCAAGACCGACCATCCCGAGCAGCGAGCTGCGGTGACCCGCGATTCCCTCGAGGTCGAGGGTCCAGCCCGGACGCAGGTCCTCGATGGCGCGGAGCACGAGCGTCTTGCCCACCCCGGTCAGGCCGCGCAGGGAGACGACGAGGCCCGGCGGCTCCCACGCCTCGAGGCGCTCCATGACGCCGCGGCGATACGAGCGATAGCCGCCCTCGAGGCCGACCGCCGTCTCGATGCCGATGGACCTCATGAGAGCCACGACGCTCCGGGACCGGAGTCCGCCACGCGCGCAGGTGAAGACCACGGTGTCCTCGGTGAGCTCGCCCACCGTGCACAGCTCCAGCGCCCCCTCCATCCGCGCCATGCCCCCGCCTGTCAGCTCCAACACCCTGGCACGCAGGTCATCCGGGGGCATCGGCCGGTCAATCGCCGCGAGGATGTCCCTGACGAGGGTCTGGACCCCCTCCACGACCGCGGCACGCCCCTCCTGGAAGGCAGCCTCGGGGCCGAACTGCCGATAGAGCAACCCCACGTACGAGCGCGTGTCGTCCTCGAATAGCGGCACGTTGATGGCGCCGGGCGCGTGGTCCTCCGCGAACTCCTTGGGGGCCCGGAGGTCAATCATCGCCGCTCGCCGCTCGACCGGAGGCATCCGGTCGATGCCCACGAAAGGGATCTGCAGGGACAGAGGATCCGCGAGGGGATCCGCGAGGGGATCCTGAAGGGGATTCGACGGGTCGTTGGGCACGCCCGAAAGCTAACCGAGATCCGGCTCGAGGGGACCGCTGCTTCAGCGCCGACTGCGCGACCGACCCGGCTTGGAGCGCTCGTCGGACGAGCCCCCGCGCCCCTCGGCAGCAGCACGCTTGGCGGTGACGGTCATGGCCTCGGTCACCGCAGAGCGCCCGTTGACGCCGCGCCGAAGCCGCTCGAGCGCGGCCCGGTAGACCTGCCACAGACCCTCGGTCGAGAGGGCCGCGAGGCGGCCCTTGTCGACGTCTCCCAGGTCCCCAACGCTCGCCAACCCGGCGAGCACCTCGGCCCGCCGCGAGGCCAGGGCTGCCTGCCGCAGCGACCGTCCGGAGAGCTCGGGGCGCGCCGCACGCAGACTCACCGTGGGTTCGGAGAGCGCGGCGAGCCGACGTGCCTGTGCGCTCCGAGCGCTCCGGAGCTTCTCCCACCGCTCGGGGGCGATCCCGAAGGACGGATCGCGCCGCATCCTCCTCGAGAACCCGCGCACGAACTGATCGTCCGACCCGTTGTCCATGTGCTCCCATGCTGTCTGGCTCATGCCGGACGGAAGACCCTCGCGGGCCACGTACTCCCGGCAGCGCTGCCTGAGCTCTGCGATCAGCGCGTCCCGCCGTTCCTCGGCCGGGAGACTCTGCAGCGCCCGGACCGACTCCGCGTCCAGACCCAACTCTCGGCCCACCTCGCTGAGGTCACGCAAGACCTGCTCCACCGCCCGCCGCCTGACTCGGTTGATCGCCTCATCACGCGCCGCTGCGTCGAGGGTCTCGAGCCGCGCGAGTTCCTCCTCCGTGAGCATCCGACGCAGCAGCGCCGCAGTCCTGTAGGTGCCGTCACGGAACAGACCGCGCACCACCCTCCGCCGCTCCCTCTCGGACAGCCGGCCCAGCGTGGCGCGCTGCTCCGGCCCCAGGGCCTTCTCCGTGGCGTCCAGCTCGTCGCTCAACCGACGGGCCCGCCGGAAGGCGCGCTGTTGCTCCTCGGGGGAGAGTGAGCGGAGCCGCTCGAAGCGCTCCACCATGCGCGCACGCTCGGCGTGATCCATGGACTGCCACCGCTCCAGGAGCTCCGCCCGGCGCACGGCCCCGAGCGCCGGCATATCCCCGGCGGCCTGAGGTTCGTCGGGCACCGACACCGCGGGCGCCGCGCTCACCATCAGACCCAGCATGAGCAGCCAGGAGAGGGTCCATCTTGTCCTCATCGAATCAGCCCCCGAGCTCCAGCAACTCCAAGAAGACGGCGTCACGCGGGTCCACCACCAGCGCGACCTCTCGCTCGAAGGAATCGAACTCCTGCTCGAGGAACTCCAGGGACTCCAGGAGAGGGAGCGCCGCGAGCAGCTCCTCGCTCGGGCTTTCCAGGGACGCGACCTGTCCGCCAGCGAGCGGCTCCGCGGACAGCCCATCAACCCCCAGCGGGAGCCATCCGGCCCCCGCGGCGACGAGCACGCCGGCAGCGGCGGCCGCGGCCGTCCACCTCACCAGACGGAGTCGACGCCTCCGCGTATCGGCCCGGATCGCCGCCCGCACCCGGTCCTCGAGGCCACCGGGCAGGCTGACCTCATCGAGCTCGAGCACCGCGTCCAGGACGCGGTCACTCTCGGCGGACAGCAGGTCGTGGACCCTCCGGCGAGCCTCATCGCTCAGCCTCGGGGCCGGATCGACACCCAGCAGCTCATCGAGCTCGCGCCGTGGCTCACGGGTATCGCCGAAGTTCTTTTCAGGTCCGGGGGTCATATCGCCTCCCTCTCGAAGAGCGGCTGGAGCCGTGCACGGAGCGACTCTCTCGCACGGTGGATCATTGACTTGATGGCCTTCTCCGAGGAGCCGACCACGTCGGCGATCTCGGCGAAGCTGAGGGAGTGATATCGCGCCAAGACCATGGCTATTCGCTGGCTGTCAGGGAGCTCTGCGATCGCGGCCCGGACCTCGCGGATGACATCAGCGCGGGCGACCCCTTCCGCAGGGTCCAGCTCGGCGCTGTCCGGCAGCTCGAGGCCTCCCTCGTCATCCAGCCCGGCGTCGAGCGACAGGTGGCGACGGCTCCTCGATCGCTCGGTCTCGTTGATGCAGATGCGCCAGACGATGGTGTACAGCCAGGTGGAGAAGCGGGCCGTCGCCGTGTAGCGCGCGCGCGCCTTCACGACGCGCAAGAACACCTCCTGAACGAGGTCCTCGCGCCCTGGGTGTCCGCGACCGAGGAAGCGCGTCAGCAGGGCGTAGACCTGGCCCGAGTAGACGTCCACGAGCTCGTGGAAGGCCTGCTCATCCCCCCCCTGCCAGGCGAGCATGAGCTCCGCGCCTCGGTCAGGCACTGCCCCCTCCGGGGCGCCGCCCGCGGCGGGTGGCACCGCGAAAGGCACGGCGGCGCGTTGGGGCGGGTCGGGAGGCAGGGTCATGGCCGTGAGGTGGAACCGAGGAGGACCCCCGAGGTTCCGGTTCCGCTCCAGGACTTATCGGCCGGGGGAGCGGTGGATCCCGCGCCTGGAGTCAACGCAGCCATCTCGCGGCCCGGAGGGGCCAGACCGCCGCGTCCGCGCGCGCGAAGATTCTGCTCCGAGACACCGGGCCACGCTCGCGGCTATCGCGGCTGATCCCCGTGGCATCTCCGACGACGAAGACCTCATCCGGACCCAGCTGGAGGGGCGCGCCGGCGCCAAAATCACCCCGGGCCGACACATGGAAGTCACGCTCAACCCGGACGTTACGGACCTGGAGCACGACCCCCTCCCCACCCAGGCGGACCCGCTCGCCGAGGCTGACGGCGCTCATGTCAAAGGCTGTCGGATGGAGCGTGTTGCCGCGGTAGTCGTAGTCGAACTCGAGCTCGAACTCCCCGATCTCGAAGCGCAGCAGGTTGTCGATGTTGCTGAAGCGGACGGGCAGCCACTCCCCGATCGGGACCGCGGTCCGCCCGTAGACGAAGTACTCCACCGGATCCGGCTGCGCCATGCGACGGAACAGGTCGACCCGAGTCACGTCCTCGCCCTCGTAGATCGGCACGGAGACCTCGAAGACGTCCCCCTGCTCCATCAGCTGGACACAGATGCGCCCGCCCGCATCGAGGAGCTTGATCTCAAAGGACACGGCCACGTCGTGCACCACCTGCTGCCCGCGCCGGACCGAGCCGTCTGCTTGCAGGGCCCCGTCATCCACGCGGTCGTGGAAGCCAAGCAGCCCGAGGCTGGCGGAGCGCGCCACCGCGCTCCCGTCCATCTCCCAGACCTCACCCGGCCCCCCGACGGGGCCATCCACCTGGGACCAGGGGTCCGCATACGCGCCGCCGTGCCGCCAGTGCTCGTCGATGGACTGGAGCCGGGAGTCGAACATCGGGGTCAGCGGAGGCCTCCTCCCCTCACCGCGCAGGGCGGCACCCTCAATCCGAACGTCACCCGTGGGGTCGAGGGAGATCACCTCGCCAGGGAGGCCGATGACGCGCTTGATGGAGGCACCTCCCCCCACGCCGGTGAACGCCACGATGTCGAAGCGCTCGAGCGGGTCCACGTCGTAGCGCAGGAAGACCCACTCGCCGGTCTCGACCGTGGGCGCCATCGAACCAGACACGACCGGGAAGAACCAGCCCACCTTAGCCTTGAAGAGGACCGCCGAGACCCCGGCGAGGATGACCCCGATCGCCAGCCGCCCCAGCAAGCGTCGCCGGCCGACGCGGCCCCCGCCGCTCGCCGTGCTCTCCCGGGAGGACTCCATCAGCGCATGGCGATCTCACGCGCCACGAAGATGTAGATCGCCGAGCCAGAGACGTCCGAGAGGGCGATGAGGAAGGGGCCTGCGACCACCGCCGGGTCGATCCCCAGGCGGCGGCACGCGATCGGAATGATGCCGCCGAGCATCGCTGCCCAGGCCACGGCCGCGAAGACCGCGCACCCGACCGCGGCGCCGAGACCAGGGGTACCCGCCTCGATGAAGCCTGCCACGAGCCACGTCGCGACCCCGCAAAGAGCGCCGATCAGGGTCCCTACGCCCCACTCGGTGAGG
Source organism: uncultured bacterium (assembly GCA_938083085.1). Classification (GTDB taxonomy): domain Bacteria; phylum Planctomycetota; class UBA1135; order UBA1135; genus Saltatorellus. The sequence continues at coordinate 62,674 of CALLKX010000052.1, forward strand.
AACACCGACCACTCACGATCCTCGTCTACCTCACCTGTGGCGAAGCCGCGGACGAAGATGGTCGAGGACTGGATCCCGACGTTGCCCGCGAGCCCGACGATCAGCGGCAGGTACCGGAGGATCGCCTGCTGGACGCCGCTCTCCCCGCCCTCCGTGCCATGGCCGAGCCCGATGGCGAGAATCTTGGCGCTCGCGAGGCCCGCGAGCACGGTGAGCCCCATCAGCGGCAGGCGTTGACGAACCCGCACCAGGACCGGCAGGCGGGTCTGCTGCTGGTCCGAGCCGACGCCGACCAGCAGCGCGAGGTCCTCATCGACCTCCTCTTCGAGGATCGCCGCTGCGTCCTCCGCGGAGATGACCCCGAGCATCCCGCCGGCGTCGTCGACCACCGCCACCGACTGGAGCCCGTACTTGGCCATCAGCTGGGCGACGCCCTCCTGATCCTCCTCCACCGCGACGACGAACGGCTCGCACATCACCTCCTCAACGGGGGAGTGGATGGTGTGCGTCAGCAGAGCTCGGTCGGACAGGTAGCCGATCGGCCGGCGCTGCTGATCGAGGACGAAGACACCGACCTCCGACTCGATGTCCTCGGCGCCCTTGCGGACGCTCTTGACCACGTCTCCCACGCGCTCACCCGGCTTGGTGACCACGAAGTCGGTGGCCATGATGCCCCCCGCGCTTTCGGGGTCGAAGCTGATCAGGGTCCGGAGGGCATCGGCGGTGGCCGGGGAAAGGCGCTCGAGGGCGTCGTTGGCCACCCGGTCGTCGGCCTCGATGAGCACGTCGGCCGCCTCGTCGGAGGGGAGCTCTTCCAGGACCTGGGTCAGGAGGCGAGCGTCCAGGGGCGCGATCAGCTCCTGAGTCAGGGCCTCATCAGCGTGCTCCAGGATCGACGCCTGGCAGTTGGGAGGCATGGCCCCAAAGACGAGGCTGCGGTCGCGATCCTCCGTGTCCCGGAGCCACTCCACGGCGTCTGCGGGGTGGACATCGACGAGCAGCACCGCAGCCCGTGCGGGCGATTCCGCAAGGACCTCACGGAAGGCATTCTCCGCGGCCTCGAGGCTCGGGTCGGGGGCGGTCATGAATGCTCGGAGCGAGCGCCGGGGAGCGCGGGGCGGGCGGACGAAGAAATCAGTTCCTGAGAGGTCTCAGGGGAGGCCAAACGGAAGCGGACGGACGGGCTAAGATACGTGACGGCGCAGGGGGCGACCAACTCCCCGATCCCGCTCCTGCCCAACAGCTGATGATGGAAACCAACGGCCAGGCCAATGACGCACTGATCCACGACTGGAATGACGAGGACCCCGCCGGGTTCGGGGAAATTCAGCTGGTGGACGAGACCCTGCGGGACGGCCTGCAGAGCCCCAGCGCCCTCGACCCGAGCCTGGCCGACAAGATCGAGCTGGTCCACATGATGGACCAGCTGGGGATCAACGCGGCCAATATCGGCCTCCCCGGAGCCGGGGACCGCGCCCGCGATCACATCCTCGAGCTCGCCAGGACCATGAAGGATCTCTCCATCACGCCCAACGTGGCGTGCCGGACGATGATCGGCGACATCGAGCCCGCCGCCGAGATCCAGCAGCAGGTCGGCGCGCCTCTGGAGGTCTGCGCCTTCATCGGCTCCAGCCCGATCCGGTTCTACACCGAGAACTGGGAACTCGAGCGCATGGTCCAGCTCTCGAGCGACGCGGTCGCCTTCGCCGTCAAAGAGGACATGCCGGTCATGTTCGTGACCGAGGACACCACCCGGGCGAAGCCCGAGACCCTACGCGCGCTCTACGGGGCCGCCATCGACGCCGGCGCCTCGCGCCTGTGCGTCTGCGACACCTGCGGCCACGCGACCCCCACCGGCGTCCGGCGCCTGGTGAAGTTCGTGCGGGAGATCGCGGATGAGCGCGGCGCGGACGTGGAGATCGACTGGCACGGGCACCGCGACCGCGGCTTCGGGCTGATCAACGCGCTCGTCGCCATCGAGGCCGGCGCGAGCCGAATCCACGGGACGGCCCTCGGCGTCGGTGAGCGCGCGGGCAACACGGAGATGGACATGCTCCTGGTGAACCTCGGCCTCGTGGGCTGGATCGACCGGGACCTCACGGCCCTCGGCGCCTACGTCAAGAAGGCCTCCGAGTGCATCGGCATCCCCTTCCCCGACAACTACCCGGTCTTCGGTAGCGACGCCTTCGAGACGGCCACCGGCGTCCACGCGGCAGCCGTGGTCAAGGCCTTCCGCAAGGGTGACTCCTGGCTCGCGGACCGCGTCTACTCGGGCGTACCGGCGGCCATGGTCGGCCTCGAGCAGCGCATCCTCGTGGGCCCCATGAGCGGCAAGTCGAACGTCAGCTGGGTCCTCGAGAAGAACGGCGTCGAGGCCGATGAGGGCACCGTGGCGCGCGTGCTCGAGTTCGCCAAGAGCTCGGCGAGGAACCTGACCGACGCCGAGGTGGTCGAGGTCGCTCGCGCCTGAGGCGCGGCGCGGACGAGCCGAGGGAGGGAGTCAGGGCGAGGTCCAGCGCAGGACGCGCGTGACCGTGCCGTCCCCATGGGACCGCTCCCCCGCGGGCTCCATCCCGACCTTCGCGAGGACCCCCAGGGACGCGGCGTTCTCGGCGGCGACGGTGGCGATGATCTCCGCCAGGCCGAGGCGCTCCGCGCCGTGGGCCAACATCCCCCGGGCAGCCTCCGTGGCGAGCCCCCTGCCCCAGCAGGACCGCAAGAGGGCGTACTTGAGCTCATCCTCTGCCTGGCCTCCCGGCCTCACGATCCCGCAGAAGCCGACGACCTCGTGGGTCTCGGTCAACATCAACGCCGCCATCCCGTAGCCCCGCGCCGCGTAGTTGCCGTCGGTAACCTCGACCCACCGCGCGGCATCTTCGGGGGTCAGGGGCTCCCCGTCATCCACCCAACGGACGGTCTCCCGGTCCCCGTAGACCGCGAGGAGCGCCGCCACGTGCTCGGGCCCCAGCCGACAGGCCGTGAGCCGGTCCGTCTGGAAGAGGATCTGATGCCCTAGAGGCTGATCCACAGGACGTAGCCGAGCCAACCGCCCAGCATCAGGCCCGCCCGCAGACGAGCCGCGCGACCGCGGAAGACCGTCGGCGCGAGGACGAGGACCAGGGCGAAGATCACGTTCACCGGGAAGTCCCTGTCCAGCGACCGCTCCACGGCCGCGGACCACGCCTCCTGCCCGCCCGGAGCCTCTCCGAAGGGCGCGACGAGGGCTGCGACTCCGACCACGGCCAGGGTGTTGAAGACGTTGCTGCCGACGATGTTCCCGAGGCCGATCTCCGTGTGCCCCTTGCGAGCGCTCACGACGCCGGCCGCGAGCTCGGGGAGCGAGGTGCCCAGGGCGAGGATCAGGAGCCCCACCACGCCGTCCTTGAGCCCGAGGACCTCGGCGACCCCCGTGGCGCCCATGAGGACCAGGCGAGCCCCGGCCAGGATGGCGACGGCGCCGAGGATGACGCGCAACCAGGGATAGGGGGCGTGGGTCTCGCCCGACTGGATGTCCGCCGCAGGAGAGTCCTCGCCGCGACCGCGGAACAGGATCAGCTCCAGCGTGTACGCCACGAAGACCGCCAGCATCACGGCGCCCTCCACCCGGGTGATCCGCCCGTCGCTCAGGACGAAGTAGAGGCCCGCGAGGGAGAGCAGCAGCGGCAGGCTCTCGCGGATGGACAGCCGGCCGACCAGGGCCCTCGGCAAGATCAGACCGACCGTCCCCAGCACCAGCCCGGCGTTGGCCACGTTGGAGCCCAGGACGTTGTCCACGGCCACGCCCGGCCGACCATCCATCGCCGCGAGGGTAGAGACGACCACCTCGGGGAGCGAGGTCCCCCAGGCGACGACGGTGAGGCCGACCACCCACGGGTTGATCCCCAGCTTGGTGGCGAGCGTGGCTCCCCCCTCCACGAGAGAGTCCGCGCCCTTCGCCAGCAGGACGAAGCCGAGCAGGAGAAACGCGACGTCGAGCAGCATGGCACGGAGGCTACCGCCCGCCGTCTGGAAGCACCCGCTCGAACGGCAAACTCTCCAGACACCGCCGGCGCGGGTCTAGGCCCCCGAAGGCCAGGGCGCCATACTCCTGGAATGAGCGCTCCCGTGATCGCCGTCAACGGCCTCTACCACGCGGAGGATCCGATGCTGCGCCTCCGGCAGCGTTATCCCGACGCCGTGCGGCGTGCCGGCGGGGTCCCCGTGGCCCTCGCCCCCATGCTCGACGCCGAGGGCCGCCTCGAGGAGTTGGAGGCCGTCCTCGAGCGCGTGGACGGTCTGGTGCTGACAGGCGGCGACGACTTCGTCACCGAGGGGCTCGGCCTCGGCCCCACCCATCCCGCGGCGGAGGTGACCGAGGACTCGAAGCAGGGCTACGACCTCGCCTTGACCCGCCTCGCCCTCGAGCGGGACCTGCCCATCCTCGGGATCTGCTACGGCATGCAGTGCCTCGGCCTGGCGGGGGGTGCGACGCTCTGGCAAGACCTCCCCTCTCAGCGCCCTGGCGAGATCCATCACGCCGCCAGCGCGATCCACTCCGTGCGCCCCGAGCCCAATTCGAAACTCGCCGGAATGATGGGCCTAGACCCCGCGAACGTCGTGTCCAGGCACCATCAAGCACTCCGAACCGTCCCGCCCCCTTGGATCACGTCCGCGGTGGACGAGGAGGGTCTGGTGGAAGCCATCGAACACCCTGACCGATCGTTCGTGATCGGTATTCAATGGCACCCTGAACTCAGCCCCGGCGAATCCGTTCACGAGGCGCTCTTCCGCGGCCTCATCGAAGCTGCGCGCGCCCTCCCTCGACCGGCCCAAAGATGAAGTACGGCAAGATCACCCCTGAAGAAGCGGCCCGCCTGGCACGCATGGACAAGTTCAGGATCCTCGGCCTCACCGTGAGCGCGGTCCTCATCGGCGCCCTCTACCTCTACTCCCACGCGAGGACCCTCGCCGAGCAAGAGAAGCTGAAGAATGAGGCTGCCGAGGAGGCCGTCGAGCCCGAGGGAGTGGTCCAGCGGATCCCCTTCGACCAGCCGGAGATCCTGGCGCAGATCGAGGACGCCACCGAGACACAGCAGGAGTTCCTCAAGTCCACTCCGCTCCAGGAGGTCTTCTCCTACGCTCGGCTCCAGACCAGGAAGGCCCTGGAGTCCGCGGGGATGCGGACGCTGGACGCTGAGCTCACCGGCGAGCTGATGGCCGATCCTGCGGCCCACCGCCTTGAGCCCGTCCTCCTGCGCGGTCAGATCCTCGACGTCTCCCAGCGACAGAGTTCGGGCGGGGAGCGCCCCGGTTGGATGGGGAGCGTGCTCACCGACGACGGTTCGCTCGGCTACTTTCTCGTGGCCAACGCGCCGAAGCTCCAGGGCGCACCCGATGCCCCCCAGTCCCTACGCCGCGGGGACTTCGTCCGAATCGACGGCCTCTTCCACAAGATCTACCGAGCCCCCGTCCCCGACGCGATCGGTTCGGAGGCGCTACAGTCCGCGAGCGGTCCGCTGATCCTGGGCTACGGCGCATCCCCGTCGACCCCGGCGGTGCCGGACGCCGATGAGATCACCGAAGAGTGGTCTCGCGCCCTCCTGCTCGGGCTCGACTCCGTCATCGATGACGAGATCGCCCGGACCTTCGAGGAGGACGCCTTTGATCTCCAACAGTGGGGGCTGTTGGCGTACGCAAAGCTGAAGGGCGGCGAGACCGACTGGGACGCCGCCGCGGAACTCAACCAGGAGGTCCTGACCAAGATCTACGAGGACGGCGATGAGTTCCGTGGGACGCCGTTCCGGATTCCCGTCAGCATCAACCTGGACACCTACTCCACCACCGTGGAGGACAACCCCCTTCGGCTCGAGCGCGTGACCCGGGGTTGGATCGGCAACAACAACTGGAAGGGCGCGGTCAAGACCATCAAGTGGGTCGGCCCGTTTGTCCGCCGTGACCTCGTACGAGAGCAAGGCCTGAAGGGCGCCGATGACGCCCACCGCTACGTGGAGGCCAAGGGGTACTTCTTCAGGAACATCCTCTTCACCAACAAGGCAGGGGAACCTCGCCGGTCGCCCGTCTTCGTCCTTCACGACCTGGAGGTCTTCCAGCTCAAGGGCTCCAACCCGGTGGCCCCCATCGCGATGATCGTCGTCGGAGCGACCTTCTTCATGGTGATCGCGATCTTCCTCCTGCTTCGTGCCGACCGGCGTAAGAGCGAGCGCCTGCGAGTGGACATGGTCCGCCGCCGCCGCAAGCGCGAGGGCCGCGAAGCCGGCGCCGTCTGACGCCGGAAGACCTCAGATGTCTTCCGTTTCAATCTCCCTCACAGGCGAGAGCCGCCGTTACGACGTCCTCGTGGGCGCCGGGATCTCGGCAGACGCCCGGGGCCATCAGCACGGGCGCGACCGGGTGGCGGTGCTCGCCGACCGCCGGGTGACCGCCCTTCACGGCCCCCTGCTCGACGGGGCCCCGACCCTCGAGGTGGAGGCCGGTGAGTCCCTGAAGACGATGGACGGTCTCGGCCGAGCGCTGGAGTTCTGCGCAGCGTCCGGGCTCTCGAGACGCTCGCTGCTGATCGCCTACGGAGGCGGGACCGTGGGGGACCTTGGCGGGCTGGCGGCCTCGCTCTTCAAGCGCGGCATCGACGTCCTCCAGGTCCCGACGACCCTGCTGGCGCAGGTCGACGCGTCCGTGGGCGGCAAGACCGCCATCAACCTCCCTTCAGGGAAGAACCTCGCAGGGACCTTCCACCAACCCGCCGGCGTCCTGTGCGACACCAACCTGCTCGTCACGCTCGATGACGCGGAGCTCTCGAGCGGCCTGGGCGAAGTCATCAAGACGGCCATCATCGGCGGCGATGAGACCCTCACCCTCGTCGAGCGCCTCACCCCGCAGCTTCTCGACCGGGACCCTGCGGCCCTCGCGGAGATCGTCGAGGCCTGCGTGCGCGTGAAGGCTCGGGTGGTGCTCTCCGACCACGAGGAGCGCGGACCGCGCCGCGTCCTCAACCTCGGGCACACCTTCGCGCACGCCATCGAGCACGCCGCGGGCTTCGGCGCCGTCCCCCACGGGGTCGCGGTCGGCGTCGGGCTCGCGCTCGCCGCGCACGCGTCGGAGCGAACCCTGGGGGCCCCGGGCTCGCTGACAGAGCGCACGGTCCGGCTGCTCGACCGAGCGGGCTTACCGTGCTCGCTAGAGGCGCTCCGCGAGGCGTACGGGCTAGCTGGGCAGCTCACCCCTGCGGCCCTGCGTGACGGGTTGAACCACGACAAAAAGGGCCAGGTGGGGGCTCCCGAATTTGTGCTCGCACGGGGAGAAGGCGACGTGATCATGGGGCTCCACCTCGGCGAGGATCTCCTCTCTGAACTGCTCGCCTGACCGCTCGTGAAATCTGAATCCATCGACATTGCGAACGACGGGAACCTCTTCCCCCGTGAGGACCTGCTCGAGGCCGTGGCGCGTTCCGACTGGCGGGACCGAGAGGTCCCAGCCGCGACGTGGCTGTTGACCGGCGCCGGGATCGCACTGCTCGCCGCAGGCACCCCCATCGCAGACATCTTGATCCGCTCGACCACCGAGTTCGCGGCGGGATCCGCCGGCCCGCTGGCGCCCTTCCACGCGGCTCTGGCAGCCATCGGTCGGGGTGGGCTCGGCATCGAGACCGCGGCCTTCCTGGCGTCCGCCCTGGCCGTTGGCGCCACGCTTCCGGCGCTCGGGCTCGCCCTCAAGGCTGCCGGGTTCAATGGCCGGGTCGCGTTCGCGGCGGCGTTGATTGCGGTGATGTCCCCGCTCCTGCTCATGCACGGCCGGCTCCCCTCCGACGGCCCGGTGGTCGCCCTGGGCAGCACCCTGCTCCTCGCCTCCATCGCTGCGCCGCGGGACGCCGGCCGTCGCGGCCGGAAGGGCTACTTGATCCGGATCGCCGTCGTCGCGTGCATCCTCATGGCCGTCTGCGGCATGTCGAGGACGGCGGCCGCCCTCGAGGACGAGACCATCTTCGGCCGGTGGGTCGACCTCCTGCTGCTCGGCGGCGCGGCCCTGATCATCGTCCCGCTCAGCTGGTTCCGGCAGCAGGAAGAGGCCCCGCCGCCGCGGTGGCTCGTGCTCTGGCTGGCCGTCAGCGCCGCGCTCGCCGTGCTCGCGGGCGCGCAGGCCGGCGCGGCCCTTGTCCCCGCGCTGGCGGTGCTCGTGGCGAACGCACTGGCACGCAGGGCGCGCCCCGATGGCGCCCTTCGCTGGGCGGGCATGCTCGTCGGTGGGCAGCTCGCCCTCGCCGCCGTCGCCATCTCCCTGGCACCCGCAGACACCACCTTCTTCGCGGCGCTCAGCCACGGCGAGGTCCAAGCGGGGGACACCGTGATCGTCGAGAACCTCACCTCCGACGAGGCTTACCTGCTCCGGCGCAGGCTGGGAGCCACGGTGGTCGACGGCTCCCCCGCGGAGACCACGGGGCGCGTCATGACCCTCGGGGGAGGAGCGGCCGCGTCCCTGTCCCTCGACGCGAGCACCGGAGAGGTCACGCCGCGAACACCCCGGACCGAGGCGATGCTGCCGAGTGAAGATGACGGCGAAGACTGACCCCTCCACCGGGAACGCCGACATGAGGCGACGCCGCCGACTGCTGCGGCGGCTCCGCCGCGTGGTTCGCGTCATCGAGGAACAGCACCGGATCCAGGACATCGGGTACGGGCTGCTGGTGGCCGCCCTCGCTATGGCCTCACCCTCGGCGGCTCCGTACACGGGGGGTGATGAGGCCGCTCGCCGCCTCGACGGTGAGGCGGAGGTGTTGACCCAGGGGCTCCTCTACCCCCTCGCGAGCGGCTTGCTCGAGGTGGTCGACGGCATCGACGGGGCCACCGCCATCCGGATGCTCGCCGCCCTCTGCCTCGGTGCGGCGTTCATGCTCACCCTGGCCCTCCTGCGCGGCCTCGGCTTCCGGCGGACCGCCAGCCTCCCGGCCACGATCGCCGCCTTCGCTGTCCCCTACAGCTGGAACGGCGCGACCTCTCCCATCGACTATGCGCCGGGGATGCTGGGGGCGAGCCTGCTGCTCTGGTCCCTCTTCCGGCAGCCCCAGTCGAGCCGGCGCGGCTACCAATGGCGTGCGATCATCTGCTTCGGGGCCGCCTACATGCTCCACATGGAGCTCGTCCTGCTCATCCCCGCCACCGCCTGGGCCGTGGCGCGACACCCCGACTATCAGCGCGAGGCGCAGGTGACAGCCCTCTCCGTGGTCGCCGTCCTCGCGATGTCCATCTCCATCGGGCTCGCAGGTCCGTCGGAGTCCATGAGGGTCGATCACCTCGTGACCCGCGTCCTCGCAGGCGCCAACGGCCCCTCTCCGGAGGCCTGGCTCAAGTGGCTGATCGCGGCGCCCATTGGCTTCGGCGCGAGCCTCTTCGGGATCTACCAGCTCATCCTCGCCCAGCGAAGCGCTGAGGCCCAGCGGGCCCCGGTGTGGATCGTCGCCTGGTGCCTCCCGTTCCTGGCGCCCATCGTCGCGGGATCGCCCGAGTTCCAACCGATCTCGCCCTACCTCATTCCCGCCGGCGCTCTGGGCATCGCGGAATGGCTCAACCGGCAGGGCTCGGCGAGGCTTGAGGCCCGGCTAGGCACGGGCATGGTCCTGGCTCAGATCGCCCTGACAGCCGCCGTGCTCCTGCTCCGCTAACGGTCGAGCTGACCGCGCATGCGGCGCTGGACCGCCCGCACGACGGACCTCCCGACGCGCTCCATCTCCGCCCCGTCGAACTGGTCGGTGGCGTGATCCAGGACGAACGTCGCCCGATACTCCTCCTGGGCCTTGTCGAACTGGACGACGCGTTCCACCTCCCCGGGGACGTCGTCCACGCGGTCACTGTGCGCGAGGACGAGGAGCTCCACGGCGTTCCTGTAGTGCATCGCCTCATCGTTCTTCAGCTCGCGCAGGAGCCGGCCGAAGGAGGCCGGACCCAGAGAGCGGTAGAAGGGAATGTCGTCGCGGTAGGCGGCAGTGCTCATGGCCTCGTCGTAGGCGAGCAGGATGAGCACCTCGAACTCCCCCGCGAGGAGGGGCTCGACGGAGCTGAAGTCCCCGGCCCTCGCCCGGAGCCGGCTCAGGACGGCGTCCTCCGGCTCTCCGGTCACCAGCGAGTACAGCCGGAGCAACCCCTCCGTGTGCCGCTCCTCGTCCGCGGCCCAACCCTTGAGGAAGGCGTAGAACTCCGGAGAGAACTCCCTGTCCGCCCCGAGGATGTGTGCCTCGAGCAGGCGAGCATCCCACTCTGCTGCCAGGTCAATCCAGAGCCGAGGCTCCGCGGCGCGCAGGTCCTGCTTGGAGCAGGTGACGTCCGCAGCGGTGATCCCCTCGAAGAGCTCTACCAAGGACCACTCGCGCTGTCGGGGGACGTAGGTCGTGGTCATGCTCTTCGCTCTCACTGAGGGTGGTGCACGGCCGAGAGGCCGGATGCTCCCCCAACGACTCAGTCGTCCACTTCGACCGAGAACGTGAGCGGGAACCCGTCCATCCTCGCCCTCGCTTGGGCCTTGGCGACCTTCTTGCGAGCCACGGACTCCGGCCAGGAACCGACCCAGGCGCTCCCTGCATGATGGACGCAGAGCATGAGCTCGAACGCCCTGGGTGACGGCTGACGGAAGACCGTCATCAGGACCTCAACCACGAAGTCCATCGTGGTGTGAGGGTCGTCGTGGCAGATCACCTTCCACAGGCGACCAAGGCGCTGCTCGGCCACGGGCTCCGCCACCGTCTCCACGGTGACCTCAGCCAACCCGGGGGCTCCAGGGGCTCCGACCCGTGGAGTCCTGGTTGATTGCTGCGCACTGCTCACCCCAACAAGATGCAATTCACGGCCGGAGATGGGAAGGGTCACGCGGGCTCGTCTGGAACGGGACATCTCTCTGATAAGGCGAGGAGGCCCCACCCGGAGACCCCAGGCCGGAGAAGACCGTTTCACCCTGCCGGGTTATCGTGCAGCCGCGACCTGCGGAGAGGGCCCGCGCCTGCGTCCCGCTCCGCCCATACCGGGACCCCCCTCGACCCCAGCCCGCCGCCCCCCCACGTGACCGAAACCGAACGACTCGACGCGGAGCTCGAACGCCTCAGGGCGGCCGCGCGTGAGCTGCGAGGCCGCTTGAATCGCCAGTTCTTCGGCCAGGAAGAGACCGTAGAGTTCCTCATACTCGCCCTGATGGCGGGCGGCCACGTGCTCCTCGAAGGCGCGCCCGGCCTGGGCAAGACGACCCTCGTGCACGCCCTGTCCGACGCGGTCGATCTCCGGTTCCAGCGGCTGCAGTGCACGCCAGACCTGATGCCGTCCGACGTCCTTGGGACCCGGGTCCTGCGGGTGGACGACGACACCGGTGCTCGCTCGTTCGACTTCGAGAAGGGTCCCGTGTTCACCAACGTCCTCCTGACGGACGAGGTCAACCGGGCGACGCCGAGGACCCAGAGCGCGTTGCTGGAGGCCATGCAGGAGCGGCAAGTCACCCTGCATGGGAAGACCTACGCCCTCGACCCGCCCTTCTTCATGGTCGCGACCCAGAACCCCATCGAGATGGAGGGCACCTACCCGCTTCCCGAGGCGCAGCTGGATCGCTTCCTCTTCAAGCTCGAGCTCCAGCTCCCCGGCCATAGCGACCTGACCACGATCCTCTCCGCGACCACGACCAGCTCCACCGCGGCCGCTCCCCCCTCCTTCACCCGGGGAGAGTGGCTCCGCCTGCAGGCCCTCGTCCGTGAGGTGGCCGCGCCATCCAGCGTGGTGGAGGCGGTCGCCTCGATCATCCTCGCGACTCACCCCGACCATGACAGCGCCCCCGAGGCGATCCGCTCACACGTCCGCTACGGGTCGAGCCTTCGAGGTGGTCAGGCCATCCTCCTCGCCGCCAAGGCCCGGGCTCTGCTGGCGGACCGCCTGAACATCGGTGAGGAGGACGTGCGCGTCGTCGCGCCACCCGCTCTGCGGCACCGGTTGATCCTGAGCTACGAGGGTGAAGCGCGCGGCGTCCGTCGCGGTGACCTCGTCGATGCGGCCGTGGCGGCGGTCCTGGGAACCTGACCCCGATCAGGGGTCGGTGACCACCGCCTCGGATCCCACGAGTTCCTCGATCTCGCGCTGGAGGTCAGCGAGTCGGCGGTCGCCTCGCCGGGACCGATCCGCCTCTGAAGCGCCGTTGGCGACCGAAGCCCAGTGGTTCTTGAGCCGAGTGAGCCAGCGCGCCGCGCCAACCGGCCGGCCGACCCGCACGTGGAGGTCCGCGATGTCACGGATGAGGAACTCCGAGAACTCTCCGGCCTCGTAGGCGCGCTTCATGCACCTGATCGCAGCTCCATCACGTCCCTGGCGCTCCAGGAACCGACCGATGTCGTGCAGGGCTGGACCAAGCTCCTCGCTCCCCTCCAGCGCGCCGACCGCCTCCTCGAGGGAGGCGATGGCCTCGGCGTCCTTGCCCGACGAGAAGAGCAGCTCCGCGCGGAGGAGGACAGCTTGCTCCATGCAGGGGTACAGGGTGAGCGCCTGCCCGAGCGCCTTGGTCGCCTCGCCGTTGCCGCGCACCTTCCGCGTGGTCTCCACGAAGTCGAGCACGAGGCGAGCCTCGGGCGTCCCCACCTGCCAGTCACGGGTGACCGCCTGGCTTGTCGCGCTGTGGCTCCTGCGGAGTCCCTCCTCCAGGCACTGGAGCTGAGCTGCCGGATCCCCGGAGCTGCGATGAATCCTGGCGAGCTGCTGGTAGATCCGCGGCTCGGCCGGGAAGGCGTCCTTGGCCGCCTCCAGGGTGGTCTGCGCGGCGACCTCGTTGCCCTCGAGCAGCAGATTACGGCTCTTGCGCAGCCAGTCCTCCACCCCATGTGACGAGCGGCTGTTGTGGACGACCGAGCAGACCTCGAGGGGTCCTCCATGCCCCTCGCTCAGATCGACGAGCGCGATGTCTCGGTTCCCAAGGTCGATCGCGAGGCACGGCCCGGTGTCCACGAAGCCGAGGGTGATGGCCCCGTCCAAGGCACGCGGGCTCGACTCGGGAAGCAGCGCGGCCAGGGATCGGCTGCGGACCTCGACGCCGCCGAGATCGAGCTGGACGACGCGCGGCGAGCCGAGGGAGCGATCCACGCAGACAATGGACTCGTCCGTGGGGACGAAGAGGTGCTGCGGGATCTCGGTCAGGGGGAGCAGGACCCAGGACGCGAGCGCGCCAGGCTGAACGATGAGAGCGCGAACGGTCAGGGGACGGAGCGCGTTGGCACGGCCCTCCACCAACGTGACCCGGACGTCCCCCGAGGGGGAGGCCGCGCTCACTGCCGGGAGTATCACCGCGGCGGCGACATCGCCATGTCGCTCGCCATCGGCGGCGAAGCCAGCGCCCGCGGTCATCGCAGCGACAGCCACCCTCGTGGCGAATCCGGTCCCCTTCATGTTGATCTGCTTGGCCCCGACTGGAGTGATCGCGCAGGACGCCCGGAGGGCGCGCGCACGCACAGGAGATCGGCAGGGACGGGTTCCGGCTGGACGTCAAAACCCCATCGGGATCACGGCCCCCCGGGGACTGCCTCGACCCTGGACGTCAGCGGGGCAGACCGAGCTCTCTGAGCCGATCTGTCAGCTCGGCCGAGTACACCCCGGCCGCCGCCCCGGTGAGGTGGAAGGGATTCTCCATCACCTCCCTCGGGAACACCTGGAGGCCGCCTGGGAGCCTCTGCGCCCGCTCAGAGCCCTCGCAGATCTCATCCATGAACCCGTGGATCTTGGCCAGGAAGGCACGGTGCTCTTCCCGATCAGCGAGCCCCTCCCAAACCGGGCCATCGACGAATACGAGATCGAAGCCGCGCTCCTCGGCAGCCTGGACCAGCCCCTTCATGGCCGCGCGATCACGGACCGAGGGGATCGGCCCGTCGCCCATGGCCGCGATCTCACCGAGGACCTTCTCTGCGAAGGGTGCGACGCCCTTGGGGTAGGCCCGGGGAAGCACCGAGGTCCCACCAGGCCCGATGGGCAGGCGGCTCCCGTCGATGTGCCAAAGCCCCTTCCGGATGCCGCCCTCGAAGCTCCTGTGCTGGGCATAGAGGGGGAACAGTCGCGCCGCAGCGAACTGGAGCACCTCGGCCGCGGGGAGGCCCACGTAGGGGATCCGCTCCGACCAGCCGCCGAAGGCGGCCGGGATGCTGGCGAAGGTGAAGCCGTCCGCCTCGAGCGCGAACGTCCGCGATCCCATGACCACCAGCACGACCGCCGGCGGCGCGTCCGCGTCCTTGAGGGCGTGATCAAGGAACCAGCCGGCGCCGAGGTTGAGGAAGCGACCGTACGTGCAGTAGTTGCGCGCCCCGACGCCCAGCCGCTCCTCCAGCACCGTCGTCTCCACCGCAAAGTTTCCGCTGCTGTCACCGATGACGACGACGCCGCCCGCCGGCGCCCCGGCGCTGGCGAGCGCCCACTTCGTGGCGACCGTGCGACCATCGAAGGTGCGCTCGCTCACCGGAGACAGGCGAATCGCGACGGCGTTGACGCCGAGCACGAGGAGAACGACAAGGGCAAACATCAGGCCGAAGGCCCGGGCTCCTGTGGCGTGCTCTTGTTCGCCTGCGATTCGATTGATCCCGGCCATCAGAACTGGAAGTAGAAGAACTCGACGGGCTGACGGACCCCGAAGACCAGCATCCCGAGGATGAGGGCGGCGAAGAGCAGGGCGCGTGGGATGAGCGGGAGCCTGAGCGGTACGAGCAGGTCCCGGGTGCCGTGCTGGAAGAGCTGGACGATCACGAGCGGCCAGGTGAAGTACGCGAGGGTCGCGAGGCCAGCCGCGGCGCGATCGGTGAGCAGGAACGACTGGTTGGTGAACAGGTGCCAGAACTGGTCCACCGAGGTGCAGCGGACGACGGCCATCCCGATCAGCATGAGGGGCCAGAAGAGCACGATCCTCGTCCACTCGCCGGCGAGCGAAAGCGGCCGCCTGGGGTCGATCCCGCGGGCGTCCGCCCAGATCCGCTCCATCACCAGGAGCACCCCGTGGTAGCTCCCCCAGAGGATGTAGGGCCACGCGGCCCCGTGCCAGAGCCCCCCGAGGGCCATCACCACGAACATGTTCCGGTAGGTGGCGAAGCGCCCCCCGCGGTTCCCGCCGAGGGGGATGTAGAGGTAGTCACGCAACCACGTGGAGAGGCTCACGTGCCAGCGCAGCCAGAAGTCACTGGGTCCGGTGGCCAGGTAAGGCAGCCGGAAGTTCAGCAGGAACTCGAAGCCCATCAGCTTGGCGAGCCCGCGCGCGATGTCGGAGTAGCCCGAGAAGTCGCAGTAGATATGGATCGTGAATCCGAGCACCGCGACGAAAGGCTCGAGGCCGTGCAGGGTCTCCCACTGGCCACCGAAGAGCGGGTTGCTGACGAGGGCGGCTTGGTCCGCGATGACCGTCTTCTTGAAGTAGCCCCAGACCAGCAGCCAGAGCCCCGCCTGGACCTTGCTCGCGGTGACCTCGCGTGGCGCCTCGATCTGCGGGAGCAGCCGCGCCGCCCGCTCGATCGGACCGGCCACCAGCTGTGGAAAGAAGCTGACGAAGAGCGCGAAGCCCAGGAAGTCCCGCGTCGCCGGCATCCGCCGCCGGTACACGTCGATCGTGTAGCTCAGCGTCTGGAACGTGTAGAAGCTGATCCCGACGGGCAAGAGCACGCGCAGGGTCGGCAGGTGCACGGAGAAGCCGAGGGCGGCGAGCAGCTCCGCCGTACTGTCGATGAAGAAGTCGAAGTACTTGAAGAAGCCGAGGATCCCCAGGTTGATGACCACGGAGAGCGTCACCAGCCGCTTGCGGACGCGCTCATCCTCCGTCGCCTCTAGCCGTCCGCCGATCAGGAAGTCGATGACCGTGGAGAGGCCGAGCAGCACCAGGAAGCGCGCGTCCCAGTAACCGTAGAAGAGGTAGCTCGCGCCGAGCAGCAGCCCGTTCTGCGCGCGGAAACGCCTCGGACCCAACCCCAGATACACCGCGTAGACCACGGCGAAGAAGAGCGGGAAGATCCAGGAGTTGAACTGCATCGGAAGGCGGACTCGACGGGACGGCGAGGCTCCCTATGGAGAGACGCGAGCCTCCACGGTGGAGAGCCCGCGCCGGGGGAGGATCCTACCGAGGATCCCCATCTCTGTAGGAATCAGCCCTGGAGCTTCAGGGCCAGCTGGTCCAGATCGACCCCTTCGAGGTCGGACGGCGTGATGCGCCCCATGTGTTCGAAGCGCTTGCGCTCCTCCGACGAGGTCATCTCGGCGATCGACCCCACGGGGAGGCGCTTGGGGAAGCGCTTGACCCTGCCGGCGGTCCGGACCACCTCGGCCAGGTTCTCGGGGAGGCCTTCGGGGAGGCTCTCACGGCGCTGGAGGGCGCGGCGGGCCCGCTTGCAGACCTCGAGCGTGCTGGACAGGTTCGTGCGGATCTTGATCAGGCGATCCATGTCCGGGTCCGGCCCGTCCAGAGACCGCTTCACCTTGGCGCTCGCGACCTCGAGCACCGCGATCAGGGTGTTGAGCTTGCGCATGAGACGCTCCCGGTACTCGGGGGACTCGAGATCAGTTTCCTTGAAGGGCTCGTCGGACATCGTCATCGGGGTCGGGAGGGCTCGGTGCGAACGGGACCATTCCCGACGCACACAAATCTACCCCGCCCCTGGGCAGACGTCGTGAGACCGTCACGCGGGGCCAAGATTCCCTGCCGGGCCCCGCTCATGCCCCGATCCGAGAACCACACAGCAGGCCGGCACGACCCACGCCCATGGGGCGCAGGACACGGCGGCGGAGGGTCAAAAGGCGGACTGCACGACGCTGGCGAGGGCGTCCACCTTGACGCGGCCCGCGACGACGAAGCGAGTCCCGGCGAACTCTCCGAAGCCCACCTCCCAGTTCCCCAGGGACACCACCCGCAGATCACCCGGTGCGGTGCTGGCGATGGACGGCGAGACCGCGTGGGCGAAGCTCAGAGTCTGGAGGCCATCGGAGGCCATGAGGCGCACCCAGGACCCAGACTGCAGGATCGACGAGCTGCTCAGGGACGGGAGGTTCGGGATGGTCAAGAGCTCACCGCCGATCAGTTCGTACCCGGTGGGGAAGACGTCAGGGACGAAGACCTCGGCGCCGACCTGGGCAGAGAGCGCCGAGTTCAGGTCGAGGGTCTGGGCGGCGAAGGAGCGCTCCCGCAGGTTGAGGTTGCTCACGTCACCGCCGTAGACGAACGTCTCGAAGACCGACTCCACGATGGGTTGCTGAAACTCGTCGAACTCACGCCAGGCCAGCACAAAGCCCGTCGTGGGGTCGATGTCGGCCTCGAAGTGCCCGGGGGAACCGTTGGCGCCGACGAAGCGCACGAACTCGACCCGCTCGCAGGGGATCCCCGCGACGGGAGGCGGGGTGGGGAGCAGATTGATCGAGTAGTTGGCGCAGGCCTTCTGGAGGCTCCACAACCGGAAGTCGCGCATCTGCCACTGGAAGCGCGCGGCGTTCTCGTGCACGAGGGGGAACGAGATGGGGTCTGCGTCGGGCAGGAGCGAGACCGCGTCGAGCAGCTCGATGGCGAACCGTCCGGTGCCGTCGGCGCCCACGTCTTCGAGCACCTCCATCACGCTCTGGCCCTGAACCAGCCGGAACCGACGAGTGCCGCGGAACGCTGTGTTGTCCTTCGCCCGACCAACCAGGTCCAGGTACGGCGGGAGAGAGCCGCTGGATGATTCGGAGGTCGCCGGGGCCCCCTCTCCACCAGCGCCCTGGGGATCCACGCCGCACGCCGCGAGCCCGAGGGTCGCGAGCCCGAGCGCCAGGATGATGCTCGAGCCCCTCACCGCGCCTCCCCCAGATACTCACCGGTCAACGAGCCAAGGAAGGCACGGTCCAGCGCCGAGGCGCTCACCGACTCGAGCGACTCGACCCGGATGATTCGAAGACTAGGTCCACCTGAGCCGGAGTCGGAGCCGGAGTCGGACGGCGTCGCGACCAGTCGCACGGCGACGAGTACGAGAGCCGCGGCGGAAGAGAAGATCGCAAACCGGCGGACACGCCCGCCCAGGAGGGAGGCCACGGCGAGGCCAGAGTCCTCTTCCAGCACTCGAGCATCCAGCTCCTCGGGAGCCGGCTTGCGATCGAGGCGGCCTGCCATGCTTCGGACCATGCCCTCCGCCGGGGCAGCCACCCGCTCCTCGACCAGCCGCCCGAGGACCGCGGGGGCCTGGACGCCTTCGAGGTTCTCCTCGACCCTTGCCTCTACCATGGGATCGAGCGCGCCTGGAGCGGCCTCGGCACCCAGCCCGGCCACGAGACCGACCGCTCGGTCTTGCCGGAAGCCCGCCTCGAGGCTCGCGACCACCCGGCCCTCCAGCTCAGCCGGAGCCCGCAGGCCATGCAGCGAACGAAGCGCCTTCAGGTGCCCCTTGGCAGACGCCAGGGCACGAAGTTGCTCCTCGCTCGGCGCCTCCCCATCAACGAGGAGCGCACGGGCCCCACTGCTCGGGGCCTCCTCGCCGGCTGTGGCGAAGACTTCACCGAGCCACGCCTCAGGCAGCGTGGGATCGAGGCGATCGTCTTGAGGATCGGATGCGGAGGACATGGAGGTGGATGCTGGGCAGGAACAGGATCGGCAGGTCTGGCAGTCGTCAGCGACCTTCTTCGTGAATGAAGTGGCGGTCGACGATGGGAGTGAGCTCCCGGTCCAGGGCAGCGTGGGCGCGAGAGAGTCGGGACTTGACGGTCCCCAGTGAGATCGTGAGCGTCTCGGCGATCTCGTCGTAGCTCAGGCTCTCGAGGTACCTGAGGACGATGATCGTGCGCATCTTCGGGGAGAGCCTGTCGATGGACCGCTGGATGTCTTGCTCGAGCTCATGGCGGGATGCGAAGTCGGTCGGAGCCTCGGTCCGCTCGTCCTCCACGTCGAACGAGCCGCCCTCGCGGTCCAGCGGAGCCTGCAGCGCCTCGAGCGAGGTCACGGACCTGGCGGCAGCGCGGCGCTTGATATCGATGCTGGCGTTCACCGCGATCCGGTAGACCCAGCTCGAGAAGCGGGACTCGAAGCGGAAGGCACTGATCTTCCGATGAACGATGCCGAAGGTCTCCTGTGAGGCGTCCAGAGCGTCGGTCGCGTTACCAGTGACCCGGTAACAGACGTTGTAGACCCGGTCCTTGTAGAGCTCGTAGACCTGCCGGAAGGCGCCTCCAAATCCCTCTCCCAACGAGCGCTGGCACTCGAGGATCAGATCGCGGTCGGGGTCGGTCTTGAGGGGTCCAGGCATGGGGGAACGTTGATTAGACGATGATGAGAGGGATCCGGTTCCCGATGGATGGACTCCTTCCTGCTCGATTTCGGCATTGGGACCCTCTCCGACACCAATCGACGGGAGGGGGACACTACGACGCCCCTCGGACGCCGGCAGGCGGTCCCAATACAGGTCGCAGTCCGGTGCTGGCCGGATGAAGATGCCGCCGGACCAAGGAACCTTCCCGTCATCGAAGGGAGCGTCCAGGGAAGCAGCCCAGGACCTGTGCCCCCGGGCCGGACGGCGAGGGACCCGGCACACGTGGTTGGGGAAGGTCGAACCTTCCCGGGGAGGCGGCGCGGGGGACGATCAGCCGCCGATCAGCGCGATGGGGTCGATCGTCTCGTAGGTCGATCCCAGCGCTGAGCTGCAGTTGGACACACAGAAGGTGTCCCACCCCTGAAGGCAATCGGCCTCGATCACCTGGTGGAGCATGATGGGGCCGTTCCCACCCACCACGGCGGATCGCTGGAAGCAAATTGAGCCGGGCACCCAGCTCCCAGGAATGCTCGGCGAGGAGCTCCCAGGGATCGGCTGGCGGACGCTTCCGCCGCCCTGAGACGCCTGCAGTTGGACCTGCGCGGCGCTGAAGCGCTGCATGAGGAGGATGCCCTCGACGCTCGAGATGTCGACCTTCGCTGAGGCGGTGTAGCTCTGAGAGACGGCGTTGCCCGCGGCAAGGAAGAACGTGACCTGGTCAGCCACCTCGATGAACGAGGGGTGGACGGGCAACTCGATGGAGATGAGCTGTCCGCCGGCAGAGGCGGGGATCGTGGAGTACGTCATGTACGACGCAAACCGAGCCATGGGGACGGTGGACACCTGCCCTCCGCGAAGCGCCCCGAGCCGGACAAAGGAGTCCCCGACGTCCTCGGAGGGCTCGTAGACCAGCATGACCAGCTGGAGCGCGCTCCCTTCACCGCGGGCGGTGAGGTTGGCGCTGACCCCGGCGCCGTCGGGGGTGGAGTACAGGTCGCGCGGATCGGACTGCCGAGCGACCTCCTCGCCATCCCCAAAACCATCCTCGTCGGAATCCGCGACGAACGGGAAGGTTCCCAGGAGGAGCTCCTGGGCATCGGTCAGGCCGTCCGAGTCAAAGTCGGGGCTGCCGACCCCGGCGCTGAGCTCCAGCACCGGATCACCGGCCTCATCCACCGGGCCAAGGACGTCACCGACGGTAGACAGCAACAGGGCGCCCGCGCCGAGGGAGACGACGGGGACCAACCAGCGGGAGCAGGCCCCGAAGCGCCCTGTCGGGGCCTCGTTGGCGGGCTGGCTGAGAGCCTGGAGGTTGTTGTCGTGATCCATAAGAAAGCCAGATGGAGCCCGCCGGGGGGCGAGCGCCACAGGAGGAATAGCCCCCCTTCCCGGACAGGATACGGCAACGTTTTGTTTTTTGAGGGCCCATGGCAGCCCTCAGGGGCCCAAACGGGGGTAATCCAGCGGTGACTACACGACGGAAGTCCCTTTCAGGGTGGGTGGCGGTGGCGCGATGAGCCCCACGGGCGCTAAGCTTCCGCCCCCAAATCGGGCGCCCGTAGCTCAGCTGGATAGAGCGTTCGCCTCCGGAGCGAAAGGTCACAGGTTCGAATCCTGTCGGGCGTACCACCCCTCCCCCCCCCACGCGGTCTCCCCTCCACGGAGCGGTCGAGACGACTGGCGGGTCGGAGCCGGGGGATCTCAGCGTGAGCCGCCGGGCGCGCCACCGGGAATGCCAGCGGGAATGCCAGCGGCGCCCGGCCGGAGCCGCTCGCTGACCTCCTCACGCTGAAGCAACTCCGCGGACACCTGCGCCGCGCCCGCCCGTTGCCCCGCCGCGTTCCAGTGGATGTCGGTCCCCCCCACCCACAGGCCAGCGCCGCCGTTCTCGAACACCGCAGTCAGGTCAGTGGAACGCCCACCGGCGCGAGAGACGGCGGCCACCAGCTCGCTCACAAGACGCCCCGACGCGTGGTCCGGGAAGCGACCTGGATCGACCTGGATCCCGAAGCCCGGGCAGGCGTCCACGGCCGACGGCACGACCACGAAGTGCAGCGGCACGCCGCGGGCCGCGGCCAACTCGACCATGGCGCGCAGGACCTCGGTCATGAGCGCCAACTTCATCCGTACGCCAGGCGCGAGGGGCCTGATGGCGACGTCGGCGTCATACACGTCCTCGAACAGCGAGACGACCTCGAGGTCGTTCCTCACAAAGAACTCATCGGACTGAGCCGCGAGGGCCGCGAGGTACAGGTCCATGGTCCCGGCGGGAACCGAATCCACTGGCCGTCGATCCGGTGCCTCTCTCCAGAAGCGCACGAGGCGCTCGACGCCGAGGCCGCTCGCCCGCTCGGCGCGGCGCGCGAACTCGTCCGCGAGGCGAGCCCCAAGCCTCGGCTTGCAGCGGACCAGCGCGCCGTCTCCCCCGAGACGGAAGAGCTTGTTGCGCGCGAGGTCCCCCACGTCGTTGTGGGCACAGAGGACGCACACGATGAGGTCCGGCGCCACCTCGTCGATCTCGCGTTGCAGGAGCAGCAAAGACTGATCGGGGCCGTAGCCCGAGCGGCCCGCGTTGATCCCCTCAATAGCACAGCCCAGCTGCCGATCCAGGTCGTCCGCCAGCAGGCGAACGAAGGTGTTCTCCAGCGGCACGTTCTCGGCCATCACGAACGAGTCCCCAAGGACCAGCACGCGGCGGGCCCCTTGCCCCCCCTGCTCGCCGTCTCCACGAAACCCGTCGCCGCCGACCTCCACCAGCACCCGCGCGTGATCCCCCTCTCCCAGACGGGAGGGCTCCATGGGCTGGATCCGGCGCGAACCGGGGATGGTGTCGTGGAGGAGCTCAGGATCGAGCTGATAGACCTGACCGAGCACCGGGAAGAAGCGGTCCACGGACAGCTCGATCCCCAGCAGGGTCAGCGCCACCGCGGTGACCGAGAGCAGGACGCGGCTCCCCAAGCGGCCCCCCTTGGCCGGACTCTCTTCGCCAGATATCACGCCGGGAACAGCTCCTCGACCCGCTGCGCCAGCTCGTCATCCAGGCGGACCTCGGCGGCCTGGAGGTTCGACTCGACCTGCGCTGTGGAGGTCGCGCCGGTGATCACGCTGGTGATCGCGTCGTTCCGCAAGATCCAGGCGAGCGCGAGCTGCGCGGGGGAGAGCTCGGCCTCGTGGGCCAGCGCACTGAACGCCCGTAGGCGGTCTTGGACGTCACCCCCGAGCTTGTCGTCCAACCACCGGGTCTCTGCGCCCCGGCTGCCGGGCGGGACTCCGTTGTCGTACTTGCCGGTGAGCAGCCCGCCGGCGAGGGGGCTCCAGACCACGAGGCCCATGCCAAGGCGCCGGGCCGCCGGGAGGACGGAGGCCTCGATCCCGCGTTCGAGCAGGCTGTACTGCGGCTGCTCCACCAGCGGCGGATAGAACCCGCGCCGGTCGCACAGGTCGTGGGCGCCATCCAGTAACTCGGCCGGCCAAACGCTCGTGCCCCAGTAGTGCACCTTGCCGCGGTGCACCAGGTCGTCCATCGCTCGCACCGTCTCCTCGAGGGGCGTCTCCGGATCAGGGCGATGGCAGAAGTACAGGTCGAGGTAGTCCGTCCCGAGCCTGCGCAGGGAGGCCTCGCAGCTCTCGATGATGTGCTTGCGCGACAGGCCGCGCTGGTTGGGACCGTCGCCCATGCGGCCGAACACCTTGGAGGAGAGGACGAGGGAGGTCCGATCAAGCCCCTGAATAGCGGCCCCCGCGACCTCCTCCGCCGCGCCCGCCGAGTAGACATCGGCCAGGTCGATGAAGTTCACGCCGCCGTCTACCGCGCAGCGCAGGATCCTGGAGGAGTCCTCGGATCCGACGCTGCCGCCCAGGGTGAGCCACCCGCCGATCGAGACGCTGCTGATCTTGAGGCCGGTTCGGCCCATCTTCCGGTAGTTCATCGCTCGCTCACCTGCCATGAAGACGGTACACGACGGGACGCCATGCGGGACGCTCCGTCGGCTAGGCTCATGCCGCCGTGAGCGCCGATTCGATCGATCCTCTCCCCCACAAGGCCGACCCCGACACGCCCTCCATGGAGCGTATCCGGGCGGGGCACGAGGCCGTGCGCCGCGCCAACCGCCAGGAAGTCGTCGAGGACTACGTGGAGGCCATCGACGACCTGATCATGGATCGGGGTGAGGCGCGTGTCCGGGACCTGGCCACAGGGTTCGGGATCAGCCACGTCGCCGTGTGTTCGGTCATGGAGCGCCTGCGTCGCGACGGTCTCGTCAGCTCGGGTCAGCAGGAAGCCATCCAGTTGACCGAGGAGGGGCGGAGCATCGCCAGCCGATCCCGTGCGCGGCACGCGGCGGTCCTCGCCTTCCTCCTCGCCCTCGGGCTCCCCGAGGAGATCGCCGAGGCCGACGCCGAGGGGATGGAACATCACGTGGGGCCCGAGTCCCTCAGGGCCTTCGGTGAGTTCGTGGCCTCTCGAGCCACAGAGCAGCGGCCCCAACCGGCACCGGCCAGCCCCGGCCCCCTCGCTGCGGATGCGGCGCGGCGCTTCGCGCGGGTCCGAGCTGCCCACGCGAGCGAGCTCACCGAGGACTACGTGGAGGCCATCGACGACATGATCCGGGAGCGGGGCGAGGCCCGCGTCGGGTGGCTGGCCGAGCGCTTCGGTGTGGCACAGGTGACCGTGACCCGGGTGGTCGCGAGGCTCCGCAGGCTCGGCCACGTGACCACCCCGCCCCGTCGACCGTTGGTGCTGTCTGAAGGGGGCCGGGCGCTCGCAGCGAGCTCCCGAGAGCGGCACCAGGTGGTGCTTCAGTTCCTGCTGTATCTCGGCGTCCCAGAGGAGGCGGCGGAGATCGACGCCGAGGGAGTCGAGCATCACGTGAGCGAGCGGACGCTGGCCCGCTTCGCCGAGCTGACCGGCCCTGCTGGGACCTAGGAGGCCGCCGCTCTCGTTTTGAGACATAACCTCCAGACAGGCGGCCAGTTCTAATAGCAATGGTTACAAAGCCCTGGCTACTCTCTTGGCAGATCGCGCTCCCGCGCGGCCCTTCCATGGACTGGCCCAAGCTCCTCCCCGCCCTCGCGGCGCTCGCCCTCTCGTGTTCCGGCAGCGCCGAGGCCTCCCTCAAGGAGGGCCCGAGCGTGGTCTGTACAACGGCGATGATCGGTGACCTCGCCCTGGAGATCGCCGGCAGTGACGCGAGCGTCGAGGTCCTCTTCGGCGTCGACATGGACCCGCACCTGTTCCGCCCGACAAGGGACGACGTGAAGCTGCTCATGGCCGCTGACCTGGTCCTCTACAACGGCCTGCACCTCGAGGGCTACCTCACCGATGCGCTGGAGCGGGTGGGCGATTCCGGCGTGGAGGTCATCCCCGTCGCCGAGCGGGTCCTGCTTGAGAGCGAGCTGATCGAGAGCGGTCCGGCCCCCGACCCCCACGTGTGGATGGACGCCTCCGTCTGGTCGAGAGTGCCGGCGCTGATCGCGGATGCCCTGGGTCAACAGCTCCCCTCGGAGCGCCCCGCGTTCACGGCCCGAGCGGCGGCCATCGAAGCCCGGCTGCTCGCTGCGGACGAGGACTACCGGCGGTCCTTCTCCGCCCTGGCTCCGGACCGTCGGGTGCTCCTCACCGCCCATGACGCCTTCCGCTACTTCGGCCGCCGCTACGGCCTCGAGGTCCGCGGGATCCAGGGCGTCTCGACGACGAGCGAGGCCTCCCTTAGCACGATCGAGGAGCTCGTCAACCTCGTGGTCCAGCGCGACATCCCCGCGGTCTTCTTCGAGTCCACCGTCTCCGAACGGAACGTGAAGGCCCTGCTCGAGGGCGCCAAGGCCCGCGGCCACGACCTCCAGGTCGGCGGGGTCCTGCACGCCGATGCACCGGGCGCCGCGGCCACCTACGAGGGGATGCTCGAGTCCAACGCCGCGACCATCCTCACCGCTCTGGGCGCCGGCCGCGAGGCAGCGGCGGGAGCAGACGTCCGATGATCCTCCGCAGCCGCGAAGCTCTGGCCCCCCTGGCCCTGCGCTCCCTCTCCGTCGGCTACCGCGGTGTCCCGGCCCTGTGGGACGTGTCCTGGGAGGCCCGTGAAGGAGCCCTGACGGCGATCGTCGGCCCGAATGGAGCCGGGAAGTCAACGCTCCTCAACGCCGCCATCGGCGCGCTCCGCCCGCTCGCCGGCGAGACGTTCTTCTGGGGGCAATCCTTCGCCGACGCTCGCTCGCGGGTCGCCTACGTGCCGCAGCGCGAGTCGGTGGACTGGGACTTCCCCGTGACCGCGCTTGAGGTCGTCGAGATGGGCGCCGCTCGAAGGTTCGACTGGCTGCTCCCGGCCTGGGCGCGCCGCGGCGAGGCCCATCGCAGGCACCGGATGGAGGCTCACAGCTGCCTGGACGAGCTCGGACTCGGCGCGTTCGCCGACCGCCCGATCGGACAGCTCTCCGGCGGCCAACAACAGCGGGTGTTCCTCGCCCGCGCGCTCGCTCAGCAGGCGGACCTGCTGCTGCTCGACGAGCCCTTCGCCGGGGTGGACGCCGAGACCGAGGACGCACTGTTTCAACGCCTGCGCCGGCTCTGCTCCGAAGGGACCACCGTCGTCGCCGTGCACCACGACCTAGACACCGCGCGGTCGCGCTTCGACGACGCCCTGCTGCTGGCCGGCTCGGTGGTCGCCACCGGGCCCGCCCGCGAGGCGCTCTCCGAGGACAACGTCCGCCGAGCCTTCGCGCCCACCAGCCCGGCCGCGCACCAGCTCGCCTGAGGCGAGGAGCGGTCCGGGATGCTCGACGTTCCGCGCTGGCCCCTCGCGTCGCTCGCCAACGCCGCCATGACGGACGGAACGGCGGCGGGTCAGGATGGAGCGGCCCTGCTCCAGGCATGGGCGCGAGTGCTCACCTTCGGCGGCGGCTACAACACCAACGTCGTGCTGATGGGCACGATCCTTCTCGGCATCAGCGCCGGTGCCGTCGGCTCCTTCGCAATGCTCAAGGGCCGGGCCCTGGTGGCCGATGCGATCAGCCACGCGTCGCTGGTTGGCGTCGCGCTCGCGTTCTTGCTGCACGCCGCCCTGGGTCAAGAGGAGCGGAGCATGCCCCTGCTCATGCTGGGGGCGGCGCTCTCCGGTGCCTGCGCGGTGGCCTCCATTGAGTGGATCGCCAGGAACACGCGCCTGAGCCCCGAGACAGCGGTCGCGACCATCTCCAGCGCATCGTTCGGCGCAGGGATCGTCGCGCTCTCGGCCACAAGGCGTGTGAGCGGCGCCGACCGCGCGGGGCTGGACGAGCTCATCTTCGGCTCGACCGCCTCGATGACCAGCGCGGACGCAGCCCTGATGGCGATCCTCGCCACTACGGCACTGGGCGCGACGCTCGCCCTCTACAAGGTCCTCACCGCGGTGGCCTTCAATGAGCGCTTCGCCCGCTCGAGGGGATTGCCGGTGCAGCTCCTGGATGCGGTCCTCGCGGCCCTCGTCGGCGCCGTGGCGATGGCGGGGCTCCAGGCCGTGGGCATGCTCCTCGTCGCCGCGCTCCTCGTGGCCCCCGCGGCCACCGCCCGCCTGTGGACCACCCGCGTGGCCCCCATGGTCGTCGTCGCCGCCGCGGCTGGCGCTGGCGCCGCCTGGGTCGGCGCCTCCATCTCCGCGGTGACGCCGAGCGCGCCCGCCGGCCCGCTGATCATCCTCTCCGCCGCAGCGACCTTCCTGGTGAGCCTGCTGGTCGCGCCGGAGCGCGGCGTCCTCTCTGGCTGGCTCCGTCACCGCAGGCTGGCGGCCGCCGCACGGCGCGCCGCGGCGGAGGCGGCCTCGGGCGCCACCTCTCCGGCCCCCAGTTCTACGGCTCCCATTTCCACGGGTCCCAGCTCTACGGCTCCCATTTCTACGGCTCCCATTTCTACGGGCGCCCCGCACACCGGGCCGGGTCGCACGTGATCCCTCCCGACGCAGCGCCGACGGGGGCGATCCCCGCTGGACTCCACGAGTTCATGACCCTCGACCTGATGCCCATGGTCGCGGTCACCGCGTCCGCGGCCACGCTGGCCCTGCTCGGCTCATTCCTGGTCCTCCGTCGACAGGCGATGCTGGGGGACGCGATGGCACACTCCGTGCTGCCTGGCCTGGTCGTCGCGTTCCTGCTCACCGGCTCCCGGGCCGCGGGTCCGATGTTCCTCGGCGCCGCCGCTGCCGCCGCGCTCTCCGGCGCCGCGATCGGCGCGATCATCCGCTACGGGCGGGTGGAGCGGAGCGCGGCCATCGGTCTCGTGTATACGACCATGTTCGCGCTCGGTGTCCTGCTCCTCGAGCTCAACGGCGGCGCCAACGTGGACCTCGACGTGGACTGCGTCCTGAGCGGCCAGCTGGAGCTGATGTTCTGGAACGCGCCAACCACCTGGGCCGAGGTCCTCGAAGGGCCAAGCCTGGCCGGGCTGCCCCCTCAGCCGCTGCGGCTCGTCGGGCTCCTCGCGGCCTCCTGCACGGCGGTGGTTGCGGGCTGGCCACTCCTGCGCGCCGTGGCGTTCGATGCCCCCTTTGCGCGCTCCCGCGGCCTCCATCCATCCGCGGCCTCCGCGGGCTTGATGACGCTCACGATCCTCGCGATCGTGCTGAGCTTCGACGCCGTCGGCTCGATCCTCGCCATCGCCCTGCTCACCTGCCCCCCTGCCACGGCGAGGCTCCTCACCGACCGCATGGGCCCCTACGTGCTGCTCTCCGTGGGCCTCGGCGCCGCAGCTGGCCTCCTCGGATACCTGCTCGCCACGCGAGCGGCGCCCCTGCTGCTGGGCGGCTCGGTGGACGCGAGCGGCACGGTCGCCGCGCTCTCTGGGCTCGGGCTCCTCGCGGCCGCTGCTTGCACGGCGAGGGCGCGGCGTCTTCCGGAGTCGCAGGGCGCTGACCTATGATCGGGGTGTGTGTGGTCGATATGCACTGACCGTTGCGCCCGACGTCCTCGCGGCGCTCTTCTCCTTGAGCGGCTCGACGGACTTCATGGCGCGGTTCAACCTCGCGCCGTCCCAAGAGGCGCCTGTCATCGTCAGGGGTGAGCTTGGACGGGACCGGGCGCTCACCTCCATGCGATGGGGCCTCGTCCCCTCGTGGGCCAAGGACTCCAAGATCGCCCACCGAACCATCAACGCCCGGTCAGAGACCGCCGCCGAGAAGCCCTCCTTCCGCTCGGCGTTCAAGCGGCGCCGCTGCCTGGTCCCCGCCAGCTGGTTCTACGAGTGGCAGCGCGAGGCCGGCGCGAAGGTCCCCTACCGGATCCAGCGCGCAGACCACCGCCCCCTCGCCTTCGCGGGCCTCTGGGAGCGATGGACGGGCTCAGCAGCGGAGCCACCGCGGGTCTCCTTCACCGTCCTGACCACAGACGCCAATGACGATGTGGCTCCGCTCCACGACCGCATGCCGTGTCTGATCGAGCCGGACGACTTCGACCGCTGGCTGACGCCCGAGGTGGATGACGGGGGTGCCACGGCCCGAATGCTCGCGCCCGCGCCTGCGGGCCTCCTCGCCCTCGACCGGGTCAGCTCAAGGCTGAACAGCGTGCGGAACGAGGGGTCAGGGCTGATGGCGCCGGACACGCTCTTCTGAAGAGCAGTCCCTCAACGCTTCCGGCGCGGCCGATAGCGGTTCCAGGACCGCATGAAGTCCGAGGCGCGCAACAGGAGTTCGGGGTCCGAGGCAGCGACCAGCACATCGAGCTGATCATCCACCGGGATCTCGTAGGCCGGGTTGGTCTCCCAGGTCCCGTCGGGGTAGGTCGTCCTGTAGCCCGCCTGGTAGCGCAGGCGGAACGCCTCGGCGACCTCGGACAGGACCGCGGGCTCGTGGCGTGAGAGGTACTCCACCATCCCGAAGGCCAGCTGGGCCTTGTGGTCGTCCCAGGTGTTGCGGCGCCAATCCGCGAACTCGTCCAGCGAGAGGGGGTTCTTCTTCCGCTTCTTGAACTCGCGCTTCAGCTCCGACTCCCAGCCGCCGTGCTCGCCGACGCCGACGAACTCCCCCCGATAGGGGAAGCAGTAGATGTCCCGCATGACCTCGAGCTCTACGCTCCACGCCGCGGCGACGCTGAGCCAGGTGGGCTGGGGACCGTAGGATCGGAAGACCAGCAGGCGCACCAGGCGGTTGACCAGCTCGTTCTCCGAGCGCCAGACCTTCCCCACCTCCATGTCCGCGGGCGCCTCTTGCCAGATCGCGGCGGTGCACTGCTCCTCCGAGAAGCCCGGCCGCTGGCTGTACTGATGCACCAGCGAGGCGAGGTCTTCCCGCGCAGCCCCGAGGCCGGTCAGCAGCGAGCGATACTCCTGCTCCTTGCGGACCTCAACGAGGACCACGGGGGCCTGCGCGGAGCCAGGACCTCCGACGCTCGACCCCAGGCGGTTGAACGTCCCGTTGGAACCCGTTTGGTCCGGGGGGGACAACAGCCCGTCGAAGCTCTCGAGCGTCTCCTCGACCAGCTTCATCCGGCGCCGCGCGATCTTCTTGGAGGAGGTCACCAACAGCACCCGACCGTCCTGCGAGAGCGAAGCGTGGTAGTCGTTGGCGCCGATCCAATCGCGGTACAGGTCCAGCTGGTCCATGACCCCGCTGGCCTGGCCGGCGGGGAGCTCCGCGGTGAGCTCAGCCGCTCCGAAGGACTTCCCTCGCAAGGACACCTCGAGCTCCTCACCACCGGGCAGGGCGACCGCGGCGGTCGCCGTCGGAATCGTCATCAGGGCCAGGGCCAAGAGGGAGGTGAGGTAGGGTCGCATGGTGTCTCGGTCTCAGTGGGGAGGGCTGGCGGGGGCTCGATCGAACGAGCGGCCCAGGGATGGGTCGGCCGCGCGGCTGCGGCGAACGGCCGCGGGCACGTCCGTCGGTGGGGCGCAAGTGCCGCGCGTGAAGGCCACGCGAGCCGAGGCCTTCGCCCCCCTCCATCGCGGAGGCTGGCCGTTGGGCGCCGGATCGACCGACGCTCTCGCTGGTCATCCCTCGCTTCGGATGGCGCCACCGCCTGTACGTAGGAATCCACGCGTTTATTCGCGCCTTCCGCCGAGGAGCCCTACCCCTTACGCGCAGCCCACGCGCCTGATACACGCCCACCGCGACCGCCCAGGTTCTCGCCCGCCGTCCTCGGAGGGCGGCACCGCGCCCGCGCGCGCTACCTGGCCGGCCGCGTGAAGTGCGGCCGCGCCGCGCCGGGCGGCCCCTGGAGCATTCGCTTCGCCCTGGCGAGTTGCTCGACATCGACCGCGGCTTGCCGTCGCAGCCTCACGTAGTGGACGGAGCGGCCCTCGTCGATCCAGCGCTGCTCGTAGGCGGTCTTGAAGGCGAGCAGGTCGGTGAGCACCGGATCAAATCTCCCGGGCTCCGCACCGTGCACGTCGTCGCAGCTGTCCTCCACCACCATCTCCGCGAGGGGCCCATCCCGGAGTGTGTTCTCGAAGAACTCGGGACTATCGGTCTTCACGTGAACGACCCCCTCTTCCCGCAGCATGCTCTGATAGAGCCGCAGGTAGTGCGGTGAGGTGAGGCGCTTGGTGCCGCGCTTGTCGCCATTCTGCGGATCGGAGAAGGTCAGCCAGACCTCGCCCACTTCACCGGGCCCGAAGAAGTGATCCAGCCACTGGATACGGGCGCGCAGGAACGCTGCGTTGAGCAGCCCCCCCACGTGAACGGCCTTGGCCCCGCGCCAGAAGCGGTGCCCCTTGAGGTCGACGCCGACGACGTTGGTGGAGGGGAAGCGGCGCGCGAGCTCCGCCGCGAACATGCCCTGCCCACATCCAAGCTCCAGCGTCAGGGGCGCGTCCTGGGCGAAGACCTGCTCGCACCACTCGCCCCGGAGGTAAGTCGCCCCCGCGGCGACCCCCGCCAGGTCGGGCTCGTGGACCCGCTCCATATCCTGGTTCTCTCGCCAGCGGTCTCGTTTCGTCCTGCTTCGCATCGGGCCAGAGGATGGCGCTTTGCCCCCGGTCCGCAACCCCCATCGCCCGAACCGTCTCGCCCGGACGCCAGCCGAGGCGGGGCGGTCGAGCTCACGCGCGACCGGCGCCGCCCACCTGGCCTCCGCCGGACGGGGCTCCGCGGGAGGTCAGAGGGTCAGGGTGATCTCCACGCCGTCCGTGAAGTTGGAGGTGGCGCTGCCCGCCACGGAGTCGCGATGCCAAGCCTGGAAGTTCCAGACCTCGCCGACCGCGCCCGCCACGAGCCCGGTGGGCTGTGGGATCTGAGTCAGATCGACGGGCAGCGTGAAGCTGCCACCCGCCCCCGAGTTCAGGATCTGTCCAGGGCCGACGAAGCGCCCGATGGCGCCGCCCAGGCAGAGGTCACCCTGGGAGCCGCCAGGCATCGACACCAGAGCCTGGGCCTGACTCGTGAGGAAGAACCCAAAGGACGCCGCCGGCAGGCCCGAGGCCTGGAGCGAGAGCTGGTTCGCGATCACCGATGGAGAGCCGAGGCCGATGATGGAGCCAGGCCCGCCCGTGGAGTTGACCGCTCCGGGCCCGCAGTAGCTGGTCCCCACCCCCGCGGCGGGGTCACCCTTCGAGATCACAAGGTGGTCGAAGTAGAAGCGGTCGTCATTGTTGCCCCCCGAGGAGATACGGATCTCGTTGAAGAACATGTCGTGGATCATCTCGTCGAGGTCTGCGGTCCCCGTGGGGTACTCCACCGACGGGTCGACGTAGAGCCGCAGACGCTCCATCCCAGGCAGGAAGTCGAGGCGCGCCACCAGCCGTGCGGGGACCGCGTCGTCCGTGCCGGCGATGGTCACAGGGCCCGGTCCAGCCGGCCCCTCGTCATCAATTCCCCACTCGTTCGTATTCCACGGCGAGCCGATGAAGAGCTGCTCACCCGTGCCTTGCTCGATCAGCGCGAAGCCGCCGAAGTGCTCCGCCGGCTGACCCGAGAAGCTGCCCAGGCTGAAGGAGAACCAGACCGTCGTGTCGTCGATGCCGAACAGGCCGCCCGCCGCCACGTCGGGGTGGGGCAGCGTGTCGGGCTTGCGGTAGGCCTCTCCGAAGGGATTCACCTGGCCCGCGTACCCCCCGACGTTGTCGCTCAACGCAAACGGGGGCGTCGCTGCCCCGTCGAAGACGGAGAGGTCATCGTTCGTCGCGCCGCTCACCCACCAGGGGTTCTCCCAGCCCACACCGCCGACCTGCTGGAAGAACGGGCCCGGCGCCGGATACTCGAAGGTCTCCGAGGAGATGATGGTCACCTGCGAGCTCGCAGGCGACAGGAGCCCCACGGCGCTGAGGAGCGCGAGGCTGACGGGGAGGAGCTTGAACATGGGAAGGGAGGGAGAGAGGAGTCCCGGCCGGGCGGGCCGCCTGCGCGCGGGAGGCCCCGGCACGAGGGCCGCATCACTGCGAGAAGACCAACGCCGTGTAGGGCCCGACCGAGAGGTTCAGGCTGTATGGCATTCCGTCGTAGGGAATGGGCTCCGCCTGAACGCCGCCCGAGGGGTGGTTACCGAAGGCGGGGTCGTAGATCGCGGCGTCGCTGTTGAAGCGGAGGTGCCACCAGCCAGGCCTCGGGACGCCCACGCGATAGCTCGGGTAGCTCGCCGCGCCGAAGTTCGCGAAGACGACCACATCGTCCCCTGCGCCGCCCGCGTCCCAGCGGTGATAGGCGATGGCCTTGGCCCCGTTGTTCACGTGGTGCACGTTGATGTGCTGGCCGCGCAGACCCTGGGTGAAGCCGCCGAGGTTGCGGCGCATGGAGATCAGGTCGCGGTAGAGGTCCCTGATCCCGCCGAAGGTCACCGCTCTCGACCAATCGATCGGATCCGTGTCGGTGAAGAACCCGTCCTCCAGGAGCTCCTGGCCCTGGAAGAGCATGGGGATCCCTGGCGCCGTCATCACGATGGCCGCGCCGAGCGTGGAGCGCTTCTTCGAGTACCAGCTCGCGGCGTTCCCCGGCCAGATTTCCTCGGGGACACGCGACCGCCCGTTGGCCACCTCGTCGTGAGACTCCGTGTACACGACCCGCTCGAAGGCGTCCGCGTTGTAGCGCGCATAGAGGACATCCCTCACAGACCACATGTCACGGTCCGCGTCGTTGGGCGTGATGACCGCCGCGCGGATGGGGTGGACGAAGCCGGCGTCCCACTGGGAGTCGAAGCCCGCGCCGCCGGCGCCCGTGGGCTTGGTGACCCACTCGTTGAGCCGCATGTCCTCGGCGATGATCAGCTTCCAAGGCTGGACCGCGTCGATCTCGTT
Organism: uncultured bacterium; assembly: GCA_938083085.1. Lineage (GTDB taxonomy): Bacteria > Planctomycetota > UBA1135 > UBA1135 > Saltatorellus. Next base: position 96,084 of record CALLKX010000052.1, read on the forward strand.
GTTGATCCACTGCATCAGCGACCAGCCGTCCGGCAGGTCGCCGCCCGGACCCTCGCGGATGTACGCAGTGGCGTCGAAGCGGAGCCCGTCCATGCGGAACTCCTCGAGCCACATCAGCGCGTTGTCACGGATGTACTGACGGACCTCGCCGCGCCCGTAGTCAGGGCGCGTGTTGCCCCAGGGCGTCTGGGCGTTGAAGTCGTCGTAGAAGTAGTTGCCCCCGCTCCGGCCCGGGAAGGACCCGTCGAACTGCCAGTGCGGGATGTCGTTGGGCCCGAGATGGTTGTAAAGCACGTCGAGCGTCACCCCGATGCCCCGGTCGTGGGCCGCCTGAACGAAGCGCTTCACGTCCTCCACGTCTCCGTAGGCGGTCTCGGGCGCGTAGGGGTGGGCGGGGTTGTAGCCCCAGGAGAACTCTCCGGGGAACTCGTTGATCGGCATGAGCGCGATCATGTTCACGCCCAGGCTCTGCAGGTGGTCAAGCCGCTGGAGCGCGGACCCGAACGACCCCGGCGCTCCGCCGGGCAGGTCGTTGAAGGTCCCGATGTGCATCTCGTAGTGCACGGTGTCGTTCCACTGGGGGGTGAAGAACTGCCCGGTCCACGCGAAGGCATCGGGGTCGACGATCACGCTGTCCCCGACGCTGTTAGTCACCTGCCGCGAGCGCGGATCGGCGCGCCAGTTGAGCTGCGCCCCCGTGTCGACCACGTACTTGTAGCGGTCCCCAGCGCCGAGCCCCCGCACGTCCAGCGACCAGTTCCCGTCTCCCTCTGCCGAGAGCGGCGCCGAGCTGGGGGACCAGGCGTTGAAGGGTCCAGCGACGCTGACCGCGTCGGCGTCCGGCGCCCAGACGCGGAAGGTCGCGCCCCCGGCGTAGGGCATCGCTCCCATGCCCGGTCTCGTCGAGGCCTTGGAACCGCGCTCGATGTCGAGGTCGTAGACGCTGCCCGCGGGACGATAGACGCCGACGTACCAGATGCCAGACTCGAGCGGAGGGAACGAGCCGGCGTCCATGACGATGACCTCGTTCGAGGTGCCGCTCGTCCGGGAGCGCGCGTCCCAGTCCGTCAGCGTCGGCGGTGCGCCCTTGCGGAGATAGAGGTCCGCGCCAGTGCCGAGCTGCTCGGTCAACGTAACGCGCAGCTCGGCGTGCCAGTTGGAGACGACGAACAGCTGCTGGACGAAGGAGGACGGCCCCGCCGGGGTCGCGACCCGCTGCCTCTGCGAAGGCACCGACACCTGTCCCTGGGCCGCCGCAGGGACGGCGAGCGGGAGCGCCGCCGCGAGGAGCGCTGCTGAGAGCGTCAGTGATATGGGGCTTGCGGTCATCGGATCCGTCTGTTCGTGCGGCCCTCAAGAAGTCGGGGCTCTTCAGCCACCATTGTCTCCAACGCAGGTGAGCCCGCAACCGAGCCCCCACGCTCACTTCATCAGGACCAAGCCCTCGTGTCCTGAAACAGGTCTCAGGGACCCTGGTGGGGGTTCGGTGGCCCGAGACGACACGAGGCGCCCAGGGCGAATTCCGCCCCGGTGGCGCCGGCGGGCCAGATCGGACACCGACCGGGCGGCCCCTCGTCGAGCCAAGCGGGACCAGGAGGAGAGGAGATCTGGCGGTGCTCTTCTTCAGGCTCGGAGCGGTGGATGGACCCCCTCTCGAACGCGCCCGTGAGCAGGCCGAGTTCGCCAGCAGGCGGAGGACTCGGCCCCTGATTTGAGTCACAGGAAAGCGGCCCAAAGCGAGTCCGGAGAAGCGCGCAAAGGAACGCTGAATGCGCGCGCCGCCTTAGACATCTGCTGGACACAGCGGCGACCCAAACTGACTTGCGAAGAGGTCTCCCCTGCGACATCTTCACCGCATGAACATCCAAGCTCGCACCTTGGCGTGGAAGACGCTAGCCGCCGTCTGCCTCGCCCTCATCCTTCCCTTCGGCGCCACGGCTCAGGCAGCAACGCCGGCCCCTCTTCCGGTATCCAGCCTCGAGCAGTCTTCCGACACTAGCTCGGAAGACGCGGATTCGGCCAACGCCGGCTCGGAAGATGGCGCGCCCAAGGACCCAAAGGGTGATGTGGATCCTCCTATTGGGGACCAGATGGAGTCGCTCTTCAAGCGCCTCATGGACGAGCCCGGTGTCGTCCTGAAGGAGTGGGTCCTCGAGGATGGACCTCGTCTCATCGGCAACTTGCTCCTGTTCCTGCTGATTCTCTTCGTCTCGAAGATCGTCGGGGGCTGGGTCGGGCGCATCACCCGCGGAGGCCTGGAGCGCTCGAAGCTCAACGCCAGCGAGCTCTTCAAGAACTTCGTTCAGAACACGGTCACCAAGGTGATCTTCTTCGTCGGTCTGATCGTCGCCCTCCAGACCATCGGCGTCAACGTCGCCCCGCTGCTCGCCGGCGTCGGGGTCATGGGCTTCGTGGTCGGCTTCGCGCTTCAGGACACCCTGGGCAACTTCGCCGCCGGCGTGATGCTGCTGCTGTACCGCCCCTATGACATCGGCGACGTCGTGACGGTGACCGGCGAGACCGGCTCGGTCGAGGCGATGACCCTCGTCTCCACCACGCTGCTGACCCCCGACAACCAGCGCCTGACGATCCCCAACGGGTCGATCTGGGGCAGCACGATTCGCAACATCACCGCCAACGACTCCCGCCGCATCGACCAGATGTTCGGGATCGCCTACGACGATGACATCGAGAAGGCCGAGGCCGTGATGCTCGACGTCGTGAACAGCATGGAGCACGTCCAGAGCGACCCCGGGGCCCAGGTGATGCTCATGGAGCTCGCGGACTCCTCGGTCAACTTCAACGTGCGGGCCTGGGTCCCCACCAGCCAGTACTTCGGGACCGTGTGCGAGCTGCGCCGCCAGATGAAGATGCGCTTCGACAAGGAGGGGATCTCCTTCCCCTTCCCGCAGCAGGACGTCCACATGCACCAGGTGGACCCCAGCTGAGCCTGGACCCGTGGCTCCTCGACGAGGTCAACCGCGCTCGGAGCGCGCCCAGGCGCTCCGGGACGCCAGGAGGGTCCAGCGCACCGGCGCGACCATCGCAGCCGCCGTGCTGGCGCTGGTCGCGGCGGCGCTGGGCCCGCTCCTCACCGTCTGGAGCATCGACGAGGTGAACCGCGAGTTCGGCGTGCTCGCGGTTCGCTCTCCTATGACCGGCTCGCTGCACCCGTTCCTCCTGACCTACGTCGCCGCGGGCGCCGCCGCCACCGGGGCCATCGGGCTCCTGACCCGCCAGCACTGGGGCTGGTGGGCCGCCGCCGGGGGCGCGCTCCTCGGCCTCGCGGACCTCGCTCGCCTGTACGTCGGGCTGTTCGGCTCGATCAACCAGGACCACCCCAGGGCGGCCGAGGTCACCGTAGAGCTGCTGGGCATCGTGGCCCTTCCCGGGGCGCTCTTCACCGCCGTCGCCGTGCTCCTCGCCCTCCGGCCCGTGCGCGTGGCGTGCCGCGTCTCGAGCGGCGGGAGGCGACCGAAGACCGAGGCAGAGGTCAGCGAAGAGGGCTAGGCGGGAACCTAACAAATACCTACCATCGGGCCATGCGATCGCCCCAAGGCATCGAGGCGCTGCTCGAGCAGCTGCGAACGGGCCCCCTGGCCGGTACTCCGAACCCCGACCCCGAGGTCTTCGGACAGCCCTCCCGCGCGGTCTCCAGCGGCTGGCCCTCGATCGACCGCATCACAGGTTCCACCGGCGGCGCCGCCGGCCTCGTCCGGGGATGCGTCCATGAGTGGTTCGGCGTGGGCGGCGCAGGCTCCCCTCGCGCGGACCGCAGCACCCGGGATTGGAGCCCCCCGCTGCTCCTCCTCGCCCACCTCGCCCGGCGGGCCGCCTGCGACGCGGTCTCCCGCGGAGCCCCCGCCTCGGTCATCTGGATCGGGCGCCGGGTCTGGCCTTATCCCGGCGCCATCGCGCGACGACCCGCCGTGATCGAGGGGCAGCAAGCGCCCGACGCCGAGCGCTCGGCCGGTGAGGTTGAGGTTCACCTGGAGCCCGGGAACGAGGCGGCGCCCGAAGGCACCTCTGATGATCCCTCTGAAGGATCCGGCGCCCAAGACCCTGCGAACGTGGGGCTGCTCGAGCGGTCCATCTTCGCCGCCCCGAAGGACGCGAGCCTGCGCCTCTGGACCATCGACACGGCCCTGCGCTGCCCCGGGATCACCGCCGTGGTCGCGGACGGCTCAGGCCTTGGGATGGCGGCCACCCGCCGGCTCCAGCTCGCGGCCACCTCGTCCGAGGCCCTCGTCCTGCTCGCGCGGCCTCCAGGCGAGGAGCGCGAGGTCTCGGCGGCCACCACCCGCTGGCGGGTCCGTCGACGGGAGAGCGCCCGCGAGGGTCCCGCCTGGAACGCGACGCTCCTGCGCGCCAAGGGAGCTCAGCAGCTCCACCGGAGCCGGATCGGCGCCTCCCAAGCCGCACAGGAGCGGAAGCGCGGCGCCGACGAACGGGCGCTCGCGCCTCTGGCGTCTCCGCCGCCGATATCCGCGCCGACATCCGCGCCGACGTCGAGACCGGCGGAACGATGAAACGAATGAGGGAGGACTGCCCATGAGGAGGGACTGACACCTGAAGACTGAGCAAAACCATGAGGCGCGTACTCGCCATCCATCTGCGTTCCCTGTCCATCGATCTCGCCCAGCGCCGCCGACGCCGCGCAGCCCGGCGTCCAGGGGCACCCAAGACCTCCTGCATCCTCCTCGCTCGATCGAGTCAGGGCCGATCCCTCGTGGCCGCCCGCTGCAACGAGGCGGCCCGGCGTGGTGTGCGCGTCGGACTCTCCCTCGCCGAGGCCCAGGCGTTGATCGACCCCCAGGTCCGTGCACGCCACGGAGACCCCTGGGTCGAGGAACTGTCGGAGGAGCGTGACCTGCGCGCGCTCCACGCCCTCGGGCAGTGGCTCATGGCGCGCTTCTCGCCCCTCGTCGCCCTCGAACCCCCTGACGGTTTGTTCGTCGACGTCGCCGGTACGGAACGGCTCTTCGGCGACGAGGAGGACCTGTGCCGCGCCGTGCTGCGTGCCATGCACCGGCTGGAGATCGGCTCACGCCTGGCCGTAGCCGACACCGTCGGCGCGGCGTCTGCCATCGCGAGGTTCGGCCGAACGCCCCGCCAGCTCGTCCCCGGCGGCGACGAGGCCCTCGCCTTGGGACCGCTGCCCGTCGCCGCGCTCCGGCTCCCCGAGGCCACCTGCGATGCCCTCGCCGAGCTCGGCGTGGAGTCCGTCCAGGAGCTCCTGCGCCTCGACCGTGACCGCGTGGCAGCGCGCTTCGGAGGTGACGTCGCCATGCGCCTCGACCAGGCGCTCGGGCGCGCGTTCGAGTCGGTCACGCCGCTGGCCTTCGAGAGCCCTCCCCAGGCCGAGCGCGTGTTCGAGGGCCCGGTCCAGCAGGCCGAGGCCATCGCCCAGGCCGCCGAGGAGCTCGTGCTGGAGCTCTCCCGCGAACTCGACCGCGCGCGCCAGGGCGTGCTGGAGGCGACCCTCGTGCTCGAGCCGTCGGATCTACCGCCTCGGCGGCTGCCCCTCTCGCTCTCCCGCCCCAGCGCGGACCCCCGGCACCTGTGGACCATGCTCAGACCCAGCGTCGAGTCCGTACACCTGGGCTTTGGCATCGAACGGATTCGCTTCGTCGCCATCCGGACCGGACGCCTCCCGGCCCAGCAGGTTGGGGCCTGGGAGCCGCCGGAGCCGACCAGCTCCCCCACCTCGGAGCCCCTCGACCGGCACGTGGGTGAGCTGGTAGACATCCTCGCCGCTCGCCTCGGCCCCGAGAAGGTCCTCGCTGCCCGCGCCGAGCCCTCGCACCTCCCGGAGCGTTCCTACTCGTGGGTCCGCCCCCATGAGCACCGAGCGAGGGGAGCCAGCAAGCCACGCCACATGCCGCGCCCCTCCCTGCTCTTCTCTCCGCCGGAGCCCGCGACCTTCGAGAACCCCGGCGACCCAGAGGGGCTGCCCGGCCGCCTGCGCTGGCGCGGGATCGCCTACCGCATTCGCCGGACGCGGGGACCCGAACGGCTCGCGCGGCCCTGGTGGGACGACAGCCCCGCGTGGCCCGACGGATCGCCCCACACCGTGCGTGACTACTACCGACTGGAGACCAGCTGCGGGCGCTCGCTGTGGGCCTTCCGAGAGCCCAAGCACGGGCGCGCCTTCATCCAGGGGGAGTGGACTTGACGCCCCCCCAGGCCGCCGATGGAACCTGGAGCGAGCGCCGCCCAGCGCGGGCCGCCAGCAGCGGAGCGCCGAACGCCCGACCGCGGACCGCTAGGGTCGGGGCGAGCGCAGGACGTCCGGTGAGCGAACCTCGACCTCGATCGACCCGTTGCCTGTCCGCACGACGGAGCGCGCCCCGCCGGCGCCCACGGCGAGGATCGAGGCCTTGCCCTTCTGGCGCAGCCCGTCCTGATCGCGGAACCGCACCTGCCCGTTACTGGTGGACGCCTCGATGACCCCTGACCATCCGTCGGCGACGCTCAGGTCGATCTCCCCGTTGCTCGAGCGCAGACGGACCGACTCCCTCGCGTCCTCCGCGAGGGAGACCGTGATGTCGCCGTTCGAGGTCTCAAGCTCAAGGGGGCCGTTGAACCCCGAGACGCGGATGGACCCGTTCGCTGTGGTTCCACGGATGTCTCCCGAGCCTCCCTCGACAGAGATGGCGCCGTTGCGCGTGGACAGCTGGACTTCTCCCACGCAGTCGAAGAGCTTGATCGCGCCGTTGGAGGACCCTGCTCGCACGCCCCCGCGAGCCCCCGAGGCGACCAGCGATCCGTTGCGCGTCTCCAACCGCACGCCCCCCAGGTCGGGCACCGTGACCTTCAGACTGATGCGCTCCGAGGAGCGCCGGCCGCCCTCGAAGGTCGGGGTGATGGTGACCCCGTCCGCCCCACGCTGAATCGAGGCCCCAAGCTGCTCGAAGCGCGCCCGCGCCCGCTCCTCATCTCGACCCGTGAGCTTCACCAGACCGCGGACCTCGATCCCCTCCAGGGCGGGGTCCTCCCCGACCTCGATGGACCCCACCTCGCAGACCACATCGAGCGCCACCGGGCCATCCAAACCGAGCTCCTGCGTCAGCGTGAAGGACTCCTCCAACTCGAAGCTCGAGCAGGAGGCCAGGAGGACAAGCGAGGCGGCGAGGCAGCTGAGAAGAGCGAGGCGCATTGAATTCATGCTTGTGGCAAGTTGAGGTCCGAGGCTGTCGACGATCCGAGATCGTCGGGGCTCCGCTCCGGAGGATAGCCCCTCCGCCCCGGATTCCCGCCCCCGGAACCAACGCTCACGGATACCGCCCCTCCCATGACCGAAGAGCCCCAGGCCTGCATCGGCCCTACCGAGACCACCAGGCGCATCCGATCCCTGCTCGAAGGCGCCGGCGTGGCGTACCGATACGTCGAGCACAGCCCGACGCGCACGAGCGAGGAGTCGGCGGCGGCCCGCGGCGAGGCCCTCGAGGTTGGCGGCAAGTCCATCGTCCTGAAGGTCGGGGACACCTACCGGGTCTGCGTGCTCTCCGCCGCGAGACAGCTCAACTCCAACCGAGTCCGCAGGCACTTCAAGGAGAGCCGCGCGCGCTTCGCGAGCCGCGACGAGCTCCTGGAACTCACCGGCCTCGTCCCCGGCTGCGTCCCCCCCTTCGGCCCGCCGATCCTCACGCCACCCAACTGCCTGGACGAGGCCTTCCTGGACAACGACCGCATCGCCTTCAACGCGGGCTCGCTCACCTGCTCCATCGTGATGCCCCTGGAGCCCTACCTCGAGCTTGCCCGACCGGAGGTGTTCGACTTCTCCAAGCCACTCTCCCCCTGAGGTCCGGACACCGCAGCGCCCGTGCAACCTCTGCGCCGCTACGTCGGGTCGGTGGCCAGCGCCGTTCCAGGACCCGGATCCGCCGCGAGGCGCTCCCGCAGGAGCGCGTCCAGCCGCTCGACCTCTGCGTCCGCGTCCCTCCACCAGTCCACGGCCCACACCCGCTCGAGGTCCCAGCCGAGGCCGGCGAGCACCATGGGGCGCAACCGGTCCCGATCCCGCGCCGTGGCCGAGCGCGCGTAGTTCTCGCCGTCCGTCTCGATCCCTGCCAGGAACCTCCCCGGACGGCCCGGGTGCAGCACGGCGACGTCCACCCGCACGCTCGAGGCTCCGACTCCCGTGGTGACCTCCCACCCGCGCTCGGCGAGACGCGCCGCGAGCCGCTCGACCATCCCGTCGGCGGCGTCTCCTGTCGCGTGGCGGGGAGCGGCCCCGCTCCGGGCGCCTCGCTCGGCGTGCCGCAGGAAGGCCTGCAGGTCGCGTACGGCCCGCGCGCTGGTCCGAGCCAGGTCGATCTGATCTGGCCTGAGGGAGGTGAAGACGAGCACCTCCTCACGGGCGCGCGTGACCGCCACGTTGAGCCGGCGCTCGCCGCCGTCCTTGTTCAGCGGCCCGAAGTTCATGGACACGTTGCCCCGCTCGTCCGGCCCATAGCCCACCGAGAACACGATCACGTCGCGCTCGTCGCCCTGGACGTTCTCCAGGTTCTTCACGAACACGGACTCGTCCGCGCTCTCGTCGAAGAACGGCTCCAGCTCGGGGTGCTCACGCACGGCCCCGTCAAACAGGTCCATGACCAGCGTCTGCTGCGCCTGGCTGAAGGTCACGACGCCGACCGAGCGGTCACGCTGCGAGGGGTCCTTGAGGCGCCGGACGACCTCGTCCACCACCTCCCTGGCCTCCACCGCGTTCGTCCTTGTGCGCCCCTTGTCGTACACGCCGCCCTCCACGTAGCGCGAAGAGACGCCGAGCCCCTCGGAGGAGTTCGAGGGGAACGTGAGGAGCCCCCCGTCGTAGTAGCGCTCGTTGCTGAAGGCGATCAGGCTCTCGTGGCGGCTCCGGTAGTGCCAGGCCAGCCGCTGAGTGGGGACCTGGGCCCCAATGCACTCCTCGAGGATGCTCTCCAGATCCTGGATCTCGTCCTCCTCGACGGCCTCGTCCTCGCTGCGGCTGAAGAAGCTCGTGGGCGGGAGCTGCTTGGGGTCGCCCACGATCACCGCCTGGTTGCCCCGCGCAATCGCGCCGATGCCATCCCACACGGGGATCTGGGACGCCTCGTCGAACACCACGAGGTCAAAGCGCGGGTGGTCCGCCTCGAGGTACTGGGCCACGGACATGGGGCTCATGAGGAAGCACGGCTTGAGCTCCATCGCCAGCTCGCCGAGCTCCGCCAGCAGCCGGCGGATGGCCATGTGGCGGGTCTTCTTCGTGATCTCGCGCTGAAGGACGCCCAGCGCCGTGCCCCGGTTCTTCTCTCGCAGGGTCGCCGGCTGGGGTCGTGTCGTCCCGATCCGCTGACGGACCTCCTCGCGCGCTGCCCCGAGGCGCTCCTCGTCGAGTCTCTTGAAGCGCTCCATGGCCCGGCCTTGATCCGCGCCGTCGAAGGCCTTGAGCGCCCCGTCCGCAGAGATCTCGTGCAGCACCCACGCCTGTGAGTACGCCTCGTCAAAGGCGCGGCGGGACTGACCGCCGCCGATCCGCCCGTCCTCGAGCGCCGCGACCACGTCCCCACGGCCAGCCTCGAGCGCCGCAGCCCGCAGGGTCTGCCAGCGGGTCCAACCGCGCAGCTCCCCCCAGCGGTCCGTCCAGCGCAAAGTGAGCGACTGCAGGGCCGCTACCTCGTCCCGGGACCAGCCAACCGGCGCGCCAGGGAGCGGCTGCGCGGCCTCTTCGGCGGCGCCCTTCCTCACGTCAAGCTCCGTCAACGCAGGCTGGAGCTCGCGGGTGCAGGTGGAGAGCTCGCCCTCCGGATCGGTCAGCTCACGGTCCCAATGGGCCGCGAGCGCCTCCGCCGCAGAACGGACCGTGAGCCCAGCGTCCGGCGCGAACGCGGCCAGGGCAGCGGCCAGGTCGCGCACGCGCTGCAGGTGGTCCGAGCAAGCGCCCAGGTCCCGTGCGTCCGCGTCCCAAGCGGGGCCGAGCGCCGTGCGCTCGAGGTCCCCGACCTCTCCGACCTCGCGCTCCAACTCGAGCGCTCGCTGGACCTCCTCGAGGCCTCGCAGGGCGTCGTCGTTACCGATGGATCCCGGCTCACGGGCGATGCCTCGGAACGCGTCGCGCAGCGCCCGACGTCCGCGCCAGCGAGTGAACAGGCCCAACAGGCCGCTGGCCAGGGTGTCCCGGCGCGCCAGCTCGAGTCCGTCGAGGTCGAGCGACCCGGGCGCCGCCCGATAACGCGCGTCGAAGCCCGACTGGAGCGCAGCGAGCTCGGTCGCGGCGTCGCGGAGGGCCGCCGCACGGCCGAGAAAGGGCCCGCCCTCCAGCAGCGCCGCGGCGTCAGCCCCGGGCTCGGGGGCTCCCGCGAGCGCGCTGGCCAGCGCGAGCAGGAGATCCCATCCCCCGCGGGAGGTGGGCGAGGTCAACCCGAGCAAGCCGAGGACCTGGTCCGCCGCCGCCAGGAACTCCGACGCCGCTCCGTCGAAGGCCGTCAGCGACGCGCGGGCCTCGTCCTCGATGATCGGCGAGTAGTCCTGGCGCCCCACGAGCAGGAGCGGGTGGTCGGGTGAGACCAGCTGCTCCTCGGCCACGGGGTCGAGCTCGTCCAGGACCCGCCGCCACCGGCCGAGTTCCTCCGGGCTGACGCCTGTGGGGTCGTCGAGGTCGAGCTCCAGGGTCGCCTGGCCCCGCCGGGCCGCCGAGGCAAAGCCTGCGATGACCCCATGGATCGTCTCGCCCGAGCTCCGCTCGCGGTGCAGAGCGTCCACGTGGCCGTTGAGGCGGCCGCGTGCCGCGTCCACATCGTCAGTCACCTCCTCCCAGCCCCGACGCCGCGCGCCCCGGACGCGCCCCTCCTCGAGGGACTCCTTGAACTGCTCGAGGACGCCCTTCTTGTTGGCCTTGTTCGAGTGCAGCTCGAGGCAGGCGGGCCCGAGCCCCAGCCCGCGCAGCCGCCGGTGCACCACGTCGAGCGCGGCCATCTTCTCCGAGACGAACAGGACGCGCTGCCCCTTGGCGATGACGTGAGCGATCAGGTTGGTGATCGTCTGGGACTTGCCCGTCCCCGGCGGGCCCTCGAGCACCATCGTGCGCCCCCGCGCGGCGGCGAGGATCGCGCTGAGCTGGGTCGAGTCGTAGGAGAGCGGCGCGAAGACCTCCTTCGCCCCGACCGCTTCGTCAAGCTCCTCCGGCGAGATGCCGATCCCCTGCTCCTCCATGGGCCCCTCGAAGGGCTCCCGGGGGCGGTCAAGGAGGTGCGCCACGAGAGCGTTCTCACGCAAGACGTCGGCCCGGTCCCGCAGGTCACGCCAGAGCAGGTACTTCGAGAAGGAGTAGAGGCCCACCTGCCCCTCCTCGGTGACCTCCCAGCCGTCCTCGTCCTTGACCGCGTCCTTGATGATGCGCAGCACGAGCGACACATCCACGCCGTTCTCGTCCTCGGGCAACGGGTCGAGTCCCGTGATGTCCACGTCGTGATCCCGCCGCAGGTACTCCAGCAGGGTCACGTTGATGCGCGTCTCATCGCCGCCCTTCACGAGCGAGTAGCCGGCTCGGCCGGACTTGCGCTTGATCTCGAGCGGGATCAGCAGGAGCGGCGCTCGGCGCGAGCGGGTGGCCTGGCGAGTCTCCCGGTAAGAGAGGAAGCCCACGGCGAGATAGAGGCTGTTGACGCCGCCCTCCTCCCGTGCCGTCCGCGCCTCGCGGTAGACATTGGTCAGGCGAACCTCGAGCTCCGCGGCGTCCAGGTAGGACCGGAGCTGCCCCTCCCCGACCCCGGCCTCGAGCAGGGCGTCCAGAGCACGGACCGCCTCGTCCTCTGGAGCGCCCTTCCCCGCAAGCTCCGATGGGCGCTCGAGGACGGCGAAGCTCCGACCCGCGGCCAGTCGATCCTCCACGGCGTCGAGCTTGCTCCCCAGGAGGGGGATGACCCGCTTGCTCTTGCTCGAGGAGTTCAAGAGCCGGTTCCGCATGGTCAGGTCGAGGAGCTGACGGAGCCAGCGATCCAGCCGCGTCTCCGGTGTCTCCTCCGCCTCCCGTCGCAGGCGGTCTGCCTCCAGGTACGCCTTGAGGTCTGCCTCCAGGTCGCGAGCAGAGGCGGTGGGCGCGGCACCGCTGGGCGCCACGCCTGCGCTGGAGCTCCCTGGACCGCCGTCCGCAAAGGTAGGCAGCGGCAGCATCCCACCGCGGCGCGCCCTCGCCACGTCCACCGCGAACCGGAACACGGTGCGGTCCAAGAGCTCCCGCTCTGCCACCTCACGCGCCCCCGCGAAGTCCGGCGAAGGCCGGTGGCAGGCGCCAGTGGGGTCGAAGACGCAGATCTCGGCCAGGTCGACCCGCTTCGAGAGGCGCAAGGGCTCCTCCACCAGGGGGTTTGAGAAGGTGCGCTCCACCAGCCAGGCGCCCACGAACGCGTGCCCGCGAATGATGATCACAATCGGGTGGAGCCCCGCCTGCTCCATGGCGGCCGCCGCCAGGAGCGAGACGTCCAGGCAAGTCGCGAGCCGCGCCTGCTCGATGGCCGCTGGAAAGCGCACGCGCTGTCCCTCGCTCTCGAAGCTGGCGGGGTGATTGGCGTAGCTGATCTGTGCGTCGAGGAGCGCCCCGTAGATGGCCTCCACCATGTGGAGCGCGTGGACGGGGTCGCGAGACTGGTAGCCGCTGAGCGCCGGCTCGTGGCCCGCTCGCTCAAGTCGCTGAGCCGCCGATGAGAGCAGCTCGGCCGCGAAGGGCGCGTTCGGCATCACGAAGGCCGCAAGCACCTCGGGGAGCGTGGACGCGCCCGGCCAGGAGTCCGCCGGGTGCAGCTCCCAGGAGGCCCGCGTGTAGCCCACCTCCAGGCCCTCCGCCGTCAACGCACGCGCGACCACGGCCCCCTCAGCGCGCTCGGTCAGCCGAGCGAGGAGCGCCGGTTCGTAGCGGAGGAGTCCATCCAGGCGATCCGCGCCCAGCTCAAGGTCTTCCCCCGCGGCCAGCGGCGGGAGCTCGATGACCGCGTCGGCGAGGAACGGCGGAGTGGCCGCGATCTTGAGCGTCGAGGCCGCCAGCGGCACCTCAGAGACGTTGCACACTCGCACGGCGTGCACCGGGGCCCGGCGGCCGCGCAGCATCGCGAGGTGAACCCGAGGGAGCAGCTCCAGCGAGATCTCCACGTGGGGCGCGGCGGCGCCCCCGTCCGAGGTGCTCGACGCCCCATCAAGGGCGGACTCCACGTCGCCCGCGAGGGCCCCCTCGACCTGGGCACCGGCCTCCCGAGGCACGGGGACCGCGACCTCGATCACCCCGCCGTCCTGGGCGCTGAGCCGCTCAAGGTCCGCCTCCAGGGCGCCGAGGCGCTCCTCGACGGCGCCCTGGTCGACCCCATCGACACCGCGGGAAGAGACCAGCAGCGCCCGCGCCTCCACGAGCCGCTCCCGCTGAACGTCGGGGCGCCGCGCCGCGCCAGCGCGCTCGATCAACCGCGCGGCGGCGTTCAGGCGCCAGGCCGTGGGGAAGCGCGCTTCAAGGTCCGCCATGAAGGCCGCCAGCTGCGCCTCGATCTCCGGCGGGAGGCCGACCTCGAGCAGCTCGACGTGGCTGGAGCGAGCCAGGTCTGCTCGCGCGGACGCTGTCTGCGGCACACCCGACTCGAGCGCAATCTGGATCGAGTCCCGGAGCACCTGAAACAGGCGCATGACCCGCTCACGCTCCGCGGCCGACCGCGCCCCTGTGGCGTCCCCCACCGCGGGGGTCTGGCCGACGAGCCCGTGACTCGGGGCGTTCTGATCAGGAGGGACATTCATCGCGCTAGACCGGAACGCAGGGGGCTCCGCCGAGCCGAGACTCTAGCAGGGCGCGCGCCCGCTGACCGGCCCCTCAGTGAACCGTGTCCTCGGCGTCCAGGGTGCCAGCGATCAGGTCCCGGGCGAGGTCCAGCTCACGATGCTCCCCGCGTACGACGAGGAGGTCCCCCGGCTGCAGCACGAGGTCGGCGCCGGGCCCGTGGATCTCGTCTGCGCCGCGCACGACCGAGAGGACCGTCGCGCCAGTTCGGACCCTGAACCCCATTTCCCCCAGAGACCGCCCGCAGCCCGCGCAGTCCGTACCCACGAAGAGCGTGTCGACCGCCGTACTCGCGAGGATCTCGCCCACCACGGCGAGGTGGCGCTCCTCGGCGACGGGGCCCCGGAGGAGCTGGTAGCCCTCTCGACGCACGAGCTCCGTCTGGACCGCGATCGTTCCCCTGGGCACATGAAGCTCCCGCAGGACGCGGCCGAAGATCTCCACCGACGTCTCGAACTCCTCGGGGACGACCTGGTTCGCGCCGAGGCGCAGCAGCTCCTCTGTGTCGCTGAGGAAGCGGGTCCGGACGATGACCTGGACCGAGGGCGAGAGCTGACGCGCGAGGGCCACCGCCCGGCGGCTCGCCCCCGCGTCATTGATGGCCACCACAAAGACCTTGGCTCCGGCGATCCCCGCCTGCGTCAGAGCGTCGGCCCGACTGGCATCTGCCAGCACGATGGGGACTCCGGCGGCCCGCTCCCGCTTGACCCTGTCGGGGTCGGTGTCGAGCACGCGATGGTCGACTCCGGTCGCCGCGAGGACCCGGGCGAGATGCTCGCCCGTGAGCCCGAAGCCGGCGATCAGGACCCGCGGCGCGTCCTCCGGTTGAACCCCGTCGCCGCCATCGGCGCTCGAAGGACGCCCGGCGTCACCCCGCCTCCAAGCGAGGCGCATCACGACAGGGGTGACCACCATGGAGAGCACCGCCACCGCGAGGAAGCGCTGCTCGTCCGCGCCCCCGAGCACCCCGAGCTCGCGGGCCTGGCTCGCCACCACGAAGGCGAATTCCCCCACCTGGAAGAGGGCCGCGGCGACGATCATCGCCGTCCGGCGCGACCGGGTCAGGTAGTAGCCCACGCCGAAGACAACCGCGGCCTTGGTGCCCGCCACCGCCAGGAAGAGCGAGAGGGTCGCCACGGGCTCCTCGATGACAATCGAGGCGTCGAAGAGCATCCCGATCGAGACGAAGAAGAGCGCGCTGAACACGTCACGAAAGGGCAGGATCTCGTCGACGACCTGGTGGTTGTACTCCGACTCGGAGACGACCAGACCGGCGATGAAGGCGCCCAGGGCCAGGGGCAGGTCGAGGCTCTCGGTGAGCCAGGCGGCGCCCAACGCCACCAGCACAGTGAACAGCGTGAAGAGCTCACGGCCGCCGGCGCGCACGACCACGGGGGCCATGCGGGAGAAGCCGTAACGCGCGGCCAAGAGGACGACCACCACCGCCACCACCGCCTTCGCGCCCGCGACCCCGAAGTCCGCGAACCCGCCGCCGCCGCCCCCGCCGAGCAGGGGGACGAAGAGCAGCAGGGGGATGATCGCGAGGTCCTGGAAGAGCAGGATCGCCACGGCGAGCTGGCCGTGGGGCGTGTCCACCTGGCGCTCGTCGGTGAGCGTCTTCAGCACCACCGCGGTGCTGGAGAGGACCACGAGGAAGGCGAAGAGGACGGCGCCCGACACGTCGCGGCCAAGGGCGATCCCGCCCAGCCCGACGACCAGGAGGGTCAGCGCGACCTGCCCGAAGCCGCCGACGAGGAGGGCTCGCTTGAGGAGCAGGAGCCGCGGGAGGGAGAACTCCAGCCCGACGGTGAAGAGCAGGAGCGCGACCCCGATCTCGGCCAGCGCCTCGACCTCCTCCACGGAGCGGATCCAGCTCAGGGCATGGGGGCCGAACAGGGCCCCTGCCACGACGAACCCGGCGACGGAGGGGAGTTGGACCCGCCGCAGCAGGACGACGATCGGGATCGACGCCGCCAGCAGCAGCACGATGTCCGTGAGGAACGTATGGGGCATCGAGGTGGGGAGCCAGCTTGGCCCAAGACAGGTTCAGTTGACGGTCATTCCGCCGTTGACCACCAGGGTCTGCCCTGTGACAAACCCCGCCTCATCGCTCGCGAAGTAGACCGCGGCGCCCGCGATGTCCTCCGGCTTGCCCCAGCGGTCCATGGGAATCAGGGCGCGGTAGCCGTCCTTCATGTCCTGAGGGTCGTTCTCGTGCCGCTCCACGGGGATCCAGCCCGGGGAGACCATGTTGACCGTGATCCCAAACGGCGCGAGCTCCTGGGACATGGAGCGGGTCCAGCCGCGCTGGGCCCCCTTGGCCGCCACGTACGGGCTGAAGTTGGGCACGCCCCGGTCGAAGACCTCGGAGCCGATGTTGATGATGCGCCCGTGCTTGCGCGCCTTCATCCCCGGCAGGACCGCGCGGGTCACCAGGTAGGGGCTCTTTACAAAGAACTCGAGCATCGACTGGTGGAAGGACCAGTCGTACTCCTCGATGGGCATCTGAGGCTGATCGGGGGTGGCGTTGAAGACCACGATGTCCACCGGGCCCAGCTCCGACTCGATGTCGGCGATCATCCTCTCGACGCTCTCGGGGTCGACCACGTTGGCCTTGAAGAGCGCCCCCTCGAGCCCCTCCTCGCGGAACTCCTCGAGCGCCTTGGCAGCGCGCAACTCGTTGTTCGCGAAGTTCAGGGCCACCTTCGCGCCGGCGCGGCCGAGGTGGAACGCCATGGCCTTGCCGAGGCCTGTGGTGGAGCCCGTCACGAGGGCAACACGTCCTTTGAGGTCAAACATGGGCGAGTTCTTGGGTGCGGTCAGTCAGCCAGAAAGCGGTGGACGGTGAACTGGCGATATTCCTCGCCAGGCACCAGGAGCACCGAGGGGAAGCCCGGCTCGTTGATGGCGTCGGGGTATCCCTGGGTCTCCAGGCAGCAGGCCGAGCGGTGCGCGTAGACCGCGCCGCCCTTGCCGGAGTCGCCCTTCAGGAAGTTCCCCGAGTAGAACTGGAGGCCCGGTTGATCGGTGAAGAGCTCCAGGGTCCGCCCGCTGGCCGGGTCGGTGAGCACCGCCACAGGCCCCGCTGCCATGACCGCCTCCGAGCCGCCCTCGAGCGCGCTGGAGCGCACCGCGTAGTTGTGGTCGTAGCCGAGGGCTGAGGTGTCATCCAACGCCCCGATCCGCGCGCCGATGAGCTCGGGGGTGCGGAAGTCCAGGGGCGTGCCCGCCACCGATTCGATCGCGCCCGTGGGGATCAGTGTGGCGTCAGCAGGGGTGTAGCGGTCCGCGTTGACCTGCAGCTCATGGTCCAGCACGGAGGCGCTGCCCGCCCCCGCGAGGTTGAAGTAGCTGTGGTGCGTGAGGTTGACGGGCGTCGGCTGGTCCGCGGTGGCGCGATACTCGACGATGAGCTCGTCCGCCTCGGTCAGGGTGTAGGTCACCGTCGCGTCCACGCGACCGGGGTACCCCTCGTCGCCGTCCTCCGAGGTGAGCCGAAAGGTCACCGAGGCGAGGCTGGGATGCGGCTCGGCGCGCCACATGCGGTGGCTGTAACCCCGGTCTCCGCCGTGGAGGTGGTTGGGATCATTGTTCGTGGCGAGCTGGTACGTGCGCCCCTCGAGGGTGAAGCGGCCGCGGGCGACCCGGTTCGCGACCCGACCCACGGTGGACCCGAAGTACTGGTTGGCGTCGCTCTCGTAGCCAGAGACGTCGTCGAAGCCGAGCACCACGTCCGCTCGCTCTCCGCCGCGGTCCGCGACGTTCATGGAGACAAGCGTCGCCCCGAACTCCGTGAGATGCGCCTCCGTCCCGCGACCGTTCCGCAGGACAAAGAGGTTCGCGGCGGTGCCATCGGCGGTCGCCCCGAAGGACCGGACGTCGACCGGCGAGGCGGCGGGGTTGCCTGTCCCGGTCGCGCTGCACGCGACGAGGGCCATGAGGGCGATCAGCAGGAGGGGGAGTTGAAGCACGGTTCGAGTCATGGGTTCCTTCAGGTCGTTCGTTCAGTCCGCGCGCGGGCGCGCTCCCGCGCCCGACGCGCCTCCGCGAGCCGCCGCACCACCTCGTCCGCGACCGCCCCAAGGAGGAGCACCCCGCCGACGATGGCGAACTCGAGCTGACTGGGGATGCCGAGCAGCACGATCGAGTTGTACAGCAACCGCATCACCGCCGCACCGAGGACCACCCCGAGGATGGACCCTTCTCCGCCGCGGAGGCTACAGCCGCCCAGCACGGCCGCTGCGATGGCGTAGAGCTCGTAGAAGTTGCCCATGCTGGCCGGCTGGACGGAGTTCACGTCCAGGGCGAAGAGCACCCCCCCGACCCCCGCGAGGAGCGAGCAGATCACGTACGCGAGGATCGTCACCCGCTCCACCGGGACCCCGGCGTAGCGGGCCGCGACGGGGTTCCGCCCGAGAGCCAGCATCCAGCGTCCCCAGACGCTGCGGCCCAGGAAGACGGCCGCGAGGACCGCGACCGCCACGAGCACCAGCGCCGGCGCCGGCACGTCGAGGGCGCCAATGGAGAAGGGGCGACCGGTGGCCAGGGACCGAAGGCCGTCGTGGCTAGACCCGAACCCCATGGTCTGGTCGTCCACGATGTAGCGCGCCACGCCGCGGTAGACCAGCAGCCCGCAGAGCGTGACCACGAAGGGCTGGAGGCCCAGGCGCGTGATGAGGAGCCCGTGAATGACGCCGAGGCTCGCCGCCAAGACGAGGACCAAGACCACGGCCGCCCCCGCGGGGACCCCAGCTTCCAGCAAGAGCGGGAGCGAGGTCGCGACCAGAGCGATGACCGAGCCGATGGAGAGGTCGATCCCCGCCGTGACGATGGGGAACGCTGCGCCGATGCCGATGATCCCGAAGAGCGCCGTGCGCTGGAGGACGTTCTCGAGGTTCTCCGCCCCGAAGAAGCGCGGGTTCATGGCGCCAGTCGTGACCACGATCGCCACCAGGAGCCCGAAGATCCCCAGCACCTTGCCCCACCCCGCCAGAGGGGAGCTCGCGTCCGAATGCGCCGCGCTGGCGCTGCCTGATTCCGTCATGTCGTCGCTCCCTCTATCCGAGAGCCGCCGCCGGTGGCGAGCTCCATGACCGCCTCCTCGGTGGCCACGCTCCGGTCCAGTGTTCCAGTGATCTGTCCGTCATGCAGCACGACCACGCGATCCGAGAGGCGCAGCAGCTCCTCCATGTCGCTGGACGCGAAGAGCACCGCCAGGCCCTCCGATGCCAGCCGCTCGAGGAGCAGGTAGAGCTCCTCGCGGGCGCCCACATCTACGCCCCGGGTCGGCTCGTCCATGAGCAGGATCGTCGGCTCCGCAGCGAGCCAGCGCCCCACAACGACCTTCTGCTGGTTGCCCCCGGAGAGGGTCTGCACCACCTGCTCTATCCCGGCGGTCCGCACGCCCAGGCGCTCCACCTGCGCCGCGGCCACGGCGCGCTCGGCGGCCCCGTCCACGAGCCCACGGCGGCGGCGGCGATCGAGGGTGGCGAGGGCGGTGTTCACCCGCACCCCCTCCTCGAGCAGCAGGCCCTGGAGCTTGCGATCCTCGGGGACGAGCGCGAGCCCCGCCCTCGCGGCGTCGCGGGGTCCCCTGAAGCGCTCGGGCTGGCCGTCGACCCGGACCTCCCCGGAGACGGGCGCGCGCAGGCCGAAGACGGTCTCCAGCAGCTCGGTGCGGCCGGCGCCCACAAGCCCCGCGAGCCCCACCAGCTCGCCGGGGCGGACCTGAAGGTCCACGGCGGCGGCGGGGAAGGCGTCGGTCACAAGCTCACGGAGCTCGAGGACCGGCGCGCTGGAGACCCCGCCGGCCTCGGCCCGCGCCACGGGGGCCGCCAGGTCTCGCCCCACCATCAACCGGACCATGGCCTCGCGGGTGAGCTGGTCACGGGTCAGGTGCCCCGCGTTCTGACCGTCCCGAAGCACAAAGGCGCGGTCCGCGAGCTCGAGGATCTCGGTCAGGCGGTGCGAGACGTAGAGCACCGTGATGCCATTCGCCCGAAGCTGGTGCACCAGCTCGAACAGCCGCGAGGTCTCCTTCGAGGTGAGGCTCGAGGTTGGCTCGTCGAGGATGAGCACGCGCGCGTCCTGGTCGATGCCCTTGGCGATCTCGACCAGCTGCCGTTGACCGGCGGCGAGGCGCTCAACCTTCACATCCGGACCGAAGGCCGCCCCGACCCGTTCGAGGGCGTGGGCCGCGCGCTCGCGCAGCGCCTGGCGATCCACGAGGGGCAACCACCCGCGTCGCGGCTCACGACCGAGGCCGATGTTCTCCGCCGCGGAGAGGTTCTCCGCCAAGCAGAGCTCCTGGTGCACCAGCGCCACGCCCCCGCTGGCCGCCTCGGCCGTCGAGCGCGGCGCCCAGACACCTCCCTCGTAGGTCATCGACCCCTCGTCCGGCTGCTCCAGCCCCGCGAGGCACTTGAGCAGCGTGCTCTTCCCCGCGCCGTTCTCCCCCACGAGCGCCACGACCTCGCCCGAACCGGCATCGAGATCCACGCCGCCGAGGGCGAGCACCCCGGGGAAGCGGCGGACGAGCCCCCTGGCCGAGAGGCGCGCGGTCACTTGCCCGAGCCTGCGGCGATGTCCGCCTTGAGCTTCGTGCGAAAGGCCTCGAGGTTGTCCTTTCTCACGACCGTCGGCGGCGTCGAGAGAGTCCCGCCTTCCGGCAGGACGGACTCGTCCCCCTCGCACAGACCCTTCAGGATCCGGACCGACTCATAGCCGTACTGGAAGGGGTTCTGACTCACGGTGCCGAGCACATGCCCGGCGGCGATCCCGTCCAGGGTCGCGTCCTGCTCGTCGAAGGAGGCGATCGCCACCTCACCGAGCCGGCCTGCGCCCTTGAGCGCCTCGACGCACGCCGGCGCGTTGTAGGCAAAGAGGCCCGCCACGCCGACGAGCTCGGGGTACTTGACCAGGGTGTCCTCGACGTTGGACTTGGCCCGCGCGGCGTCGAAGTCGTCGGTCCGGGTCGCGACGATCGTGAAACCGTTGCCCGCGAGCGCCGCGTCCACGGCGTCACTCCGGGTGGCGTCCGAGCTGCGCCCGAGCAGCGCGTCGATCACGCCCTGGCGACGGAGGCGCGCGTTGTCCTGCTCGAGGCGGCCCACGAAGATCGCAACCTCGCCGCCGCCCGGGAGGGCCTCCACGAGCAGCTCGCCGCAGGCCCGACCGGCCTCGTAGTTGTCCACGCCGATGAAGCAGCGACGCTTCGACTTGGGCGCGTCGGAGTCGTGGGTAATGAGGTGAACTCGGTCCGTCAACGAGTCCAGGAAGGGCGTCATGTTCTCCGCGTCCACCGGGCTGATCGCCACGGCGTCCACACCGCGCACGAGGAGGTCCTGGACCTTCTGCTGCTGGACCTCAGCCGTCGCCGGCGATGGAAACACGACCTCGACGTCCACGCCAAACTCGGCCTCGGCGGCCCGAGCCCCGGCGGCGGCCACATCCCAGAAGGGATCTACACCGTTGGAGACATAGGCGATCCGGACCCCGTCGCCTTCTCCTCCATCGCCCGGCTGACAGGCGGCGGCGAGGAGGGCGGCGCCCAGGGAGAGGGCAGCGAAGAGCGGGCGGGCTGAGTGAGGCATGACGATCAATCCGTCGCGGAGAGAAGAGGTGCGGAGCGGACGCCGGGGCGCGCTCGGCGGCCGAGCATACGGGAAGGTCCCAATAGCTGCCGACCTGCGGTCTACCCGAGGTCTGGTCGACCGAGGCGCGAGCGCGTTTCAGCCGGCTCCGACCGGACGGTCCAGCAACGGAGAATCTGGTCACCCGGCGGTGCCACACCGGCCGCACCGCCTTAGATTCAGCGCCATGCTGCCCCATTCGATCCGCGCCCTGATGACGCGGCGTCTGCTCACCCCGGCTTTCGCCCTGTGCCTCGCCCTCCCCGCGCCCGCCCAGGACGCTTCCGACGAACAGGCCATCCTCGAGGGGACGCCCGTGCAGGAACGGGCTGAAGGCGTCGAAGCACCGGCAAAGGTCGAGCCTCCGCCCGTGGTCCCCGCCACGGAGGCTGAGGCCGTGGCGCGCGCCGGGAAACTCCTGAGCGAGCTCGAGGAGCAGCCCACCCCCGTCGTGCAGGGGTTCCTCGACGCGTATGTCTCGATCATCGAAGCTGAGTTGGTCGAGCTGGAGCGCATCGAGGCCACGGCGGCGGACAGCCCGGACCGCGAGAAAGAGAACGAGCTCCGCGCGGACACCCAGACGCTCATTTCCGCAGCGGATGACCTGGTCAAGGCGCTCTCCAAGGCAGGTCAAGACATGGAAGCAACGCGGAGCCGCCTCAGCCGCGCCCGCGAAGCCGCCGCCAAGATCTCCACCACGGAGGCCGGATCCTTGACCCGGTCCAGCGCCATCGAGCTCGACAAGGAGGTGCTCAAGGCCCGCCTTAGGCCCATGACCCTGGAGCTCGTCCAGGAAGAGCTGGGGGTGTGGTTGGCGCTCCTCGAGGCGACGTGCGCCGAGATCTCGGCCAAGGAGATTGCCGGCCTCCAAAGCTCCGATGAGGGGCAGGCCCGCTTCAACGAACAGGCCGTCCTGCTCCGGGGCCAGCGCGGACGACTCATCGAACGGGTCAACATCGTGATCTCCGCGCTGGAGAAGAAGGGCGGCGACGGCTCGGCCGCCAAGGCCTACATGAGCTCGGTCGTGGCCACGCCGCCCATCACCGGCGTGAATGCAGCGATCACCAGCCTCACCGCATGGCTCGGGAGCCCGGACGGCGGCATCGCCATCGGCCTCGAGCTGCTCCGAGCGCTGGCGACGATCCTGGTCGCGTTCCTGATCTCCAGGGTCGCCGGCACGGTCACGAAGCGGGCCATGAACCGCGTCCGCGGGTCCTCCGCGCTGCTCCGACAGTTCGTCGTCTCGACCGTGGAGAAGGGCCTGGTCATGATCGGCCTCCTCATGGCGCTCTCGGCCCTGGGCGTCAACATGGCCCCGATGGTCGCCGCCATCGGCGCCGCCGGCCTGGTGCTCGGCCTCGCGCTCCAGGGCACCCTCGGCAACCTGGCCAGCGGCCTGATGATCATGGTCTTCCGACCGTTCGACGTGGACGACATCGTCGACACCGCCGGAGCCTTCGGCCGCGTGATGGGCATGACCCTCATGACGACCACCATCCGGACCATGGACAACCGGACCATCCACGTGCCGAACGGCATGGTCTGGGGGGACGTGATCACCAACGTCACGGCCAACCGCACCCGCCGCGTCGACATGGTCTTCGGCATCGGCTACGGCTGCGACTTCGCCCGCGCCCGAGAGGTCCTGCTCGAGATCCTGACCTCCCACGACAAGGTCCTCGACGACCCCGAGCCCAACGTCCGCGTGCACGAGCTCGCGGACTCGTCGGTCAACCTCATCACACGTCCGTGGGTCAAGACCGACGACTACTGGGACGTCTTCTGGGACGTCACCGAGACCGTCAAGCGCCGCTTCGACGAGGAGGAGATCCAGATCCCGTTCCCGCAGCGCGACGTCCACTTCTACAACGAGGGGGCGCCCGCCCCCTCGTTGAAGAGCTCCGAGTCCGCCTGATCGCGCTCGGTGCATTCACTCCCTATCTCTTCCTTCGCCTCTCCCCCCATGAAGCTCGTGTTCCTCGCGCTCCCCGCGCTCCTTCTCGCCTCTTGCCAGTCCATGTCCGAAGGCGTCCTCGCCTTCGAAGCTCGCGCGGTCGTCATCGACGACGCCGACATCGATACGACCGACCCTGGCTCGGTCTTTGATGACGAGAACATCGAACTCTCCGGCTACGGCATCCATGCCGCGCTCAAGACCCCCGTCGTGGACTTTCTCGTCGGCGTCGATGATCGCGAGTTCGGCCGTGAAGACTCCGCCGAGCTTGTCCTCGGCGTCCGCCGCCGCTTCCTCGAGATCTGGAAGCTGCACCCCTTCATCGAGGCGGACTATCGCCACGGCTTCGACCTCGACAACGGCGTGGACTCGGAGACGTACGACGGCTGGGCTGCCGGCGCCGGCGCGCTGCTCCACCTGACTGACTCGGTCTTCCTCAACTTCCGCCTCATGTACGAGTCGACGTCGATCCAACTCCCCAGCACATCCGCAGATGTGGATGGCGTGACGGGCACCATCGGCCTCGGCTTCAGCCTCTGAGGCCGGCGGCGGACCGGGTGATCGCTCACCGGCCGGCCAATACAGCACGCGCCCTGGTCGCCCCTGCGGGGAGGCCAGGGCGCACCTGTTGGCTAAAGGGCACCTTGGACTCAAGGGGAGGGCACGGCCGCGCGCTTCGAGGAGGCGCGCCCTCCTCCATGGCGAGGAGCGCCCAGGCGGATCCCCGCGTCCAAACCGGCAGTGAAGCCAGCTGCGCTATCGGTGGCGCTGAACGCACCCCTACAATTCCGCGCCTAGCGAGCCTGGGCCCAACCTTCGCGGCTCGCCTCGCTGACTAGTCCTCCTTCCTGCGCCTCCAGACGGGCCCAAGCCTCCTGACGGGCCCAAGCCTCCAACCTCCTCCGCCATGAAGCCTCTCCTCCTCGCGCTCGGCGCCGCCCTCCTCGCCTCCTGTCAGTCCATGTCCGGGGGCGTACTCGCCCTCGAAGCGCGTGCTCTCGCGCTGGAGGACACCGACGAAGACCTCTCTGGATATGGCGGCCACGTCGCCCTCAACACACCGGTCGTGGACTTCCTCGTGGGCGTCGATCAGCGCGAGATCGGCACCCTGGATTCGACCGAGGCGGTCCTCGGTGTCCGGCGCCGCTTCCTCGAGATCTGGAAGCTCCGGCCGTTTGTCGAAGCCGACTACCTCATCGGCATGGACCTCTTCGATGACGTCAGCGGGTGGAGCGCGGGCGGCGGCGCCCTCCTGCATCTCAACGACCACCTCTTCCTCAACTTTCGGGTGATGTACGAGCAGCGGACCACAGACGAGCTCTTCGTCGAGGCCAAGCAGGTGGACGGCGTCGTGGGCACCGTCGGTATCGGCCTCAGCCTCTAGGAGTCGGCCGGCAGGAGCGGGAGCGCCGCGAGCCCAGGCCCCGAGGCCGGCCGCCGCGCCCGTTCCGGCCCCGTTGCGGCCCTCAGAGCTGCCCTCAGAGCTGCCCTCAGAGCTGCCCTTCGATGGGCAGCCAACCCACGAGGGCGCACTTGAATCGCTGCCACCAGGACGTCCGGGGCTCCTTGCGGTACGAGGCCGGCTCCCCCCCTTCGACGCCTGTCCAGACGAGGCCGTCCTCGTCCATGGTGACGCTCCAGCTGCTGCCCGGCGCGAGCACCGCCTCGATCCCCTCGATCAACCCCTCGGCGAGCTCCGGGCTGTCGATGACGAAGCCCAGCTCCGTGTTGAGTTGGACGGAGCGCGGATCAAGGTTCATGGAGCCCACGAACAGGTACCGGCGGTCCGAGATGAAGGTCTTGGCGTGCAGGCTCGCGTTCTTCGAGCCGAACAGGCCCTCGTCGTAGAGGGCGTCCGTGAAGTCGCTGCTGGGCTGGACCTCGTAGACCTGGACCCCGCCCTCCACGAGCGTGCGACGGTACCTGCGATAGCCGGCGTGTACCGCCCCCACGTCCGTCGAGGCCAGCGAGTTGGTGAGGATCCGGACCTCCACGCCACGGGCTGCGTCAGCCACGAGGGCGCGCGTGCCCGCCTTTCCAGGGATGAAGTAGGGGGAGACGATCAGGAGCTCCTCCTGCGCGGTGGGGATGTCATTTCGCAGGCGCTCGATCAGCAGCAGCTCGGCGAGCTCGTCCCCGCTCGCGACGATCTTCCTGGGCCGATCGCTATGAGCGTGGGTCACCGCCCAGGTCAGCGGGAGCTCATCGTCAGCCGCCTCCTGGATGAAGTCCGCCCCGTCCAGCCTGCGCGCGTACGAGGAGTCGCTGTTCTCTGCCGCGACGTCCAGGAGCGCAGCCCGCAGGGCGTCGAGGTCGCCCGCGTCCCTCTTGAACGAGCTCCACCCGTTGAGCTGCTCGGTGAACTCGGAGTTCCAGTACTCGTCGAAGGACTCCCCTAGCTCCGAGAGCACCGGCCCAAAGGCGAGCACGTCGAGGTCACCGAAGTTGACGTCCTCTGCGGCGTCGAAGTACTCATCCCCCACGTTCCGCCCGCCGACGATCCCCGCGATTCCATCGGCGGTGAGCATCTTGTTGTGCATCCGGTGGTTGATCCGGAAGGGGCGCCCCATGAGGTCCAGGGTCTTCGCCAGCCAGGTCCACGGACCCCTGGCCCGCGGATTGAAGAGGCGCACCTCGAGGTGCTCATGGACGTTCGCCGCGGCGAGCCGGTCATCGATCCCGTCCGAACCCAGGTCGTCGATCAGGAGCCGGACCCGCACGCCCCGATCCGCCGCCTCGAGGAGCAGCTTGAGGAGGATGGAGCCCGTGACGTCGTCGTGGAAGATGTAGTACTGCACGTCGATCGCGTGCTCAGCACGCTGGATCAACGCCCCTCGCGACGCGAAGGCGTCGAGTCCATCTCCGAGCAGGTACAGCCCCGTCTCGCCGGGGTGGCGCGCGAGGACCTCGGTGATCTCGGCGCCGATCTCCGAGTCCACCGGGCCGTCGAAGGCGAAGCTGGGCGTCGCCGCCCCGTCCAGTCGTGGATAGACGCAAGAAGAGAGGGTCCCGACCAACAACAGCAGGAGAAACCAGGGGCTCTTCATCGACTTGATCCTAGCCCCGCGCTGGTACGAGGGGGGATCCGCGGCGCGAAGGTGCTCGCGATGATGCGCCAGGTGGGTAAGGTCGGTCCGCCATGCTCACCCGCACCATCCTGCTCCTCCCTCTCGTGCTCGCCGCGAGCTGCGTCGCTCCGCCTGTCTTCACCGATCTCGATACGAGTGCGGACTTCGGGGCGTACCAGACGTACGCCTTCCTCAAGCCGTCCTCGGTCGTCGCCAGCCCCAAGGGCGCCAACCCAATGCTGGCCGGCCATCTCGAGGACGCCGCAGCCGGGGACCTCGCCGAATTGGGGTACCGACCGAGCGCAGAGGGGCAGGCGCCCGACCTCGTGGTCTCCTTCACGCTCGGCGCCCGCGACCGCATCATGGAGACCGAGTACCCCAGCTTCTACGGGCGAGGGCGGTACGACTGGGGTGGGCCGTACTACCAGCAGACCGACATCCGCCACTACACGGAGGGCACGCTCTGCATCGACTTCTTCGACCCCGCGCGCGACGCGCCCGTGTGGCACGGTAAGACCGTTCGCACCGTCACCAAGAAGCTCCGTGAGGACCCCGCTGGCGCGGCGAAGGCCGTGGTCGGCGCGATCCTCGAGCGCTTCCCCAAGAGGTCCGAGGCCGCCCCCGTACCGGTGACCAAGAGCGACGGGGGAGCCACGTGATCGGCGCCGACCACCGTCGCCGTCAGGCACCGTTCGGCACCCTGCTCATCGCGCTGGTGCTGTTCATCGTCCTGATCCCGATCATGGGGAGCTCGACCCTGGGCATCCCGACGCTCCGGGTCGGCTTCTCCGGGATCCTCATCGCCGGCCTCTGGGTCGCGAACGACGCGAACGAGGGGCGCAAGGTCCTCACCGTGGCGGCGGTCCTCGTCCTGTTCAACCTCTGCGCCCAGTGGTTTGCGAGGTTGATCCTCGATGAGGCGCTCGACAAGGCCCTGCTCAAGTCAGCGCTCAGCGCGATCTACCTCGGCGTGCTCGCGATCACCCTGATGCGTACGCTGATTCGAGAGCGCTCACCATCGAGCGACACGCTCGTCGGAGGGATCAACGTGTACCTCCTCATGGCGCTCATGTTCGCGGAGCTTCACATCGTGACCGAGTGCCTCACGCCCGGCTCCTACCAGCAGGGAGGCGTGAGCCTCGTGGAGCTCGGCAGCGCCGCCGCGACCTGCCTTCACACGCCCTTCGTCTACTTCAGCTTCGTGACCATCACCACGCTTGGATATGGGGACGTGATCCCCGTAACCCCCAGCGCACAGTTCCTTTGCGCCGCGGAGGCCGTGGCCGGTCAGCTCTACGTGGCCATCCTCATCGGCGGGCTCGTGGCCCTGTGGATCAGCAACCGCGGCGCCGGGCAACAGGAGCCCGGACCGGTGACGCCGCGAGGTACCTCCCCAGACGCCTGAACCGTCAGCCGTCGCTCTTCTTCACCGACTGGGGCTTCTTCGGCGACTGGGGCTTCTTCGACGGCTCCGCTGAGGCGCTCCGCTCGACCCGGGTGCGCTCGAGCTGAGCTTCCCAGAGGGCGGGGGTCGAGACGCACCGGAACCCGAGGTGGTTCATCCCGCTGTCGGGCGGCGTGGCCATGCGCGCACTCGGCCGGTAGCTCGAGCAGTAGTCGGCATGGCACAGGAAGGACCCCCCCTTCTGGACGTAGGAGTCCCTCGAGTAGGGATTGCGAGGATCGGCAGCTCGAAGGGGTCCGGTGGGGTTTTCGATCACGGCGCCCGGCCCGCCAGCGCGCACCCGCTGCTCGTAGAGGTCCGGCTGGAACTGATCCGAGGTCCACTCCCAGACGTTGCCGCTCAGGTCGAAGAGCCCCAGGGCGTTCGGCGCGTAGCTCCCCACGGGCGCGGCCACCTCGAAGCCATCCGCGAGCTCGTTCTCGAAGGGAAACTGGCCTTGCCAGATGTTGGCGCGGTGGACCCCGTCGGGGACCAGCTCCGCGCCCCAGATGTAGCGCGCACCCTCGGCGCCAGCGCGGGCCGCGCGCTCCCACTCAGCCTCCGTGGGCAGCCGCTTGCCGGCCCACGCAGCGTAGGCCGTCGCGTCGAACCACGACACATGAACGACCGGATAGGACTCCATGCCCTCGATGGAGCTCCCCGGCCCCTTGGGATGGCGCCAGTCGGCGCCCGGGGTCCACGCCCACCACTGTGAGTAGTCCCGTAGATCGACCCGCCCAGGCGTCTTGGCGAAGATCAACGACCCGGCCACCAGGGTCCCCGGCGGCGGCTCGGGCGTACCCGGCGGCAGCTGGGCCGCGAGTTCCTCCCAGCTCGGCACGATCTCGGCCGTGGTCTTGTAGCCCGTGGCCTCCACGAAGCGTGCGAACTGCGCGTTGGTGACCTCGGTCAGGTCCATCCAGAAGCCGTCGACCCGCACGCGGTGCGCGGGCCGCTCGTCCGGCCTGCCGTCTTCACCGTCCCACCCCATGGTGAAGACACCTGGCTCGACCCACACCATGCCCGAGGGAGCCTTGGGCGCGGGCATCGGAGCCGCGGGAGCGGAGGCGTCACCCTGGATGAGGGCTGGCGCGAACAGAGCGAGGGCGAGGAACATCATCCCGCGCAGTGTAGGTCGAATCTTGGCCCAGGGGAGGCCGGCGCTGACCTACAGCTGAGCGCCGAGGACAATCGCGTGGAAGCCGTACTCGGTCAGCGCGTTGTCCTCGAAGTGGAGCTTGAGAGCCTTGGAGGGGATGAGGATCGCGGACCGCTCCGGGAGGTAGACCCAGACGTCCCCCCGCTCACTCTTCTCGGCAGGGGAGCCGACCGTGGAGAGCACCTGGAGCTTGGTCATGCCTTGCTGCAGGTCCTTGGAGTACTCCTTCACCGTCGAGAACTTGTAGCGCTGATCGCCCCTGGGGATGACCTCGTTGGTCTCGGCGTCCACGGTGACGCAGCCCGGTCCGATCGAGAGAGTCGCGACGAGCGCGACAGCGAGCAGGTGGAGCTTCATGGAGGCAGGGGCGCTTGGGGGAACGGAGTCAGCGGCGAGTCTAGCGGGCCCGTCAGTACGACTGCGAGACCGTGAGTCCGAACTGTACGCCCTCGATGATGAGGTCATTGAAGTCAGGACCGAGGTACGCGTAGGAATCGACCCAGCGCACGCCGAAGCCCAGGAGCAGGGGCCCGCCAAGCTCCAACTCGACGCCTGCGCGGGCGTACCAGCCGCCGCCGACCCCGTCGACCGAGTCGCGCTCTGAACCCGATGGTTGATCCACGCTGAGGGTCTTGATGCTGGCGTACTGGAGCACGGGGCCCGCGCCGCCGTAGATGCGCCATCCGCCCTCGAGTGGGATCGTGGCGTAGGCTCCGACGAACCCATCGAGCAGCAGCACGTCGTTGTCGCGCTGGGTCACGATCGCCCCGTTGCCCAGCGCGAGGACGGTGCGCGTCGACTGCCAGCCACCGGAGATTCCGCCCTCCAGCCCCAGGCGAACCTCTCCATCAGTCATGGAGTGCTGGAAGCTGCCGCCCAACATCGGGAAGGTCTGGGCGCCGTCGCTGACGACGTTGGTCCCGGGCGCCGCGACCGCTGTCCCAGGCGAGAATTGGGTGATCCCCACGATACCCTGGACGTGGTCCCGCGCCGCGGAAGCGCGCCTGGGGAGGTATGGCTCCCAGGCCGCCGGCGGACCAGGGTCAGGTCCGGCACAGGAGACGACGGCCATGGACAAGGCCGCGAGGAGGCCAGCCCGGAGGCGCAGCGGGGAGCTTCGAGGGGCTGGGTGCATCGACCACAAGCCTATCCGCTGAGCGTAGTGTCCACCCAAACCACCATCCCCCGCGGGTGCTGCCCACGCGCCCCGGCTGGCTCCGTAGGATCTCCGGGCGACCTCCCCTCCCCCGGACCCCCATGCTCGACTTCAGCCGCGCCAAGGCCTTCTTTCAATCGCTGCTCCCCGTGGCGCTCCTCGCCTCTCCCCTCGTCTCGGGAGGGTGCGCCAGCGCCGACAAGCTCACCGAGCCCGTGACGTTTGGTGGCGACCCCATCGTCGTCGCCGCTGCGCTGGAGATCATGGGCCCGAGGGCCGCGGCCCTCGCTGACGTCAAGGTGCTGGAGACCCTCTGCGTCCGGCAGGAGATCATCTCCTCGTCGGGGGCGAGGTTCGTCTCGGAGGGGCCGCTCTCGGTGCGTCGCCGCCCCGCGACCCTGCTCTACCGCCCCGGGGGTTCGAGGGCCCGGCAGGTCCTGGAGACCCCGACCGAGCGCCTCGTGCTGAACGTCCAGCGCAAGCACGCGAGCCGCTGGCGCTACGAGCGCAACGGGCGGGCGACGGTCGGTGTCGCCTCGCTGATGCTCGACCTCGACGGCTTGGCCAGCGCCCTCGAGGTCCAGGCCGTGGAGGTGTCCCCCGAGGACCCGCGCCAAACGGTCATCGCCATGACGCCCGCGCCTGGCGTGGAGATCATCGGGCTCCAGCGGCTCGAACTGACCTTCGCGGACGGCAAGGACGTCCCGGTCAAGGTGCGGGTGACCGGGGACGGCCAAGACGTGCTCGAGTTCGAGATCCTCCGGGTGGGCCGAGACCCCTTCCACCGGAACGTTGACGCCCACTTCCGGCTGCAGATCCCCTCCGGCTTCACCGTCGCCGAGAACTCTTAGTCGCGGCCGCGCCCCCCCTCAAGCAGCTCGGCGCCCAGCGCGCGAGTCACGTCGACGAGCTGCTCCACGTCCTGCGGGCGCGTGCGCCAGTTGGCGATCGCGGGCCTCATACAGACGACGCTGCGGTAGCGGGTCGTCCCGACAAAGACCCGGCCATCTTCGAGGATGAGCTCTCCGAGGGCCTGGTTCAGCTCATCAAGGTCGCGGCGCCGGACACCCGCGGGGGCGAAGCGGAAGGGGACGACGTTCAGCCGCGTCTCGTCCACCAGCTCCAGGTCGGGGGCCGCCGCCACGAGGCTCCGCAGGTGATCGGCGAGGTCGAGGTGCCCCTCCACCATCGCTCGGATCCCCGCCCGCCCCTCGCTCAGGAGCGCCGCGAAGATGGGCAGAGCGCGCGCTCGACGGCTGCACTCCGGCCCAAGGTTTGCGGGGACCCTCGGCGGCGCTCCGTCCGCGGTGCTCGGCGGCAGGTAGGCCGCCACCATGCGGAACGTCTTGGCCATGAGCGACCGCTGACGCACCAGGGCGAAGCCGCTGTCGTAGGGCACGTTGAGCCACTTGTGGGCGTCCGCCGCGATGGAGTCCGCTCGCTCGATCCCATCCGCGAGGTCCGCCACGCCGGGCGCGACGCGCGCGAAGAGCCCGAAGGCGGCGTCCACGTGGAGCCACGCGCCGTACCGCTCACACAGGTCCGCCATCTCGGACAGGGGGTCGAAGCGCCCTGAGTTCACCTCCCCCGCCGTGGCGACGACGATGGCGGGCTGGCCGCCCATGGACGCGAGCCGGCCCTCGAGCGCCTCGAGGTCCAGGGAGCCGCGGTTGTCGACAGAGAGCCGCTCGCAGCACGCACGCCCGATCCCGAGCATGGCGAGGCACTTGATCACGCTCGCGTGCACGAAGCCGCTGGTGAGCACCACCGGCCGGGGGAGCCCGGCGAGCCCCGCCTCCGCCACGTCCGCGCCGTGCTTCTCCCCCCACCACTGCCGCGCCGCGCCGAGCCCGACGAGGCTCGCCGTGGTGGCACCCGTGGTACAGACCCCGGTCCACGCACCGGGGTCCAGATCGAAGAGCTCCGCCAGCCAGCGTGTGGCCGCCTCCTCCACGTCCACGGCGAGGGGGGAGCCGGTCGCCGAGGAGGCCACCTGGTCGAGGGCGGAGGCGAACCAGTCGGCCGCCAGCGTCGCCCCCGTGACGCCGCCCACCACGTAGTGGAAGAAGCGAGGCCCGGCGCTCGCCGCCGCGCGCCCATCGGCCCGTCGCACGAGCTCAGCCAGGGCCTCTGCCGCGCCGACCCCCGACTCCGGCAAGGGAAGCAGCGGCGGCGGCCCGACGGCCGCGCCGACCCGCGCCTCGTCCAGGCCCGCCTGGAACGCGAGGGAGGCCTCGAGCGCCGCCCGAAGGGCCGGTTCGATCTCCTCACGCCGCACGGGGATTCTCCCGAGCCGATCGCCTCAAGGGGTCGCTGAGCATTCTCACATCATGCGCTCCCCGACCCGGAGCGGAGACCCCTTCCCCCCGCCACGCGACCCCGTACTCTGCCCCCATGAGCCAGAAGCCCACGACCGTGACCCAATACCTCGCCGCCCTGGACCCGGCGCGTAAGAAGGCCATCCAGGCCCTGCGCAAGGTCATCAAGGCCAACCTCGACCCCAAGGTCAAGGAGGGCATCCAGTACGGGATGATCGGCTACTTCATCCCGCACTCGGTCTATCCCGACGGCTACCACTGCAGCCCGGACCAGCCGCTGCCCTTCATGAGCCTCGCCAGCCAGAAGAACCACATGGCGGTCTACCTGTTCTGCATCTACGGCGACGAGGCGGAGGCCGCGCGCTTCGAGAAGCAGTGGGCGAAGTCGGGCAAGAAGCTCGACATGGGCAAGTCCTGCGTGCGCTTCAAGAAGCTCGAGGATGTGTGCCTCGACTCCATCGGCGCCGCCGTCAAGCGCATGACCGCCGCGAAGTTCATCAAGCACTACGAGGCCAACATGGTCAGCGCCACGGCTCGCAAGAAGAAGCCGTCCAGCAAGAAGGCTGCCGCGAAGAAGAAGCCTGCTCGCAAGGCTGCCGCCAAGAAGGTGACTCCCAAGAAAGCCGCCCCGAAGAAGGCCGCCACCAGCAAGAAGCCGGCGAGCAAGAAAGCCGCCGCCCGCACCTCGAAACCCGCCGCGTCATCGGCCAAGAAGAAGGCTGCGCGCAAGACCACGGTCCGCACGAAGCGGAGCTAGCTCCCCTCCTCCCATGACCCAGACCCGCGAACTCACCCTGCCCACCGACCCCGAGGCGGCCCTCGCCGCCCTGCGTGAGGCCTCCGCCGAGGCCCACGTGGTCGTGTTCAAGAAGTCCCCCATCTGCCCCACGAGCACCCGCGCGGAGTTCGAGTTCAAGCAGTGGCTGAAGGACGTGGACGACGCCGACCCCGTCCGCATCGCCTGGATCGACGTGATCGCCGAGCGCCCCCTCGCCCGCGGCCTCACCTCCGCCCTCGACGTGGCACACCAGTCGCCCCAGGCCCTCTGGTTCACCGGGGGCGACCTCGCTTGGCACGACAGCCATGGCGCGCTGACCTGCGCCCGCTTCACCGAAGCGAACGGGGGCTGAAGCGAAGGGAGGCTGAGGGGGTGCGCGGCGAGCGAGTCCCCCCTAGCGTGGGGGCCATGAGCACCTCTCGACGTCAATTCCTCGCCGCCACGGCCGCCCTGCCCCTCACCTCGCTCCCCGCCCTGGCAGGGGGCCAAGAGCCGAATCCCGCGGCCGCCACGCCGCGCCTGCAAGCCACGGTCATCCTCGTCCGGCACACGGAGAAGGCGAAGAACGACCCGCGCGATCCGGACCTCTCGGAGGCCGGCCGTGAGCGAGCGGCGGCCTTCGCCCAGATGTTCGCGGCCGCCGGCGTCACGGCGCTCGTGCACAGCGAGTTCAAGCGGACGCGGGACACCCTGGCGCCGCTGGCGGAGCAGCTCGACCTCACCAGCGAGACCATCCCCGCTCGGGACATGGACGGCCTGATCGCCCGGCTCCAGGGGGCCAAGGCGAGGGAGGTGATCGTCGTCGCGGGCCACTCGAACACAATCCCGGCTATCGCCGCGCGGCTGGGAGTGACGCTCCGGGACCTCACCGAGACGTCCATGAACACGCGGGTCGCCGAGGGCCACCTCCCCCACGACGCCTACGACCGGGTCCACGTGCTCACGCCCGGCTCCGGAGGAGCCCGGGCGCTCGAGCTGCGCTACGGCGCTCCGACGCCGGCGGCGAAGGACGGCGAGGAGCACTGAACGACCAGGGGCCGCCGCTGCGAATGCAGCCGCGGCCCCTGATCTGGCAGGCCTTGAAGGCTCCGTTAGCCCCTTGGCCTCAATTGGCTGGGAGCAGGGGGCGCAGGGTGCCCCCGTAGTTCTCGTCGTCGAAGCCCACGTAGAGCGTGGGCTGCTGGTTCTCGAAGCCCAGGGTCACCGACTCGGCCTTGAAGCCGTCGATGGTGGCGACCCGAGTGGGCTGGGGGTCCAGGTCGATGGTCGCCGGCCCCTGGGCGGGGCGGATCCGGCCCACCCGCCAGACCGAGCTTCTGAACGGGCCGAAGTCCGGGTCCCCCGGCAGACCGGCGGCCTCGGGGTCGAATGCGGACACCGTGTAGATGCGGCCGCCGGGGTCCACCTCGAGCCCCACCACGCCTCGAACCGTGTTCTGGGGGTCGGGGTTGTCGAGGGTCACCGACTGGAACGCGCCGAACTGCATGGTGCCCGGGTTGAAGGGCGCCCAGCTCAGCTGGGTCGACGGCTGGTTGTCCGCCCGCTCGGCGTAGAGGAAGTAGAACTGGTTTTGCACCCGTGCCACCGCGGTCGCCTCCACGTTGGAGATCGAGACCGGCCAGTCCACCTCGGTCTGGATGTCGATCTCGTTCCCCGTGACGAGCGCGCGGAAGATGCGCGGCGTCCGGAGCGGGTCATCGTCGCCGCTCTCGCAGAGCAGGTAGCGGTCGCTCCCCCCGATGCGGGCCACGCTCTCCAGGTCGTTGCTCGGCTGCGTCGGCCAGTTCATGCGCTGGGGCTTCCACAGGACCCCGCGCGGATCCTGCGGCGACATGAGCAGGCTGACCCGGGGCCGGTTGAGCTCCGCCGGCTCATCCTTGGCGTCGTGGACCGCCACGAAGACGTCCATGCCCGCGTACTCAAGCCCGCTCAGGTCCGGCAGGTACGAGACCTGGAAGAAGCCGCTGGTCTGGGGCGGCGCGGTGCTGCTGGCGAGGAGCAGAAGCCCCCCGCAGAACGCGGCACGGGTCAGCAAGCCTCGCAGGGAGCGAGGCTGACCGGGGGTGGAGGGACGGATCATCGGCATTGCCATCGAGGGGAAGGGAGAGCGAAGGGCGTGTCCGAGATTAGTCCAGCGGCCTCCAGCAGCCGCTCCAGCGGGCCGGATCTGGTCTCATTCCTGGACCGTGGCCCGAGCGCGAACCTCAGCGCCGCGAACGGGCGTCTCCGTCGTGGGCCTCGCCGCCTGCACTCCCGCTCCCTTGCCCCGCCCTGAGCCAGAGGATGGCCACCACCACGAGGAAGGTCGGGAGGATCTGAACCAGGGACTCGAAGCGCGCCTCGGCCAGGTCCTTGCCCGGCGGCATGAGCGGCCGCTGCCACGCGATGACCGCCATCTCGATCGCGGAGAGCGCGCCGAACAAGAGGACCTCCCGGCGGCTCGCGACCACGCTCGCGAGGAGCGTCACCAGCACGAAGTTGATCACGTTCACGTGGGCGGGCTCGCCGTTGCCCCAGGCCAGCGATCCCACCAGGAGCGCGAGGCCCCAGACGAGGAGCGACCCGGCGAGCGCCCCCTTGCCGCGCCGAACGAGCGCCAGCAGCCCGAGGCAGAGGAGCGCGCAGGCGCCGTTGGAGAGGGCCACCCGCCCCACGTACTTCGCCTCGAAGCCCTCGCCAAAGAGAAACAGGGGCGCCGTGAGGACCGCTGCGGCGAGGATGAGCCGCAGCAGCGTGCGAAGGAACGCGTCGTGGGGCGTGGGGTCAACCATCACCGCCAGTCTAAGGCCGCGGCCGCACCATCCGTGCGGCCCGATGTCGGGCACCTGAGCCCTCGGGGGCCTACTCGCCCTTGAGCCGCCAGCTCAGGGAGAGCGCCGGCGGCTGATCCGTCTCGCCCAGCTCCGCGCGGAGTTCGTCGCCGACGCGCGTGTAGCGGATCCAGGTGGGCAGGCCCGTCCCCTCGCGTCGGAAGAGCACCGAACCAGCGATCTGCTCCACGGCTTGGAAGGGGGTCGGGGGCTCGCCGGACGGCTGGGCCTGGAGGACGACGGCGTCCCCGTCGCGCTCGATCCGAAGGAACTCAAAGCTGCCGCCCTCACGCTCCCCGGGGATGTAGGTGCGCGCCACCGCGTGGAGCGCGCCCGCGGCCTCGGGGAGCCAGACCTCCTCGATGGTCATCGCGGTCCCCTCCCACGTCATCTCCCCCAGCCAGTGGCCCGGCAGCCACTCGAAGACGTCCGCAGAGAACCTGCGGCGGGTGCCGAAGACGTGCAGCTGCTCGCCGATCAAGAGCCCCACGTCCGCCCGGCCGTCCCCGTCCTGGTCCCCGACCTTGAAGACGTCTCGACCGAGACCCGTGGACGTCCCCGGCTCCCCGTAGATGCCCATGATCACCCGGCCCGTCGCGCCGGAGAAGACCCACACGCAGCCCGATTCGATCATGGAGACGGAGCAGGGTCTGGACTCGAGGGTGAGCGCAGCCGCGAGGGTCAGGCCCTCGAGCTCGGTCACCTCGCCCCCGCCGTTGTTCTTGAGCTGCGCGGTCCCCCGGAAGTTGAAGTTGCAGTCGCCCTGGGCGAGATCGGCCACGCCGTCGCCATCCACGTCCCCCACCATCCGCGCGGCGACGTCATCCGGCAGATAGTCGGGACCCGTGCACACGACCGCCTCCTCGCGGCCGCTGAGGTGAATCTCGGTCTGAGCACCGATGCTCCCGCCGAGCTGCAGCACGCCCTCTCGCTTCCCGTCGCCGTCCAGGTCCCCGGCGAAGGTCCAGGTGCCTTCTCCGTCCGGGGCCAGGATTGGCGTGCCGTTCTTGCCGGAGAGCCAGGTCGCGCCGAGGTTGCGGCGCCCGCGGTCCACGAGCAGGTCGTCGATTCCGTCCCCGTCCAGGTCCCCTGCGGCCTGAAGACGCGCCATGACCGTGGAGATCTTCGAGCGCCAGATGCGCTTGCCCGTGGCACCCGAGAGCGTCTTCACGAAGCGGCCCGCCGGGTCTCCCATGGCAATGTCCGCCACGCCGTCCCCGTCCAGGTCCCCCGTCCAGATCACCAGCGTGGGCGCGATCTTCAGGGTCGCCGTCGCCCAGCGACGAGCGCCGTCCTCCGCGCCCAACACCGCCACCCCTAACCCCTCACCCGAGGGCGTGACGATCACGACCTCCGCGGCGCCGTCGTCGTCGAGGTCCGGCCCAACGTCCCAGGCGCCTGGGCGGCCAAGCTCCACGAGGGTGCGCACTGGCGCCCCGTCCCCGCCATGCCGAACGAGCAGGACCCGGTCCAGCTCCACCACCAGCTCCTGGAGACCATCCCCATCCAGGTCCCCGGCCGGCCTCACCTCGCTCTGGCTCGACACGCCCACCGTGAAGAGCGCGTGCTCTGCGCGGACCACGTCGCGGAACGGGTTGTGATCTTGGGGTGCTGGCGCACCAGCGGCGAGGAGCAGAAGAGAGAGCATCGGGAGGGTTCGCTGGCGAGTAGGAGGGGCCGGAGTGGGCCCGGAGTGGGCCCAGAGCGCGGACCCGTAGGATATCGGCTCGCGAGCGGGCAGCGCTCAACTGTGCTAGACCAGCCTCATGCTCAAGCGCCTCCTCCTCCTCGCGACACCCCTCGTCCTCGCCTGCTCCGCCGCTTCGGAGGCCCACACGTCGAGGCCCGCAGGGGAGCCGGACGCGCGCCCCAATGTCGTCTATGTGATGAGCGACGAGCTCGCGTACTTCGAGCTCGGCCACATGGGCAACCCCTACGTCCGGACGCCCAACATCGACCGCTTCGCGACGGAGGGCATGCGCTTCACCCGCGCCTACGCGGGCTCCCCCGTCTGCGCCCCACTGCGCTGCAACCTGATGACGGGGCTGCACGCGGGCCACGCCTCGGTGCGCGCCAATGACGGCGGCACACCGCTCCGAGAGGGCGAGCCGACCATCGCCTCCATGCTCAAGGAGCAGGGCTACGCCACCGGCGGCTTCGGCAAGTGGGGCTGCGGCGGGCGCGACTCCACGGGCGTCCCGGAGGAGCACGGCTTCGACACGTTCTTCGGGTACTACGACCAGGTCCACGCCCACTCGTTCTATCCGCCATACCTGGTGCGCAACAGCGAGGAGGTGCCGCTGGCGGGCAACGTCGGCGGCCGCACGGGCGAGACCTACTCGCACTACGAGATCATGGACGCGGGCCTCGACTTCATCCGCGAGCACAAGGACGGCCCCTTCTTCTGCTACCTGCCCATCACGCCGCCCCACGGCATGTACGACATCCCTGAGGACGACCCGGTGTGGGCGCTCTACGAGGACGACGAGTGGATGAAGCGGGACGACGTGAAGCAAGACGTGAAGAACTACGCGGCCATGGTGAGCCTCGTGGACCGCAACCTCGGACAGGTGCTCGAGCTCCTCGACGAGCTCGGCCTCGACGACAACACCGTCGTCTTCTTCACCGGAGACAACGGCGGCCAGGACCGCTTCCGGTCCCCCGACCACCCCCGGGGCTTCTTCGGGCCCAACGTGGACCCGCTGACCGGCGTGGAATTCCGGGGCGGCAAGGGCAACCTCTTCGAGGGCGGCCTGCGCATCCCGTCCATGGCCCGCTGGCCCGGGCACATCCCGGCCGGCGCCGAGAGCGACCTCGTCTTCTACCAGCCGGACGTGCTCCCCACCATCGCCGCGCTCACCGGCGCGACCTCGCCCGAGGGCATCGACGGCATGTCCATCGCGCCGACGCTGCTGGCCTCCGGCGAGCAGCCCGAGCACGACTTCCTCTACTGGGAATTCGGCAGCCAGCTGGCCGTGCGCATGGGCGACTGGAAAGGGCTGCTCTCCCGCAAGGGCGGCGGCGGCTGGGACCAGGTGCTCGCGAGCGGCACCGGGACCTGGACCCTCTACGACCTCGCGGGCGACGTGAGCGAGGAGCGCGACCTCGCCGCCGCGCACCCCGAGCGGATCGCCGCCATGGCCGCCATCGCCGCCCG